>NZ_JBIAUL010000005.1:0-119119 GCF_042892755.1 Streptomyces sp. NPDC001714
GTTGATAGGCCGGATCTGGAAGCCAGGTAACTGGTGGAGGTGACCGGTACTAATAGGCCGAGGGCTTGTCCTCAGTTGCTCGCGTCCACTGTGTTAGTTCTGAAACCACGAACAGCCCCACGTTCCACAGAGCGTGGCTCGGTTGTCTGTTTCATAGTGTTTCGGTGGTCATAGCGTGAGGGAAACGCCCGGTTACATTCCGAACCCGGAAGCTAAGCCTCACAGCGCCGATGGTACTGCAGGGGGGACCCTGTGGGAGAGTAGGACACCGCCGAACAAATATTGAGAAAGAGCCCCACACCTCACGGTGTGGGGCTCTTTTGCGTTTGGGGGCTTGGAGTGAAATCGACAGAGGCCGGCCTGCAGCCCCTGTCGTCCGAGAATCAGAGTCGGCCCGCCGCCTTCAAGGCCAGATACGCATCCGCCAACGCAGGCGCGAGATCATCAGGCGTCGCGTCCACAACCGTCACACCGTGCCGACGGAGTTGTTCTGCGGTCCGATGCCGTTCGCTCTGGGCCTGCGCGGCCGCCGCTGCCTCGTACACCGCGTCGGCGTTTCCACGACCCGTCGCCATGCGGGCGATCCGGGGATCGGCCACCGAAGCGAGCAGAACCGTGTGCCGTTGGGTCAGTTGAGAGAGCACGGGAAGCAGACCCTGCTCGACCGGAGCGGTGTCGAGCGTCGTGAGCAGGACGACCAGGGACCGCCGTGGAGCCGTCCGGAGCGCGGTGGCGGTGAGGCCGCGGGCGTCCGTTTCGACGAGCTCGGGCTCCAGCGTGGCCATGGCACTGACCAGAGAGGGGAGCACATCGCCCGCGGCGCGGCCCTGGACGAGAGCGCGGACCCGGCGGTCGTAGGCGAGGAGATCCACCCGGTCGCCCGCTCGCGACGCGAGGGCCGCGAGGAGGAGTGCCGCGTCCATGGAGGCGTCCAGGCGCGGGGCGTCGCCGACTCGGCCGGCGGAGGTGCGTCCGGTGTCCAGCACCAGCAGGATGTGCCGGTCGCGTTCGGGGCGCCAGGTGCGTACCGCGACCGCCGACTGCCGTGCTGTGGCCCGCCAGTCGATGGAGCGGGTGTCGTCTCCGGGCACGTACTCGCGCAGGCTGTCGAATTCCGTGCCCTCACCGCGGGTCAGGACGCTGGTGCGGCCGTCGAGTTCACGCAGTCGGGCGAGTTTCGACGGCAGATGCTTGCGGCTGGTGAAGGGGGGCAGAACCCGTACGGTCCAGGGCACCTTGTGGCCGCCCTGGCGGGAGAACAGGCCGAGGGGGCCGTAGGAGCGGATCGTGACGCGGTCCGCCTGGCGGTCGCCGCGGCGTGTGGGGCGCAGGCGGGTCGTGACGCGTCGGCGTTCGCCCGGAGGGACGGTCAGGCGGTGGCGTGAGGCCTCGACCTCGGTGCCGGGCTGCCAGCTGCTCGGTGGCCAGCCGTCCCTGAGGCGGGCCCGCAGAGGGCGCCCGGACGGGTTGGTGACCGTCAGGGTGACGTCCGCGGTCTCGCCCAGGCGGGCGGACGTGTCGCCTGCGCGGGTCAGCACGAGGCGTCGTACCGGAGCCGCCAGAGCGAAGTCGCAGGCACAGGCCAGAGCCAGTGGGCCGTCGACGGCGAGGATGCCCGTCCAGCTGGGTCCCCAGATGCCGATGGGGATCGATCCGATGGCCGCGACGAGGGCGGCGCGTCCGGTGAGGGGCATCAGCGGGGGACCGGGACGTGGGCGAGGATCGCGTTGATGACGGAGTCGGCGGTCACGCCCTCCATCTCGGCCTCGGGGCGGAGTTGGACGCGGTGGCGGAGCGTGGGCAGGGCGAGGGCCTTGACGTCGTCGGGGATGACGTAGTCGCGGCCGGTCAGCCAGGCCCAGGCGCGTGAGGTGGCCAGGAGGGCGGTGGCGCCGCGCGGGGAGACGCCGAGGGTGAGGGACGGCGACTCCCGGGTGGCGCGGCAGATGTCGACCACGTAGGCGGTGATCTCGGGGGAGACGGTCGTCTTGGCGACCGCTGCGCGGGCGGCTTCGAGGTCCGCGGGGCCTGCGACGGGGCGTACGCCGGCGGCGCGCAGGTCGCGCGGGTTGAAGCCCTCGGCGTGGCGGGTGAGGACGTCGATCTCGTCCTGGCGTGAGGGCAGAGGGATCGTCAGTTTGAGGAGGAAGCGGTCGAGCTGGGCTTCGGGGAGGGGGTAGGTGCCCTCGTACTCGACGGGGTTCTGGGTCGCGGCGACCAGGAACGGATCGGGGAGCAGGCGCGGGATGCCGTCGACGGTGACCTGGCGTTCCTCCATGGCTTCGAGGAGCGACGACTGGGTCTTGGGCGGGGTGCGGTTGATCTCGTCCGCGAGGAGGAGGTTGGTGAAGACCGGGCCGGGCTGGAAGGAGAATTCGGCGGTGCGGGTGTCGTAGACGAGTGAGCCCGTGACGTCGCTCGGCATGAGGTCGGGAGTGAACTGGACGCGTTTGGTCTCCAGTTCGAGCGCGGACGCGAGGGCGCGGACGAGCAACGTTTTGGCGACTCCGGGGACTCCTTCAAGGAGAACGTGTCCGCGGCAGAGAAGAGCGACGACGAGGCCGGTCACGGCGGGGTCCTGGCCGACCACGGCTTTGGCGATCTCCGCGCGCAGGGCCTCCAGGGAGGCCCGGGCGTCGGCCGGGTTCCCGGTGTTCCCGGCGTTGTCAGTGGTCGGGTCCATCATGGACGGCGTACCTCTCTTTCGAGGGCGTCGAGTTGATCGGTGAGGGCGATGAGGGCCGCGTCGTCGCCGGGCGGCGGTCCGAAGAGCAGGGCATGCAGGGTCTGTCCGTCGCCGTGCAGGTGGGCGGAGAGGGCGGGGAGCAGGGCCTCGGGCGCGTGCGCCTGGGAGACGGGGACGCCTACGAGGGGGGCGAGACGAGTGCGGGCGGTGGCGCGAAGAGCGGCGGCCGCGCGGTCGCGGGCGCTGGCCTTGCGGTAGAGGCGGGCGCGGCCTTCGACGGTCTCGGAGGCCCGGATCGCCACGGGGAGTTTCTCGGGTACCAGGGGGCCGAGCCGGCGTGCCCGCCAGAAGGCGGCGAGGGCTGCGGCGATGAAGAGCTGGAGCGTGCCCCAGAGCCAGCCGGAGGGCAGCAGGTCGAACAAGGATTTCTGGTCGCCGGTGCCGGTGGCCGTGGAGTCGGCGAGCGAGGGGAGGTACCAGACCAGATGGGGGCGGGAGCCGAGGAGCTGGAGGGCGAGCGAGGCGTTGCCCTGCTCGTCGAGGCGGTCGTTGAGCAGGATGTCGGGCGCCCCGAGGACGACGGTGTCACCGCCTCCGGAGGCCGCGGGGATGCGGAGGAGCGTGGCCAGGCGCTGGCTGGGGTAGCAGGAGTCGGCGTCGAGGTGGGTGGTGGTGTAGCGGATGCCACCGGTGTCGGCGCTGCCCGCCCGCCGGGCCGCGGCCAGCGTGCAGTGGGGGTCGAGCGTGGACCCGACGCTGTTGGCGGGGTCGGCGGTGACGCCGGGGGCGAGCCGTTCGACCGACGTGCTGCCGGCGGCGACCAGGACGGTGCGGCCGCCCGACCGGGCCGTCGACGCCTGCAGCAGGGACTGCTGGTGCGGCGTCAGCAGGTCCGGGAGGGCGACGAGAAGGGTGGTGTCGCGGCCGGCCGCGGCGCGCGCCTCGGTGAGAGTGGTGACCACGCGCGTGTCCACGCCTCGGTCGGCGAGGAGCTCGGCGACGGCGCGGCTGCCGTATTGGTCGGCGGAGCGTGGGTCGAGGTCGCCGTGCCTGTTGTCGGAGCGGATGACGGCGATGGCGACGGCCCCGGCGAGGACGAGCACCACGGCGAGGACGATGCCCCTGGTGCGGGTCCACACCTGGCGGTTGGTGGGCGCGGTGGAGGTGGTCGGGAGGGTGGCCACGCCGGTGGTCATTCGGCGGCTCCCTGGCGGGTGTTGTGGGCCGTGCTGGGGGTGCTGATGGCGCTGCCGGCCAGGATCGGCTTGGTGCGTTCCAGGTCGCGGTCGAGGTCGGCGACGCGGTCGTACGACGCCTGGGTCGCCCTGCGGCCGCCGTACGTCACGTCGTCGAACTCCCGGGCGGCGGCGCGCAGCCGGTCGGTGTGGGCGGGCAGGGCGCGGCCGGCTTCGGCGGCGGCCTCGTCGGCGGTGCGGCCGGGACGGACGTCGAGCAGGGCGCGTTCCTCCAGGGCGCGGACGACGGCGCGCATGCGTTCCTGGAGGGCCTGGTTCCAGTGGCCTTGTGCGGCGTGTGCCTCGGCGGCCGCGCGGTGTTCGGCGGCGCTGCGGGGGCGGTCGTCGAAGAGGGCGGCGGCGGAGACGGGCTGGCGGCGGGGGGCGCCCAGGCGCCACCACAGGGCGGCCAGGACGGCGATGACGGCCAGGACCACGACGACCAGGCCCAGTGCGCCTCCGGGCGTCGCGGAGGCGGCGGCGGAGAGCAGGCGGTCGACCCAGTCCAGGACGGCGTTCAGGGCCCGCTGGAACAGCCCCGGGTCGTTCTCGTGGTACATCCGCTTGGACAGTTCATGCCGTGCCGCCTCCCGCGCGGGGTCGCGCGGAGTGGTCACGGGCGGTTGGCCGTCCGAGCCCAGCGACAGCAGCACGGTGTCCTGGGCCCGCAGCAGGCCTCGTACGGCCTCGTCGGCGGCGCGCGGCAGGGCTGCGGGCACCGCTGTGAGGACTCCCCCCGTCGGGCTCACCGCATCAGCTCCCCGGGACGGTGCCGGGGGTGCCGGCGCCGTAGTTCTCGACACCCGCGGCGCGGGCCAGTTCGAGGTCGAGGGCCTCGCGGCGGATGCGCTGGTCGATGTAGAGCAGCACGGTGACGCCCGCGTTGATCGGGAAGGTGAGCATGGAGCCGATCACCGAGCCGATGCCGCTGATGACGAGGAACGTCCAGCCGTAGTTGTCGTTGGTGCTCTCGAGGAAGCCGTTCAGTCCGTGGCCGCCGGCGTAGGCCCCGATCAGGGTGAAGGGGACCACGGCCAGCGACGAGACGATGTTGGCGATGATCGAGGCGAGGAACTGGATGCCGAAGACCCGCCACCAGGAGCCGCGGACGAGTTTGGTGGAGCGGCCCAGCGACTTGGTGATGCCCTGCTTCTCCAGCATCAGGGCGGGCGAGGCCAGCGAGAAGCGGACCATCAGCCACACGGTGACGACGAGGCCGGCGAGGATGCCGAGGATGAGCAGGGCGGCGATGGCGCCGCTCGGGCCGCCGGCGATCGCGACGACGATGCCGGGCAGTGCGCCGACGAGCAGGACGCCGACCGCGATGAGCCCGGTCAGGAGGATGAGGCCGAACAGCTTGAGGACCTGCGGGCGGGCGTCGCGCCAGGCCTCGCCGATGGTCACGGACTTGCCGAGTACGGCGCGGCTGGTGACGGTCGTCAGCAGGGCTGTCGCGATGATGGTGCCGACCAGGGTGATCAGCAGGACGGCACCCGAGCTGAGCACGACCTCGCCGGCGGCGCGGCTGATCTCGGTGAGGGAGGCGCTCGGGTCCTTGAGGGCGTCGGTGGTCTCGGCGTCGTTCAGGACGAGGCCCTGGAGGAGGATCACCGCGACCTCGGTGATGACGGCGATCGTCAGCGAGATGCCGAGGACCGTGCGCCAGTAGGTGCGCATGGTGGAGACGGCGCCGTCGAGGATCTCGCCGACGCCGAGCGGACGGAGCGGGATCACGCCGGGCTTGGCGGCGGGCGGGGGGCCGCCCCAGCCGCCGCCCCAGGCTCCGTATCCGCCGGGCGGCCCGTATCCGCCGGGGCCTCCGCCGTAGCCTGCGGGCCCCCCGTAACCGCCGCCGGGGGGCCGGCCGCCCCAGCCGGGGCCGGGGGGTGGGGGCGGCGGTGCCTGGCCTGGTGCCGGGGTGCCGGTAGGCGCGGACCACTGGCCGGGCGGCGGCTGTTCCTTGGACCACTGCGAGCCGGAGCCCTGTGGATCCGTACCCGGCTGATCGGCGGGCTGTTCGACAGGCCCTGCGGGAACGGGGCGGTCGGCGGGGGCGGACGCGCCGGGTTCCCGCCCGTCGGACGGGGCGGATCCGGGCGAGGCCCAGCCCGGAGTGTCGTTCATCGAAGCTCCTTCACGGTGCCCGTCCGCGAGCGCGGTGGCAGGTTGGCTGCCATCGTGCCATGGGGTGGGCGCCCAGTGACCGGCCGCGGTAGAGGCTGCGCACCTTCAATTGTCCGACGGATACGGGGCAGACTGAGCCCATGGCTGATCAGTACGCGCAAACCGGCGAGGACAAGCGGCCGACGGGAATGCCAGTGATCCGATGGGAGGAGCCGCCCGAAGGTCCGGTGGTGGTCCTTCTCGACCAGACCAGACTGCCGGCGGAGGAGGTCGAGCTGGTGTGCACGGACGCGTCGGCGCTGGTCGAGGCGATCCGCTCGCTCGCGGTGCGCGGGGCGCCGTTGCTCGGGATAGCGGGGGCGTACGGCGTGGCGCTCGCCGCCGCGCGGGGCTTCGACGTGGAGGAGGCCGCGGTGGCGCTGTCGGGCGCCCGGCCCACGGCCGTGAATCTTTCCGTCGGGGTGCACAGGGCCGCGTCGGCGTACCGGTCCGCCCTGGCCGAGAGCGGTGACAGCGGGGCCGCGGCCGTGGCGGCGCTGGGGGCGGCGCGGGCGCTGCACCGGGAGGATGCCGAGGCCAGCGCCCGGATGGCCGAGCACGGGCTGGCGCTGCTGGAGGAACTGCTGCCCGGCGGAGGGCACCGGATCCTCACCCACTGCAACAGCGGATCGCTGGTCTCGGGAGGGGAGGGCACGGCGTTCGCGGTGGCCCTCAAGGCGCACCGGGCGGGGCGGCTGCGGCGGCTCTGGGTGGACGAAACGCGTCCGTTGCTGCAAGGTGCTCGCCTGACGGCATACGAGGCGGCTCGCAGCGGCATGGCGTACACCTTGCTCACCGACAACGCGGCCGGTTCGCTGTTCGCGGCGGGGGAGGTGGACGCGGTGCTGATCGGGGCGGACCGGATCGCGGCCGACGGATCGGTGGCGAACAAGGTGGGGAGCTATCCGCTCGCGGTGCTCGCGCGGTACCACCATGTGCCGTTCATCGTGGTGGCGCCGTTGACGACGGTGGATCCGGAGACACCGGACGGGGCTTCCATCGAGGTCGAACAGCGCCCCGGATACGAGGTGACCGAGGTCACAGCACCGCAGGTGCCGGTGACGGGAGCGGGAGGCGGGATTCCGGTGGCGCCCCTGGGGACCCAGGCGTACAACCCGGCGTTCGACGTGACGCCACCCGAGTTGGTGACGGCGATCGTCACCGAAGAAGGCGCTGTTTCTCCCGTGACGGCTGAGGCTCTTGCCGAGCTGTGTGCCAGGTCACGCCAGGTAACGATTTAGCTAATGGGATGATGTCGGCTCGCCCGACGGAAACGGCCCCTCCACCTGCGACGATTCGCAGGCCAAGGGGCCGTGACATCCAACAGCTACATCAACGAGTGTCGAAGTCGGACCGATCGGCTCCCAACTCCCGAATTCGGGCCGGCTGCCGAAGCAGGTGGTCGAGCTGGCCCACCGCCGCGATCACGTCCGGGTCCAGGGCTTCAGCGTAGATGTCCATCGTGGTGGCGATCCGGCTGTGCCGGAGAATCGCCTTCACGATCCGGGGGTGGACCTTGAGGTGCACCAGGAGTGTGCCGCAGGACTTCCGCAGCCCCTTCGGGTTCATCTTGCCGAGTCCCTCATCCTTGATCACGCGCTGCATGGTCAGGTAGAGGTTCGAGGCCAGGAGCGGGTGTCCCGTCCGTGAGATGAACACGTGCCCGTCCGGATCTTCGAACCACGGGCGCCCCATGCTCAGCGCGCGCTCACGAAGCATGGCCGTGCGCATCCGGGTCCAGCGCAGGGGCGCGATGCACTGAGCCGGCAGCGGCAACGGCGCCTTCGACGTGTCGGTCTTCAGCTCCAGGTCGATCGTGCCGGCGCTCGATCGCTGCCGTTGCTGCTCGACCCAGATGACCCGGTTGTCGAGATCGATGTTCTCCCACCGCAGCCCGCACACCTCAGCCCGCCGGAGACCGAGCAGGCACAGCAGCAGGAACGCCGGGTAGTAGACGGTCAGCCGGCGAGCCGCAGCCAGGAATCGGAGCACCGTCACCGCGTCCCAGCTCTTACCGCTGTCGGTGGTCGCACGGACGTGCACGAGCTTGGCCACGTTCCGGGTCAGCCCGATGTCTTCCACCATCGCGGCCGTGAGCGCCGCCGAGAGGACCCGGAGGGCCTGTCGAGCGGTCTTGGCTCCCTTCTCCTCTGCAAGCCGCTGTATGACCCCGCGCAGTTCCTTGACGCCCAGCTTCGCCATGACCTTGGAGCCCAGACGCGGACGGAGGTAGTAGCGCACCCCTTGCTCGTACGTCCGGTAGCTCAGCGGCTTCAGGTTCGGCTTCACCACGACCTCAAGCCAGTAGTCGAACCACTGTCCCAAGGTCATGTCCCGAGTCGGTGTCGGAATGCCGCCCTGGGCCCGCTCGATCATCTCCCGGCGCTTCGCGTCGCACTCGTCGTAGGTCTTGCCGTATGCGTACTTCCGCTTGACAGTGCCGTCCGGCTGAGGGACGTACACCGCTGCCTGGTACCGCCCGTCGGAGCGCTTTGTGACCGTGCCCGAACCGTTCGGGTTCCGCTTGCGCTGAGGCATCAGGCAGTCTCCTCAAGACCCGCGCGGATGTAGTCCTGAACCGCGCTCTCGGGAATCCGCCGGCACCGGCCCTCTTTGATCGACGCGAGCCGCTTCGTGCGGATCAGGTCATAGACCTTGGAGCGGCTGTACTTGAGCCGCGTCATGACCTCGGGGACCATCAGCAGCACGGGAGTAGGGGTGGTCATGTAGCGGCTCCTTCCAGTTCGAGCAGGGCAGGTAGTTCCTCGCGGGCGGTCTCGCGGTTGAGCTGGATCTCCTGGCGGATGTTGGCGGCGAGCCAGGATTCGCCGGGGGTATGGCCGTGGCCGGCGTAGGCCCAGTGGGCGAGCATGAGCGTGGTGGTCTCGGTGTCGTCGTCGGGGTCGGGCAGGCCGAGGGAGCGGCGTTGCTGCTGCGCGCGGTAGTCGGCGCGGACCTGTCGCAGGGCGCCCAGGGTGGTCGAGTAGCGGCGGGACTTGGTGGAGAAGTGGCCGCGGAAGCCGAGCATGTGGGCCCAGTCCCGGAGCTTGCGGTCCGGGTAGAGCGCGTGCAGATCAAGGCAGGCTTCGATCAGCCGGCGCGGGTGGTCCGGAACGCCAAGCAGGGTCAGCGCTTCTTTGTTGCCGATCCGGCGGTCGACGGTACCGGTGGTCTCGGCTGCCTTGGTGGCGTACTTGGCGACGTAGGAGGCCACCGCAGCTTCCGTGATGTCTTCGCCCTCGCCGAAGGCGCGGATCGGGCGTACGTCGACCTGGGCGCCCCACGTCAGGGTGCGGGCGGGTTGGGTGTGGGCCGGTTGGTCGGGGGCGGGCTGGTGACAGGCGGGCTTGACGTCGACCTGTGCGCGGCTGGCGGCGGCGTGGATCGCGTCGGTGAGCAGGTCGAGGGTGGCCCAGGCCGGGGGCGGGGAGTCGGGTCCTTCGGGTCCGTCGAAGCGGATCACGGCGTGAAAGTGGACGGCACCGCGCTTCTGGTACTCGGCGACCTTGCCGAAGGCGACGCGGGACTGTTCGTGGGCGGCTTTCTGGGTGAGGCCGGCGCGGCGGGCGATCTCGCGGCGCAGGTAGATCGTGAAGTACCGCCACAGGTCGGAGGCGTGGTTGTTCCACAGCACGGCGCCCGCGTAGTCGTAGCCGTCGGGGTCGAGGGGGGTGCCGAGTTCGGGCGCGTCCTCGCCGTGCCGGGTGCCGCAGCGGCAGGGCCGGGTGCCGGGCCGGTTGTGGACCGGGCCGAAAGACGGGGCGGTGAGGGTGGCGAAGACGCGGGGGTGGTCGCGGATGGTGGAGGGGGTGCCTTTGGCGGGGTCGCCGACGAGGCCGGCGCGGATGAGGTGGTAGGTGTCTCCGGCGTAGGTCCAGGCGCAGGCGGGGCAGCGGGAGGCGCGGCGGTTGCCGCACGCGATCCGCAGCCGGCCACCCGGCTCGTTGTCGGTGTCGTACCGGTGCAGGACCTGGCCGGTCGCACGGTCGCGGGTGACGGTGGAACCTTGCAGGTGGATGGGGTCGGAGCAGCCGCCGGTACGGCGGATCTGGTCCTGGATGCGGTCGAAGCCGGGGGACCCGGCCAGCCTCAGTAGATCGGTGAGGGTGGCCGGGTCCAGGCCCGCCATGGTGGCGGTGTCGGTCACGCGAAGACCTCCTGGCGTGCGGTCAGGAAGGCGTGGCCGATCCATCGGGTGTAGGCGGGCGGGATTGCTTCGGTGAGTTCCTCGTGGACGTCGATCCACGTGATCCCCATCGCGGCCTGCATCTCGGCAACGGTGGCCTTGCCGCCGCCCTCGCCGTACGCGGCCACATACGGGCCGTCGCGGTAGACGCCGTGGCGCCAGCCGCGGACATAGCCCCGATGCCGGGGGTGAGCCGGCCGGAGGACACCCCAGCCGCCGAGTTCGAAGTTGCGGTGGCGCAGCACGCCGAGCCCGAACATCTCGCCGCACAGGGTCAGGTCCTTGCGGATCTCCGCCTTGCCGTTGGGCTGCTCGATCACATACGGCAGGCCGGAAGCGTCGAGGAGCGTGCGGGTAGGTGCCACGAGGTCTTCGTGGGCGCCGCCCCAGCCCTGGGAGTGGTTGGTTCCCACGGTGAGCGCGGCCTTGGCCTGGCAGGGCGGAGAGGCGTGCACGAGGGTGTAGCGCTCGATCTCGCCGGTGGTGATCAGGCGGGCGAGGTAATCGAGGGCGTCGCCCCGGTGGTAGGGGAAGGGGTAGTTCGGCCGGTCGGCGATGTCGCAGCCGTCGACCGCGAATCCGGCGTCCGCGTAGCCCTTGCCGGCCCCGCCAGCGCAGGAGAACAGGTCCAGGACCCGACGCACGGTGTTCATCGGCGACCGCCCCGGTGGGCGGGGCCGTGGTTGTCGGTCCAGTCCTGGACCAGGGCGCGGACGCGGGAGGCGCCGCGGGCGGTGTCGGACTCACCGCAGGTTCCGCAGGTGTAGGAGCCGGTGGGGGCGGTGACGGTGGTGGTCCACCAGCGGGCGGGGTCGTCGTGCTTGCGGTAGATCGGTTCGGCGGAGACGTGCAGGCCGGGACGGTCCGGGGTCGGGGTCAGGTCGGACACGGCCATCACCTCCCGACCCGGACGAGCACCGGCGCGGGGGTGGTGGTACCGGTGCCGTGGCAGGCCCGGCAGGTGACGGTGAGGGTGGTGCGGGTGCCGTCCGGGTTGCGGGTGCCGGTGGTGATGGCGACGACGGGGAAGCCGTCGCAGTCGCGGCAGGGGCGCGGGTTCGGGGTGTTCCGGGGCATGATGGGGCTTCCCTTTCGGGTCCGTTGGATCAGGAATGGGTGCAGGCGCCCGGAGCGGCGGATACTTGGCGGTAGAGGCCGCTCCGGGGGCCGTTACTTGCGGCGGGTGTTGCGGCGGCGCGGGACGGGCGGGATGGAGTCGTAGGACTCCTGGCCGGCGCGGAAGTCGCTCAGGTCGGTGACGTCCTTGTCGGTGCCGATCTCGCGCATGATCCGGTTCATGGCCTTGCGGTCGTTGTGGCGGCGGGCGATGGCGTAGTCACGGCCCAGCTCGCTCATGCGCTCGTCACGGGCGGGTTCCGGCTGGCTCTTGCGGCTGAACAGGCCCATGACCATCACTTCCCCTGCTGGTTGAGCATGGACTTCAGGACGACCGCGCACACGGCCACGGAGACGGCGGTGATGGCGACGGCGAGGAGCATGGAGACCAGGACCGCGCCGACGACCAGGACCACGGCCGTGCCGCCGCCGACGAGGGCGAGCGTGCTGCCGGCGGTGAGCTGAACGGTCGGCCGGGCCGGGACCGGGGCCGGCGCCGCGGGGGCGACCGGGGCCGGGACCGTCGGGACGACGGGCGCCGGGGCGGCGGGCTGCGGTGTGGCGGGTACCGGGGTCGGGGCGGTGTCGGGGGTGGGGTACTTCGGGGTGAACATCAGCGGATCTCCCTTCGGGGTCAGTGGCAGGTGTGGGTGCGGGCGGCGAGTTCGGCGGCCGCTCGGTCGAAGTACTCGTTCGAGACGCCGCACTTGGGGGCGGTGCAGGCGGCGATGTGCTTGGTCTGGCCACGGCCGTTGTTGAAGGTGGCGACCTTGACCGGCCCGATGCGGATCACGTCGTAGAAGCGGTTCGGGCGCATCTCAGCCCTCCTGTCCGGTGAAGTCGTCGGTGTGGTCGGCGAGCCACTGCCGTACCTCGGGCTGTTCCTCGTCGGTGGCCCGGTTGATCGCGGCCTCCCCGAGAGCGAAGCCGTCGACCAGGCGGTTGTTCCGGGTGAGTTCGGCGGCCTGTTCCAGGGCCGACCGGATGGACGGACGCATACGGTTTCTCCTTGTCTGTCAGGCGAGTTGGGCGACGATGGCGCCGGCCAGGTCCTCCGGGACACCGAGCCGGGCGCGCAGGGTGGCCGCGTCGATCTCGGCCCCGGTGCGGGCGCGGTGGTCGGTGGCGACCTTCCGGGCGTGGTCGATCAGAGCCGGAGGCACGCTCGGAGCGGCCTTCGGCAGCGCCGGGACAGGCTCAGGCTCGGCGACCTCCGGGGCCGGTTCGGGTGCCTCGGGGCGGTCGACCGCGACCACCGGACGCGGCTCCGGCTCGGGAGCGGGCTCCGGGTCGGGGTCGGTGTGCTGGTGGGCGAGGAGGGTGCCGCCGAGGAAGGCCAGGGCGGGCCAGCCGGCGACGCCGAGGCGGAGCAGGGCGGGCGGGTGTTCCATGTCGAGGAAGCCGGCCGTGGCGATGTTGGCGCCGAGGGACGCGACCAGAGCGACCACGAACCAGCACCAGGCCAGCCGGGAGCGCTGCGCCCGCAGCCGGCGCCATGCGGCGACCAGCAGCAGGTCAACACTGATCGGGTAGGCCCAGGCCTTCCATCCGGTCTGCCCGGCGGCTTGGGCGAGGTCGTGCAGGTGGGCGAAGGACAACGCACCCGCGATCACGGCTTGGACCAGCACGGCGTCCGGTCGGATCGAGAGCTTCAATGTCTTCACCTCCTTCAGGGCGTTGGAGCAGGTCAGGGGACTATTCGGTGGGGGCGTCGCCGGAGCCGAGGCAGTTGAGGCACAGGCCCGTTTGCTGGCCGACCACACGCTGTTTGCGGCCGACCTGGACCGTGCGGGAGACCTCCCCGGAGCCGTGGCAGACCGAGCACTCAGCGGGTTTCGGCTCCGGGGGCGGGGTGGTCTTCGGCGCGGCCATGTCAGGCGTCCAGGCGGGGGTAGCCGTGACCGGGCGGCGGGTAGGCGCCGGCGTCGGCCAGGGAGAACTCAGCGGCCAGCGCTCCGGCCATCACGAGCGTGAAGGCATCCCGCTCGGGGTGGCCGTTCACGTGCTCCACGAAGGCCTTGAACAGGTAGCCCAGCCGGTTGACGTCATCGGCGATGACGGCCCGGCGGTGCTCGCGTTCCTGGTCGGGGGTCATGGGTGTTCCCTTCCGGTTTTCGGCATGGCGCGGGTAGGGACCTGGCGCGAAGCGGTCGCGCCGACCGGAGTTACGCGGGGATTACTCGCCGACCGGCAGGACTTCCACCAGCGGCGGCTCACTGGGCATCGGCGGGATCACCATCTGGCCGACCGGGCGGAACGGGGCCAGGAACGGCAGGTTCGGGGTCAGGTGCGCGAACTGGCGGCAGACCGCCTTCGCTTGGTCCGGGGTGACCTCGGGGGTGCGGATGCGGGACCAGTAGCCGGAGGCGTCGCCGGCCACCGCGACCCCGGGACGATCGGCCCGGATGCCGGTCACGGAGACCACGGCGTCGGGGGCGACGTCGCCCAGGCCCATCTCCGCGGTCTGTTTGTCGTTGACGCGGTGGACCACGCGTCCGGTGAGCTGGGCGCGTAGGGCGGTGGCACCGCGGCCGAGGTCGGAGCCGAAGCGCTGCCCGCACACCTCCAGGTAGATGCCGATCGCACGGGCCATCTGCCCGAGGCGCACCAGTTGCATGACGGTGTGGTCGCGGTCGGCTTCCTCCTTCTTGGAGGTCACCAGGAACAGTTCCGCCACCTCGTCGATGAGCACGACCAGCGGCACGGGCCGGACGTCGTCGGGGAGTTCCCACAGGTCGGAGACGCCGTAGAGGGCGAGCAGGTCGAAGCGGTCTTCCATCTCCTGCACCAGCGCGTCGACCAGGCGGCCGGCGGTCTGCCGGTCGGTGGCCAGGGCGGACAGGCGCGGGGCGTAGCGGGACTGCTCGACACCGCGCTTGCAGTCGATCCCGACCAGCCCGACCGGGAGCTGGGCCAGGCCCTTGATGAGGTTGCGCTGGAACATGGACTTGCCGGACTGGTTTGCGCCCAGGGTCAGGGCCATGGGCTGCTGCCGGTAGTTCCGCTCGAAGACCGTGCCGTCCTCCCGTAGCGCGACCGGGACGACCAGGTCACGGGGCTTGGCCGCGCGGGGCATCCGGACCCGGCGCAGGACGTCGTAGCCGGTCATGCGCAGCTCGACGTAGCCGGGCTTGGTCTCCGCCACGGTGACTGAGTGCACGCCCCAGGCGTGGCGCAGGCGCTCGGTCGCTGCGGCGATGTCGGCGGGCTCCAGGCCGGCGGGAAGGCGGAGGGTGACCAGGAGACCGGTCGACGTCCCGCGGACCCGGCGGACCTTCGGGGGCGCGGGCCGGACTTCGGCACGGGCCAGGTTGCGGCGGACGAAGGCGCGGAAGCCGGACGGCTTCACCGTCAGCCCGCACACCTCCATGGTGTCCCGGTAGGTCCAGGTAAACCGGCCCCAGGTGACCGGCAGACCGACCAGCGACCAGTACACGCGGGGAGCGCGGACCTTCGCGTAGCCGATCCCGCCGGCCCCGGCGGCTAAGCCACCGAGTTCGAGCAAGGGCGTGACGTCGGTCATGGTCAGACCCCGGTCGTGATCGCGACGGCGCGGAACGAGATGCCGTGTCGCTTCTCGCCGTTGAACGTGTTCTCCCAGTCACGGGCCTTCAGGCCGACGACCCGCACCGGCATGCCCGGCGCCAGCCCCTCGGGAAGACCGGTCTCCGGGACGGTCACCTGGTAGAGGTTGCCCTCACCCTCGTCCGAGACCAGCAGACCCACGGTCGACAGGCTCGCGTTGGTCTCCCGGTCCACGGCCCGCTCACCGGTCTTCTTGTTGACCATCTTGGGTTCCGGCGCCGTCGCCACGAACACCACAGCGGTTGAAAGGTCGATCTTGAAGGACGGCATTATGGAGTCTCCCCTAGTGGGATGAGCCCCGGGCTGCGTTGTGATCTTGGCGGATGGCACGTAGCCCGGGGCGCCTTTGTGTCCTGACACCAACGAAGCTACCCGCAGAAAAACTGCGAGTCAACAGAAAATCTGCGACTAGCAGTAGAAGTCTGCCTCTGCGAGACTGAGTGCGACGAGTAGGAGGAGAAATGGCAAACTTTGGGCTCTTTGTTCGCTTCACTCTTCGCGAGGGCGCAGGCGAGGCCTTCGACGCGCTGATTCGGGAGACCGCAGCGGGGATCAGGGCGCACGAGCCGGGCACGCTTGTCTACGCCTGCCACGAGGTCGAGGGCGCACCGAACGAGCGGATCTTCTTTGAGTTGTACTCAGACCACGCCGCATTCGAGGAGCACGAGCGTCAACCGCACACGCGCCGCTTCCTCGCCGAGCGCAGCAAGTACGTCGAGAAGACCGAGGTTGACCGGCTTGAGCCGTACGCCGGCAAGTACCCCACCGGAGCTGAGGCGTGACAGGCTCCGATACCAAGGCCCTAGGTCAGCGAGTCAAGGAGCTGCGCCGCGCCGCTGGCATGTCGCAGAGCGACCTTGCTACCGCCATGACCCGCTCAGAGAGTTGGGTCTCGCAGGTCGAGAGAGGCGTGCAACCGGTTGAACGGCTGTCGATTCTTCAGGCCCTCGCCGATGCGCTGAACGTGCCCGTACGCGAGCTACGCCCGGACGCCGCACCAGCCGAGGAAGCCGAGCCAGAGGGGACTCCCCAGAGCAACGACCTTGACGGACTCCGCGTAGCCCTCACTGGACACCCAGCTCTGGGCAGCCTCTTTGAGCAGTCGCCGACCGGACCGATCCCCACTCTTGCCGACTTCCGCCGACTGGTGGACGAGGCATGGACGCTTACTCACGCGTCGAGCTACGGAGCGCTCAGCGATCACCTTGCCCGGTTGCTCCCGAGCATCGAAACGGCGGTGCGCCACGCGCCGGCGGGGGACCGTGCCGAACTTCACGCCCTCCGCGCGAAGGCGTACCAAGCCGCAGCGGCCAGCTTCACCCGGCAGGACCAGGCCGACGCGGCATGGGTCGCGGCGGATCGAGCGCTACAGGCAGCCGAGCTTGCGGGGCAACCCCTGGAGGTGGTCGCGAGCCTGTTCCGCATGGCGCACGCCTTCATGCGGCAGCAGCACATGGACCAGGCCGAACAAGCGGCCAAGTCCGCCGTGGCCGTCATGGCGCCCCGGGCGGAGGCTCCCGCGTGCCCGCCTGAAGAGCTGTCGTTGTTGGGGGCCATGAACCTGGTTCTCGCCGTGATCAACGCGAGGGAAGGTAACCGGAGCGGAACCCACGAGCACATCGACCAAGCGCGAGCGATCGCAGCGCGGTTGGGTGGGGATCGCAACGACTTCGACACCGAGTTCGGACCAACGAACGTCGAGATTCACGCGGTGAGCACAGCGGTGGAGTTGGGGGACGCGGGGCTCGCCCTGGACGTGGCTCATCGGGTTGACGCATCAGGTCTTTCACCTGAGCGGCAGTCACGTTTCCTTCTTGACGTGGCGCGAGCGCACGCGCAGCGGCGACACGTCGGCGAGGCCACAGCCGCACTCTTGGAATCCGAGGCCTTGGCACCCGAGCAGATCCACGATCACCACTTGGCGCGCGAGGTCATCCGCGACTTGGTGCAGCTCTCCGAGCCTCGTGTTCCTGAGTCCCTGCGCGGCCTGGCCGAGCGAAGCGCGGTTGGCTAGCGGATCTTGTTACAGGTTTCTCTACCTCATCAAGCCGGCTGCGCTCCGCTCCGCCGGGCGCGCTCCCGGCTCCGCTCCGGGCGCCGCTCCTGCCTTCGGCCCGCTCCGCCCGCGCTGCGCCGACGCGCGCCCACGTGGCCAACGCCGGGACATGAGTCGATCACCGCAGAGACGCAGCCACCATCAGAACAGCCTCCGGCGGGGGCGCTCAGGCTCCGAGATGGCGGGGGGCGCCGTTCGCGGGTGCCGGCGAGCAGTGGCGTGCGTGGGGTGCTCCCATCCCGCCTGCCATCGCCCCAGGCAGAGCCGAGCAGACGCGGCCCATGGCGTCCAGGTCGTTCGTACAGTGGCGCGCTCCACCTGGACGCCATGAACCACGCCCGCTCCACGGTGTGTGGGCCGACGGCAGACGGGATGGGAGCCGGGGTGAGTGGTGGGCTGAGGAAAACCTCAGCGCGCGCGGTCACTCACGAGCAAGATGCAAGGATGACGAGCGGCCAGAGCGAGCACCACCCACGAGCGATATACGAGCTGTTGGGGCAAATGGTGTCCACAGCAGCCCAGCTGGAGCTACTCCTCCAACTGCTCGCCAGGTTCCTTGTGGAGACGCCGTATGCGGCCCACTGGATCAACGGCCAGAACAGCGGCACCCTGATCAAGCTCATCCGTGATGTCACCAAGGAACACCCAGGCGTCTCTCCCGATCGCCTTACGGAGCTACAGGTGACACTGACCGAGTGCGCACGCCTCTTCGATCGGCGGCACGGCTACGTGCACGGTGCGTGGTCGGTTGACGCCTCAAGCCCTGACGAGCCCGGGGCGTGGCAGACGATGCGCTTCACGCGTGGCAAGCAGGTGCCGACCTTTGCGCCTCTTTCTTTGGACGATCTTGCGGACCTGATTCACGGACTGGATGAGGTGCGCTCCAAGGTGACCACGTGGTACATGGAGCAAATCAGAGTGGGCTCGATCACGGTGCGCAAGGCCGGCACGATCGGCGACGAGTCCGAGGCCGCGACTCCGAACTGAGGAGCTGCCTGGACGAGGGAACGCGCACGCAGAGCGCTCTACCCGCCACCGCCAGGCCGCCACACAGTCGGGCGAGCTGACATCCGTCACTGACATCAACGCCGACGGACGGGGGCAGACAGTGACGGTCTCCAGCGACTATGGTCACTGGCCGGTGAGCCTGGTCACCTGCGTAACCTTCACTGTTATGAGAATGGGATGATGTCGTTTATGAAGGGACGAGTCCTTGTCGTCGACGACGACACCGCACTTGCCGAGATGCTCGGCATCGTGCTGCGTGGTGAAGGTTTTGAGCCGTCTTTCGTAGCCGACGGCGACAAGGCGCTGGCCGCTTTCCGTGAGACCAAGCCCGACCTGGTGCTCCTGGACCTGATGCTGCCCGGTCGGGACGGTATCGAGGTGTGCCGTCTGATCAGGGCGGAGTCCGGGGTGCCGATCGTGATGCTCACGGCGAAGAGCGACACCGTCGACGTGGTCGTGGGCCTGGAGTCGGGTGCGGACGACTACATCGTGAAGCCGTTCAAACCGAAGGAGCTGGTCGCCCGGATCCGGGCCCGGCTGCGGAGGTCGGAGGAGCCGGCGCCGGAGCAACTCGCCATAGGTGACCTGGTCATCGACGTGGCCGGGCACTCGGTGAAGCGGGACGGGCAGTCGATCGCGCTGACCCCGCTGGAGTTCGACCTGCTGGTCGCGCTCGCCCGCAAGCCGTGGCAGGTGTTCACGCGTGAGGTGCTCCTGGAGCAGGTCTGGGGCTACCGGCACGCGGCGGACACCCGCCTCGTCAATGTTCACGTCCAGCGGCTGCGCTCCAAGGTCGAGAAGGACCCGGAGCGTCCGGAGATCGTGGTGACCGTCCGTGGTGTCGGATACAAGGCGGGACCGAGCTGACATGTCCGGTGACAGTGCCGCTTCGGCCCCCGGCCGGTCCGGGGACCGTCCGGAGCGGCCTGTCGGCGGGAAACGGTTCGGTTCGCGCTGGCGCCTGCTCTTCGAGGGCGGACTGCTTCAGGGCGGGGTTCAGGGCAGCCCGGTGCTGCGCCTGTTCATGCGCTGGGTGCGGCGGCCGCTGCTGCCGGTCATGCGGCTGTGGCGGCGCAACATCCAGCTCAAGGTCGTCGTCACGACGCTGCTGATGTCGCTGGGTGTCGTCCTGCTGCTCGGCTTCGTCGTCATCGGGCAGGTGCGCAACGGCCTGCTGGACGCCAAGGTGAAGGCCTCGCAGAGCCAGGCCACCGGTGGTTTCGCGGTGGCCAAGCAGAAGGCCGACGAGGCCGCGACCGGCACCGGTGACACCGCGGAGTCGGCGGACGGGCGGCAGTCGCAGAACGTCACCTCGTGGATGAGCGACCTCGTCGAGTCGCTCTCCAGCGGCGGCCAGGGCGCCTTCGACGTGGTCACGCTGCCTGCCGGCGACAACAACAGCGGCGGCGGGCGCACACGGGCCTCCGGGCAGGTCGACCCGACGGCCAGCGTGCCCGACGACCTGCGCGCGCGGATCAACGGCAATACGACGGCCGCGCAGAGCTATACCCGGATCATCTACACGGACGACAAGGACTCGCAGCCCGCGCTGGTCATCGGCAAGCAGGTCAGCGACCCGAACAACGACCCGTACGAGCTGTACTACCTCTTCCCGCTCACCCAGGAGGAGAAGTCCCTCAGCCTGGTCAAGGGCACGCTGGCGACCGCGGGACTGTTCGTCGTCGTCCTCCTCGGGGCCATCGCCTGGCTCGTCGTACGGCAGGTCGTCACGCCGGTGCGGATGGCGGCCGGGATCGCCGAGCGGCTGTCGGCGGGGCGGCTCCAGGAGCGGATGAAGGTCACCGGCGAGGACGACATCGCGCGGCTCGGCGAGGCCTTCAACAAGATGGCGCAGAACCTCCAGCTGAAGATCCAGCAGCTGGAGGAACTGTCGCGGATGCAGCGCCGGTTCGTGTCGGACGTCTCGCACGAGCTGCGGACACCGTTGACGACCGTCCGGATGGCGGCCGACGTGATCCACGAGGCCCGCGAGGACTTCGACCCGGTGACCGCGCGGTCCGCGGAACTGCTCGCCGACCAGCTGGACCGGTTCGAGTCGCTCCTCGCCGACCTGCTGGAGATCAGCCGCTTCGACGCGGGCGCTGCGGCGCTGGAGGCCGAGCCGATAGACCTCAGGGAGGTCGTACGGCGGGTGGTCAGCGGGGCCGCGCCGCTCGCGGAGCGCAAGGGCTCGCACATACGCGTGGTCGGAGACCAGCAGCCCGTCGTTGCGGAGGCCGACGCGCGGCGGGTGGAGCGGGTGTTGCGGAATCTCGTCGTCAACGCCGTGGAGCACGGCGAGGGCAAGGAGGTCGTCGTCAAGCTGGCGGCGGCCGGCGGCGCGGTCGCGGTCGCGGTGCGCGACTACGGCGTCGGGCTCAAGCCCGGCGAGGCGACCCGGGTCTTCAGCCGCTTCTGGCGGGCCGACCCGGCACGCGCGCGTACCACCGGTGGTACGGGCCTGGGGCTGTCGATCGCCCTGGAGGACGCGCGGCTGCACGGCGGCTGGCTGCAGGCGTGGGGGGAGCCGGGCGGTGGCTCGCAGTTCCGGCTGACGCTTCCCAGGACGGCGGACGAGCCGTTGCGGGGCTCGCCGATACCTCTGGAGCCCAAGGACTCCCGGCGCAACCGGGGGCTCGGCGAGGCCGGTCTGCCGAGCAGCGGCGAGGACAAGCGGGCCACCGTGCCGGTGCAGCCCGGCGGCGGCCAGGCGTCGTCGCTCGCGCCGATGACTCAGCGGATGGCCGCCGTGGCCCCCACCGCCGACCCGACCGCGCTGCCCGGCAACGGCGCGCGCGTGGTGCCACGCCCGGCCCAGGGCGCTGGGCGTCAGGAGGGCACGCCCGAGAAGGGGCAGGGCGACGGGGCGGACGAGTCGAACAAGCCAGGGGAGGCATTTCGTGGGCGCTGACCGCGAGGGGAGCGCCCGGCGCAGGCCGGCGCGCGCGGTGGCGTACGCCGCCTGTGGGGCCGTACTGCTGGGGGGCTGTGCCTCCATGCCGGACAGCGGCGACCTGCGGGACGTCGAGTCGACGCCACGGCAGGACACGCAGGTGCGGGTCTTCGCCATGCCGCCGCAGCAGGACGCCTCGTCCACGGAGATCGTGCAGGGCTTTCTGGAGGCCTTGACCAGTGACGATCCGAACTACGACACGGCGCGCAAGTACCTGACCAAGGCCGCCGCGAAGACCTGGCAGCCGGAGTCGCAGGCCGCGGTGCTGGCGAACGGGCCGAGCATCCAGACGGACCCGCGGCCTGCGAGCCGTGAGGGCACGAACAGCATCACCTACGCGCTCCAGGGCAGCCGGGTGGCCACCGTCGACGCGCAGCAGGCGTACGCGCCGGCGGACGGGTCGTACCGCAGGACGGTGCATCTGACGAGGGACGCCAAGAGCGGGCAGTGGCGGATCGACTCGCTGCCGCAGGGAGTCGTGATGGGCAAGTCCGACTTCCAGCGCAACTACACGTCGGTCGACAAGTACTACTTCGCCTCGGACACGTCGGCCGGGGAGACCGGGCAGCCGGTGGCGGTCGCCGATCCCGTCTTCGTGCGCAGCCGGGTGGATCCGACGACCCAGCTGGTGCGTTCGCTGCTCAGCGGTCCCACCACCTGGCTCCGCCCGGTGGTCCGGTCGAGTTTCCCGACCGGTACGGCGCTGAAGAAGGGCGTGTCCGGGCTGACACCGGACGACCAGAACCAGCTCACGGTGCCGCTGAACGTCAAGGCGTCCCGGATCGGTTCCGCCAAGTGCAGTGAGATGGCGACCCAGCTGCTCTTCACGCTGCGCAACCTGACACCCACCGTGGACTCGGTGGCGGTGCAGTCCGTCAACGGCGCCCACATGTGCGACGTCACCGAGGAGCAGGCCGAGGCGACCGCCTGGCGTGCCTCCAACAAGCACCCCGACTACCTGTACTTCCTCGACGGCAAGCACCGGCTGGTGCGGATGACGACCGGTGGCACCGGCACCAGTGCGGTCGCGGTACCGGGCCCGTTCGGCGCGGGCACCAAGCCGCTGCGGTCGGTGGCGGTCGCCCGCGACGAGCGGACCGCGGCCGGGGTCACCAGCGACGGCAGGACGCTGTACGTCACCTCGCTCGCGTCGGACGGTTCGCTGGGCGACGCCGTCCTGACCAGCCACGGTGCGACCGAGGACGACCGGCTGACGGCGCCGAGCTGGGACGCCCGCGGGGACCTGTGGGTGGCCGACCGCGACCCCGCCAAGCCGCAGCTGTACATGCTGGCGCAGGGCGTGGGCCAGCCGGTGGCCGTGCAGATCCCCGAACTGGACGGCCGCATCGAGGACGTGCGGGTCGCCGCGGACGGGGTGCGGATCGCGCTCGTCGTCGAGAAGGACGGCAAGCAGTCGCTGCTCGTCGGGCGGATCGAGCGCACCAAGTCCGACGACCAGCAGGAGGTCTCGGTCCTCGAACTGCGCTCCGCGACCCCCGGATCCGAGGAGGTCACCGCGATGTCCTGGGCCGGGGACAGCAGGCTCGTGGTGGTCGGGCGCGAGCAGGGCGGCGTGCAGCAGACGCGGTATGTCCAGGTCGACGGCTCCACGCCGGACGGGCCGGCGCCCGCGGCGCTCACGGGGATCCTGGCGATCGCCGCGTCCGAGGACGACCGGGTGCCGCTGGTGGCCCGCTCGCAGGACGACGGGATCGTCCGGCTGCCGTCCGGGGACCAGTGGCAGAAGGTGGTCAAGGACGGGTCGGCGCCGGTCTATCCGGGCTGAGCCCCGAGCCGTGCTTGAGCGGCCGTCCCGGTCCGGCGTCGAGCCGGCGGGACGGCCGCTTTCGGGTTCCCTGGGGCGGAAGCTGTTGTGCGCCTCAAGCAACCGTTGCCCGGGTGGCCCTGGCTACTGCCCGTCTCGGTGCCTCGGGCGACCCTCTCCGGGCCGGCGTCGTTCTTTCTCACCCGTGTGGGTGAGGTGCTACGCGTGTCGCGTGGAGTTGTCCACAGGCGGTTGTCCACAGGGGTGGCCGGTCGGGCCGGTCGTTGGCACAGTGGGCACATGCGGGGGTGGTGGCAGGACCTCACCGACCTGGTGCTACCGGCCGAGTGCGGAGGCTGTGGGACGCCTCGCACGGTGCTCTGCGACGAGTGCCGTGGCGCCCTGAGCGGGGCCGTACCGCGCCGGGTGCGACCGGTGCCGGAACCGCCCGGGCTGCCGGCGGTGTACGCGGCGGCGCGTTACGCGGACGAGGTTCGGGCGGCTCTCCTCGCCCACAAGGAGCGTGGTGCGCTGGCGCTCGCCGGGGCGCTGGGCGCGGCGCTCGCGGGAGCGGTGCGGTCCGGGCTGCGGGACGGCTCGGCCGGGCTTCGGGACGGCAGGACCGTGCGGATCGTCGCCTCGTGGGGCGGTACGACGGGTGGCACCGCCGGCGCGTCCGAGCCCGAGCCGGTGCTGCTCGTCCCCGTGCCGTCCGCGCCGTGGGCCGTACGGGCGCGGGGACACGACCCGGTGCGGCGGATCGCCCTCGCGGCGGCCGCGGAGCTGCGGCGTGCCGGGGCCTCGGCCCGGGTGGTCCCGGTGCTGCGGCAGCGACGGGCCGTGGCCGACCAGGCGGGGCTCAACGCCCGGCAGCGGTTCGCGAATCTTGCGGGCGCGCTGGAGGTGACGGCGGGCGGTGCCCGGTTGCTGGCCGGGGGCCGGGTCGTCCTCGTCGACGACCTCGTCACCACGGGCGCCACCCTTGCGGAGGCGGCGCGCGCGGTAAGGGAGGCCGCAGGGGCCGAAGGGACAGGAGAGGCCACAAGGGCTGTGTATCGGCGCGCGGCTTGGGAAGGTAGGGAGGAACGGAAGACCGGACCAGGGGAAGAGCGGGCGAAGTGGGTACGGAACGCACCGGGAATGGCCGAGGCGAACGGCCTCGCGGGGCCGGTCCGCGCCGCTGTGGTCGCGGCCGCACCGGATTCTTTCGAAATGAACCGGAACTGACCGTGAACGTACATCGTTGCAGGTAGTGACGGGGTCAATTCACCTGAATGGAGGTACGCATCAGTAGAGGGTGACGACATCCGTCCGGGCGAGATATGTTCGGTTGTGAGGGAGAAAGCCGCAGGCCATGTCTCCCCTATCCGAATGCCGTGCCGCGGGTTTTCCGCAATCATCGCGGTGCCGGGGTGCAGATCTTGCCCATGGGGGAGGAGGAGGTGAAGTCGCCGAGTCCGAGGCTCCGGGGTTCACCGGAGCTGGGTGCAAAAGGGAGATGCTCCGCAGTGCAGCGGAGCGATCCGGGAACGGAGTTCTGCGTGGACATCGTCGTCAAGGGCCGCAAGACCGAGGTGCCCGAGCGGTTCCGCAAGCACGTGGCCGAGAAGCTGAAGCTGGAGAAGATCCAGAAGCTCGACGGCAAGGTGATCAGCCTCGACGTCGAGGTGTCCAAGGAGCCCAACCCCCGACAGGCCGACCGTTGCGACCGAGTGGAGATCACGCTCCGCTCCCGCGGTCCGGTGATCCGGGCGGAGGCAGCGGCCAGTGACCCGTACGCGGCACTCGACCTGGCGGCGGAGAAGCTGGACGCGCGACTGCGCAAGCAGCACGACAAGCGGTTCTCGCGCCGTGGCGCACGGCGGATCTCGGCGGCCGAGGTCCCCGACCACGTCCCGGGCGCGGCGACGCTCAACGGGAACGGCAGCCCCGTCCACCCCGAGGACACGGACGGAGTGCCCACCAAGAAGATGGGCTCCCTCGAGGTGCAGGGCGAAGGCCCCCTCGTCGTCCGCGAGAAGACGCATGTCGCCGCACCGATGACCCTCGACCAGGCTCTCTACGAGATGGAGCTGGTCGGACACGACTTCTACCTGTTCGTCGACTCCGAGACCAAGGAGCCGAGTGTCGTCTACCGGCGGCACGCGTACGACTACGGTGTCATCCACCTCAACACGGACCCGATGGTCGCCCAGGCGCAACCGCCCGCGGCGGGAGGCACGCTGGGCGGCTGACCGGCCCGCCCGGCAGTTGAGCCTGTGCCCCTGGAAGCGCGTGTGCGCCCCCAGGGGCACCGGTGTGCGACCACTTCGCGCCCCGCTCGGTCACCCCGTTGTCGCCCGGGCATGGAATCATGGCCACAACGGCCCAACCGGTGGGCCGCTGCCTTGGGTTGGCGGATGGCACAGCACCACAGGCCAGAGCCTTCAGGGGGAGGAACGATGGCGGACAGCTTCGGACCGATGCAGGACGGTGATGCCGACGGCGTCGTCGTCGGCATGGGCCCGGACGCGGGCGGTACTTCGCGCAAGGAACCGATCAGAGTCCTTGTCGTCGACGACCATGCCCTCTTCCGCCGCGGACTGGAGATCGTGCTCGCCGCCGAGGAGGACATCCAGGTCGTCGGGGAGGCGGGCGACGGCGCGGAGGCCGTCGACAAGGCCGCCGACCTGCTGCCCGACATCGTGCTGATGGACGTCCGGATGCCCAAGCGCGGCGGCATCGAGGCCTGCACCTCCATCAAGGAGGTCGCACCCAGCGCGAAGATCATCATGCTGACGATCAGCGACGAAGAGGCCGATCTCTACGACGCGATCAAGGCGGGAGCGACCGGATACCTCCTCAAGGAGATCTCCACCGACGAGGTGGCCACCGCCATCCGCGCGGTGGCCGACGGCCAGTCGCAGATCAGCCCGTCCATGGCGTCGAAACTCCTCACCGAGTTCAAGTCGATGATCCAGCGCACCGACGAGCGCCGGCTGGTGCCGGCGCCGCGGCTGACCGACCGTGAGCTCGAAGTGCTCAAGCTGGTCGCCACGGGGATGAACAACCGCGATATCGCGAAGGAGTTGTTCATCTCCGAGAACACCGTCAAGAACCATGTGCGCAACATCCTGGAGAAGCTGCAGCTGCACTCCAGGATGGAAGCGGTGGTCTACGCGATGCGGGAGAAGATCCTCGAAATCCGCTGAGGCCGCCGGTGCCGGCGTCGGCACCGGTCAGCGCAGCGCGGCGATCAGGGCGCGGGTCACTTCCTTCAGGAGCGGCTCGCGCAGCTCGGGGGCGTCGACGTGCTCCACGCGCACCGTCGTGCAGTCCACCCAGCTCGCCGCCTCGACCAGCGCCTCCGCCACCGCCGGGACGGCCTTCGGGCCGTCCAGCGTGACCTGGCGGGCCACCAGGACGCCGCCCGCCTCGCGCGCCGGGTCCACCCGGCCCACGAGCCGGCCGCCGGCCAGCACGGGCATCGCGTAGTAGCCGTGCACCCGCTTCGGCTTCGGGACGTACGCCTCCAGGCGGTGGGTGAAGCCGAAGATCCGTTCCGTGCGCGCCCGGTCCCAGATCAGGGAGTCGAACGGGGAGAGCAGCGTCGTACGGTGCCGGCCGCGCGGGGGCGCGGCCAGGGCCGCCGGGTCCGCCCAGGCGGGCTTCCCCCAGCCCTCCACCTCCACCGGGACCAGACCCGAGTCGGCGATCACCGCGTCGACCTGCTCGCCCTTGAGCCGGTGGTAGTCGGCGATGTCCGCGCGCGTACCGACACCCAGCGACTGCCCGGCCAGCCGCACCAGGCGGCGCAGGCACTCGGCGTCGTCCAGCTCGTCGTGGAGCAGCGCGCCCGGGACCGCGCGCTCGGCCAGGTCGTACACCCGCTTCCAGCCGCGCCGCTGGACGCACACCACCTCGCCGTACATCAGGGCGCGCTCCACGGCGACCTTGGTGCCGGACCAGTCCCACCACTCGCTGGTCTTCTTCGCGCCGCCCAACTCCGTCGCGGTCAGCGGGCCTTCGCTGCGCAGCTGCTTGATCACCTGGTCGTAGGCGCCGTCGGGAAGGTCGTGGTTCCAGTGCGGGCGACCGCGGTAGGCGCGGCGGCGGAAGGCGAAGTGCGGCCACTCCTCGATCGGGAGGATGCAGGCCGCGTGCGACCAGTACTCGAAGGCGTGCGGTCGTGCCGGGGACGCGCCCGAAGATCCTGTCTGCCAGTAGGCCGCCTCGACCGTCCTGCGGCCGACGCGGCCGAGACGGGCGTACGGGATCAACTCGTGCGAGCGGGCGAGGACCGAGATGGTGTCGAGCTGGACCGCGCCGAGGTGGCGGAGCACGCCCCGCACGCCGGAGCGGCGGTCGGGGGCGCCGAGGAAGCCCTGTGCCTTCAGCGCGATACGACGGGCTTCGTCCGCCGAGAGGGCGGCGGCGGGGCGCGGGAGGGTCGTCATGGGTCGGACGATAGAGGGTGGCACTGACAGCCCGGCACGAGCTGCGGTTTCAGCCGTGCGAGGGGGCCGGCAGGTAGGGCGCCGCGGAGGGCAGGCCCAGGTCCGACGGGAGCAGGGAGCCGACCCAGCAGTCGCGTCGTACGCCCTTGTTGTTGAGGGAGGAGCGGAGGGTGCCCTCGACGGTGAAGCCCGCGCGTTCCGCGACCGCGCGCGAGGCGTGGTTGCCGACCTCGGCACGCCATTCGACCCGGTCGATCGCCATCCGCGTGAACGCCCAGCGGGCGGTCGCGACGGTGGCTTCGGCGGTGTACCCGTGGCCGCGGTGCACCTTGGCGGTCCAGAAACCCACCTCGGCAGTCCCCGGCGAGCGCATGGTCAGGGCGAGCATCCCGGCCAGCCCTCCCGTCGGAAGGAAGACGCCGAAGGTGAACATCGAGCCCTCCGACCAGCCGTCGGGCACCATCTGCTCCGTGAAACTCCGGGCGTGCTCGGCGAGGTAGGGCGAAGGGATCGTCGTCCAGCGCTGGATGTCGGGGTCCTGGACGGCCGCGTACACCGCGTCGGTGTCCTGCGGGCCGACCGCGCGCAGCAGCAGACGAGGGGTGGTGAGCGTGACGGGTTCCATCGGCTGATTCTGCTCGCCAGGGCGTCCGGTACGCCATTGATTTCGCTCTCCGTGAGCGAGTGATCACATTTCGCGCAATTCCTCGCCCCGTCGCGGCACTATCCGTCCGCCCCGGCCGTTGTCCCGGATGAAGCACGAAGTGGGCCGGCAGGGCCCTCTGAAAGGCGACGGACCGTCGTCGGGCCGACAGGCCTCCCGACACAGCCGGGTCCTCGCATACGATGGCCGTTGCTCAGTACGTCAAATGGAAACCGACCCTCCCAGGCCCGACCGGCAAGGAGACAAACCCCCGTGTCCGTCCTCTCGAAGATCATGCGTGCAGGCGAAGGCAAGATCCTGCGCAAGCTGCACCGCATCGCGGACCAGGTCAACTCCATCGAAGAGGACTTCGTCGACCTCTCCGACGCCGAGCTGCGAGCCCTCACCGATGAGTACAAGCAGCGCTACGCCGACGGTGAGAGCCTCGACGACCTGCTCCCCGAGGCGTTCGCCACCGTCCGTGAGGCAGCCAAGCGCGCCCTCGGCCAGCGCCACTACGACGTGCAGATCATGGGCGGCGCGGCCCTCCACCTCGGCTACGTGGCGGAGATGAAGACCGGTGAGGGCAAGACCCTCGTCGGCACCCTGCCCGCGTACCTCAACGCGCTGGCGGGCAAGGGCGTCCACCTCATCACGGTCAACGACTACCTGGCCGAGCGCGACTCCGAGATGATGGGCCGCGTCCACAAGTTCCTGGGCCTCACCGTCGGCTGCATCCTCGCCAACATGACGCCGGCCCAGCGCCGCGAGCAGTACGCGTGCGACATCACGTACGGCACGAACAACGAGTTCGGCTTCGACTACCTGCGCGACAACATGGCGTGGGCCCAGGACGAGCTCGTCCAGCGCGGCCACAACTTCGCCATCGTCGACGAGGTCGACTCCATCCTGGTCGACGAGGCCCGTACGCCGCTGATCATCTCCGGCCCGGCCGACCAGGCCACCAAGTGGTACGGCGACTTCGCCAAGCTGGTCCTGCGCCTGAAGAAGGGCGAGGCCGGCAACCCGCTCAAGGGTCAGGAGGAGACCGGCGACTACGACGTCGACGAGAAGAAGCGCACCGTCGCCATCCACGAGTCCGGTGTCTCCAAGGTCGAGGACTGGCTGGGCATCGACAACCTCTACGAGTCGGTGAACACGCCTCTGGTGGGCTACCTGAACAACGCCATCAAGGCGAAGGAGCTCTTCAAGAAGGACAAGGACTACGTCGTCCTCGACGGCGAGGTCATGATCGTCGACGAGCACACCGGCCGTATCCTCGCCGGCCGCCGCTACAACGAGGGCATGCACCAGGCGATCGAGGCGAAGGAAGGGGTGGACATCAAGGACGAGAACCAGACCCTCGCCACGATCACCCTGCAGAACTTCTTCCGCCTCTACAAGCGTCACGACCACAACGGCAAGGAACAGCCGGGCCTGTCCGGCATGACCGGTACGGCCATGACCGAGGCCGCCGAGTTCCACCAGATCTACAAGCTCGGCGTGGTCCCGATCCCGACGAACAGGCCGATGGTCCGCAAGGACCAGTCGGACCTGATCTACCGCACCGAGGTCGCCAAGTTCGAGGCGGTCGTCGACGACATCGCCGAGAAGCACGAGAAGGGCCAGCCGATCCTGGTCGGCACGACCTCCGTCGAGAAGTCGGAGTACCTCTCGCAGCAGCTCTCCAAGCGCGGCATCCAGCACGAGGTGCTCAACGCCAAGCACCACGAGCGCGAGGCCTCGATCGTCGCCCAGGCCGGCCGCAAGGGTGCCGTCACGGTGGCCACCAACATGGCCGGCCGTGGTACGGACATCAAGCTCGGCGGCAACCCCGAGGACCTCGCCGAGGCGGAGCTGCGGCAGCGCGGCCTCGACCCCGAGGAGCACATCGAGGAGTGGGCGCAGGCGCTGCCCGCCGCCCTGGAGAAGGCCGAGCAGGCGGTGAAGGCCGAGTTCGAGGAGGTCAAGGACCTCGGCGGGCTCTACGTCCTCGGTACCGAGCGGCACGAGTCGCGGCGGATCGACAACCAGCTGCGCGGTCGGTCCGGCCGTCAGGGCGACCCCGGCGAGTCCCGCTTCTACCTCTCCCTCGGCGACGACCTGATGCGCCTGTTCAAGGCCCAGATGGTCGAGCGCGTGATGTCCATGGCGAACGTGCCGGACGACGTGCCGATCGAGAACAAGATGGTCACCCGCGCGATCGCGTCCGCGCAGTCGCAGGTCGAGCAGCAGAACTTCGAGACCCGTAAGAACGTCCTGAAGTACGACGAGGTGCTCAACCGGCAGCGCGAGGTCATCTACGGCGAGCGCCGCCGCGTCCTGGAGGGCGAGGACCTGCAGGAGCAGATCCAGCACTTCATGGACGACACGATCGACGCGTACGTCGGCGCGGAGACCGCCGAGGGCTTCCCGGAGGACTGGGACCTCGACCGTCTGTGGGGCGCCTTCAAGCAGCTCTACCCGGTCAAGGTCACCGTCGACGAGCTGGAGGAGGCGGCCGGCGACCGTGCGGGCCTGACCGCCGAGTTCATCTCCGAGTCCATCAAGGACGACATCCACGAGCAGTACGAGTCGCGCGAGGCGCAGCTCGGCTCCGAGATCATGCGCGAGCTGGAGCGCCGGGTCGTGCTGTCGGTCCTGGACCGCAAGTGGCGCGAGCACCTCTACGAGATGGACTACCTCCAGGAGGGCATCGGCCTGCGCGCGATGGCCCAGAAGGACCCGCTGGTCGAGTACCAGCGCGAGGGCTTCGACATGTTCACCGCGATGATGGACGGCATCAAGGAGGAGTCCGTCGGCTACCTGTTCAACCTGGAGGTCCAGGTCGAGCAGCAGGTCGAGGAGGTCCCGGTCGAGGACACCGAGGGGGCCGTGGAGAGCGTCCAGGACGCGGTGCCGGCCCAGGCGGGTTCCCGTCCCGAGATCCGCGCGAAGGGTCTTGAGGCGCCGCAGCGGCGGGGCATGCACTTCTCCGCGGCCACGGTGGACGGCGAGGGCGGCCTCGTCGAGGGCGACTTCGACTACGACGACGAGGAGCCGGCCCGCTCCGAGGCCGACGGCCTGACCCGCGCCGAGCGCCGCAAGCAGGCGAAGAGCCGGCGCGGCCGCAGGAAGTAACCCGGCACCAGCGCGCGGTTCGCGAGGGCCGGTCACCCTGGAGAGGGGGGCCGGCCCTTCGGCTTGCCGCGTGGGGCCTGGGCGGGCCTGGGTGGCCCTCGACCGGGGGCCAGGCCCGTCTGCACGCCGTCAGGGGCCGTGCGGCGGGCGTGGGCCGCCCATCTCCACTGCCGTGCAGCGCCAGCGCAGGTCCGCGCCCTGCTCCAGGCGGAAGGCCATCGCGCGCAGCCGGTCGCCGGCGGCGATGCGGGCGAAGACCTCCAGGGCACCGGCGCGGGGGACGTAGTAGCCGATGTCGCGGACGACGGGGTCGGTGCCGCGGGTACGCAGGGGGCCGCGTTCGGCGAGGCGGGCCAGGTCGTCGTAGGCGTGTCCTGCGGTGTGCCGGAGCATCCAGTGGACGGGGCGGCGGCCGCTGAGGACGGCCAGCAGACGCTCCGCGAAGAGGTCGGTGGGTCGTGGGCCGCGCGGGGCCGCCGGAGGCGTGAGGGGCCGGCGGGAGGAGGGGGCGCCGGGGCGGCGGGAGTCGCGGCGGCCGGGCGGCCTGGTGGCCGGGCGGAGCTGGGCGGTCCTGGTCATGACCTTGTTCATGGGCATCCCCGTTCGGCGGGCCCGGCGGGTACCGGGCGGTAACTTTCGGTCACCGATCTTGTACGGGGGCCGGGACGGCGACAGCAAGGCGGTGGCGGGCCCGTGTCGGGGTCCGGGAATGTTCACCTATCCGAGTGGTCGGGGGTGTGGGAAATCCGCTGGGCGGGCGGCCGGACCGGGTGAATCGCGGGGCGTCGGGTGGACGCTCCCGACGTCACCGGCCGGGACCCGAAAGGGGACGCCCGCACGTATCCTGAAGGCCCTCCGGAAGGCGCCAGGCCCTCCGGGAGGCGCAATGCCGAAGCAGAGTCGAAGAGCAGGAAGAGAGCGGCCCAGCCATGCGCGTCTACGTCCCCCTGACCCTCCCCGGGCTTGCCGAGGCGCACAAGACGGGCGAGCTGGGGACCGGTCCGTTCGTCGCCTACGCCGTCACGCCCGCGCTGCGCGAGTGGTACCTCTCCGACGACATAGAGGAACTGGAGTACGCCGCGCTCAACCGGGCCGCGCTGGCCTCCCTGCGGCTGCTGGCCGCCGACCCGGGCGCGGTGCGGCGCCGGGTCGTGGTCGCCGTCGACGTGCCCGACGGCGCGGCGGCGGCCGACCCGGACCGCGGGCTCGACCCGGTGGCGCTGGGCGAGGTCCGGGTGACCGGGACGGTGGCGCTGGCCAGGGCGGCCGCGGTGCACGTCGACTCCGACGACGCGGAGGAGGACGTGACCGCGGCGGCCGGGGCGCTGGAGGCGGCGGACGGCGGTGACGACGACGCGCAGTTCGTCGTGGACGGGGCCGAGGACCACGAACTGCTCTGGTACGCCACGCAGGAGATCCCGAACCTGGTGGGGCTGGGCGGCTGAGGCGAGGCCGACGGGGCCGGCAGGGTGGCTGTGACCTGCGGTGATGTGCCGTCGGTCTTGATTGTCAGTGGCGGCGGGTAGCGTTTTTGGCATGGGGAAGCATGAAAGCGCACACATTGTCTGGGACTGGAACGGGACGCTGTTCCACGACAATGACGCGATCATCGGGGCGACGAACGCGGCCTCGGCCGAGCTGGGCCTGGCGCCGATCACGCTGGAGCAGTACCGGGCGCTGTACTGCGTGCCGGTGCCGAAGTTCTACGAGCGGCTGATGGGGCGGCTGCCGACGGGGGCCGAGTGGGAGGTCATGGACGAGGTCTTCCACCGGTACTACGCCGAGCACCGCGGCCTGTGCGGGCTGACCGAGGGGGCGGCCGAGCTGCTGGCCGGGTGGCGTTCGTCAGGGCGCAGCCAGTCGCTGCTGAGCATGTACGTGCATGACGAACTGGTCCCGCTGGTGCGGGGGTTCGGGATCGAGCCGCACTTCATACGGGTGGAGGGGCGGGTCGGGCCGTCGGGGGGCAGCAAGGCCGAGCACATGGTGCGGCATCTGCGGCAACTGGCGGATGTGAGGCCGGGGCGGACTGTGGTGATCGGGGACGCGGCGGACGACGCGGTGGCGGCGCAGGCGGTGGGGGCGAAGGCGGTGCTGTACACCGGGGGGTCGCACGGCAGGGCGAGCCTGGAGGAGGCCGGGGTGCCGGTCGTGGACTCGCTGGCGGAGGCCGTCGAGGAGGCGGAGCGGCTGGTGGCGTGAGTCGTGCGGGTGGGCTGGGAGCGGGGGGTTTCACTCGCCCGCGTTGGCGGGGTGCCTCCCCCACGCTCGGCTTCGCTCGCGCGGGGGACCCCCATCGCCCACCCGTGCCGCCCTGGGGGCACCTCCCAGGCCCTTGAGGCACTGGGGGAGGCACGACTGCCCGCAGCTGTGTGGCTGACGTGACTGCAGCGCCCCTTTAGGGGCGCTGGGGGTACCCCCGGCCGAAGGCTGGGGGAGGAGCTGCGCGACCAGCCCCCACTCACCCGCACCCTCACCGCCTGTTTTCAGCCACCCCCCCCACCCCCCCATGTCGGCCAAGCCAGCGCCGCGCCACCGCGCCCCTGTGCAGAACGTCAAAGTTCTACCCTCTGTTTTGTACACATACGGCTCATGACGGCCCCCCGGTCGGGAGCGATAGCCTTGGTGGCGTGATCAGCGCGATAGTTCGCGGGGGCATCGGTGCCCCTGCCCTGCGCCCGGTGAGCACGGAACACCTCCGTGACCGGGTGGCGGTCGCTGGTCTTCCCGGGCGGAGGGCGCCGAAGGCGGCCCAGGCAAGGAGCGCTGCCGAGAGCAGCATCACACCTGCCGAGCAGCTCAAATATGGCTCAATACCCCCCGCTCGTCTCACCTTGCGGCATAGCGTCGGAGCAGACCGGAGAACCCGGCCGTGGCGTCGAGCCGCAGGGGGAAGAGCCCGTACTTCCTTCTACGTCACGCAATGGCGCGCGACAGGAGCCAGAGGACAATGCAGACCAAGCTGGACGAAGCCAAGGCCGAGCTGCTCGATCGGGCCGCCCGGGTAGCTGAGAACAGCCCGGCCGGGGGGCACCTACCGACTGGGACGACGGGAGAGGTGGACCAGGAGTCCGTCTTTGCGTTCCTCCAGCGCTACTACCTGCACACCGCACCGGAAGACCTGGCCGACCGCGACCCGGTCGACGTCTTCGGCGCTGCCGTCTCGCACTACCGCCTCGCCGAGACCCGCCCCCAGGGCACCGCGAACGTCCGGGTCCACACCCCGACCGTCGAGGAGAACGGGTGGACCTGCACCCACACGGTGGTGGAGGTCGTCACCGACGACATGCCGTTCCTCGTGGACTCGGTCACCAACGAGCTGACCCGGCAGGGACGCGGCATCCACGTCGTCATCCACCCCCAGATCGCCGTCCGCCGCGACCTCACCGGCAAGCTGATCGAGGTGCTGCCCACCTCGGCCGTCGGCGAGGAACTGCCGCACGACGCGTACACCGAGTCGTGGATCCACGTCGAGATCGACCGCGAGACCGACCGCTCCGACCTCAAGCAGATCACCGCCGACCTGCTGCGCGTGCTGTCCGACGTCCGCGAGGCCGTCGAGGACTGGGAGAAGATGCGGGAGGCGGCCGTCCGCGTCGCCGAGAACCTCGGTGAGGAGCCGGTCCCCGCCGACCTGCCGCGCCCCGAGGTCGAGGAGGCCCGCGAGCTGCTGCGCTGGCTGGCCGCAGACCACTTCACCTTCCTCGGCTTCCGCGAGTACCAGCTGCGCGAGGACGACTCGCTGGCCGCCGTGCCCGGCACCGGCCTCGGCATCCTGCGCTCCGACCCGCAGCACGCCGGCGAGGAGGGCCACCCGGTCAGCCCCTCCTTCGAGCGGCTCCCGGCCGACGCGCGCGCCAAGGCCCGTGAGCACAAGCTCCTCGTCCTGACCAAGGCGAACAGCCGGGCCACCGTGCACCGGCCGTCGTACCTGGACTACATCGGCGTCAAGAAGTTCGACGCCGACGGCAACGTGGTGGGTGAGCGGCGCTTCCTGGGGCTGTTCTCGTCCGCCGCCTACACCGAGTCGGTGCGCCGGGTGCCGGTCATCCGCCGCAAGGTCGAAGAGGTGCTGGAGCGGGCGGGCTTCTCGCCCAACAGCCACGACGGCCGCGACCTGATGCAGATCATGGAGACCTACCCGCGCGACGACATGTTCCAGACCCCGGTCCCGGAGCTGGAGTCGATCGTCACGAGCGTGCTCTACCTCCAGGAGCGCCGCCGGCTGCGCCTGTACCTGCGCCAGGACGAGTACGGCCGCTACTACTCGGCCCTCGTCTACCTCCCGCGCGACCGCTACACCACGGGCGTCCGGCTGCGGATCATCGACATCCTGAAGGAGGAGCTCGGCGGCATCAGCGTCGACTTCACGGCCTGGAACACCGAGTCGATCCTCTCCCGGCTGCACTTCGTCGTCCGTGTCCCGCAGGGCACCGAGCTGCCCCAGCTGTCGGACGCCGACAAGGACCGCATCGAGGCCCGCCTGGTCGAGGCGGCCCGCTCCTGGGCCGACGCCTTCGCCGAGGCGCTCAACGCGGAGTGCGGCGAGGAGCGCGCGGCCGAGCTGCAGCGCCGCTACACCAACTCCTTCCCCGAGGGCTACAAGGCCGACCACACCCCGCGCGCGGCGGTCGCCGACCTGGTCCACCTGGAGCGGCTCACCGAGGAGCCGGGCAACGACTTCGCGCTCAGCCTCTACGAGCCGGTGGGCGCCGCTCCCGGCGAGCGCCGCTTCAAGATCTACCGCAAGGGCGCGGCGATCTCCCTGTCGGCCGTGCTGCCGGTCCTGAACCGGCTGGGCGTCGAGGTGATCGACGAGCGGCCGTACGAACTGCGCTGCGCGGACCGGACGACCGCGTGGATCTACGACTTCGGGCTGCGCATGCCGAAGGTGGCCGGCGGCGGCAACGGCGACTACCTGGGCGACGACGGCCGTGAGCGCTTCCAGGACGCGTTCGCGGCGACCTGGACCGGCCTCGCGGAGAACGACGGCTTCAACGCGCTGGTGCTGAGCGCCGGGCTGAGCTGGCGGCAGGCGATGGTGCTGCGGGCGTACGCGAAGTACCTGCGGCAGGCCGCCTCCACGTTCAGCCAGGACTACATGGAGACCACCCTCCGCAACAACGTCCACACCACCCGGCTGCTCGTCTCCCTGTTCGAGGCGCGGATGTCGCCGGACCGGCAGAAGGCCGGCCTGGAGATCACCGACGCTCTGCTGGAGGAGCTGGACGCGGCCCTTGACCAGGTGGCGAGTCTCGACGAGGACCGCATCCTGCGTTCCTTCCTGACCGTCATCAAGGCGACGCTGCGCACCAACTTCTTCCAGGAGACGGCCGACGGCAAGCCGCACTCCTACGTTTCCATGAAGTTCGACCCGCAGGCCATCCCGGACCTCCCGGCGCCCCGCCCGGCGTTCGAGATCTGGGTGTACTCGCCGCGGGTCGAGGGTGTGCACCTGCGCTTCGGCAAGGTCGCGCGCGGCGGTCTGCGCTGGTCCGACCGGCGTGAGGACTTCCGCACCGAGATCCTCGGCCTGGTCAAGGCGCAGATGGTGAAGAACACCGTCATCGTGCCGGTCGGCGCCAAGGGCGGCTTCGTCGCCAAGCAGCTGCCCGACCCGGGCGTGGACCGGGACGCGTGGCTCGCGGAGGGCATCGCCAGCTACAAGACGTTCATCTCGGCGCTGCTCGACATCACCGACAACATGGTGGCCGGCGAGGTCGTGCCCCCGCAGGACGTGGTCCGGCACGACGAGGACGACACCTACCTGGTGGTCGCGGCCGACAAGGGCACGGCGACGTTCTCCGACATCGCCAACGAGGTCGCCGGCAGCTACAACTTCTGGCTCGGCGACGCCTTCGCCTCCGGCGGCTCCGCGGGTTACGACCACAAGGGCATGGGCATCACCGCACGCGGTGCCTGGGAGTCCGTGAAGCGGCACTTCCGGGAGCTGGGCGTCGACACCCAGGCCGAGGACTTCACGGTCGTCGGCATCGGCGACATGTCCGGTGACGTGTTCGGCAACGGCATGCTGCTCAGCGAGCACATCCGCCTGGTCGCCGCCTTCGACCACCGGCACATCTTCATCGACCCGAACCCGGACGCGGCCACCTCCTACGCCGAGCGCCGCCGCCTGTTCGACCTGCCCCGCTCCAGCTGGGGCGACTACGACACCGACCTGCTCTCGGCGGGCGGCGGGATCTTCCCGCGCAGCGCCAAGGCCATCCCGGTCAACAGCCACATCCGCGAGGCCCTCGGCATCGAGGAGAAGGTCACCAAGCTGACCCCGGCCGACCTGATGAAGGCGATCCTCGGGGCCCCGGTCGACCTGCTGTGGAACGGCGGCATCGGTACGTACGTCAAGGCGTCGACCGAGTCCAACGCGGACGTCGGCGACAAGGCCAACGACGCCATCCGCGTCGACGGCGCCGACCTGCGCGTCAAGGTCGTCGGCGAGGGCGGCAACCTGGGCCTGACCCAGCTGGGCCGGATCGAGTTCGCCCGCCAGGGCGGCAAGATCAACACCGACGCCATCGACAACAGCGCCGGCGTGGACACCTCCGACCACGAGGTGAACATCAAGATCCTGCTCAACGGCGTGGTCGCGGACGGCGACATGACGGTCAAGCAGCGCAACAAGCTGCTCGCCGAGATGACCGACGAGGTCGGCGCCCTGGTGCTGCGCAACAACTACGCGCAGAACGTGGCGATCGCCAACGCCCTGGCCCAGTCCGGGGACATGCTCCACGCCCAGCAGCGGTTCCTGCGCCACCTGGTCAGGGAGGGCCACCTCGACCGGGCCCTGGAGTTCCTGCCCACCGACCGCCAGATCCGCGAGCGCATCGGCACCGGCCAGGGCCTGACCGGCCCGGAGACGGCCGTCCTGCTGGCGTACACGAAGATCACGGTCGCCGACGAGCTGCTGGCCACCACGCTGCCGGACGACCCGTACCTGAGCAGCCTGCTGCACGCGTACTTCCCGACGGCCCTGCGCGAGCGGTTCGCCGCCGCGCTCGCCACCCACCCGCTGCGCCGCGAGATCACCACCACGGTCCTGGTCAACGACACGGTCAACACCGGTGGTACGACCTACCTGCACCGGCTGCGCGAGGAGACCGGGGCCTCCCTGGAGGAGATCGTCCGGGCGCAGACCGCGGCCCGCGCCATCTTCCGCTCGGCCCCGGTGTGGGACGCGGTCGAGGAGCTGGACAACAAGGTCGACGCGGCCGTCCAGACCCGGATCCGGCTGCACTCCCGCCGCCTGGTGGAGCGCGGCACCCGCTGGCTCCTCAACAACCGGCCGCAGCCGCTCCAGCTCCTGGAGACCGTCGACTTCTTCGCCGAGCGGGTCGAGCAGGTCTGGCAGCAGCTGCCGAAGCTGCTGCGCGGCGCGGACCTGGAGTGGTACCAGCACGTGTACGACGAGCTGTCCGGCGCCGGCGTGCCCGCCGAGGTCGCCACCCGCGTGGCCGGCTTCTCCTCCGCCTTCCCGGCGCTGGACATCGTCTCGGTGGCCGACCGCACGGGCAAGGAGCCGCTGGACGTCGCCGAGGTCTACTACGACCTCGCCGACCGCCTCGGCGTCAGCCAGCTGATGGACCGCATCATCGAGCTCCCGCGCGCCGACCGCTGGCAGTCGATGGCCCGCGCATCCATCCGCGAGGACCTGTACGCGGCCCACGCGATGCTCACCGCCGACGTGCTCGCCGCGGGCGACGGCACGGCGACTCCCGAGCAGCGCTACCAGGCCTGGGAGCAGAAGAACGCCGCGATCCTGGGCCGGGCCCGGACCACCCTGGAGGAGATCCGCAGCTCGGACTCCTTCGACCTGGCCAACCTCTCGGTGGCCATGCGGACGATGCGGACGCTGCTGCGCACGCACTCGTAGCCGTACGAAGGATCCGTACAGGGCAGTAGACGGTGCAGTAGTACGAGATGAAAGGCGCCCCGGGCCGGTTACGGCTCGGGGCGCTTTCTTTCTTACCCGTGCTTGTTCTTGCCGAGGTTCAGGGGGAAAAGGGCGGCGAATTTACCGTTTCCTGCTGATCCGGATGTCTCGGTTATGGTCTGCCGTGTGACAGTGCAACTCACGGTGGGACGGCCGGTCCCGCACGTCGTCCTCGAGGTCGTGAAATTCGCGGTCGTCGGCGGCAGCGGTGTCCTCGTCAATTTCCTGGTCTTCAACCTGCTGCTGCACGGCCTGCGTTGGCCGGCCATGACGGCGACGGTGGCGGCCAGCTGCCTGGCGATGGCGACCAATTACGCGGGCTTCCGGTTTTACGCCTATCGCGACCGGGCCTCGCGCACACGACAGCAGATCGCGCTTTTCTTCGTGTTCAGCGGCCTGGGTGTCGTACTGGAAAGCGGTCTGTTCTACGTCGGTTATCACGGCCTCGGTCTCGACGGGCCACTGGAATCCAACGTGGTGAAGGCGCTGTCGATCGTGCTCGCCTCCGCCTTCCGCTTCCTCGTCTACCGGACGTGGGTGTTCCAGACGGACACGAGCCGCGCCGTGTAGCGACGGCGCGGCTCATGGTCGTGAACAGGGCTTGCTTCAGGAAGGCTGGGCGGCCTTCGGCTTCGGCTTGGGCTTCGCCTTCGTCTTGTCGGACTTGTCGCCGGTGAAGGCCTCGTACTCGGCGAGGACCTCTTCGGTCGGCCCGTCCATGCGCAGCACACCGCGCTCCAGCCACAGCACCCGCTCGCAGGTGTCGCGGATGGACTTGTTGTTGTGGCTGACCAGGAAGACCGTGCCCGCGTGCTGGCGCAGCTCGCGGATCCGTTCCTCGGACCGCATGCGGAAGGACGCGTCACCGGTGGCCAGGGCCTCGTCGATGAGGAGGACGTCGTGGTCCTTGGCGGCGGCGATGGAGAAGCGGAGCCGGGCGCCCATGCCGGAGGAGTAGGTGCGCATCGGGAGGGTGATGAAGTCGCCCTTCTCGTTGATGCCGGAGAAGTCGACGATGTCCTGGTAGCGCTCCTTGATCTCCTCGCGGGACATGCCCATGGCGAGGCCGCCCAGGTAGACGTTCTTCTCGCCGGTCAGGTCGCCCATCAGGGCCGCGTTGACGCCGAGGAGGGAGGGCTGGCCGTCGGTGTAGATGGCGCCGTTCTCCACCGGGAGGAGGCCCGCGACGGCCTTGAGCAGGGTGGACTTGCCGGAGCCGTTGGTGCCGATGAGGCCGATCGCCTCGCCCTTGTAGGCGACGAAGGAGACGTTCTTGACCGCGTGCACCTTGCGGACGCCGGCCGCCTGCTCGGCCTGCTTGCGGCGCAGCATGCGGTTGAGGGCGGCGGTGGCGGAGCCGCGGCCGGCGCCGGTGCCGTTGACCCGGTAGACGATGTCGACGCTGTCGCAGACGACGGTGGGGACGTCGCTCACGGTGCGGGACTCACGCACGGTGGGGGTGTCGCTCACGTCGAGGGTCTCGCTCATGCTGGAGGTGTCGCTCACGTTCTCAGCCACGGCCGTACGTCTCCTCAGCCTTCCAGAAGTAGATGAACCCGCCGACGCCGACGACCAGGGCCCAGCCGGTCGCGATGATCCACACGTGGGTCGGCAGCTGGTTGGCGTGGAAGCTGTCGATCAGGGAGAAGCGCATCAGGTCGATGTAGACGGCGGCCGGGTTGGCCTTGAGCACCGGGTTCACCCAGCTCGGCAGACCGTGGTGGTTCTTGGTCAGCTTGTCGATGCTCCACATGACGCCGGAGATGTACATCCAGGTGCGCAGCACGAACGGCATCAGCTGGGAGATGTCCGGGGTCTTGGCGCCCCAGCGGGCCATGATCAGCGACATGCCGGTGTTGAACATGAACTGCAGGAGCAGCGTCGGGACGGCCAGGGCCCAGGAGAAGGCCACCGGAACACCGAAGCAGAGCAGGATCACGACCAGGGCGGCCATCGAGAACAGCAGCTGCTGGAGCTGCTGGAGGCAGAAGGAGATCGGGAGTGCGGCCCGCGGGAAGTGCAGGGCGCGGACGAGACCGAGGTTGCCGGCGATCGCGCGGGTGCCGGTCATGATCGAGCTCGACGTGAACGTCCAGATGAACACGCCGGTGACCAGGAACGGGATGTAGTCCGGTACGCCCCTCTTGGTGCCCAGCAGGATGCCGAAGATGAAGTAGTACACCGCGGCGTTCAGCAGCGGGGTCATGATCTGCCAGACCTGGCCGAGTTTCGCCTGGGCGTACTGGGCGGTGAGCTTGGCGGTGGCGAACGCGGTGATGAAGTGCCGCCGCGCCCACAGCTGGCCGACGTACGCCGGCAGGGAGGGACGGGCGCCGCTGACCGAGAGACCGTACCGGGCGGCGAGCGCCGCGAGGTCGTCCTCGGCCGTGACCGGGGCCGGGGGCGGTGTGTGGAGAACCTGGGTCACATCCGCTGCTTTCACTCGGGGGGTGGGGGTGCGGCGTCCGGCTGGGCGCCGGGCCCGTACATCCGGCGTTTCCTTACGCTTCTCTTCACGTTTTCTTACGTCGGAACGGGACCGTATCGTCGCAACGGGAGCGTAGGCCGAGTCGGCGTCGGAACGCAACCGTTTCGTCGTCACGGACGGATGTGTGCCGTGACACTTTCGAGGTCGGGGCGCGACCGATTCGTTGCCGTGTGTTGCGGGCACGCGTTCGGTACGGCGGTGAGCTGGGGCGTGTTCAACTCGACCGCGTCGCGACCGCGTTGCGGCGTTCGGGTGGCGGCTCGGTGTCGGTGCGTCGTCGGAACGCAACCGTTTCGTCGTTACGCCCCTATGCTGGGAGGCATGACGACGAACGCCGAGGAGTCCCAGACGCGTCCGCGCCGACGAGCCCCCGCCGGGGCGGCCGTCCTCCGCGAGGACGTGACCGAGGCGATCCGCGCCGCCGTCTTCGAGGAACTCGCGGCGGTCGGGTATGCCCGGATGTCCATCGAGGGCATCGCGCGCCGCGCGGGCGTCGGCAAGACCGCCGTCTACCGCCGCTGGCGCTCCAAGCTGCACCTGGTCCTCGACGTCGTCTCCGCCCTCGCCGTGATGGGCCTGCCGGTGCCCGACACCGGCTCCCTGGAGGGTGACCTGCGGCTGCTGTACGAGGTCACGTCCCGCGCGCTCCGCCACCCGGTCGCCTCGCAGATCATCCCGGACCTGCAGGCCGAGGCGGCCCGCAACCCCGACATCGCCGAGGCCATGCAGAAGACGCTGCGCGAGGGCCAGGAGGGGGTCGCCAGCAAGATCATCGAGGCGGCGCAGCGACGCGGCGAACTCGCCGAGGGCCTCGACGACGACCTGGCCATGGACCTGATCTCCGGCCCGTTGTACTGGCGCTCGGTGGTGATCCGCACCCCGAAGCTGCCGAAGGGGTATCTGGCGGCGCTGGCCCGCGGCACCGCGGAGGCGCTCAAGGCGCTGTGAACCACTCCCGGGGATGTCACAGGCGCGGCGGCCGTCTCGTCGTAGAGGGCGCAGGCATCCTCGATCAGGGAGTGGACGATGAACCTCGCGCTGTGGATCGCCGCCGGGCTGCTCGCCGCGGTGGCGGCGGCCGGCGGGATCAGCAAGACGTTCGTGCCGCGGGAGAAGCTGGCCGCGGCCCACGGCGGCGGCTGGACCGGTGACGTCGGCGACGGTTTCGTGCGCACGCTCGGCATCCTCGAACTCCTGGCCGTGGCGGGCCTGGTCCTGCCGGCCGTCACCGGCGTCGCGCCGGTACTGGTGCCGGTGACGGCCACCGCCTGGATCCTGCTGATGATCGGTGCGATGGTCATCCACGGCCGGCGCGGCGAGCGGGCTTTCGTGGCGCTGAACCTGGTCTATCTCGCGCTCGCGCTGGTCGTCGCGGTGGGCCGGTTCGGCCCGGGCGCCTTCTGACGGAACTGGGACATGGGGCATGGGGGAGTGGACATGGAGAACAGGACCGAGGAGTTCCAGGAGCTGCGGCCGCTGCTGTTCTCGATCGCGTACCGGATCCTGGGCAGCGTCGGCGAGGCCGAGGACGCCGTCCAGGAGGCCTGGCTGCGCTTCGCCGGCTCGCCTACGGAGGTCAGGTCGCCGAAGGCGTTCCTGTCGGCTGCGGTGACCCGGATCTCGATCGACGTACTGCGCTCGGCCCGGGTCCGGCGGGAGGAGTACGTCGGCCCGTGGTTCCCCGAGCCGCTGCTCGCCGACCCCTACGAGGACCCGGTGCGGTCGGCGGAGCTGGCCGACTCGGTGTCGATGGCGGCCCTGCTCCTCCTGGAGCGGCTCAGCCCCCTGGAACGCGCGGTCTTCGTCCTGCGCGAGGTGTTCGACTTCGGCTTCCCCGAGGTCGCGTCGGCGGTGGGCCGCTCGGAGGCGGCCTGCCGCCAGCTGGCGGTCCGGGCCCGGCGCCACATGGCCGAGGGCCGCCCCCGCTTCGAGGCGGACCGCAAAGAACGCGACGAACTGGCCGCACGCTTCTTCGACGCCCTCCACGAAGGCGACCTGGCCGGCCTCCAGGAACTGCTCGCCGCCGACGTGTCGCTGGTCAGCGACGCCGGCGGCAAGGCCCCGCAACTGGCCCGCGCGGTCCTGGGCGCCCCGAACGTGGCCCGCCTCCTCGCCGCCGTCGTCCCGCTGCTGTTCCGGATCGACGTGACCTGCGAGCAGCACGACGTCAACGGCCAGCCCGGCGCGATCTTCCGCGACCGCGACGGCAGGGTCCTGCAGACCTTCTCCCTCGACATCCTCGACGGCCACATCCAGACCGTCCGCCTGGTCCTCAACCCCGACAAACTCGGCCACATGGGCCCGGTGGCGGACGCCTGGGCCATCGCCGAAGAAGCCAAGCAGGCCCGCAGGAGCGTGGGATGAGGGGGCCTCAGGACCCGAGCCGACGGGCCAGTGCCGCCAGGTCCGCCGCCCGCAGCACCCGGTCACCGAACCCGGGCAACGGCACGTGCAGGACGTCCGTCCACCGTTCCGGGACGGCACCGACGCCGTGGACGGCACCGGCCAGGGCGCCGGTGACCGCCGCGACGGTGTCCGTGTCGCCGCCCAGGTCGACGGCCGCACGGACGGCTTCCTCGTAGGAGGAGGTGGTCCGCAGCGCCCAGACCGCGGAGCCGAGGCAGGGCCACACGGCGCCGTTGAACTCGGTCGCGAGGTCGGGGTGCCAGTCGGCGGCGAGGACGGTGGCGTACCGGTCCCGGTGGTCGGGGTGGACCGCCGCCAGTGCTTCCGGTACGGCGGTCAGCGGGTCGTCCCCGGACAGGGCGACCCGCAGCAACTCGTGCAGGATCGCGGTGCCCTCCCAGGCGGCCCGGTCCCCGTGGGTGAGCGCGGCCAGCCGGCGGCCGGCGTCCATCGTGCCGCCCCGGCCCAGGGGCGCGAAGTACACCCCGGAGGTCGCCGCGCGCATCAACGCGCCGTTGCCCGCGGCGCGTTGGCTGATCTGGAAGTGCAGGGCGGCGGCAAGGTCCCACGGGTCGCCGCTGGCCAGCAAGGCCTCGGTCTGCAGGCCGATGTCCTTCGGCTCGGCCGCCGCCCACCGCTGGAACCGCCGGAAGACGTCCGGGAGTTCGAGCCCGCCGCACTCCACCAGGGACTCTCCGACGAGCACCGCCATCTGGGTGTCGTCGGTCGCCTCGCCGGGCTCCCAGCCGCCGCCTCCGCACATGTCGCCCCGGTGACCCGCCGTCGGGAACCGCGCGGAGAAGACCCCCTCGGGGCCGAACTCGAAGGGTGCGCCCAGGGCGTCACCGACGGCGGAACCGATGACGGCGCCCAAGGCGCGGTCGAGGCGGGACGGGCCAGGCATTTCCGCAGGATACGGGGTCAGCCCCGGCCCGCCTCCGGATGCAGGCGGACCCAGCCGGCCCAGGCTGAGGTGATCATGTCGTGGACGTCGTGTTTGGCCTTCCAGCCGAGTTCGGTGGTGATGCGGTCGGCGGAGGCGACGACGCGGGCCGGGTCGCCGGGGCGGCGTGGGGTGACGGTCGGGGGGAGGTCGTAGCCGGTGACGGCGTTGATGCGGTCGATCATCTCGCGGACCGAGACGCCCTCGCCGCGCCCGATGTTGAGGGTGAGTTCGCGGCCCGGCTCGGCCTGGAGGGCGCGGGCCGCGGCCACGTGGGCCTCGGCGAGGTCCACCACGTGGATGTAGTCGCGGATGGTGGTGCCGTCCGGCGTCGGGTAGTCGGCGCCGAAGATGCGCGGCGGGGCGTTCTCCGTGAGCTTCTCGAAGACCATCGGGACGAGGTTGTAGACGCCGACGTCGGCGAGTTCGGGGCGGGCCGCGCCGGCCACGTTGAAGTAGCGGAGCGAGGCCGTGGACAGGCCGGTGGCCCGGCCCGTCGCGCGGACCAGCCACTCGCCGGCGAGTTTCGTCTCGCCGTACGGCGACATCGGCACGCACGGCGTCTCCTCCGTCACCAGGTCGACGTCCGGCATGCCGTAGACCGCAGCGGAGGAGGAGAACACGAAGGACGGGACCCGGGCCTCCGTGACGGCCTGAAGCAGGACGCGCAGGCCTTCGACGTTCTCGTGGTAGTAGTGCAGCGGGCGGTCCACCGACTCGCCGACCTGCTTCTTCGCCGCCAGGTGCACGACCCCGGTCACCTCGTGCTCGGCCAGGGCGCGTGCGACCTTCTCACCGTCGAGGGTGGAGCCCACCACCAGCGGCACGTCCTGCGGCAGGCGCTCGGCGATGCCGGTGGACAGGTCGTCGTACACCACCGTCCGCTCGCCCGCCTCCGCCATCGCGCGTACGACATGCGCCCCGATGTAGCCGGCGCCGCCGGTGATCAGCCAGGTCATGTGTGGCCGTCCCCTCCGTGAGTTTGGCCCGTGGTGTTCGTCAGCCGCGGGTTCGTCAGCCGCGGTCACCCCTCAGTGAAGCAGGTGCCGGCGTCCTCTGCGGACGGCCGGCCTGACTCACCGCGGTCATGTGGACACGTGGCGTGCTCCCGCGGCGCCGGGTGGCACGCCACAGGCGGGTCAGGGAGAGCACGGCGGCGGTGGCCAGCAGGCCGTTGCGGGCGAGCATCAGCAGGCAGCCGGTCCAGGTGCAGTGGACGACCTCGGCGTAGAACGCGGGGTAGGCGACGGCACTGAGCACGGTCGCCGCCAGGACGAGCCCGGCGACCGGACGCTGGGTGGTGTGCCGTGAGGTCAGGCAGACGGCGGCCAGGCCGAGCAGCCAGATCATGTACTGGGGACTGATCACCCGGCTGGTGACGGTGAAGAGGAGTACGGCGCTCAGCGCCGCGTCGTACGGGGTGGCCGGGGTCCAGTGCCGGGCCCGTACCCGCCACAGCAGCAGCACTGCGAAGGCGGCCGCGGTGAGCGCGAGGGAGGCGGTCGCGACCGCGCGCACATGCGGGCCGACCAGTTCGATGGCGCCGTACTGGTAGCGGGTGGTGCCCCGCCAGCCGGCGTGCCGGGCGAGGCTGAGCGCAGTCCCGCCGAGCGACTCGATCTGCACACCCCGGCCGCCCTGCTGGCGGAGGAAGGCGAGCGGGTTGCGGAACGACACCACGAAGACGGCGAGGGTCACGGTTCCCGTCAGGGCCGCGGTCAGCCACGCCCTGCGCGTCGGACGCCCGCGCTCCAGGCCCAGCAGCACCAGCGCAGGCCACACCTTCACCAGCGCGCCCAGCGCCGCGAGCGCACCGCACGCGCGCGTGGAGCGCGCCAGCGCCAGCAGGGAGAGCACGGCGAAGGCGGTGACCTCGACGTCGTAGCGGGCCAGCGGGAGGTGCAGCAGGAGGGGCAGCCCGCCGGTCCACAGGGCCGCGCCGAGCAGGGTGCGGCCGGGGCGCCTGCCCGCGCGGGCGAGTGCCGCCGTGACCAGCGCGTCGGTGGCCAGGGTGAGCGCCACGAACGCCTGGAAGTAGCTCAGTGCGGGCACCAGCCCGGGCGCGAGCAGCACCGCGCCGGCACCCGGCGGGTACTGCCACAACGTGTCGTGCGCGGGGAACGCGCCGTGCGACAGCACGCCGTACCAGTGGAAGTAGAGCCGCCACACTTCGCGCGCGACCGCTCCGTGCCCCAGGGGTCGCTCGTTGTTGTGGGCGAGGAGCCACAGCATCAGCGCGCGCGTGGCGGCCCAGGCGACGGCGAGGCGGAGGAGCGGCGGGGGGAGACGCGGGGGGCCGGGCGGGCGGCGGAGACGCGGGAGTCGAACAGGCGGGGCGAACGGGACACGCGGAACCGGAGTGTAGGGGTGGCGATTCATCGACCGCGAGCGTAAGCCGCGCGGATGGTGTATCCATGCCGATACGCCGTCAATACCCGGCAAAGGTTGGCTAATCGCAAAAGATCGGGCCGTGGTGAGTATCGGGCCTCTCGTAAAAACACATCAGCTACATCCGCGAAGGACGCGAACAGCACAGGACGGCCGGCCGGCTCCGCGGAGTCGGCCGCGCCCGTTGGGCGGCCCGCCCCGGTGGCCGCGAGCCGCCCGGCTCCTCGCCGTGGCCACCCCGGCCGCGGTGATGCTGGCGGTCGGCTGCTGGGGGCTGCACCGCGGCGGCATGTGGCGCGACGAGGCCGTCACCTACCAGGTCGCCCGGCGCACGGTGCCGCAGATCTGGCGACTGCTGCACGGCGTCGACGCGGTGCACGGCCTGTACTACCTCCTGATGCACGTCGTCCTCGCCGCCGATCCCGGCCACCCCGGCGAGGTCGTCCTCCGGCTGCCCTCGGTGTGCGCGGCGGCCGCCACCGCGGGCCTGGTGGCCGCCCTCGGCAGCCGCCTGGCCCGGCCGCGCGTCGGCCTGTGGGCCGGACTGCTGTACGCGGTCACCCCGCTGGTCGGCCACTACGCGCAGGAGGGCCGCTCGTACGCCCTGGTCGCCGCGGGTGCCACCGGCGCGACGCTGCTCCTCGTCCGGGCGGTGCGGGAAGAGGGGCGGCGGCCCTGGTGGTGGTACGGCGCCGTCCTCGGACTCACCTGCTGGCTGCACGAGTTCGCCGTCCTGCTGCTGCTCGCGCACGCGGGAACCCTGGCGCTGGCCCGTTCGTCGGGAAAGGTGTGGCGGAGGTGGGGCTGCGCGGCCGGGGGCGTGGCGCTGGCGCTGCTGCCGATGGTCGTGGTCTCGCACGGGCAGTCGGCCCAGGTGGCCTGGCTGCGGGAGCCGGACGTGGAGACCGCGCAGGAGTTGCTGCGCCAGTACCTCGGACCGACCGACGGGGTGTACTGGCCGTGTCTGGCGCTCGGGCTGCTCGGGCTGACGCGGCTGGTGGGCCGGCGCGGCGAGGTCACCCTCGCGGCGGTCGCGCTGCCGCTCGCGGTGCTGCCACCGGTGGCGCTGATGCTGGCCTCGCAGCTCACACCGCTGTACGTCGACCGGTACGTGCTGTACGCGCTCGCCGGGGGGCCGCTGCTGGTGGCGCTCGGCGCGGACCGGGTCGCCGGGGCGCTCGGCCGGCTCCGGTTCCACGGCGTGCAGCCGGGGCCGCGGTCGCCCGCGCTCACTCTGGCCGGGGCCCTGGCGGTTCTCCTCGCCTTCACCCACCAGGTCCCGCTGCTGCGGGCGGACCGGGTTCCCGGCACCCGTCCGGACGACCTCGGTGCGGTCGCGGCGGCCGTGGCCCGTGTGCTGCGGCCCGGCGACCCCGTGCTGTTCCTGCCGGCTCATGCGCGCGGGGCGGAGCTCGCGTATCCCGCCGACTTCAAAGGCACGAGGGACGTCGCACTGGCCGAGCCGGGGGCGCGGTCCGGGACGTTGTACGGGCGTGAGGTGGGGGTGGCGACGCTGCGGCGGAGGTTGGCGGGGGCCGACGAGGTGTGGGCCGTGATGGAGAAGTACGCGCTGGTGAGCGGGTATCGGCCGCGGCTGGGGACGGAGCGGGCCAAGTTCGCCGTGCTGAACCAGCAGTTCGTGCTGCGGGAGGAGATGGTGATCGACCGGATTGCCGTGAGGCTGTACGTGCGGCCGATTCGGGTGGGTGCGGAGGAGTCCGGGCTGCGGACGGGTGGGGGCCGGTAGCGCCCACGCAGCGGCAGCGGCACATCGACGACAGCCCCGCGCCCCTGACGGGGCGCTCCACGCGAACCCCGCTCAGCAGGAACCCTCTTCCGGGGCCGCCGAGTCCAGAGTCCCCGTCAGCTGGTCCAAGCGCGCCTTCAACTCCCGGATCTCCTCCACGTCGAAGCCCGTCGCCGACACGATCCGGCGCGGTACCTCCAGCGCCCGCTCCCGCAGCGCGGCCCCCTCCTCCGTCAGCCGTACCTCCACCGAGCGCTCGTCCCGGGCGCTGCGCTCGCGGCGCACCAGGCCCGCCGCCTCCAGGCGTTTGAGCAGCGGCGACAGGGTGCCGGAGTCCAGGCGCAGGTGTTCGCCGAGCTTCTTGACCGGCAGGTCGCCCTGCTCCCACAGCACCAGCATCACCAGGTACTGCGGGTAGGTGAGCCCGAGGTCCTTGAGGATCACGCGGTAGACGCCGTTGAAGGCGCGGGACGCGGCGTGCAGGGAGAAGCAGATCTGGCGGTCCAGGTGGAGCCACTCCGCCTCGGGAGCGGCGCTGGGGGTCGGGGTCGTCGCGGTCATGGCTCAAGCGTAGCGCTTGCGGGTCATTTAGTTGTGCGCAATTTAATTGCGTGCTCTACTTGGGGTCGTGAGGGCGGCCGGAACGGGAGCCGCCGGAACACCGATACTTCGAGTACTTCGAGAGGGATGGTCTTCCATGGACGCCATCTACACCGCAGCCGCCACCGCCACCGGCCGGGAAGGACGGGCGGTCAGCTCGGACGGCCAGCTGGACCTCACGCTGGCGTTCCCGGCCGCGCTGGGCGGCAACGGCCAGGGCACCAACCCCGAGCAGCTCTTCGCCGCCGGTTACGCCGCCTGTTTCGCCAGCGCCCTCGGCGCCATCGGCCGCCAGGCCAAGGTCGACACCGGCGAGATCTCCGTCACCGCCGAGGTCGGCATCGGCAAGGACGAGTCCGACGGCGGCTTCGCGCTCAAGGTCACCCTGCGCGTCGAGCTCCCCGAGGCGCTCGCCAACGAGACCGGCGAGAAGCTGGTCCACCAGGCCCACGACTACTGCCCCTACTCCAAGGCCACCAAGGGCAACATCCCGGTCGAGCTCGTCATCGAGTAACCGATCGAGTAACCAGCGGCACCGGGGACGCCTCGTCCCCCGTCCGGGTGAGCCGCGCGAGCACCTCCCCGGTCCGCCGGCTCCAGTCCACCACCACCGCCTCCGCGGGCAGCCGCTCCTGCCGCGTCAGCAGCAGCCAGCGCACCCGGGGGCGGTGGTCGTGGCCGTCGGCCAGGTCGATGCCGTATCCGGGGAGCAGCCGGACGGCGTAGTAGGCGTCGGTGACCACCGGTTCCCCCGGGCCGATGTGCCGGGCCGCCCAGTCGTACGACGGCCAGCGCGGCGGCTGGACGAAGCCGACCGGGTCCACCGAGCGCGGTACGACCGCCCCGGCCTGCGCGGCCAGAAAGCCCAGGCAGACCCCGCCGGCCGTGGCCCAGCCGAGCGCCCGCCGCCACCTGGACCAGGGCCGCTCCGCCGCCAGCTCCACGGCGAGCGCACACTGCGGCGCCAGCAGCACGAGCCCGAGGACGCCGACGACCCGGCCGCACACCAGCACCAGGCACTCCAGGGCGAACAGCAGCACGAGCGGATCACGCCAGGCCGCGGGCCCCGCCGCACCCCGCAGAGCAGACCCCGCCGCACCCCGCGCCGAACACCCCGTCGGCCCTGCGGCCGGCCGCCGTACCCGCAGCCACAGTGCCGGGATCCCGAGCAGGGCCAGCCAGCACTGGTCGGTGCGTCCGGCGAGCCCGGCCAACCCGCCGTACGACACGTACGGCTCGTACGGCGCGGGCGACAGCACCCGCGCGTGCGTTCCCAAGGCGAGCACGGCCGCCGCCACCGTGCACATCAGCGCCCACCGCCCCCACACCGCGCCCCGCCACGCCCGCTGCCACCCCGCCACGAAGGCCACCGCCCCGGCCGCCGCGCCCACCCCGGTCACCGGGTCGACCAGGGCCACCGTCCCGTACAGCAGGCCGAGCGCCGCGTATCCGGACAGGCTGCGCAGGCCGCTCGGGCCGACATAGCGCACCCGGCGCAGATCGCGGGCGCGGGCGCCGGTCAGGGCCCAGGCCCAGAGGGTGAGGCCGAGGGCGAACGCGGACGGGTAGCCGAGGCTGCCGGTCAGCGGCAGCAGGGCCAGCGAACCCCCGCCCCACGCCGGTCGCGTCCCCCACAGCACGGACAGGAAGGCCAGCGCCAGCACCGGCGCCCACGAGCGCGGGGTGAGGACGCGGACCAGCCGGCCGAGGCCCGTCACCAGCACCAGCAGGTTCAGCGGGCCGCACACCCGGAGCAGCTGCCACCCGCTCAGCCCGGTCAGCCGCGCCACGGCACCCTGCGCCAGCACGTACGGGGACCCGGCGGCGGCCGTCAGTCCCGCCCGCACCCGTGCCACCGCCGCCGCGTGCTGCCCGGCCTCGCAGCACGGTGGCACCCGCCAGTACGCCAGGGTCATCAGCAGCCAGAACAGCAGGCCGAAGACCTGGTACGGGGTGAGTCTGCGGACGCGGCCGCCGCGCAGGGCGGTGGAACCGCGCGTGGTGCGCCGGAGCAGGGCGCCGGTGCTCACCGGAGGAAACGGACGGGGCGGGCCATTTGCCAAGTGTTCCCGTCCGCCCCGACCGCGTTGCCGTCCGTCACCTCATCGAGTGATGCCGACCGCCCTGGGCGTCCCCTGTACGGGAACCGGAAGCGACCGGCGCACCAGCGGTTCGAGAAGCAGCGGCACGCCCACCACCGGCAGCAGCCACGCCGGCACGATCAGCCGGTCGCCCCCGATGGTGATGTCGGGGTGCCCGGCCTGGGTGAGGATCCCGGTTCCGGCGGCCGCCAGCAGGAAGACGCCGAAGGCGGGCCGCCGCCGCGCTCCCCACGCCCCGGCCGCCAACGCGGCCGGGAACAGCGGCTCCATCAGTTGTCGCCGCAGCCACTCCGCCCAGAAGTCGAACTCCAGATGGAGGAACTCCCGCCACGGGTGGGCCCGGTCCGGGTGGGCGTAGTGACCGGTCAGCAGGTCCTGCACGCTCTCCGCCTCGGAGGGGTAGTGCAGCAGCCGGGCGAGGAACAGGGTGCCGGCCACCGCCCCGCACCCCACCACCGCGACCGCGACCACCCCGCGCCCCGCGCTCCGCCCGTGCCCGGGGATCCCCCGGTGCCGCCGGCGGCGCCACAGCGCGACCACCACCGCGGCCCCGGCCAGGCCCGCCCCGAGAAAGAGGGCCTGCGAGTGTTTCACGGCGAACAGCGCGAGCAACGCACCCGCCACCGTCGCCGTCCCCGCCCGCGTCCGCCCGGTCAGGGCCAGCGCGCAGCCCCACACCGCCGTCAGGGTCAGGGCCAGCATCAGGCCCTCCGCCATCGGTCGCATCGCGGTCGTGCCGACCGGCAGCACGTAGTACAGGGCCTGCCCGGTCAGCGCGAGCGGCGCCGGTACCGACACCGTCCGCAGCACCAGGAAGACCAGCATCCCGCCCGCGCCCGCGACCAGCACACTCGCCAGCCACACCCCCCACGTCACCCCGCACACGGTGACGAACGGCACCAGGAACACCGGATACCCCGGCCGCACCTCGAAGATCCGGCGCAGCCGCGGGGCCACGAACGGCACGACGTGCCCGTCCGTCTGCGCTCCGCCGGCCCGCAACCGCCGCTCCACCCGCCGCAGTTCACCGGCCCGGCACTCCGCGAACACGCGGCCCGCCGGACTCGGCGCGTGGAAGCGCAGCACGTCCACACGCTGCGTGCGCTCCGCCGCCGACGCCTGGCCGGCGCACACCCAGTCGACCGTCTCGGCCGCCGCCTCCCGCTTGCCCGCCCCGCCCAGGGTCAGCGCGTACGACACGTAGTTCTTGGAGTCGGGCGTGTCCCGGCCGGTGACGTTCGCGAGTTGCAGCACCGCGAAGACGGCGGCCAGCACCAGCACCCAGGTGCGCGGTCTCACGACGACGCCAGCAGATCGCGTACGCCGGCCGGACCGGGGACCCGGGCCGGCGGCTCCGGCATCGACTCGCCCAGCAGCAGCGTCCGTACGACCCGTTCGGCGGCCCTGCCGTCGTCGAACTCGCAGAACCGGGACCGGAAGTCGGCCCGCAGCCGCGCCGACTCCTCGTCCCGCCAGCCGCCCGAGGCGAACAGCCATGCCAACTCCCGGTAGGAGTGCGAGACATGCCCCGGCGCCTCGGCGGTGATGTCGAGATAGGCGCCCCGGCTCGCCGTGTACGCGGCCCAGTCGTCCGCGTGCACGACGATCGGCCGGTCCAGGTTGGCGTAGTCGAACATGATCGAGGAGTAGTCGGTGACCAGGGCGTCCGCGGCCAGCATGACGTCCTCGACGTGCGGTTCGCAGGTCGCGTCGACCACGACTCCGCGCCGGTGCAGCTCGGCCAGGCCCATTCCGCGCGCCGGCCCGGTCGCGAGGGCGGGATGCAGGCGGACCACCAGCGTGTGCCCCGCGCCGAGGTCGGCGGCGAACCGGGTCAGGTCGATCCGGTCGACGTGACCGCCCCGGACGTAGTCGCGGCGGGTCGGCGCGTAGAGCACCACGGTGTGGTCGGCCGGAATGCCGTACCGGGCCCGGAAGTCCGTCGGGCCGCCGGCGACCAGCACGTCGTTGCGCGGGCTGCCCGTGCGGGCCGACGCGAAGTGGCAGGGGTAGGCCCGCTCCCACACCAGCTCCGAGTGGCGGTTGGCGACCAGGCTGTGGTCCCAGCGGTCGGCCCGGCGCAGCATCTGCGGCACGTCGAAACCGAGCCGGGCGCCGGGCTTGCCCAGCAGGTCGGCGCCCAGGTACTTGAGCGGGGTGCCCCGGTGGGTGTGGACGTGCACGCTGCCGGGCCGTTTCACCAGCGTGCCGGGCCAGTTGACGTCGTTGACGAAGAACTTCGCGCGGGCGGTCAGCCGCAGGTACTCGGGGGAGTCCAGCAGCACACGGTCCACGTCGGCCGGCAGCTCCGCCGCCACCTCCGCGTCCCGCACCACCCAGACGCCTCGCAACCGCGGGGCGATCTTCCGGGCCGCCCGGTACACGGCCGCCGGGTCGCCCCGCAGCCCCTGGTGCGAGGCCGCCGAGTACAGGACCAGGTCCTCGTCGAGCGGGCGGAGACCGCGGAGTCCGGTCAGCGCGCGCCGGGCCCGGGCCCCCGCCGCCCGCCGCACCCGCAGCGCCTGCCTGCCGCCCGCCCGTCCGGCCCGCCCGGCCTGCTGCCGCAGCCGGTACGAGGCGTACGACCCGGCGAGCACCCCCAGGCCGGCCGCGGCCTCGGCCCCCTCGTCGGCCCCTTCCGGCCGGAACGCCCGGTACAGCTCAGCCGTGCGCCGGAAGAACTCACCCCTGGCGGCGGGCGGCAGCCGGTCCGGTTTGGCGAGGATGTCCAGGCAGTGCTCGCCCATCTTCCGGTGCAGGTAGGGCCGCCAGCCGGCCAGTTCCGGGTGGGCGTCGACGAAGGCGAAGACCCGCTTGTACTGCTCGTGCACGTCGAAGTGCTTGCGGCTGGTGGTGGAGAGGATGTTGCCCTGCCGGCGCTGGCGGTAGTCGAGGCAGATCCGGTCGAGGGTGGCGATCCGGGCCGCGCTGAGCATGACCGGGAAGGTCCACGGGGTGTCCTCGTAGTAGCCCGGCGGGAACCGGAAGCCGTTCTCCTCGACGAAGTCCCTGCGGTAGGCCTTGTTCCACACCACCATCAGCAGGTCGAGGATCTCGGGGTGTTCGGCCGCCGTGAAGACGTCCGACCTGGCACCGAGCAGCTCGGCGAGGGCGTTGCGCCGGGTCCCGCCCCACCAGTAGGCGCGGGCGTAGTCGAAGACCAGCACGTCCGGGTCGCCGGTCTCCGCCAGCCGGTCGGCGACCGCGCGCAGCGCACCCGGCGTGAGGGTGTCGTCGCTGTCGAGGAAGAGGAGGAAGTCACCGGTGGCATGGGGGAGTCCGGCGTTGCGGGCACGGCCGAGGCCGACGTTCTCCGGCAGGTGCAGGACCTTCACGCGCGGGTCGCGGGCCGCGTACTCGTCGAGGATCGCGCCGCAGCCGTCCGGGGAGCGGTCGTCGACGGCGATCACCTCGATGTCGTGGAAGGACTGCTCCAGGACCGAGTCGAGGCACTCCCGGAGGAAGCCCTGCACCTGGAAACAGGGGACGATCACGCTGAATCGGGGCACGGTCAGCTCCTGACGAGGGTCGCGGCCGGGGCGGGCAGGCGTTCGGCGAGCGGGATCACCGTCGGAATGTCCTGGGGCGGCCGGCCGAGGAACACCCGCCGTACGACCCGCTCGGCGGCCAGGCCGTCGTCGAACTGGCAGAAGCGGGCCCGGAACGCGGCGCGCAGCTGCCTGGACTCCGGGCCCCGGTAGGAGCCGTCGCGGAAGATCCGGGCCAGCTCCTCGGGGGTGTGGGCGATCGGTCCCGGCGGCTCGGCCATCAGGTCGAAGTAGACGCCCCGGGTCTGCCGGTAGACCTCCCAGTCGTCGGCGTAGACGACGATCGGCCGGTCCAGGTTGGCGTAGTCGAACATGATGGAGGAGTAGTCGGTGATCAGCGCGTCCGCGGCCAGGCACACGTCCTCGGCGGAGCGGTGCGCGGTGACGTCGATGACCCGGCCGGTGCCCGCCGGACGGCCCCGGTCGTAGAAGTAGTGCGCGCGCAGGAGCACGACGACGTCCTCGCCGGCCGCCTCGCAGAAGGCCTCCAGGTCGAGGCCGGGTTCGAAGCCGGTGTGGTGGTCGCGGTGGGTGGGGGCGTACAGCACGGCCGTCCTGCCGTCGGGAACGCCCAGTCTCCGGCGGGCCCGGACCACCTCGTGGGCGGACGCCGTGTAGTAGACGTCGTTGCGCGGATAGCCGTACTCCAGGGTCTGGTACGAGCCGGGGAAGGCGCGTTCCCACGTCTGGGTGGAGTGGCGGTTGGAGGAGAGGTTGAAGTCCCAGCGGTCGACGCGGCCGAGCAGGTTGGCGAAGCTGCCGGACCGCGCGGCGACCACCGGGTACGTCGACTGGTCGACGCCCATCTTCTTCAGCGGGGTGCCGTGCTGCGTCTGGACGTGGACGCTGCCGGGCCGCTTGACGACCCCCTCGGCGAAGTTGGCGTTGTTGACGAGGTACTTGGCGCGGGCCAGCACCTGCCAGTACCGGCGGCTGCCGATCACCGCGTACTCGACGTCGTCCGGCACGGTGTGTTCCTGGCCGGCCTCGACCAGGAACACCGAGTGGACGTGCGGGGCGAGTTCGCGGGCCACCGCGTGGATCGCGGCCGGGTTGCAGACGTAACCGCGCCCCCAGTAGGCGCAGTACACCGCGAGGTTCGGGTCCAGCGGCCGGCGCAGGTCGAGGGTGTACCGCAGCCGGGTGAGCGGCATGCGCGGGCGCGGCAGCCGTCCCGCAGCCCCGGACGCGAGCCGGTTGGCACCGCGCAGGGCACGGAACGCCGTGTACGCGCCCGCCGCGAGGAGCCGGTGCTGGACCCCCAGGCTCCCGCCCGGCATCCGGAACCCGTCCGGCCGGTGCGTGCGGTGCAGCCGGGCCGCCCGCCGGAAGAACGCCCGGTGCCCGGACGGCATCCGGTCCGGTCGCGCGGCCGTCTTCAGGACCACCCCGAAGACCTGCTCGAACAGCGCCCGCGCCCGCTCGCCGGGCACCCCGGCGGCCCGCTCCAGCACCAGCTGCACCTGGTCCAGGAGCTCCTGCTGGTGCGGCCCCGGCAGGTTCAGCCGGCTGCCCTGCCGGCGCAGCCGGTGCCGTACCAGCACCGAGCGCAGTACCGCGATCCGCTCGGCGGCGACGGTGGTCAGGCCGCCCCAGCCGAGGTCCGTGAAGTACCCGTCCGGGAAACGCAGGTGCCGCTCGGTGAGGAAGGACCGCCGGTAGACCGCGCTCCAGGCCGGCAGGGCCACGCCCGTCAGTCGCGGGGCCCGGTCCGGGGTGAACGCGCCGCTCGGGAGACCGGCCAGCAAGGGGGCCGCCGGGTTGGTCGGCTCGCCCTCCCACCAGGGTGTCCGCTCGTGCTCGGCATACAGGACGTCCACGTCACCGGTCTCGGCGAGCCGGGCGTCCAGCAGCGCCAGCGCGCCCGGGACCAGGACGTCGTCGCCGTCGAGGAACAGCAGGTACGTGCCGTGCGCCGCCCGCATCCCGGCGTTCCGGGCCCCGCTCAGCCCGGCGGACGGCGGTGAGTGCACCGGGGCCACCCGGGAGTCCCGCTCGGCGTAGGCGGCGGCGACCGGGGCGGCCGGGGCGTCGGGCGCGTCGCAGACCGGGATCAGCTCCAGGTCGCCGAAGGACTGGGCGAGGACCGAGTCCAGCGCCTGGGACAGCCGGCCGGCGACCCCGTGGGACGGGACGATGATGCTGAAGCGGGGCATGCTGCTCTTTCTCAGGTGTGCATGCGGCCCGGCCTTCCCGTCGGCCGCCAGGTGGACGGCCGGGACGGAGTGGGCCGCGAGGTGTTGGGGGGCATGAGGGAACTCCTCCCTGCAAGGCAAACGGCGTTCAGCGGCTCTCGGTGACGGGCAGATGTCCGGAAGGTTGCGGAACGGTGGCCAGCGGGGAGTGGGCGAGCCCGGAGGCCGCCGACGGAACGGGGTGGCGCTGCTCCAGCGGGATGAACTCCGGCAGCCCGGCCGTCTCGCCGAGCACCACATGCCGTACGACCCGCTCGGCGGCGCGTCCGTCGTCGAACCGGCAGAACCGCTCGCGGAACGCGGCGCGCAGCTGGGCGGAGCGGGAGCCGCGCCAGTGGCCGGTGGCGAAGATGTCGATCAGCTCGTCCTCGGTGCGGGCGACCGCGCCGGGCGGGCTGGAGCGCAGGTCGAAGTAGGTGCCGCGGGCCGCGTCGTAGGCGTCCCAGTCCTCGGTGTGCACGACGATCGGCCGGTCCAGGTTGGCGTAGTCGAACATGAGGGAGGAGTAGTCGGTGATCAGCGCGTCCGCGGCCAGGCAGAGCGACTCGACGCCGGGGTGGTCGCTGACGTCGATCACCCGGTCCCCGGACGCGAGCGGGCCGCCGTGCCAGTAGTGGGAGCGGGCCAGGATCACGAAGCGCGGGCCGAGGCGGCGCACGATCCGGTCCAGGTCGAGGGCGGGGCGCTGGGTGCGCCGGTAGTCGCGGTGAGTGGGGGCGTACAGCAGGGCGACCGCGCCCTCGGGGACGCCGAGCGACTCCCGGATCCGGGTGACGTCGGCCGAGGTCGCCTTCTGGAAGACGTCGTTGCGCGGGTAGCCGTATTCGAGGGTCCGGTATCCGCCGGGGTAGACGCGTTCCCAGGTCAGGGTGGTGTGGCGGTTGGCGGACAGGACGTAGTCCCACTTGTCGACGCCCCGCAGGAGCTCCTCGAAGTCCATGCCGGCGGCGGCCGCCGGGTGTTCCTGGAGGTCGAGGCCCATGTGCTTGAGCGGGGTGCCGTGCTGGGTCTGCACGAACACCTGGCCGGGACGCTTGCGCAGCCGCCGGTCGAAGTTGACGTTGTTGACCAGGTACTTGGAGCGGGCCAGCGCCGTCCAGTAGGCGAAGGTGCCCGGCCGCAGCCGGCGCGGGCCCGGCGGGATCGTGTGGTGGTGTTCCGGGCGCGCGATCCAGGCGGTGCGGATGTGCGGGGCGTGGGTCCGGAACGCCTCCTCCAGCGCGCCCGGGTTGCAGCCGTGGCCGCGGTTCCAGTAGGCGGCGAAGACCGCGCGGTCGGCGCGCAGCGGGAGACGCAGCTGGACGCGGTAGTGCAGCTGGAGCAGGGCCGAGCGCAGGCCGCGGACGGACTTGACGCCGGCCTTGAGGGCGCGGCGGCGGCCGGACATCGCCAACTGGAGGGCGCGGTAGGTGCGGTGCAGTCCGTAGTGGACGAGGGCGTGGCGCAGGCGGGTGCGGAGCGGGACGTTCGAGCCTCGCGCGTGACGGCGCCGGTAGTGGGCGCGGGCCGTGCGCAGGAACTCCCCGCGGGTGCCCTTCGGAAGCCGGTCCCGGCTGGTGAACACCGTGGTGAAGTGGTCGGTCATGCGGCGGAACAACACCGGCCGCCAGTGCGCCAGTTCCGGCCGCTCCTCGAGGAACGCGAAGACCCGGTCGTACTGGTCGAAGATGTCGAAGTGCCGGCGGCTGGTGGTGCCGAGGATGCTGCCCCGCCGCTGCTGCCGGTAGTGCACGCAGACCCGGTCGAGGGTCGCGATCGACTCGGCGGTCATCAGGGCCGGGTAGGTCCAGGGCGTGTCCTCGTAGTAGCCGGGCGGGAAGGCGAAGTCGTGCTCCTCGACGAACTCCCGCCGGTAGGCCTTGTTCCAGGCCACCATGAGCACGCGGAGCAGACCGGGCCGGTCGTCGAGGCGGAACGGTGCCGGACCCTGCTCGGTCAGGTGCAGCGCGACCTTGTTGCGCTCCGCCCGGCCCGTCCAGAACGTCCGCGCGTAGTCGTACACGAGCAGGTCCGGATCGCCGGTCTCCTTGATCCGGTCGGCGATCGCCCGCAGCGCGTCGGGGGTGAGGGTGTCGTCGCCGTCCAGGAAGAGCAGGTAGTCGCCGCGCGCCTGCGCCATCCCCGCGTTGCGGGCTCCGCCCAGACCCTGGTTCTCCGGCAGGTGCAGGGCCTGCACGCGCGCGTCCCGGGCCGCGTACTCGTCGATGATCGTGCCGCAGGCGTCCGGTGAGCGGTCGTCCACGGCGATCAGTTCGAGATCGGGGTACGACTGCGAGAGCACCGAGTCCAGGCACTCGGGCAGATACGCCTGGACCTGGTACGCGGGGACAATGACACTGAACCTGGGCAAGGGGCATCCATGGGTCGGTCGGCGCGGGCGTTCTGCCCGGGAACGGCCAATGGAGTGATTTGGTTACGGTTCCCTACGACATGTGGGTTACGTTCCGTGAACGGGCAGGGGCGAGCCGATGGCCGACTCGCCCCTTTCAGGCATCCTTTGTGTGGTTATTTGTGCGGTTATTTGACCGCGCCCGCCATCACTCCCGTCACGAACTGCCGCTGGAACGCGAAGAACACGGCCAGCGGGATCACCATCGAGATGAAGGCTCCGGGCGCGAGGACGTCCACGTTGTTGCCGAACTGGCGTACCTGGGTCTGCAGCGCGACCGTGATCGGCTGGGTGCCCGACTTGGTGAACACCAGCGCGACCAGCATGTCGTTCCACACCCACAGGAACTGGAAGATGCCCAGGCTCGCGATCGCCGGGCCGCCGAGCGGCATCACCACCCTGGTGAACAGCCGCAGTTCACCGGCCCCGTCGAGACGGGCCGCCTCCAGCAGCTCACGCGGGATCTCCGCGAAGAAGTTCCGCAGCAGGAACACCGCGAACGGCAGCCCGAAGCCGACGTGGAAGAGGATCACCCCGAAGATCGTCCCGAACAGGCCGATCTTGCCGAAGAGTTCGGCGATCGGGATCAGCGCCACCTGGACGGGCACGACCAGGAGACTGACCACGACCAGGAACCACCAGTCCCGGCCCGGGAACTCCATCCACGCGAACGCGTAACCGGCCAGCGCCCCGATGATCACGACCAGGATCGTCGCCGGGACGGTGATCAGGACCGTGTTCCAGAGGGAGTTGGTGATGTCACCGTTCTCGAGCAGCTTCTGGTAGCTGTCGAAGGTGAGCTGGGACGGCTTGCTGAACACGTGCCACCAGCCACTCGCGCTCATGTCGTCCGGCGAGCGGAGCGAGGAGGCGAGCAACCCGATCGTCGGCACCAGCCAGAACAGGGCGACGACGATCAGGAAGACGCGCACCAGACCGCCGTTGATCTTCTCCAGCAGCCAGCTCATCGCCGCTCCTCCCGCCGCAGCCGACGCACGTTGAACCACATCACCGGGATCACGAGCAGCAGCAGGAACACCGCGATCGCGCTCGCGATGCCCGGCTGGCCCTCCGAGAAGCCCTTGCGGTACAGCTCCAGGGCGAGCACGTTCGCGTCGTCCTGCGAGGAGCCCGGCGCGATGATGTACACGAGGTCGAAGACCTTCAGCACGTTGATCATCAGGGTGACGGTGACCACCGCCAGGACCGGTGCGAGCAGCGGAATGGTGACCTTGCGGAACACCTGCCACTCGTTGGCCCCGTCGACCCGCGCCGCCTCCAGGAGCTCCCGGGGCACACCCGCCAGTCCGGCCGCGATCAGCACCATCGCGAAGCCCGCCCACATCCAGACGTACGACCCGATGATGGCCGGGGTGACGAGGGACGGGCCGAGCCAGTCGACGCCGTTGTACGGCTGTTTGAAGTTGCTCGCGGGGAGCCTGAGCCGGGCGCCGTCCGCTGTGGCAGGGAGCGTGAAGGTGCCGTCGGCCGCGGCCTTCGTCGATGCCACCACCTTGCCGTTCTTCACCGCCTCGATCCGCATCCCGCCGTAGCCGAGCTCGGACGGGTCGGGGGCGCCGAGGGTGCCGACGCCCTTGCCTCGGGTGAAGTCCTGCCAGGTGGTGCCGGTGATCTTCCCCGGGTCGGGCTTGGCCGCCACGGCCTTCTTCGCGCCGTCGGGCATCTGGTCGGGGGCGACGCCGACGAGGGGGAGGGTGACGGTCTGGCCGGTGTGCACGGTGGCCGTGGTGATGAAGCCGCCCTGGTCCGGTTTCAGGGGGGACTCGCGGCCGGGATGGGCGTTCGGGAACGCGGAGGACTGGGCGAAGGTGTCGTGGATGCCGACCCAGACCGCGTTGGCGACGCCCTTGTCCGGGTCCTGGTCGTAGACGAGTCGGAAGATGATCCCGGCGGCGAGCATCGAGATCGCCATCGGCATGAAGACGACCAGCTTGAACGCCGTGCCCCAGCGCACCCGTTCGGTCAGCACCGCGAAGATCAGACCGAGGGCGGTGGAGACCGTCGGCGCGAACACCACCCAGATGACGTTGTTCTTCAGGGCGGTACGGATGCCGTCGTCCGTGAAGATCGCCTTGTAGTTGTCGAAGCCGGCGAAACCGTCGCCGTTCGCGTTGTAGAAGCTGCGGATCAGCGAGTACCCGATCGGGTAGACCACGAGCGCGCCGAGCAGGACCAGGGCGGGCAGGAGAAAGAGAGCCGCCACGGTTCTGCGGGTGCCGGTCACGCTCTTGCGGTGGCCAGGTGGAGCGGGGGCCGTGGTCGCGGGTGCGGCCATCGCCGGATCAGCTTCCGCTGCCGTAGGCGGCCGCCGCGTCCTTCTCCAGCTTCGCCTGGGTACCCGCGACGTCCGTCGGGTTCTGCAGGAAGTCCTGGAGGTCCTTCCACTCGCCCTTGCCGGGGGTACCGCCGAACGCCTGCGGGGCCTGGTCGGACATGTCGAAGCGGAAGTCGTCACCGGACGCGATCAGGGACTTGGCGATCGTGCGCTGCACCTCGTTCGGGTACGCCGAGTTCGGCACGCTCTTGTTCGGCGAGAGATAGCCGCCGAGCTTCGCCTGGATCGTCGCCGCGTCCGGGGAGGCCAGGAACTTCGCCAGCGCCTGGGCGCCCTTGGAGTCCTTGAAGACGACCGCCGCGTCACCGCCGGAGACCACGGGCGCGGTCGAACCGACCGCCGGGAACGGGAACACCTTGGCGTCCGTGCCCACCTTCGCCTTGGTCTCCCCGATGTTGACCTGCACGAAGTCGCCCTCGTAGACCATGGCCGCCTTCGGCTGGTCGCCGCCGGTGAAGGTCTGGGTCACCGAGGCCGGGAACTCCGTCTGCAGCGCACCGGACGCGTTGCCCGCGACGTACCCCTTCTTGCCCCAGATCTGGGCCAGCGTCGTCAGCGCCTGCTTGACGCTCGGGTCGGTCCACTTGATCTTGTGCTGGGCGAGCTGGTCGTACTTCTCCGGGCCCGCCTGGGAGAGGTAGACGTTCTCGAACCAGTCGGTCAGCGTCCAGCCGTCGGCGCCGCCGACCGAGAACGGGGTGACGCCCGAGTCGTACACCGCCTGAGCCGTCGTCAGCAGGTCCTGCCAGGTCTTGGGCTCCTTGGCGCCCGCGTTCTCGAAGACCTTCGCGTTGTACCAGATCAGCGACTTGTTGGCGGCCTTGTAGTAGACGCCGTACTGCTTCCCGCCGACCTTGCCGATGTCCTGCCAGCCCTGCGAGTAGTTCTTCTGCACTTCCGTGACGGTGTCGGCGCTCAGCGGCTTCGCCCAGCCCTTCTGCACGGCCTGCTTGATCGCGCCGGGCTGCGGCAGCAGCGCGATGTCCGGCGGCTGACCGCCCGCGATCTTCGATCCCAGGAAGTTGATGATCGGGTCCTGGGCGGGCACGAAGGTGACCTTCGCACCGGTGCGCTTCTCGAACTCGGCGAGCACCTGCTTGAAGTTCTTCTGCTCCTGCCCGGTCCAGACGGCGGCCACTTCGAGGGTGGTGCCGTCGAGCTTCGGGAGGCTGAGGGTGCTGGTCTCGGTGGCGCCGGTGCTGGTTCCGCCGTCGGATTTCTTGTCGTTGCTTCCGCACGCGGTGAGCGCGAGGCATCCCGCGAGCAGGGCGGCGAGCGTGGCGAGGGCCCGGTGGGTCTGGATGGTGTTGCTCATGACGCGCATCACTTCCCCGTTCTTCGTTCCTCGTTGAACGTCAGAACTCTGTCCCGTGCGCTCCGGTGTACGCGGGCGCCGCGTACGCGGCAAGTAGGCCGACAGGTCAGGGCGGGGGATCGTGATCGCGTTGTGATCGGTGACCGGTGCCGGTGCGGGCGTCCCCGGGGCTGCCGCCCCAGACCCCGGCTTCGGACTGAACGGCCTCGTCCTCGAACTCCCCCAGCGGAGGCACCCCCAGACGGGCAGACAAGGGTGCCCGCACTCACAAAAGCGAAGGAACCTCCGCCGCCGAAACCTCCTTCGCCGCCCTCTCCACCGCGCTCGCCAGCAGGGCCAGGTCGGTCGGGCCGTTGCCCAGTTCGCGGACCGGGCGGCGGGCCGGGGGGTCCCCCATGCGGTGCCACTCGAGGGCGACCACGGTGGGGCGCTGGGTCGCCGTGCGGGGAATGCGGCCCGTGACCCGGCCCGTCTGGAATGCGGTGGTCCTGCCGTCCGGAGTGGTCAGACGGCCACGGCCGGGCGCCGGTTCGTCGGGACCGCCGGCCGGTGTGTCCAGGGTGATGCGCAGGGTGGCCTGCCGGGCCGGTTCCGTCTCCGCCGTACGGCCGCCCGTGCCGGCCGCCGCGACCAGGTGGACGCCGAGCCGCTCGCCCTCCTTCGCCACCGCCTCCAGCGCCCGCATCACGGAACCGGCGGCCGGGCGGCCGGGCGAACCGAGCGCGGGGGAGACCAGGGCGTCCAGGTCGTCGACCACGACCACCAGACGGGGGAGCGGGGGCGGCGGAGTCTCCGTGCGCCCGCGGGCCGCGGCACCGGCCGCCGGCCGCAGCCGCAGCGTCGAACTCGGCGGGGCCTCTATGTCGGCGGCGCCCGCGGCGGCGGGGCGGGTGCGCTGCGGGACGATACGGCCGGAGATCTCCCGCCGGCCGTGCCAGTCGGTGAAGTCGGAGCGGCCCAGCAACTCGGCCCGCCGCTTCAGCTCGGCGCTCAGCGACTGCGCCAACTCCCGCATCCGCACGGGGTCGTTGGCGGTCAGGTGGGTCGTGACATGCGGTATGTCCGTGCAGACCCGCAGGCCCTCGCCGTGCCCGGCACCCGTGCCGACGCCGTCACGGCCGTCGATCAGGACGATCCCGAGCCGGTCGGGGCGCTCGGCGGCGGCCAGCGAGGCGACCACCGCCCGCAGCAGCTCCGTACGGCCGCTGCCGGGCGGGCCCTCGATCAGCAGATGCGGTCCCTCGGCCACCAGGTCGGCGGTGAGCGGGCCGCGCGGTCCGGCGCCGAGCACCGCCCGGGCCCGGCCGCCCAGCGACTCGGTGTCGTCGGCCGCGTCCGCCCAACGGGCCATCAGCGAGGCCGGAGTGGCCCGCGCCAGCCCCAACTCGTCCAGCAGCCGGGCGGACTGGGGGAGCGGGGCGGCGACACGGGTGTGCCGGTCGGCGCCCGGGCCGTCGGGGCGCAGCGGCGCCAGCGCCCTCGCGAACCGCTCGGCCCAGGCGGGGGAGACCGCGTCCACCGCGGCCAGGGTGCCGGGGCCGATCGGGCCGGCGGTCCCGGCGTGGCCGGTGCGGCCGCCGGCGGAGACCCGCAGGAGGTGCAGCGCCGTCGCCACGTCGCCGCTGAGCAGGGCCACCGCCCCGCACTCCCGGAACGTCGGCGTCACCGCGCACGCCTCCTCGTAGGTCTGGTCGACCGGGGAGGTGGGCGAGGTGGGGGCCGTCTCCGCGAGGCAGAGGACATGCACTCCGGCACGCGGCCCGGCCACCGTCAGCCGCGCCACCGCGTCGCGCAGCGCGGAGCCACCGGGGTCGCCGTCCACGACGACGACCGTGTACGGGCCCGGGAAGCCGCCCTTGCCGTCGTCGTCGGAGCCGAGGTCGGGGCGGGCCCAGGAGGGGCGGTCGGCGGCCTCGGGGAACGCGGCGTCCGCCGCCGTACGGGCCGGGGCGGGAACCGGCGCCGGGCGGTCGGACGGGGTGGCCGGCCTGCGGGGGGCGGACAGCTCCTCCGTCCGCCGCAGCAGCTCCTCCACGCGGGCCGCCGCCTGTTCGCGGTCGTAGGCCAGCAGCAGGCGGCAGTCCTGGCCGTGCCCCGGGCGGACGTGCGGGAGCCAGCCCAGCCACGACCACTCGGCCGTGCGCTCCTCCAGGGGGCGGGCCCGGTCCGCGCTGATCAGGACTATCTCCAGCAGGTCGGGCGAGTGCAGAGCGGCGAGCTGGGCCAGGACCGCGCGGGCGAGGCCGGCCAGGCGGGTGCGCGGCCCGGCCAGGCCGAGGGCGCCGGCCTCGCGCAGATCCGCGGTGACCGGGACGGCGGGGAGCAGGCCCGAGCCGTCGGGCGTCGGGCGGTCCGCCGTACCGAGCCGGACGGTGAGCGCCTCCGGGTGGCCCGGGCCGCGCTCCCAGAGGCGAGGACCGGGGCCGAGCGCCGTCAGCAGCAGGGCGGCGGGGTCGGGCCAGGTCTCCGGCTGGGCGGGCAGACCGGCGGACGCGGCGCTGCCGTCCTCCGCCGCGGTCTCCTCGGCGGTGGCCGACGGGTGTTCACCGCGCCCGCCGGCCAGCCGGCGCGCCCAGGCTCCGAGCCCGCCGCGCCTGCGGGCGCCGGGCAGGGCGGGGGCTTCGGTACCGCGGAGGGGGGTGCCCTTGCGCCTGCCGGAGGGGGCGGGGGTGTCGGCGGGGTCGTGGGCGAGGGCACCGCCGTCGGCGGGTTCGGGGGCCGCGGGGTGGGTGGCGGTGCCTCCCGCGGCTGCTGAACTCCGGCCGCTTCCGACGCCTCCGGCACTTCCGGAGGGGGCCGGGCGCTCGCCGAGCACTCCGTAACGGCCGGCATGCGTGTCGCCCGAACCGTGCTGCACGGCCGAGCCGGGTGCGGTGCCGGGGCCCTGTGGCGCGTCGGGGCCGAGTGCGGCTCCTGAACCGTGGTGCCCACCGGGGCCGTATGCGGCTTCGGATTCCTGGGAGGGGACGGGACCGTATGCGGCGCCCGAGCCGTGCGCCGTGCCGGACGCGCCGCGCGGGCCCGGCAGGGTGCCCGTGCCGCGATTCCCGGTCGACGGATGCCCGTGCCGGTCACCGTCGTACCGGCGCTCGGCCGACGGCGGCCCGGCCTTCGGCCCGGCGGCCGACGGGAACCCGCCCGGCTGCCCGCCGTCCCCGGCCGGTGGTCCGCCCGCCCGCCCGGTCCACGACTGCCCGTCTCCACGGCCGGCCGCCGGCAGCCCGCCCCGGCTCTCGATCCGCGGTGCGTCCCCCTGGGCCGGTACGACCGGTGGCTCCGCAGGGCCGTGCTCCTGACCCCCGGCCGCGCCGCCCGCGGCTCCCCAGCCCGCCGTGCCGTAGGCGTGATGGGTACGGCCGGCTGGCCCGGCCGTACCGCCCCCGGCGGCGGAACCTTCGCCGTCGGTCCCCTCGCCGCCCGTCAGCACCCGCACGCACCCCTCTCCGTCGGGTGTCGTGCCCACCCGAGCCCCCGGCCCCCCGGACGGCGTAAGCCGCAGGGCCGATTCCCCGATGCGCAGGAGCGAGCCCGGGGTGAGGCGGATCGGGCGGTCGGTGACGCGGGTGCCGTCCATGACCGTTCCGTTGGTGGAGTGCAGGTCGGCGACCGAGACCCGGCCGTCGGCGGCGACCGTGACCGCGCAGTGCAGCCGGGAGACGTCCGGGTCGTCGAGCGGGACGTCGGCGTCGGCGGAGCGGCCGATGGTGATCTGGCCGCCGTGCAGGAGGTGGACCCCGCCCGCGTCCGGGCCGGCGATCACGTGCAGCTGGGTCGGGGCGTCGTCCAGCTCGGGGTGCGGCTCGGGGGCCACGGGCGCGCCCAGGGACAGCACGGCGCCGTCGACCAGCGGGGGCTCGCCCAGGACGCGGCGGCGGGCGTCCAGCCGCTCCGTCCCCGCGTACAGCACGACCGGGGCGCCGCTCGGCTCACGGCCGCCCAGGCTGCCGTCCCCGGTGACCGCCGAGGCCAGCCCCGACGCCACCGCGGCCAGGTCCGTCCCCGCGGGCGCCGTCACCAGCACGTCGCGGCTCACGGCCCGGCCCCGCTGCGCGGCAGGGCCCAGCGGGTCTACGACGGTCAGCCGGATCTGCATCGCCGTCAGCGGTCCCTTCTGCGCGGGCGCGGAATTCCCCCCACCGCCACGAGCACGTCGGCCAGTTCTGCTGTCAAACGCATCCTCGCACCTGCCACTGACAACGCGCCCATGCCCCGATGGTAAGTGATCTTGATTGGTCAGCTCTGCCCCCAAAAGTGCCTGACCAATACCGTGCGCGCGATCACTTGAGATCGGTCACGTCCGCGCCCGGCAACCAGCGGACCGAAGCGAGCGTCTTTCCATCGAACGCAGGCCGGAACGGCAACGTATGGGGATACGTCGGGAACGCTTACGGCCCCTACTGGGAAGGGGAAAGCACAGCCGGACGACAGCCCGGTCCCAGGCACCACGGCACTACAGTGGGTCGGACACATGGGTCGGAGACATTCAGCAAGCAGCAGGGAGCGCATGACGTGCGGCCGGTAGGCAGCAAGTACCTCCTGGAGGAGCCGCTGGGACGCGGCGCCACCGGTACCGTCTGGCGTGCCCGCCAGCGGGAGACCGCGGGCGCCGAGGCAGCCGTGGCCGGCCAGCCCGGCGAGACCGTCGCGATCAAGGTCCTCAAAGAAGAGCTCGCGAACGACCCCGACATCGTGATGCGCTTCCTGCGGGAGCGCTCCGTCCTGCTCCGGCTCACCCACCCGAACATCGTGCGGGTCCGGGACCTCGTGGTGGAGGGCGATCTCCTCGCTCTCGTCATGGACCTCGTCGACGGCCCCGACCTGCACCGCTACCTGCGCGAGAACGGCCCCTTCACGCCCGTCGCCGCCGCCCTGCTCACCGCCCAGGTCGCCGACGCGCTCGCCGCCAGCCACGCCGACGGCGTGGTCCACCGCGACCTGAAGCCCGCCAACGTGCTGCTCGCGCAGTACAACGGCCAGATGCACCCGATGCTGACCGACTTCGGCATCGCCCGCCTCGCCGACTCCCCGGGCCTGACCCGCACCCACGAGTTCGTCGGCACGCCCGCGTACATAGCGCCGGAGTCCGCCGAGGGCCGCCCGCAGACCTCCGCCGTCGACATCTACGGTGCCGGCATCCTGCTGTACGAGCTGGTCACCGGCCGCCCGCCGTTCTCCGGCGGCAGCGCCCTGGAAGTCCTCCACCAGCACCTCAGCGCCGAGCCCCGCCGCCCCTCCACCGTCCCCGACCCGCTGTGGACGGTCATAGAACGCTGCCTGCGCAAGAACCCCGACGACCGCCCCAGCGCCGAGAACCTCGCGCGCGGCCTGCGGGTCGTCGCCGAGGGCGTCGGCGTGCACGCGAACTCCGCGCAGATCGCGGCGGCCGAGGGCGTCGGCGCGCTGCTCGCCCCCGACCCGGCCCCGGCCGCCGTGCCGGGCTCGGCCGACCCGACCCAGGTGCTCCCGAACACGGGTGCGCCGATGGGGGCGTACGACCCGAACGCCGCGACCAGCGTCCTCCCGCACTCCGGCCAGCCGGGGCCGTTCGGCGCCGCCGACCCGACCGCCGTGCTGCCGAACACCGGCGCCGCCGACCCGACGGCCGTCATGCCGCCGATGCCCCAGGGGCAGCCGGGCCAGCCCGGCCAGCAGCAGCCGGAACAGCCGCACCCCTGGCAGACCCAGCTCCGCGCGGCCCGCGACCGCAACGAGCAGACCCAGGTCCAGTACCTCGACCCGGGCGAGGACCCGCTGCGCCGCCGCCCCCAGCGCCAGGTGGCCCGGCCGCAGCCCCAGCAGCAGCCGCGCCAGGCCCCGCAGCAGCAGCCGGTACGCCGGCCGCAGCCGCGCGGCGGACAGGGCGGGTACGGCCAGCAGCAGCCCGCCGGCTACGGGCAGCAGCAGCCTGCCGGGTACGGCGGCGGCCGGCCGCAGCAGTACGCTCCGCCGCCGCAGCAGCCCCAGCAGCGCTACGCGCCCCCCGCCGAGCCGCAGCAGCGCGCCCCGCGCGAGCCGCGGCAGCGCAGCGCCAACCCGATGCGGATCCCCGGGCTCGGCTGCCTCAAGGGCTGCCTGTTCCTGGTCGTCATCCTGTTCGTCGCGGGCTGGCTGATCTGGGATCTGACCCCGGTGCACACGTGGGTCGGGCAGGGCAAGGGCTACTGGCACCAGCTGAGCGACTGGGTGAGCTCGGTCAGCAATTTCATCGGCGATCTGGGCAACGGCTCCGGAAACTGACCGCGACTCTGGGGATTTGTCGACACCTGGCGGGTGATTTCCGCCTCCGTGGTGAAGGTTGGCTCGTCGGACGCGTACTTTTGTCGGCAACACGCGTCTGTAGGAGCAGCCTTGGCACGGAAGATCGGCAGCCGGTACACCGCCCACCAGATCCTGGGGCGGGGCAGCGCCGGCACGGTGTGGCTGGGCGAGGGGCCGGAGGGGCCCGTCGCCATCAAGCTGCTGCGTGAGGATCTCGCGTCCGACGAAGAGCTGGTGGGCCGCTTCGTGCAGGAGCGCACGGCCCTGCTGGGCCTCGAGCACCCGCACGTGGTGTCCGTCCGTGACCTGGTCGTCGACGGCAACGACCTCGCCCTCGTCATGGACCTGGTCCGGGGCACGGACCTGCGCACCCGCCTGGACCGGGAGCGGCGGCTCGCGCCCGAGGCGGCCGTCGCCATCGTCGCGGACGTCGCGGACGGGCTGGCGGCGGCGCACGCGGCGGGGGTCGTCCACCGGGACGTGAAGCCGGAGAACATCCTCCTCGACATGCAGGGTCCGCTGGGGCCCGGGGGCTCCCACCCGGCGCTGCTGACCGACTTCGGCGTCGCGAAGCTCATCGACTCCCCGAAGCGGACCCGCGCCACGAAGATCATCGGTACGCCGGACTACCTGGCCCCGGAGATCGTCGAGGGCCTGCCGCCCCGCGCGTCGGTGGACATCTACGCGCTCGCGACGGTCCTGTACGAGCTCCTCGCGGGCTTCACGCCCTTCGGCGGCGGCCACCCCGGAGCGGTCCTGCGCCGCCACGTCACCGAGACCGTCGTCCCGCTCCCCGGCATCCCCGAGGAGCTCTGGCAGCTGCTCGTCCAGTGCCTGGCGAAGGCGCCGGCCTCCCGGCTGCGGGCGTCCGAGCTGGCCGCGCGGCTGCGGGAGCAGCTGCCGATGTTGGCGGGGATGCCGCCGCTGGACGTCGACGAGCCGGAGACGGAGACGGAGGAGGAGGCCGAGGAGTCGGCGGCCGCCGCCGCTCCGCCCACGGAGGAGCAGCGGATGCGGCGCCGGGGGGCCGTCTCCCTGGTGCCGGGCGCGAAGCCGGACTCCAACCGGGACACGCACACGTCGATGAGGGTGCCGGGGCCCGACGAGCTGGCGGGCGGCGCCCGGGGCACGGCGCGGGCACCGAGGGCGTCGGGGGCGCCGCGGCCGGGGTCGGCACGGCACCGGGTGGCGGCGCGGCGACGCAAGGTGACGTTCGCGGTGGCGGGGGTGGTGGTGGCCGCGGTGGTGGGCGTCGGCGCGTGGCTGGCGACGTCGGGTGACGACTCGGCTCCGCCGCAGGAGACGCACAGCTCGTCGACGCCGTGACCTGCCGGTGGCTCCGCCGACTTTTCCCACCCACCCACCCGACTCGGTAGCCCACAGGACCACCGCCGCGGGGCTCCGCCCCGGACCCCGAAGAGCAGCGGACGCCCACCCGGCTCGGTAGCCGACAGGGCCACCGCCACGGGGCTCCGCCCCGGACCCCGGAGGGGAGCTGACGCCCGCCCGGCTCGGGGGCCCACAGGACCACCGCCGCGGGGCTCCGCCCCGGACCCCGGAGGGGAGCGGACGCCCACCCGGCTCGGTAGCCGACAGGGCCACCGCCACGGGGCTTCGCCCCGGACCCCGAAGAGCAGCGGACGCCCGCCCGGCTCCGGTGGGGTGAAGGGGGACCGTCACGGACCCCGGCCGAGGCCCGGACCCGACCGGGACCTGAGTGGGCGGGGACGCCCGTCGGCCATCCTCGGTTGGCGGAGCCGTTACGCTGGAGGCGTGGCAGTCGTCGATGTATCCGAAGAGCTCAAGTCCCTCTCCTCGACCATGGAGTCGATCGAGGCCGTTCTGGACCTCGACAAGCTGAGGGCAGACATCGCCGTGCTCGAGGAGCAGGCGGCCGCGCCGTCCCTGTGGGACAACCCGGACGAGGCGCAGAAGATCACCAGCAAGCTGAGCCACCTCCAGGCCGAGGTCAGGAAGGCGGAGGCGCTGCGCGGACGGATCGACGATCTCTCCGTGCTCTTCGAGATGGCCGACGAGGAGGACGACCCGGACACCCGCGCCGAGGCCGAGTCCGAGCTCGCCGCCGTCAAGAAGGCGCTGGACGAGATGGAGGTCCGGACGCTGCTCAGCGGGGAGTACGACTCCCGGGAAGCGCTGGTGAACATCCGCGCCGAGGCCGGTGGCGTCGACGCCGCCGACTTCGCCGAGAAGCTGCAGCGCATGTACCTGCGCTGGGCCGAGCAGCACGGCTACAAGACCGAGCTCATCGAGACGTCGTACGCCGAAGAGGCCGGCATCAAGTCGACCACCTTCGCCGTGCAGGTGCCGTACGCCTACGGGACCCTCTCCGTGGAGCAGGGCACGCACCGCCTCGTGCGCATCTCGCCGTACGACAACCAGGGCCGCCGCCAGACCTCCTTCGCCGGTGTCGAGGTACTCCCCGTGGTCGAGCAGTCCGACCACGTCGAGATCGACGAGAGCGAGCTCAGGATCGATGTGTACCGGTCCTCCGGGCCCGGCGGCCAGGGCGTCAACACCACCGACTCCGCCGTGCGCATCACGCACCTCCCCACCGGAATCGTCGTCTCCTGCCAGAACGAGCGGTCGCAGATCCAGAACAAGGCCACCGCGATGAACGTCCTCCAGGCCAAGCTCCTCGAGCGGCGCCGCCAGGAGGAGCAGGCCAAGATGGACGCCCTCAAGGGCGACGGCGGCAACTCCTGGGGCAACCAGATGCGGTCGTACGTGCTGCACCCGTACCAGATGGTCAAGGACCTGCGGACCGATTACGAGGTGGGCAACCCCGAGGCCGTGTTCAATGGCGAGATCGACGGCTTCCTGGAGGCCGGAATTCGCTGGCGCAAGCAGCAGGAGAAGTAACTTTGTCGACTTGCCCACGGTGAGTCGACCGACCTGGAACTGCCGCCCCTGTGGCGGCAGTTCTCGTATGTCTGGGTTTTACGTCACACTCACACGCTTCAACTCCCGGCATTGGGTGCGCAACTGGACATCGCGCACGCAACGGCCTTGACGTGCTCTTGGAAAATGGGAAGGGTGAAGTGTGGCATGCGTATCTCTGGGGCGCATGTGAACCGGGGGCCTTGAACATTCGTAGCTGTCTCCGTCGAGCACCGGCCCCGAGCGCCGCCGCACAGACGATCAGCTACTGGGGGTAGCAACCATATGACGAAGAAGACGCGTCTCCGCGTCGCGCGGATAGCCGCCGGCGCAGTGATCGCAGCCGGCGCCTCTCTCACGGCAGCCGGCGCCGCTTCCGCTCTGGACATCGGCGTGAGCGTGACCGGCAGCGGTGTCAGCGCGACCGTCGACACCGGCGATGACGATGGCGGGACGGGCGCGCCGTGCGACATCGTCGTGGACCCGACCTGTGACGACGGTGGTACCAGCGGTACCGGCGGTACGGACAGCGGTGGCACCGACACGGGTGGCACGGACACCGGCGGTACGGACACCGGTGGCACCGACACCGGCGGTACGGACACGGGTGGCACGGACACCGGTGGCAGCGACACGGGTGGTTCGGACACGGGTGGCGGCGACACCGGGGGTTCGACGACCGGTGGCAGCGACACCGGCGGTTCGGACACGGGTGGCGGCGACACCGGCGGCTCGACGACCGGCGGTTCGACCACGGGTGGCTCGACCACCGGTGGCGGCGACACCGGCGGTTCGACGACCGGTGGCTCGACCACGGGTGGTTCGTCCACCGGCGGCAGCGGTGACAGCGGCGGTTCGGCCACGGGCGGCTCGTCCACCGGCGGCTCGACCTCCGGCGGCACCGGCACCGACGGCAACTCCGGCACCTCCGCCCAGGAGGCCGGCACCTCCGCGCTCACCGACACCGGGTCCTCGAACACCGAGGCCCAGGGTGGTGGCAAGCAGCTCGCCGAGACGGGTGCCGGTCAGACGGCGTTCCTCCTCGTCGGCGCGGCCACGATGATCGCCGGCGGTATCGGCTTCCGCGTTCTGCCGCGCCTCGTGGGCGGCCGCGGCGGCGCTGCCGCCTGACGGTAGCCGATCGCTCACGGAGCGTAGGCGCGTTACAACGGACGAAGGGCCCTGAGCAGCGGCTCAGGGCCCTTCGGTCGCTCGTGGGTGAGCTGGCTTCGCGTGTGAGCTTCGTTACGCGGTCTGGTGTGCCGCCAGCAGCGCCACCGCGGCGATCAGCACCGCCAGCAGCCCGATCAGTGCCATCGGGTTCAGACCGCCGAGGAAACTCTCCTGCTGAAGACGCTCGCGGTTGGCGCGGCACACGGGGCACCGGCCTTCGCTCACGGGCGCCGCGCAGTTCGCGCACACCAACCGGTCGTACGTCATGCGCTCGCCCTCCTTGCACCGGCCATTACCTACACAACGCCCCGTGGAACGAGAACGTTCCCCTCCCACTGTGCCAGGTTCCCCCGGAAAGAGCGCGGCCGTCCGCGGACCTCGCCCCGGCACTCCTGGGCGTTCCGGAGAGACTGCCCCGGAACAAAACCGCACAAGCCTCACCCAACAGTGACCGGCGCCTGCGCTTCCTCACCCGACTCGCGTATGGTCACGCTCATCTACCCCCGGCGACCCGTGGTGCATCCGTGATCCGATTCGACAATGTCTCCAAGGTCTACCCCAAGCAGACCCACCCCGCACTCAGGGATGTGTCCCTGGAAGTGGAGAAGGGCGAGTTCGTCTTCCTCGTGGGGTCCTCCGGCTCCGGAAAGTCCACCTTCCTGCGGCTGATCCTGCGCGAGGAGCGATGCAGCCACGGCCAGGTGCACGTCCTCGGCAAGGACCTCGCCCGGCTGTCCAACTGGAAGGTGCCGCAGATGCGCCGCCAGCTCGGGACGGTCTTCCAGGACTTCCGGCTGCTGCCCAACAAGACGGTCGCCGAGAACGTGGCCTTCGCCCAGGAGGTCATCGGCAAGTCGAAGGGCGAGATCCGCAAGTCCGTGCCCCAGGTGCTCGACCTCGTCGGGCTCGGCGGCAAGGAGGACCGCAGGCCCGGCGAGCTGTCCGGTGGTGAACAGCAGCGCGTGGCCATCGCGCGCGCCTTCGTGAACCGGCCCAAGCTGCTGATCGCGGACGAGCCCACAGGCAACCTCGACCCGCAGACCTCGGTCGGCATCATGAAGCTGCTGGACCGCATCAACCGCACCGGCACCACCGTGATCATGGCCACCCACGACCAGAACATCGTGGACCAGATGCGCAAGCGCGTCATCGAGCTGGAGAAGGGCCGCCTCGTCCGGGACCAGACCCGAGGCGTCTACGGCTACCAGCACTGACCGCGACTGTCCACGGAAAGGCATAACCCGACGCCATGCGCGCCTCGTTCGTACTGTCGGAGATCGGAGTCGGTCTCCGCCGCAATCTGACGATGACCTTTGCGGTCGTCGTCTCGGTCGCCCTGTCCCTGGCGCTCTTCGGTGGCTCGCTCCTGATGAGCGACCAGGTCAACACCATGAAGGGCTACTGGTACGACAAGGTCAACGTCTCGATCTTCCTCTGCAACAAGAGCGACGCCGAGTCCGACCCCAACTGCGCCAAGGGCGCCGTGACCGAGGACCAGAAGAAGCAGATCCAGGCCGACCTCGGCAAGATGTCGGTGGTCGAGAAGGTCACCTACGAGTCCCAGGACGAGGCGTACAAGCACTACAAGGAGCAGTTCGGCGACTCGCCGCTCGCCGACTCCCTCACGCCCGACCAGATGCAGGAGTCGTACCGGATCAAGCTCAAGGACCCGGAGAAGTACCAGGTCGTCGCGACGGCCTTCGACGGCCGTGACGGGGTCCAGTCGGTCCAGGACCAGAAGGGCATCCTCGACAACCTCTTCGGCCTGCTCAACGGCATGAACTGGGCGGCCCGCATGGTCATGGCCCTGATGCTGGTGGTCGCCCTGATGCTGATCGTCAACACGGTGCGCGTCTCCGCGTTCAGCCGTCGGCGCGAGACCGGCATCATGCGCCTGGTCGGCGCCTCCGGCTTCTACATCCAGGCCCCGTTCATCGCGGAGGCCGCCGTCGCCGGCCTGATCGGCGGCACGGTCGCCTGCGGATTCCTGGTGATCGCCCGGTACTTCATCATCGACCACGGCCTGGACCTGTCCCACAAGCTCAACTTGATCAACTTCATCGGCTGGGACGCCGTGTTGACCAAGCTCCCCCTCATCCTCGCAACGAGCCTCCTGATGCCCGCGCTTGCCGCGTTCTTCGCGCTGCGCAAGTACCTGAAGGTGTGACGCATGCCAAGAGGGCCGTACGGGCAACAGCCCGTGCGGCCCTCTTGCCTTGTCCTAGACTCACCCGCATGTCAGGCCGAGAGCTGTTCTGTCAGCCCCGCCGGGTTCGCCGGGGGGCGGCTCTGACGTTGGTGTTCGCAGGGCTGTTGGTGACCGGGGCGGCCACCGGGGCGTTTCCCGACCCGGGGCAGTCCGACCGGAAGACGCCCACCGGGGCCGCCCGTGCGAACACCGGGCACGAGGACGTCGCGAAGGCCGCCGCCGAGGCGATGGCCGACGGCAAGTCCCCCGTGGAGGCGGCGGAACGGGCCGTCAGCCGCAGCGGGGACCGGTGGGCCGCGGTCTACTCCGAGGGCGAGTACCAGGAGTTCGAGGAAGCGCTGGACGGCCAGTACACGGGCGTGGGGCTGTGGGCCCGGCGGACGGCGGACGGCCGGATCGACGTGACCAAGGTGCAGGCCGGGTCGCCCGCGGCGGCCGCCGGCATCAGGAAGGGCGACCGGCTGCGCAGCATCGACGGCGAGGACGTCGACGGGCGGCCCGTCACCGACGTCGTCTCGTTACTGCGCGGTGACGCCACCGACGCCCCCGCCGGTACGACCGTCACCCTCGCCCTCCAGCGTGGCACGCGCGCGTGGAGCGAGACCCTGCGCCGGGCGCTGCTGTCCACCGACTCGGTGACCGTGCGGAGGCTGACCGCCGGTATCACCGTCATCAGGATCTCCGCCTTCACCAGGGGCTCCGGGGAGCTGGTGCGCACCGCCGTCCGGCAGGCCCCGGCCGACGGCGGGATCGTCCTCGACCTGCGCGGCAACTCCGGCGGCCTGGTCAGCGAGGCCGTCACCGCCGCCTCCGCCTTCCTCGACGGCGGCCTGGTCGCCACCTACGACGTCGACGGCGCCGAGCGCTCGCTGCACGCCGAGCCCGGCGGCGACACGGCGAGACCCCTGGTCGCGCTCGTGGACGGCGGCACGATGAGCGCGGCCGAGATGCTCACCGGCGCCCTCCAGGACCGCGGCCGTGCGGTCGTCCTCGGCTCCCGCACCTTCGGCAAGGGCTCCATCCAGATGCCGACCCGCCTCCCCGACGGCTCGGTCGCCGAGCTCACCGTCGGCCACTACCGCACCCCCTCCGGTCACGTCGTGGACGGCCGGGGCATCACTCCCGACCTGGAGGTGTCCTCCGGGGCGCTGGAGCGGGCGGAAACCGTGCTGAGCGGCCTCGGCGATCCGTCGTAACCCGCGGAACCCCTGCTAATCCGCTTCCCCCGCACCCCCTCCGTAGTGCGAAAATGGACGGCACTATGGCCAAGGGAATGTACGTACCGAAAGAGTCCCAGCAGAAGCAGCAGGGGACGGCCGCCAAAGCCAGGGACGGCGAGAAGGGCGGCAAGCGCAAGATCGTCGCGCAGAACAAGAAGGCGCGGCACGACTACGCGATCATCGACACCTACGAGGCCGGTCTCGTCCTGTCCGGCACCGAGGTGAAGTCGCTGCGTCAGGGCCGGGCCTCGCTGGTCGACGGCTTCGTGCAGATCGACGGGAACGAGGCGTGGCTGCACAACGCGCACATCCCCGAGTACAGCCAGGGCACCTGGACGAACCACTCGGTGCGCCGCAAGCGCAAGCTGCTGCTGCACCGGGAGGAGATCGACAAGCTGGAGGTCAAGGCCCAGGAGACCGGTCACACGATCGTGCCCCTCGCCCTGTACTTCAAGGACGGCCGCGCGAAGGCGGAGATCGCGCTCGCCCGCGGCAAGAAGGAGTACGACAAGCGGCAGACCCTGCGCGAGCAGCAGGACCGCCGGGAGGCCGGGCGCGCCATCGCGGCGGCGAAGCGGCGGCAGCGCGAGGCCTAGGGCTGCGGGAATGTAGTGGCATCGGCGCGCGTTGGTCACGTACGATGGCACCAACACCGGGGGAAGCCGGTGTGAAGATTGAAAAGTCAACATGGGGATGATCGGTTTCGACAGCGGATGTCGAGGCAGGGGAAGCGTGTCGAGAAAGCGGCCATGATCTCGTAAACCACAGGCCGAAAAAAATAATCGCCACTTCCAAGCGCGATTCCTCCCAGCAGGCCTTCGCCCTCGCTGCCTGATCTCAGGTAGCGACAGCGAGCCTCCTACAAAGGGAGTGTCAGCCCGGGGCTGTTCCCGACCCGGATCCTGGCATCAGCTAGGGGACTAAACCTTGATCCCGGTCACGGGGTGAAGAGGGAAATCTAACAGTGACTGGGCCCGTCGGCGACTTGTTCGCGTGATTGCCGGGGCCGAGAAAAGCACAGCGAACTGCACACGGAGAAGCCCTGGTTCCGCACCGTTGGACGCGGGTTCGATTCCCGCCATCTCCACAGTCTCCATGTTGCGAGGGCCCGGTGGTCGCAGACCACCGGGCCCTCGTCGTGTCTGCGGGATACGTGATCGGAGTGAGCATCGCATGACGTCCGGAGAACCGCGGAGCCTGCTCGTGCGGGCGCGGGGCGAGCCGTCTCCGCTGTACGAGCCGGAGGATCCGGCGGCCTGCGACGACCTCGGCGCCTTCACTCGCGCCGTCCCGCTGGACGACGACCGGCCGGCCCTCCCGGCTGACCTGGCGGACGAGCTGCGCTCCTGGTCGCTGTCCCGCCCGCCAGAGGGCTTCGGCTCCCGCCCCGACCTGCGCAAGCACGTCAAGCGGGGGCTGGAGATCGCTCATCGTCTGGCCGAGCGGCTGGGGCCGGCGTGGTCGGTGCGCTACTGGGACGAGCGGCACCGGACGGCGAAGTGGCTGTGCTGGGGCTGCGACCGCCTGCACTGGGAGCGCGACGAACACGGCACCCCGCCGCATCCGCTCGACCTCACGGTCGAGGGCGAGTACCGGTACGGTCCGCTGCGCTCCGACGGCTTCGGGGACTTCTTCCCCGACGACCCGGCCGCCGGACTGACCGTGTCCGACGACCTCGTCTCCGATCTGTACACCTGGGCGAAGTCCATCGACACCACCCTGAACCTGTATCTGCGGGACCGGGACGAGGCCAAGCACGAGGACGAGTGGCAGCGGCTGTTCCACGAGGGCGCGGAACTGGCGAAACGGGTCGCCCACGAGTCCGGCCCCGCCCGGAGGGTGACCTACAAGGGCGTGGCGAACGGCGGCCTGACCACGATGACGTCGGTCACCTGGCAAGGGGACCGGCAGGTGTAGCCGCCGGAGCCGGTTTTGCCCGGACGGCGTTCAGCCCCGGGGCGACTCCCGGAGCGGAACGCCGTTTCGTGTGCGCCCATCAGGGTGCCTGGCGCGGCGCTGTGCTCGCGCGTTCCGTCAGCCGGGGCGCCAGCAGCGTCGCCTCCGGCACCTCACCGTCCCCGGCCAGCTTCCGCATCAGCAACTCCGCCGCCCGTTCGCCGAGTTCCGCGGTCGGCAGGGCCACCGAGGTCACCGGGACGCGCAGCCCCGCCGCCAGTTCGTCCGGGCAGATCGCGGTGATCGACAGGTCGGTGGGGACGCGGAGGCCGAGCTTTTCGAAGGCGTCGACGAGGGGTTCCAGGATCGCCTCGTTGTGGACGACGACACCCGTCAACGCCGGTTGTTCCCGGAGCAGTTGCTCGGCGACCCGGCGCGCCCCCGCCGGCGTCGCCTCGCACGGGTGGACGGAGGACGCCATCCCGTTGCGGTCGGCGGCGGCCGTGAAGCCCTGGACGACGCGCTGGGCGAACGCGGTCTTCCGGACGTACACCTCGGGTGGGGAGCCGACCAGCGCGACCACCCGGTGGCCCAGCCCCGCCAGCCGCTCCACGCACAGCTCGCCGGCCGCCCGGAAGTCCAGGTCGACGCAGGTCAGGCCCTCGGCGGCGGCCGGGAAGCCGATCAGTACCGACGGTCGTTCCAGTGCGCGCAGCAGAGGCAGCCGGGGATCGTGGAGCTGGACGTCCATCACGATCAGCGCGTCGACGAGGGCCGTGTCGGCGACCCGGTGCAAGCCCTCCTCGCCCTCCTCCTGGGTCAGGAGCAGCACGTCGTGGTCGTACCGGCGGGCCGTCGTCACCACCGACACCGCGAACTGCATCACCACGGGGACGTGGATGCCGGTACGCAGCGGGACGACCAGGGCGAGGACGTTGGAGCGGCTGCTGGCGAGGGCGCGGGCGCCGGCGTGCGGGCGGTAGCCCAGTTCGCGGATGGACGCCTCGATACGGCGCCGGGTCTCGTCGGAGATCGGGCGCTTGCCGCTGAGCGCGTAGGACACCGTGCTGGGGGAGACCCCGGCGTGCCGGGCCACGTCGGTGATCTTCACCATCAGCCCAGCTCCAGGGAGAGGAACCCGGTGCCCGCCTGTGCTCGTGCGGTGCGCTCCCCGGCCGTCAGGTTCCAGGGCGCCGCCGGGTCGCTGCACGAGGCCCGCAGGGTGTCCCCTTCGCGTACGACGGTGAAGGTGACGTCGCCGACCGGGACCGTGACCCGGGCGCCGCGGTCGAGGCCGAAGGCGTGCAGGGTCACCCCGTCGGCGTGGTCGTAGTCGGGGCGGTCCGGCACCGCGCCGACCGGGATCACTGCCCCGGGGCGGACCAGGAGCGGGACGCTCAGGAAGCCGTGGTGCTCGCGGACCCAGCGGGGGCCGGTGACCGTCTCGCCGGTCAGGAAGCGGGTCCAGGTACCGGCGGGACAGTAGTACGTCACATGCCCCTCGTCCGAGAACACCGGCGCCACCAGCAGATCCGCCCCCAGCATGTACTGCCGCTCCAGATGCGCGCACCCCGGATCGTCCGGGAACTCCAGCACCATCGCCCGCATCAGCGGCACCCCCTCCGCCGAGGCGGTGCGCGCGGCCTCGTACAGGTACGGCATCAGGCTCAGCTTCAGCCGGGTGAAGTGCCGCAGCACGTCCACCGACTCCTCGTCGAACAGCCACGGCACCCGGTACGACGACGAGCCGTGCAGCCTGCTGTGCGAGGACAGCAGGCCGAAGGCCAGCCACCGCTTGAACAGCGCCGGTGTCGGGGTGCCCTCGAAGCCGCCGATGTCGTGGCTCCAGAACCCGAAGCCGGACAGGCCCAGCGAGAGCCCGCCGCGCAGCGACTCGGCCATCGACTCGTAGGTCGCCTCGCAGTCCCCGCCCCAGTGCACGGGGAACTTCTGGCTCCCGGTCGTCGCCGACCGCGCGAACACGACCGCCTCTCCTTCGCCCCGGTGCTTGCGCAGCACCTCGAAGACGGTCCGGTTGTAGAGGTAGGTGTAGTAGTTGTGCATCCGCTCGGGGTCCGAGCCGTCGGACCAGGCCACGTCCACCGGGACCCGTTCCCCGAAGTCGGTCTTGAAGCAGTCGACGCCCTGCGCCAGCAGGGCCTCCAGCTTGGCCGCGTACCAGTCACGCGCCGCCGGGGACGTGAAGTCCACCAGCGCCATCCCCGGCTGCCACAGGTCCCACTGCCACACGCTCCCGTCCGGTCGCCGCAGCAGGTGTCCCAGCTCCTTCCCCTCGGCGAACAGCGGCGACCGCTGCGCGATGTACGGGTTGATCCACACGCACACCCGCAGCCCGCGCTCGTGCAGCCGTCCCAGCATCCCCTCCGGATCCGGGAACACCCGCGGATCCCACCGGAAGTCGCACCAGTTGAACTCCCGCATCCAGAAGCAGTCGAAGTGGAAGACGGAGAGCGGCAGTTCGCGCTCCCGCATGCCCTCGATGAAGGACGTCACCGTCTTCTCGTCGTACGACGTCGTGAAGGACGTGGACAGCCAGAGCCCGAAGGACCAGGCGGGCGGCAGCGCCGGCCGGCCGGTGAGGGCCGTGTACTTGCGCAGGATGTCCTTCGGGGTCGGGCCGTGGATGACGTAGTACGTCAACTGCTGCGACTCGACGCTGAACTGGACCCTGGAGACCGCCTCGGAGCCGACCTCGAACGACACCTTCCCCGGGTGGTCGACGAAGACCCCGTAGCCCGCGTCGGTCAGATAGAAGGGGGTGTTCTTGTAGGCCTGTTCGGTGGCGGTGCCGCCGTCGGCGTTCCAGATGTCGACGACCTGGCCGTTCTTGACCAGCGGGCCGAAGCGTTCGCCGAGGCCGTAGACCGAGGTGCCGACGCCGAGGCCCAGCTGTTCCCGCAGGTAGTGGGCGCCCGTGGCGGTGTCCCGCATGATGCCCATGCCCTTGGGGCCGCTGGAGGTGAGGGTGCGGCCGCCGGAGAGGAAGTCGAGCCGCCAGGGGGCGGTCCGGCTCAGCCGCAGCGTCAGCGAGCCGGACGTCAGGGTCGCGTACGCGTCGTCGTACGACACCTGCGAGGCGAAGTCGTCCCGCCGCAGCTCGAACTGCGGGCCGCGTGGCCGCTCGCCCTCGAAGTGGGTGAAGGTGACGCCGATGACGTCGGGCATCGGGGTGTGCGCGCTGATCGTCAGGACCGGTCCCTTCAGCAGGTCGCCGCGGTGGCGGATGGGCTGGGTCGGCGCGTGGATCTCCAGTGCGCCGTCCGCGGCCGTCACGTCGAGGACCTCGACCGGGTGGGCCGCGGTGACGCCCTCGCGCAGCAGCCAGTAGCCGTCGGTGAACTTCACGCACGAACCTCCTATTTGACGGCTCCCACGGCGATCCCCCGGGTGAGCGTCCGCTGGAAGACGAGGAAGAAGACGATGGCCGGGAGCACGCCGAGCAGGGCGGCTGCGTTGGTCATCGTGGCGTCCATCAGACGCTGGCCCTGGAGGACGCCGAGGGCGACGGACACCGTCTGGTTGTCGTTGGAGATCAGCATGACCAGCGGCAGCAGGAACTCGTTCCAGGTCCAGATGAAGAAGAAGACCAGGAGCACGCCCAGGGTCGGGCGGCTGACGGGTACGACGATCCGGACCAGGATCTGCCACTTGTTCGCGCCGTCGATCCGGGCCGCCTCGACGATCTCGCGCGGGAACCGGCCGAGGACGGCGGAGAGGAGGTACGTCCCGAACGCCGACTGGATCACCGTGAACACGATGATCACGCTGAGCCGGGTGTCGTAGAGGCCCGCCTCCTTGCTGAGGTAGTAGAGCGGGTAGACCAGCGCCTCCTGCGGCAGCAGGTTGGCGAGGACGAAGAAGGCCAGCACCCAGGTACGGCCCCGGATCCGGCCGATGCCGATCGCGTACGCGTTGAGGACGGAGAGGCCGGTGGCGAGCAGCGCGACCGAGCCGCTGATGAGGACCGAGTTGATCAGCTTCCGGGTGTAGTCGACGCGCTGCCAGAAGTCCTTGAGGCCGTCGAGGTAGAGGCCGTGGGGGAGGCTCAGCGGGCCGTTCCGGGAGTACTCCGCCGGGGACTTCACCGCGTTGACCGCCACGATCAGGAACGGGACGACCATGAAGAGCGCGGCGAGGCAGAGGGCGAGGAGGACGGGGTAGCGGCGCAGGGCGGTCATGTCGTCTCCCCGTCCTCCGCGCGGCTCTGCAGCTTCAGGCCGAGCACGGCCAGGACCAGGATGATCACCGTGAGAACCGTGGAGATCGCCGAGCCGTAGCCGACCTGGGTCTTCTCGAAGAACGTGGTGAAGGAGAAGTAGGAGGGGACGTCGGTGGCGCCGCCCGGGCCGCCCTTGGTCAGGACGTACACCGCGCCGAAGACCTTCAGCGCGGCGATCGTGCACCAGGTCAGGACGACGTACACCTCGGGGCGGATCTGCGGCAGCGTGACGTGCCAGAAGCGGCGCCACCAGCCGGCGCCGTCCAGCTCGGCCGCCTCGTACAGCTGGGGGTCGACCCGGCCCAGCCCCGCCATGAACACGACCAGCGGGAAGCCGATCTGCACCCAGACCAGCACGCCCATCACGGTGTAGAGGGCGAGGTCCGGGTCGCCTAGCCAGTCCTGCTGCCAGGAGCCGAGTCCAACCGCCTTCAGCAGGGCGTTGAGGGAGCCGTTGTCCGGTGCCAGGATCCAGCTCCAGACGATGCCGGCGACCGCGACCGGCAGCACCTGGGGGAGGTAGAAGCAGGCGCGCAGGACGGCCGCGATCCGGGTGCCGAAGTGCTTGCCGACGTAGTCGAACAGGGCGGCGGCCAGGACCAGTCCGAGGGCGGTCGGGACCGCGGCCATCGCCACGACCATGAAGAGGCTGTGCCGGAACGAGCCCCAGAACTCGGAGTCGTGCAGCAGCTCGCGGTAGTTGGCGAGACCGGACCAGTGCGGGCTGCCCACGCCCTGCCAGTCGGTGAAGCTGACGCCCGTGTTCATCAGGAACGGGACGATCACGACCGCCAGGAAGGCGAGGGCGCCGGGGAGGAGGAAGAGGGCGTACGAGTCCCGGCGCACCCTCACTTGCTGCCCTTGTCGTACGCCGTCTGGAGGTTGCTCAGATAGGCGTCCGGCTTCTCGCTGCCGGTGATCAGCTTCTGGGTCTCGGAGACGAGGGTGTCGTAGAAGCCGGCGACCGGCCAGTCGGGGTAGAAGGCGAGGCCGTCGCGCTTGCTGACGGTGTTGAAGTTGGCGATGAGCTGCTTCGACTTGGGGTCGGTGATGGCGCTCGCGTCGGCGGCGACCGGGACTCCGCCCTTGTTGCCGAGCAGGTTCTGGATCTTCTTCGACATGGTGATGTCGATGAAGTCGTAGGCCAGGTCCTTGTTCTTGGAGTTCTTCGGTACGACCCAGAGGTTGCCGCCGGAGCCGAGGGTGAGGTTCGAGCCGGGCCACAGGAAGCTGCCCCAGCCGAACTTGGCCTCCGACTGGAAGCGGCCGTACCACCAGCTGCCGGAGAACAGGATCGGTGACTTGCCCTGGATGAAGGAGACCCCGGCCTGCTCGGCGGTCGTCCCGGACGACGTCTTCGCGATGTAGCCCTTCTTCACCCAGTCGGCGAAGGTGGTCGCCGCGTACGTCCAGGCCTGGTCGTGGAAGTCGACCTTGCCCTGGTAGAGCTCGTAGGCGTCGACCCACGAGCGGTCGGCCTTCGAGAGCGCCAGCTGGTAGAGGTACTGCTGGGCCATGTACTCGGAACCGGCGTCGGCGAGCGGGGTGACCCCCTTCGCGACGAACGTGTCCATCGCCGCCGTCAGGTCGTCGAACGTCTTCGGCTCGGCGATCCCGTACTTCTCGAACAGGTCCTTGTTGTAATAGACCATGGTGTACTCGGCGTAGTTGGGCACTCCGTACCACTTGCCGGAGCCCATCACGCCGTCGGCGTCGTACTGGCTGGTGGTGCGCACCCCCGCGCTGAGCTTCTTGTCCCAGCCGCGCTTGGCCGCCTCGGCGGTCAGATCGGTGAGCAGGCCCTGCTTGGAGAGCAGACCGGCCGTCGCGTTGCCCTTGTTGTACTCCATGATGTCGGGGGCGTCGGAGGAGTTCAGGACCATCTGCGCGGTCTTCTGGATCTGCTCGAAGCTCTTCTCCTCGTACTTCACCTTCACGCCCGGGTGGGTCGCCTCGAACTCCTTGATGGCCTCGTTCCAGGCGACACCCATCGCGCTGGTCGGACCCTCGTAGTGCCACAGCCTGAGCGTCTTCCCGTCGGACGTGCTGCCGCCCGAGCCGCCGCAGGAGGTGAGGAGCAGCGATCCGGCGAGGATCACCGCCCCGCTCACGGTTCGCCTTCGTGCCGTCAACATCCAATGCCTCCAGGGGAGTCGGATGGATGGTGCTCGTCCCGCGTCGAATCGGTTCGATGCGGGACGTCGAAGCGCTTCGACGGAGGACGGTAGGTGCGGGCTGTGAGGGCGTCAATGGGTGCGGCGGGAATTGGGCGAAGCGATTCGACTGGCGGTGTTCACGGCCAGGGCCGCGACGGCCGCCGCGGCCGGGGTGGCGAAGGCGGCCGTCGGTGAGAGGTGGTCCGCCGCCCAGCCGCCGAGCGCGGAACCGCAGGCGATGCCGGTGAGCAGGGCGGTGACGACCAGGCTCATCCCCTCGTTGAGGCGGTCCGCGGGGGCCCGGTCCTGGACCAGGGTCATCGCGGTCACCATGGTCGGGGCGGTCGCCATGCCGGCCGCGAGCAGCGCGGGGGCGAGGGCCCAGAGGCTGTCGAACGCGCGCGTGGCGAGCAGCGGGAGGGACATCAGGGCCGCCATCGACAACAGGCAGCCGGGGAGCCTGCGTTCGGCCGGACAGGTCGGCCTGAGCGCCCCGTACAGCAGGCCCGCCGCGCACGAACCGGCGGCCTGGAGGGCGAGCACGGCACCCGCCGCCGAGCGGTGGCCCTGGGCGTCGGCGTAGGCGATGGTGACGACCTCCATCGAGCCGAACACCGCGCCGGTCGCGACGAAGCAGGCCAGGAGCGGGCCGATGCGCAGCGGTGTGCGGGCGGTGCCCGTGCCCGCCCGGGGCGGCGGCTCGGTGGCCCGCTGGGCGGCGAACAGCAGGGCGCCGGTGAGCAGCAGCACCGCGCCGACCAGCGTGCCGGCCTCCGGGAAGAACGTGCCGGTCAGGAAGGAGGCGAGGACCGGCCCGAGCATGAAGCACAGCTCGTCGGCGGCCTGTTCGAAGGAGTTCGCGGTGTGCAGGGCGCCCGGGTCGTCGCGCAGCAGGTGGGCCCAGCGGGCCCGGGACATGCCGCCGAGGTTGGGGGTGGTGGCGGTGGCCGCGTAGGCGGCGAACAGGGTCCAGTCCGGGGCGCCGTAGCGGACGCAGAGCAGCAGGGCGAGGCTGCCGAGCACGGCGGTGACGGTCGCGGGCACGGCGACCCGGGCCTGCCCGTACCGGTCCACGAGCCGGGCGATCCAGGGCCCGGCGAGACCGGTGGCGGCGAGGCCGGTCGCGGTGACGGCTCCGGCGAGGGCGTACGAGCCGCGCGACCCGGCGATCATCACGACCGCGCTGACACTGAACATGCCCATGGGGAGCCGGGCCAGCAGGTTCCCGGCGGTGAAGGCGCGGGTGCCGGGGAGGGCGAAGAGGCGGCGGTAGGGGCCGGGTGGGCGGTGGCGGGAGCGGGCGCTGGAGCGGCCGTCGAACCGGGGGCTGAAGTCGACGGTGACGAGGGAGTCGGCGGTGACGGTGTGGACGGTCTCGCGGGGGCCCGGCTGGGTCGGTTGCGGCATGGACACCACCGTCGCGCCGGGCCGATCAAGGGGTCCAACACCTGCTCGGCGCCGATTCACGCACCTGTGTTGTAAGTTCGCGTGATGTCAGCACCCGCCCACGTCGACCCCCGCCTGCTGCGCGTCTTCGTGACCGTCGCCGAGGAGCTCCACTTCACCCGCGCCGCCACCCGGCTGTACGTCGCCCAGCAGGCGCTCAGCCGTGATGTACGGCGGCTGGAGCGGGAGCTCGGCGCCGAGTTGTTCCTGCGCAGCACGCGGCAGGTCAGCCTCACCGCCGACGGCGCCCGGCTGCTGCCGTACGCCCGCCGGGTGCTGGCCGCCCAGGACGCCCTGCTCGCCGCGTTCGGGCAGGCCCGGCCCCTGCTGGTGGACCTCAACTCCCCGGGTCTGGAGACCGCCCGCCGCGTCCTGTACCGGGCCCGCGAACTCGCCCCCGACTGCGAGCTGATGGCCCGCTACGAGAGCGGGCTCACCGGGGCGGCGGCGGAACTCCTCGCGGGGCGGCTCGACGCGTCCTTCGGACGGTTCGCGGGACTGGATCCGGCGCTGCGCTCCGGACTCGAACACCAGCCCGTGCGGTTCGAACCCATGGCCGTAATTCTCCCCTCCGATCACCGGCTCGCAGCCCTGGACGCGGTGCCGCTGGCCGCGCTCGGGGGCGAGACGGTGTACGCCGGTGCCGGGAACGAGCGCACCCTGGAATGGACTGACCTGGCCTTTCACCTCTTCGAGGGACGAGGCGCCGCGGTCGCGCCGCCGCTGCCGCTGGCCGTCGGGGAGGAGGAGTTCCAGCGAGTCATGGCCAAGGACCGCTATCCCATCCTCGCGGTAGTGGGATTTCCGGCCATACCTGGAAGCGTGTCGCGGCCGCTGGTCGATCCGGTCCCGTTGTCGCCTGTGTCGCTCGTGTGGCGAAAGGGGCTGGTCCATCCGGGACTCGACGCGTTGCGGCGGGCGGCCGCCGAGATCGGGCGGGCGGAACGGTGGCTTCAGCGGCCGGCCGACGGATGGATTCCGGCCAGTGATCAAGAGGTGATGGACGACCACAAATGACACATCGGGAACACGGATCTCCCCCGTGCGCTAGCTTCATGGGCCCGAGCGCGGAGAGCTGCAAGGGGGCGCTCGGAGCGGGTTGGGGGCCCGTTCCGTTGACGTGTGCTCGGGTTCGTCAGTGCGCCCGGAACACTCCCGTGGGGGGATGTACGCGCGTGAAAAATTGGCGAGAAGAAACCCAACCCGAATTGCCACAGGTGGTCCTGGATGCCCGTGATGTTCCGGTGACGGGAGACGACGGAGACGACGGGGCCGACGGGGCGGCGGCGGGCGCTGCGGGCGCCGACGGTGGCGGGGCTGCCTGGGCCGCGGGAGCCGTCGGGGCCGCGGGAGCCGTCGGGGAGACCGAGGTGCTGCGGGCCGGGTCGTTACGGGACCCGTGGAGCGTGGTCGAGCCGCCGATCCCGGTGTTTCTGCGGGACCCCGCCCCGGACCTCGTCCACGACCCCGACGAGGTGACCGTCCAGAACGACGTCGGCGCCGTACGAATACGGCCGGCAGGGCCGGCAGGGCCGATACGGTCCGCCGCGGCGGCGGCCTCCGGTGCTCCCGGAGGCTCAGGCGCTCCCGACGCCCCCGTTCCCGTTCCCGTCCCCGTCTTCGTCGACGAGTCCGGGCGCCGCAGCCGCCGGCTCCGCAGGCTCGGGATGGCCGTCGGCCTCGCCTGTGCGGTCTACGCGGTCGTCATCGTCGTCACCCTGCTGTCCGGTAGTTCCGCCGCGCCCTGGCTGCCGGTGCCCGGACAAAACGCCGACAGGCCCGCCGGCAAGGTCGACGACTCGCCGCGGCCCGCGCGGTCGCCCCGGTCCTCGGACGACGGCTCCTCGGTGGCCGGCCCGGCCGTGAGCGGCGGTACGGCCCCGTCGGCCGGCGCCTCCTCCCGTGCACCCGGGAGCGGAAAGGGGTCCGCCCGGCCGAGCGCGTCGGCGTCCGCGCGGCCGACCTCGTCCTCCGGGGTGACGGTCACCTCGCCGAAGCCCGGGTCGTCGTCCGTCTCCGCTCCGCCGTCCACGTTGCCGCCCTCCTCCGACGCGCCCTCCTCTCCCGTCTCCTCGCCGCCGCCGGTCTCGCCCAGCGAGTCGGTCGCCCCGACCGGCGGCCCGGTCGCGCAGGGCGCGCCCCGGCACACCCGCACCGGCGGCGCCTCCGCTCCCGCCCCCGTCCTCTGATGCCGCCCCGCACCCGGCGCTGCTCGACCGCTTCTGGCGCGTCCCGGCGCCGCTCGACCGCCTCCGGCGCGTCCCGGCTGGATGTTCGTGGTGGTGTGGCCGCTGATCGGGGTGGCGGTGGTGGCATTCGGGTGGGTGGAGGACGTGGCGGCGGGGAGGGGGCGCGGGTGTGGCCCGACGGGGCACGCCGGGGGATGCCACGCCGCAGGGCGTGAGTCAATCCCTTTGCCCCTTTGCGAGGCCACCTGGCTACGGTGTCTGTTGCTTTCTCCAGCCTCGCCCACCTCACTAGGAGCCAACCGTGCTTCGCCGCCTGCGTCTGCTCACATCTGCCACAGCTGGACTGTCGGCCGCGCTGCTGCTCGCCGGCTGTGGAGGTGGCTCGACGTCAGGCGGCAAGGGCACAGACGCGAAGGCGGCTGTACCGGCGTCGGCCGGTGCCTCCGCGTCCCCTGCTGCCGACGGCCGCCCGAAGATCACGTTGCCCGCCGACGACATCCTCACGTTCACTCCGGAACAGGATTCCGAGCCGGTCAAGGACGCGATCCTCAAGGACAACGCGGAGTTCGTCCGGGCGCTCGACGCGGCCGTTGTTGCTCAGAATCCCCGTCTTCCCGCTCTGGAGTACTACACGGAGGGTGAGGGCGCTGTGGCGGCTCAGGAATGGGTTCAGTCGTTCAAGAAGGCCGGTTGGACCGTCACCGGAACCGTGCGCTACACGGACCGTCAGGTCAGCGTCGAGTCCAAGGACAGGGCTTCGCTGACCTACTGCGGGGACGAGAGCAAGGGTTACACCAAGGTCATCAAGACCGGGGTGATCGAGCACACGAAGGTCACCAAGAACAGCTATGTCGCTTACGGCGCTCAGGTCCAGAAGAATGACAAGGGGGTCTGGGAGCTCGTCAAGATCGCTTCCACTCGTGGTGCCGACAAGTGCCAGCCGTGACGGTGAGGTCTTGCCGGGCGATGCGGAGTTCGATCTGCCGGGGATCGAACTCGCGGAACGTGTAGGCGAACTGCTCGGCGGTGGTCGACCGGTCCAGGGGAGAAGGAGCCGTAGATCCCCTGCACTGTCATCAGGTAGCGCGGGTCGAAGTGGGGGACCAGATTGAGGTGGGGTCCAGCGCTTCGGGGCGGACCGGTCTGGTGAGCTTTTCCAGGGCCTCGTCGGGGGTGGCCGCCCACAGGGAGACCGAATCCATGCCCGTGTAGACCGCGCCGTCCTCCGCGATCGCCAGGTAACGGTTCCGGCGGTCGACCATGCCGACCGGGTAGAGATCGGCTCCGGCCTGCTCCCCGAGGTGGTCGAGGATCTCGGCGTCCCACATCGCCAGGAGCGGATCCAACTGGAAGTCCATCCACGGCATGGTGTCCAGGGGGGCGCGGCAGGGAACCCCGACCTGACCGAATTCCGCGAGGAACCGGCGGGCGGCCGCGTGCATCTCGTGCTCGCCGGTCTCCAGCAGGATGGTCTCCCAGGTCGTCACCGGGACCGACCGGCCCGGAAACCAGCCGGCCGCCCGCAGCACACGATCGGCCGGGGCGGGCCAGCGCCGCCCGGCCGCGTCGGCATCGGCCTCCACCGCGTCGAGCCGCCGCCAGAACTCCTCGGCCCCCGGGGACACGCCGACGGTCCGGGAGGCGGTGCGGACGCCCTGCTCCGCGACCAACCGGTCCAGGGCCTGGTCCACGGTCGCGCCGAGCAGTTCCACGCGGTTCCCGGCGGCGATGTAGAGCCGTCCGTCCTCAGCGATCCCCAGCCGGCTGCTCCCTTCGACCGCCCTACCCACCGGGTAAAGGGAAGTCCTGGCCTGTCGGCTCATCCACCTGTACGTCTCGTCCTCCCACTCGGCCCGGAGAGGATCGAACCTGATGGCCGACCGGGTCACGACCGGGTCGGCCGGCCAGCCGTACGTCACCAGGCCTCCGAAAGCGCGCAGGAACCGCCTCGCCGCCTCGTGGGGCACGAAGGAACCGCGTTCCCGCAGGATCCACTCCCAGGTGTCCGTCGGCACCGCACGGTCGGGCAGCCAGCCCGCCCGGCGCAGCACACCGTCGGTCTCCGGGGACCAGGTCGGGTCGTACCCCATGTCCACACCACCGTCCGCACACCGGGAACGGTCAGCGCAGGCTCTCCGCCACCAGGGGCAGAAGCTCGTCGAGCCCCAGCTCCCGCCTCCCGGAGACGTCCGAGAGCACCCACGTGCCGTTCTGCTCCCATTCCAGACGCCGTACGTCACCGGCGTGGTTCTCGTACTCCACGAACCCGCCGGGAGCGTTCCTCAGCTCCGCGATCTCGGCCAGCAGGATCTCGGACCGGGCCAGGGCACGCCCCGGGTTGTTGCTGCCTCCACCGGTACGGGGGTTGTCGAAGCGCATCTTCAGGAACGGCACGGGCCCGCGGCCGATGTCCGCGGTGGGCAGCATCTTGTGGTACCTCGCCTCTGCCTCCTCCAGCGTCTCCCGCCCGGAGAACTCGCACCGGTACGCGGGAAAGACGATGGTGGTCAGAGGCGTGAGGTCGGGGTTCCGGACCCGGTGGTGGCCGTGTACCCCGGGAACGGTGGCCGCGACGGCGTCGAAGGAGTATCCGAGCGCCTCGAAGCCGCCGACGCAGGTCAGGAAGCGCCCCTCGGCGGTCAACTCCGGCTCGTGCGCGCGGGCGAAGGCCAGGACCGCACGCGCCAGCGTCTCGTCGTGCCTGCGCACCTGGTTCGTCTGGAGAAGCCGGGTGCCGTCGCCGGTCAGCGCCCCCGCGAAGTTCAGCACCGGGTTCAGACGCCACGTCCAGGCACGGTCGAGGCCGTCGATCGGCGTGGCCCGCGGGAACGCGGTGACGGTGGACTGGAGATCCATGGTTCCTTCCGCGGTGTCCGGGGTCGGTTACGGGTCGTCCGGACCGTCGGGCCGCATGCCACTCGATCAGCTGCCTCTCGTGCGCGTCTTGAGGCAGGGCGGTCAGGCCCCGAGCGTCCAGTAGGGCGAGTCCGTCGGAGGCGCGGGGCGGACGCGCAGGGCGGACATGTCGAAGCCCTCGTCGTCGTCCTCGTCACCGGTCGGCAGGCGGCGGGACTCGTTCGGGTAGTAGTACAGGCCGTACGACCAGAACTCCGGGAACTCGTGGCACATGAGATCGGGGTACGCAGAGATCTCCGCGTCGTGATACCGCTCGTTGATCCTGGCCACCGCTTCCGCCCGAGAAATACCGAACCGCGAGACCATCTCGTTCGCCATGTCGCGGAAGTACTCGACCATTCCCTCGTCGAGATCCATCAAGAATTCCGTTGTCATGGTGTCGGAGGTCCTACTCGTCGGAAAATGGAGCCAGTGAAGAGCTCGGCGGCCCTGTCACCGAAGATTGCGATCTGGTGCCCGTTCAGGACGGGGAGCTTCCCTTCCCCCAGTTCCTCCGCGGCGTGCCAGCGCAGTGGGTCGGTCCAGACCGCGGGATCGCCGGTGGCGATGCCGCGCAGGAAGCCGACGGCTTCGGGGTGCCGATCTCGCCCAGAGACTGGAGGGCCTTGACGCAGAAGGTGAAGTGAGGACCGTCGGTCGACTTCCGTTCCCGCACCAGCGCGGCGACCGGCTCGACTCCCTCCGGGGCCCGCAGCTCTCCGAGCAGGTCGACCAGATCCTCCGTGTTCACGCCGGCGGGCCGCTCGGCCAGCACCGTCGCCAGGACCGGCCCGAGCCCTTCCGGGGGGAGATACAGCGCCAGCGCCGCGAGCCGCTCGAAGCGCCGCCAGTCCCCCTCGGCGGACGTGATCCGCAGCCAGTCGAGGACTTCCGGGCCTGCGCTCGTGAAGCGGGACTTGATTTCTACGTCCATGGCAATATCTGAACTCACTGCTGGTAAAGGAAGTGGTGGTCTCCACCGGGCTTGGCCAATGCCCGGTACCGCTTCAGGGCGTCCCATCCTTTACCGACGATCTCAGTGCCATTCCTCGGGATTGAGTGCTGCCCCCACGAATCCGTCACCCGTGGTGACGATCAGGTCGGGTTGCTCGACACGGGCCGCGATCTTCTCGCGGTCGAATTCACTGAATTCGAGGACGAAGTGTTCGGCGACGGCGGGTCGGTCCAGGGGGTCGCCGTCGAGGTCCACGGCTGAGTTCGCGCGGTCGGCGCCCTGGCAGAGAACCGACACGAACAGCGGGAAGTGTTCCGTCTGCAAAAGGAGATCCGCGCCGTGCACGACGCCCGCGATCCCCGCTCCTCCTCCCGTGACCTCGCCGCAGAGGTCGTCCAGGCAGTCGACCAGGGCGTCCCAGTTCTGTCCGAAGTAGCCGGGGAAGTGGAGGGTTTCCGCGAAGGTGCGGAAGACGTCCTGGGCGGTCGTCAGATCGCGGGCGTCGAAGTGGTGGACCTGCCCGCCCTTCGCTGTCAACTCCGACAGTTGCCGCCGAACCTCCGCCGTACCTTCCGGGACGCATACAACCCAGGGTTCCGAAGTGCCGGTGAGATCGAAACTGGTCATTTCTGGATCACCCTGTGAATTCGCCGACGTAGTAGAAAGTACCGTAGTGGTCCGGTGTGTAATATGCGGGGCCGGGACCGTCCTTCGGGGTCAGGAGCCGTTCGGGGCCTCTGATCTCTTTGCCGCAGCCCGGGGCGCTGCACTGCGGGAGATCGACCTTGGCGTTGACATCCCATTCCTTGTACTTGCCGCCTGGTAGGGCGGACAAGTTGTTACCCCAGTTGGCATTGCCATGGTAGCCGTCGATCTTCCCGATTCCTCCCGGCCGGGCGTTGACCTTGTCCAGCATGTCCGCGGCCTTCTGCGGTGCAGGACCGGGGAGGATTCCAAGCCCACCGGGACTGCCGGTGTCGCCACCGTGCAGATGGCACAGGGGCGCCAGACCAAGGGGGTCGGACCAACTCTGCGGGTTGTGCACATAGGCGACGGGGTTGGGCGCGGGGAGCAGACCGAGTGGGTCGGGGCTGGTGTAGCGGGCGGTCTCCGGGTCGTAGTGCCGGTGATGGTTGTAGTGGAGACCGGTCTCCGGGTCGTGATACTGGCCGGGGAAACGGAGGGGCGTGTACGCGTTCGAGTCACGGTTCCAGGCTGTGGTTCCCCACAGCGTGGTCCGCGTGTGCCAGTGGATCTCTCCGTCAGCTGAGACCAGTTCGGTCGGGGTGCCGACGATGTCGGTGACGATGGCGAAGAAACGCTCGTCGATGGTGTCCTGGGGTGCCGTGGCAGCCCACACTCGTTCGGTCTGACTGAGTGGGGAGAGCCCGTCGTGATCCCAGGTCAGCGTGGTGCGCCCGTCCGTGTCGCCGTGCTCCGTGGTCTGTTCGCAGAGGGTGTTGCCGTCCCAGGTGAAGACGGTGCGTTCCAGGACAGTCTCCCCGTCGGCGGCCAGACGCAGCTTCGCGGACCTTCTGCCCAAAGGGTCGTAGGTGTAGCGCCAGCGGGTGCCGTCGGGTGTGGTAACTGCGATGAGGCGATCTTCGGCATTCCACTCGTACCGCCAGATGTCGGGCTTTCGGGAGAGTCGGGTCTTGCGGCGTACTACCACTCGCCCCAGGGCGTCGTACTCGTAGTGGACACCCCCGGCCCGGGTCACCCGAGTTCCCGTGTACTCACGCGACCCGGTGGCCTCATGGCCGGGGTGGCCGGCGGGCCATTCGGCCTCTGTCTGGTTGCCTGCGGAGTCGTAGGTGTAGCGCTCGCTCCAGCCCGCCGCGTGCACAGCTGTGACTTGGCCCTGGGCGTCGAGGTCGAAACGGCGGCCGCCCGTGCGTGCGTCCTGGATGCCTGTGAGGTAGCCGTCGGCGCGGTAGGCATAGGTGCGCTCCGTGATCCGTCGGTCACCGGGACCACTGCTCCGCTGCCCGACCAGACGGTCCAGGCTGTCGTAGGCGCGGGTGAGGGTCAGGGCGCCGTCGACCTGCCGGATGATCTCCCGGTCTGCTGCGTCGTGTGCGAAGTCGACGGTGTGGCCCCGGGTGACCAACCGGACGATGCGTCCCGCCGTGTCGTACGCCCAGTCGCTGTGCGCGCCGGACGGAGTGGTGCGCAGGGTCCGATTGCCGGCGGCGTCGTAACCGAAGCTCATGGTCCTGCCGTCGACGGTCTCCGAGACACGACGACCGACTGCGTCCAATGCCACTCGCAGGTTGCTGTCCGGGCTGACGGCCTCGGTCAGTGAACCGTTCGGCGCATACGTGAAGTGGGTGATCGTGCCGTCCGCGTCCTTGGCCGTGATCTGCCCCAGCGCGTCCCGCTGGTAGCGGACGCTCTGGCCGAGTGCGTTGGTTCGTGTAGCCATACGGCCGGCCGCGTCATAGGTGTAACGGGTGGTGCGGCCATCGAAGTCGGTCTCAGCGAGGAGCCGCCCGGCTTCGTCGTAGGTGTAGTTCCAGACCAGTCCCTGCGGGTTGGTCACCTGAGCGAGGCGGAGGTCGGCGTCGTGCGTGAAGGTGAGGCGCTCGCCTCCCGGACCGGTACGGGAGGCGAGCCGGTCGAAGTGGGTGTACTCGAAGGTGCTCACCTGGCCGACGGCGTCGACATGACGGACACAGTTGCCCTCACCGTCATACTCCCAGCTCTCGCACGATCCGTCGGGGTTGGTGCGGCGGATGGGTAGGCCTTCGATGTTCCGTTCCAGACGGATCTCGTGGCCGAGTGCGTTAGTCACCGTCATGGCCAGGCCGAAGGCGTTGTAGGCGTAGCGGGTCGTGTTGCCCAGACCGTCTGTCGCCGCCAGGGGGAGACCGGCCGCATTGTTCAGGTAGGTGGAAGTTCGGCCTGCCGCGTCCAGAGCCTCGATCAGGCTGCCATCTGCGGAGCGGCGAAAGCGCGTGGTCGCGCCGGTGGGATCCGTGACGCCGATGATGTTCCCACGCTCGTCATTGGTGTACAGCCAGGCGGAGCCGTCCGGCAGAGTCAGGGCCGTAGGCCGATGCCGTTCGTCGTAGGCGATCCGGACGACGGAGCCATCGGGCCGGATCACCTCGACAGGCTGTCCCGCTTCGTTGTTGGTGAAGACGGTGCGGTGCCCGAGCGGGTCTGTCGTCGCGGTGACGTACTGACGGGCGTCGTAAGCCGTGGTGACCGTGCCGCCGATCGGGTCGATCTCTGCGACGACCAGGCACTGGTCGTTGACGATGAAGCGGGATACGGCACCCGCGGCTGTGGTGAGGGTGGTGACGCGGCAGTCGGGCCAGCCCGGGTCGACGCTGTCGTAGGACAGCGTGATCGCGATATGTCCTGCCTCGCCGCCCTCGCCGAGGCAGCGGTCCTGGTCGTCGTAGGTGTACTGGTAGCGGCGGTGGTTCGTGTCCACCCACGAAGTTACGCGAAGTCGCTCGTCATAGGTGAAAGTGAGCGGGAGCCCCGACGAGTTTGTGACCGAGGTGAGATTGCCGTCGGTGTAGCCGTACCGCTTGACGACGACGTCGCTTCCGTCCTCTGCTGCTGCTGCGGCGAGGGTGAGGGTGGTGACGCGGCCTTCTTCGACGGTCAGCCTGAGGTGGTAGCCGCAGGAATGGCGGATGCTCTGCGGAGTGCCCTCGGCGTCGTAGTGGAATTCAATGGTGTTGTCGTTACGGTCGGATATTCGGGTGAGCAGGGCGATGCCGTCGGCATTGGGGCGGGCGAAGTGCCGCGTGTGCCCGGTGAGAAGATCGGTGCTCTGGTAGCCGCCGTCGTCCTGGCGAGTAAGGGGCAGACGGGGGCCGGTCTCGGGGAGGACCGGGGTGTGCGGTGCGGCGGGGTGGGGATAGGCGAGGAGCAGGCCGTCCTCGGTGATGTGGACGACCCCGCGCTCGTCGACCTCCAGACGCTCATCGAGCGTCGATGCCCAGCTCGGTCCGAACCACCAGCCGCAGCGGTAGTCGGAGGCGACGCGGCGGGTGAAGGCCAACGGCAGCAGGCCGGGCAGCTCGATGTCGTTCTGCGGGAGATACATGGCGCCGGTGGCCATGTCGACGGGGTCGCTGCCCTTCGATCGGACGACGCTCTTGAGCCGGTTGAAGGCCCCTTCCGCCCCTTCGGCCAGCATGCCTCGGGCGTTTTTCCCCAGCCCGCGGACGGCGAGGCTCATGGCCTTCATGCCGCCACGGAGGTTCTTCATCTCCTTCAGCCCCTTGGCGAGTTTGCCCAGGCTCGTGATGCCCTTGCCGCCGGGTATGCAGTCCAGCGCGGCGAACGCCACATCCCACAGCGACGCTTGGCCCTTTGAGTACTTGTAGAGCGTGTCCGCGAGCACGACGAGCGCGGCCACCAGCACGATCGCGCCGAGGATGGGCCCGCCGATGATCATCGCGATGATCCCGACGACGGCGACGACGACCTTGCAGACGGTGACGATGGTGTCCCAGTTGTCCTCGAACCAGTGCCCGACGTCCTGCCACCAGTGCCGGTTCGGGATACCGGCATCGGAGGCCTCGTCGATCTTCCGCTTCGCCTCACCGGCCGCGTCGTCGCGCATCTTGCGGGCGTCCTCGGCCATCTTCTTCGCGGCGTCGAGAGCGTTCTGGGCGGTGGTGACGTCCGACTGGGCCTGGGTGTGGGCGGACTTGGCGCTCTGCACGTCCCGGGTGGCCGCCCGCACCTTGCCCTCGTCGGGCTTGTCGGCGTCCGACTTGCTGCCGGTGGGGTCGTCCTTGTACTTGTCGGCTTCCTTGGTGGCCCGGGTGACCCAGGAATCGGCGGAGGAGAGCCGGGACTTGGCGGAGGACAGGTCCGACTGCGCCTCCTTCGCCTTGACCAGGGCCTTGTCGGCAAGCGCCTGCGCCCGCTCCAGCTTCGGCCAGTAGTCCGCGAGGGCGTCCCCGCACATCTCGTAGGACTTCTTCAGCTTCTTCAGGTTCTTCGGGACGTCCTTGAACTGCTCCTTGAACACCTCGGCCGACTTCCCGGCCCACTGCAGGAGGGTGTCCTCACCGGCCATGCCCTTGACCAGACGCAGGGCATCGGAGACGTCGTCCGCGAAGGAATGCAACTGTGCGGCGAGGGTGCGGACCCGCTGGGGGTCGCCGGGGGTCGGGTCCCTGTCGAGGTCGAGTGGATGCCAGTCCGCCGGTCGGTACCCCGCCATGATCCCGCAACCCCCGTCGCGTACGCCTCATCAACAAACCTGTGCACACGTGAAGTTACAGGTCCCACCTGTATGAGGTGAAGCCCGCTCTGTGACTCCGGCTCGGACAGGTGGCCCGTCCGGATGTGTGGGCATCCCGTCTTCCGGAAGCCTGCCCTGCCAACAGTCCTTTGCGGAGGCCAACCGGGAGTCGCGGTGATGTCACGGGTCGGCACCAAAGCCGTGGTGGAGGTGCTGAGTTGCCCGGCTATGGTGTGCCGTGTGCGTTTCGTTCGGCTGGCGTGCAGCAAATCGCTCTGGTGCATTCCGGATGGACCCCGATACCGTATTCGCTGCTTCGCAGACCCCAACCGCCCCACCAGGAGCCCACCGTGACCCCCCGTTCCCGCCTGCTCACGACAGCCACCGCCGGTGTGGCGGCCGCACTGCTGCTTGCCGGGTGCGGCGGAGGTGACGGAGACAAGTCCGACTCGAACGGCAAGATCGCGGGGGCGGACACGGGGAGTTCTGCTTCGCCTTCGCCGAGTGCTTCGGCTTCGGTGGCTGACTCGGGCCGGCCGAAGATCACGTTGCCGTCGGATGTCACGGACAAGTATGAGGACTGGAAGACGGGCGATGCGACCAAGGATGCCGTCCTTGCGGACACCGCCGGACGCATCGATGCAATCAACGATGCCATTCTGCGTGGTGACACCGGAGCCCCAGGCCTGTCGTTCTACTACAAGGACAAGGGGCTTAGCCAAGCCATTGCCTGGGTCCAGGCGTACCTGGATTCCAATCTTTCCTTTACAGGGACGACTCGCTACTACGCCCCCAAGGTCACGCTCTCCGGTGGCGCCACCGCGTCGGTCGTCTACTGCTCCGACGAGAGCAAGGGTTTCAACAAGAACCGCAAGACCGGGAAGGTCGACAAAAGTCCATCGGACCAGAGCCCGTACGTGCTGTACAACACCCGCCTTGAGAAGAACAAGAAGGGCGTGTGGCAGACCAGTAACCTGATCTCCAAGCGGGGGGACAAGTCATGCGCCGGATAGGCGGTTGGAGACGGTGGCTAGCGTTCGGCGTGATCACGGCCGCCTGCGTTTCGGGGTTTCCGGGGACGGCGTTTGCCTATGGACCGGGGAGTGGCGAGGGAGACCAACCGCCAGGTTCCTCAGGTAATTCGGATGGCAAGGGCACCATTTCTGCTACCGCCGGTGGCGTTGTCTACGACCTCTCCAAGAACGGCTCCGGGGCTTCGACCGGTGCGATGACACCGACTACGACCTGGACGCCGCCAGCCTGTTACTACGCCCCCAAGTACTCACCCGATGCCCTTGAGGCCTACCTGACACCGATCTGGGAGGCCGACTCGACCGGTTACGAGTGGGATGCCACGCAGCGTGACCGTTACGTCAACGGGAAGCCGTACAAGGACTTCAACAAGGACAAGGCCGGCAAGGGCTACTGGTGGGACTCGTACGTCACGAAGGGCCGTGAGGGAGACCCCGGCGCGCTCGACTGCACGAAGCCGATCTTCTGGGTGGACACGGGTGACAACCCGCCGGCGGACGTACCCCAGGCGGTCACCCCGGAGATCCTCTCTCAGCTCGCCTACAACCAGATCCGTGTCCCCAGTACGAAGGTGACCCTGGCCCCCGCGGACAAGACCAAGGTCAACCTGCCCACTTGGGCCTGGCTGGACGGTGCCGAGTTCAAGCCGGTCTCCGTCACCGCGTCCGTTCCCGTGCTCGGCATCAGCGCCACGACCACCGCCACGCCGTACTCTCTCAAGATCGACCCCGGAACCTCGGATGCGGTGACGTATCCGGCGTCGGGCGTCTGCGGGTTCAAGAACGGCAGCATCGGTGAGGCCTACGCCAAGGGGAAGGCCGGTGAGACGCCACCCTGTGGGGTGAAGTACCTGCACTCCTCGGGCACGGGCTCGTACCCGCTCAAGGCCACGATCACCTGGAAGATCAGCTGGACGGGTACGGGAGGGACTGGCGGAACCCTGGATGACGGCACCTTCGGGGCCACCCAGGATGTCATCGTGCAGGAGATCCAGTCCGTCAACCGTTGAGAGATATTGGGCGCCGTGCCTGAGCGAACGAACCTATACGGCGAACAGGCCGTTCGTCAGACACCCGTTTTCGGGCTGATCACGCCCGAGGACTGGTACCGCATTCCCCTGCAGCCGTCGGATCGGCGTGAGGCCTCGATCAGTGCCTTGATCCGGCGGCAGTTCGCCGGGGTGGACGATCAGCCCGTGCTGCGCCGGAAGGCGGAAGAACAGCTCCGTGGCGCTGCCGAGGCGGGGGCCGAGCGGGGCGGTGTGGCGCTGTATCTGTCGTTCCTGGAAGCGGGCGGCATCCCACTCTCGGCGTCTCTGCTGGTGTCACTCCTCGACGAGAAGTTCGACAGTCTTGATGCGGTGGCTGCCCTGAGCGGCTCCGGCGAGGTCGAACCCGTGACCCTGCCCGCCGCAGGGCGGGCGGCGCGGCTGCTGCGGCGTGAGCGGACCAAGGAGTCACGTCGGCTGGGATCCGAGTTCCAGGACACGATCGTGGAGTACTTCGTACCGGTCCTGGACCGCGACAACGTGCTGATGCTGACCTTCAGTACACCGTTGGAGCCGATCGCGGACGCCATGGTGGAGCTCTTCGACGCGGTGGCCGCGACCTTGCGCTGGCGGCGTGGAGAAGAGGAGACGACAGGGGCACAGGGGTGACCAAGAAGCTCAAGGTCTCGACCGACGACCTGCACACGGCGGGGGCAGGCCTGCGATCGGTGGCAACGGAGTTCGAAGGACTCGACAAACTCATGGATTCCTATGACCGCCGCACGGTCGGGCACAAGCTTCTGTACGAGCGGTTGCAGGACTTCTCCGACGGCTGGGACGACAACCGCAAGAAGATGGTCGAGGAGATCCAGGGACTGGGGCAACTGGCCCACGAAGCAGGTAAGGCCTACACGGAGTTGGACACAGCGCTCTACAACGCGCTGGTGGGCAAAGGGCAGAAGAAGTGAGCCGCCCGGCTGACCACAGGTGGGAAGTGCTGGGCGAGGCCGGCGATCCCGTGCCAGGCGACGCCCAGGCGATGGAAGCACTCTCACGCCGGTTCGAGGCTACGGCGAAGACCATCTCCGACACCGTCGCGGCACTGCGCCGTCTCGGGAACCAGGAGAGCTGGGACTCCGACGCGGGACGTGCCTTTGCAGACAAGGCGAACGACACCGCGCAAACGGTGAGCAAGGCGCACGACCGCTACGCCGACGGGGGAGCGGCGCTCAAGGAGTACTACACCGATCTGGAGACCATCCAGGGCGACGCGGATCGCCTCCTCACCCAGGCGGAACAACAGCACGACGATCTGTCCGCGGCCCGTTCCAAGGCCGAGAACCCTCCCGAAGGCACGGACAAAGTCGCGCAGGACAAGCTCGACAAGAAGGTGACCGGCCTCCAGGAGGGGCTCGATGACCTCCGGGACAAACTGGCAGCGGTGAAGACCCGCCATGAGAACGCCGGGAACAAGGCTGCCAAGCGCGTGCACGACACGACGCATGGGGACGGGCTCAACGACTCCTGGCTGGACAACCTACGGGACACCTTGACCTGGGTCGCCAATGCTGCCGGGGCCATCGCGGCGGTCTGTGGGGTGGTGTCCCTGCTCGTCGGCTGGATCCCGGTCATTGGGCAGGCAATCGCCGGCGTCCTGGGCACCGTGGCGTTGGTGATGACCGTGGTCTCACTTGCCTGTCACCTCCTGCTCGCCATCAACGGGGATGGCTCCTGGAGCGATGTGGCCATGGATGTCCTCGGGCTCGCGACCTTCGGCGTGGGCCGCGTCTTCTCGGCAGGCTCGAAGCTCGCCGCCACGGTCGGACGCAGCCGTGTGTGGACCGCCGCCACACAGTACGTCCGTGCCTGGAACCCGACGCTCGGTACCGCTGCCAGACGGGCTCTCGTGATCGAGATGGTCGGCCAGCGCGCCGGCGCAGTCCCCGCCGCCGCGCTCCCTGAAGTGTCGTTCGCTGCCGCGTTCAAGGGGCTGAAAGGCTCCTTCGTGGACGACTTGGGTGCCGTGCGAAGCAACTGGCGGGACCTGTTCAAGGTCGGTGACAACCTTGCCGCGGCCCGTAGCGCGTACAACACGGCCGGGATGCGCGGTCTGGCCAGCATGTATGTGGGACCGGGCATGGTGGACGAACTCGGCCGTATGAGGAACGTGTCGTCCGCGGATCTCGACTTCATCGGCACGCCCGATGCCTTCAAGAAGGCCCTGTCCTACAACGCATGGGCTCTCGGGGCCACAGGCATCGGAGCGACTTCCGACACCAATAGCTTCATCGGGCTGTGGGGCGATGAAGCTGATATCGATGTGACCGGCCCTGACGCCGCGCTGACCGGAAAGTGAGCCTTGTGGAGACGGCTGGGAACTGGCGTGAGTGCCGGGTCGCATTGACCCCTTCGGAGAACTGGGTGGTCCTCGATCTGGGACGCGAAGACCCGGAAGGATGGTCGCAAGAAGTCTCGGAACAGCACATCGACGGCGACTCCCCGGCGGAATCACGTCGCGCGTTCGCCCAAGACCTTCTCTGGTACTGGGGCACCGCAGTACGGCAACGGGCGGTGTGTGCGGCGCTGTTGGCTCCGCCGAACGGCGCGGTCCTGGCCAGCTACACGGTACGGGAACTGAAGGCTGCTCCGGAGGCCTTGCACATGGACGTGCTCAGGGCCGAAGCAGCCATCGCGGAAGGCCCCTTCTTCGGGAAGCCCGCGCTCACCGAGGTCGAACTACCTCTGGGACCGGCACTCCGAGTCCACCGTTTCGAGCCCACCGCACCTGAGACCGACACCAGCGCGATCCTGGAAGGCGTGGCTCACTACGTGCTGCCCCGGGACCATCCCACCCTCCTGGAATGTCGGCTCTTGTGGATGACGCTGGGACTGGGTGAGGAACTGGGGCGGATCGCCGATGAATTGGCGAATTCAGTCCGCCTGGTGTGAGCCCGATGAGTGACGTGACCCGAATCGGTCTCCTACGACCCCTTTCAAGCCCAGCTTTTCCCACGGGACCATGGCCAGCGGCATCCAACTGAAACCGATGGCGAAGACAGCCACCAGAGTGGTGACGCCCTGAGGAAGGATCCATCCCACCTGGGACACGACGATCGACCCGACCAGGAGATAGATGCCGAAGACGAGGAGAGCGAGCACCTTCAGCAAAGCTGAGGCAGGGCCGACCGGCGGCTCTTGTCCGCGGTCCCGCACCATGCCGAACAGGATCGTCGGGAGCACCAGGCCGATGACACCTCCCGCAGCGATACCCCCGACAACCAGAGAGGTGTGCCCGTGGTCAGGCACCAAGACAGAAAGCGGTGAGAGACCCGCCAGCTTGTCCATGAATGCGACACCTGCGAAGGCACCGAGTGCCATCGTGGCCAGGACGACAACCGTTCCTGCACCGAAGAGGAAGTTTCCCAGGAGAGAGCGCTGGGGGCGCTGTGCCGTGGAGCCCTCGGTCCTCGAAGCGTCGGGCATGAGCTCTCCCATTCCTGAGCGGGGTCCGGTAGAGGATATCGAGCGGTCATTCGTCGAACCACGCAACCAGCCGCACGTTCTCCTCGCCGTGGACCCCCGCCAAGGCCTCCATCACCGTCCACACCGGCGCCCACGGGCCGTCCTCCGGGACCGCGTCACGGCGGCGGAGGCGTTCGGTTCGGTAGACCGTGGTGCCGGTGGTCCATTCCGTGCCCTCGGGGTGGAGGCCGGCCAGGTCCGCCGGGGACGTGGTGAGCGTGTTGATGCCGCTTGCCCGGGCGAAGCCTCTGCTCCAGTCGTGGTGGTGGATTAGGCGGAGGGTGCCGTCCGGGGTGCGGTGGTAGCGGGCGATGTGGGTGGTGCGGGGGACCGCTGGTTCCGCCCAGTCGATCGCTCTCGCCTCCGGCCAGGTCAGCCAGGTCTCGGCGAAGGCCGCGGCAGCCCAGGTGGTGTGTTCCGCACGGACCTCGGGGGACGTGTCCGGTGGTAGGCCTCGGTTCGCCGCCACCGGGCGCCACGTGGTGTTGAAGTCGCGTACGCCGAAGAGGCAGGCGAAGCCGTCGTAGTCCCGCGGCATGCCCAGCATCGACAGGCTGATCGCCGGGGACCAGGCCGTCTCGTCGTGGTTCAGGCCTTCGCGCCAGGTGCGGCACTCGATCCAGCCGTGGATGTCCGTTCCCATGCGGTCACTGGGGCCGGGGGCGCGCCACGCGGGAGACGAAGTGGGCCCAGGTGGAGGATGCGACGGTGAGGTGGGGGCCGGTGGTGTGCTTCGAGTCGCGGATGTGGATTGCGTGGGGGGTGGGGGCTATCTCGACGCAGTTCGAGCCGTCGCCGCTGTAGGTCGACTTGCGCCAGTGGAGTATGTGCACAGGTGCCTCCTCGGAGGTCAAAGGTCCAGGGCCCGTTGCCTGATGAAGTCGCGGGTTTTGGCCGGTGTGAGTGCGCAGGATTCCATGCGGCCCAGTACGGCGCGGTACTTGTTCAACTGAGCTTCGGCGTCGAGAAACTCGCAGGCACCGTGATGGGAGTCGAGCTGAACCGTGTCGAGCTGCGGGACGGGGCCCTCCACGTAGTCGAAGGACTGACCGGTGGTCGGGAAGTTGTCAGCGCCGAAGGGGACCACCCGGACGGTGACGTGCGGGAGTTCACTCATGTCGAGCAGGTGAGTGAGCTGGTCTCGGGCAACGGCCGGGCCGCCGAATCTCATACGGAGTGCCGCCTCGTGGATGATCGCGGTGTACGGGGGCGGGGCTGCCCGGTGCAGGATGCCTTGCCGCTTGACGCGGTGAGTGAGGCGGTGCTCGATCTCGTGCTGGCGCATCGGCGGCACTACTGACCGGAAGAGCGCGCGGGCGTGCTCCGTCGTCTGCAGCAACGCGGGGATGTGAATGAGCAGTGCAACCCGCAGCGCGGAGGCGTGGTGCTCCAACTCGGCCAGATCGACCAGCGCTACGGGTACGTGTTCGCGGTACTCCTCCCACCATCCCCGACTGCGTCGGCCTGTCATCGAGGCCAGCGCGTCCATGAGTTCCTCGTCGGAGCAGTCGTAGGTACGAGCCATGGAGCGCAACCGGTCGGCACTGACCGGTGTGCGGCCTGTCTCGATCATGCTTACGCGCGCTTGGTTGACGCCGAGGAGTTCCCCGGCGCTGGTGGCGGTGAGTCCGGCTCGCTCCCGCAGTTTCCGTAGTTCCGCACCCAGCCGTCGCTGTCGGAGCGTGGGGCTCTCGGTGGACGGCACACCGTCTCCTTTCTGGTGTGAGGCGGCCTGTGCTCCCTCACACGAGTGAAGCATGGATGCATTAATGACATTCGGTTAGATGCATCTAACCATCTGCCTTACGGTGATAACGCACCGCTCAACCAGCCGCGCCTGTAAGCCGGAAGCGCACCCCGCAGGCAGAGCCACCGCCCGGCATGGTCGTTGGGCGAACCCGAGTTCCATCTCTCGTCGGAGGTCACCGTGGACACCGTATCCCTGCCCGACACCTGGGCGTACGCCCTCCGTCTGCCGCACGACCCGCGCGCGGCACGCGTCGCACGCATGACCGTACGAGCGGCGCTGAGCGGCCACGGCAGACTCGAAGTACACGATGTCGCCGAGATCGAGAAAAGAGCCGACGAGCTGGTCCGTGCCGGCGCCGCCTTCTACCTCGACGGCGCCTCCTGCCAGGAGGCCGGGCCCAAGGGGACCGTCGCGCATGTCCCCGGCGGATTCTTCCTGTACACCTGATCGTCCCGCGGCACGAGTGTCTCTACATCCACCAGGTGACCTACCTGTAAGGGGACATCAGGGCTGACGGTCCTGCCGGTTCCTCACACGTCCGCGTACTTCGCGTCCGCCGCCGGGTCCAGCGCCAGCCGGTACCCCCGCTTGACCACGGTCTGGATCAGCTTGGGCGCGCCCAGGGCCGTACGGAGGCGGGCCATCGCCGTCTCCACGGCGTGTTCGTCGCGCCCGGCACCCGGCAGGGCCCGCAGGAGTTCGGCGCGGGCCACCACCCAGCCCGGCCGTCGCGACAACGCCCGCAGCAGGGACATCCCGGCCGGCGGCACCGGCCTCAGCGCGCCGTCGACGAGGACCGCGTGGCCCCGGATCTCGACGCGGTGGCCGGCGATGGGCAACGCCCGCGCGCGGGAGGGGAGTTCCTGGCAGAGCAGCTGTACGAGGGGGCCGAGCCGGAAGCGTTCCGGCTGAATGGTGTCGACGCCGAGGGCCTGGAGCGGCAACGCCGTCACCGGTCCGACGCAGGCGGGGACGACGTCGTGGCCGAGGGCGGCGAGCAGGTCGCCGAGCAGCCCGCGGTGCTCGGCGCGGGAGACGAGGGAGGCCGCGGCGGGCGCGCTGGTGAAGGTGAGCGCGTCGACCGAGCGGGAGACGACGGCGTCCAGGAGCCGGTCCACCGGGCCCAGGTCCTCCGGCGGCATCCACCGGTACACCGGCACCGGCAGCACCTCCGCGCCCGCCGCCCGCAGCGACTCGACGAACCCCGGCAGTGGCTCCCCGTGCAGCTGTACGGCGATCCGGCGGCCCTCGACGCCCTCCTCCAGGAGCCGGTCGAGCACCTCGGCCATGGACTCGGAGGACGGCGACCACTCCTCGGTCAGCCCGGCGGCCCGGATCGCCCCCTTGACCTTGGGCCCGCGGGCGAGCAGTTCCACGTCCCGCAGCCGGCCGAGCAGCTCCTCGCCGAACCCCCACCCGTCGGCGGCCTCGACCCACCCCCGGAACCCGATCGCCGTGGTCGCCACGACGATGTCCGGCGCCTGGTCGATGATCTCCTTCGTGGCGGCGAGCAGTTCGCCGTCGTCGGCGAGCGGCACGATGCGCAGGGCGGGGGCGTGCAGCACGGCGGCACCGCGCCGCTGCAGCAGGGCCCCGAGCTCGTCGGCGCGGCGCGCGGCCGTGACCCCGACGGTGAACCCCGCGAGAGGGCCGTGCTGACCGGCCTGCGGTCGCTGCTGCTGTTCCTCGTCCATGGCTGCTCTCCTAGCTGACCCGCATGCCGAACGAGCCTGTCAACGGTGCGTGACAGGCTCGGTTCGGGTTCATGTCACCAGTGTTACGTCACACCTCGGCGTAGCTGAGCTGCGCCTTTGCCTCGGTGGCCGTCGCGGACCGCTGCTGCGCGGCCGGCCGGCGAAGGTATACGGCCCAGGTCACCGCGAAGCACAGACCGTAGAAGACCAGGAAGGCGACGAAGGCGCCGGTGCCGGAGCCGTAGGAGAGGTACGACTGCCGGAAGGCGAGGTTGATGCCGACACCGCCGAGCGCGCCGACCGCCCCGATGAGCCCCATGGAGGCCCCGGACAGCCGCCGCCCGTAAGCGGCCGCCTCCTCTCCCTGGAGCCCCTTGGCGAGGGCCTTGGCCTGGAAGATGCCGGGGATCATCTTGTACGTCGACCCGTTGCCGAGCCCGCTGAGCGCGAACAGCACGACGAAGACGGTCACGAACATCGGCAGCGACTTCTGCATGCTGGCGACGACGAGGAGGGCGGTGGCGGCGGCCATGCCGACGTAGTTCCAGAGCGTGATCCGCGCCCCGCCGTACCGGTCGGCGAGCCAGCCGCCGACGGGCCGGATGAGGGAGCCGAGCAGCGGACCGATGAAGGTCAGGTAGGCGGCCTGCAGCGGGGTCCGCCCGAACTGCACCTGGAGCACCTGCCCGAAGGCGAAGGCGTACCCGATGAACGACCCGAACGTCCCGACGTAGAGGAAGGACATGATCCAGGTGTGCCCGTCCTTGGCGGCGTCGATCGCGGCGCCGGTGTCGTTCTTCACGGTGGCGAGGTTGTCCATGAAGAGCGCGGCGAGGACGGCGGCGACGACGATCAGCGGGATGTAGATCCCGAGCAGCACCCGCGGCCCGCCACTGGCCCCGATGATCGCGAGCGCGACCAGCTGGATGACGGGCACGCCGATGTTTCCGCCGCCGGCGTTGAGCCCGAGCGCCCATCCCTTCTTCTTCATCGGGAAGAAGGCGTTGATGTTGGTCATGCTGGACGCGAAGTTCCCGCCGCCGATACCGGCCAGCAGGCCGACGAGCAGGAACGTGTCGAAGGACGTCCCCGGCTTCATCACGGCGAACGCGGCGACGGTCGGGATGAGCAGCAGCCCGGCGCTGATGATCGTCCAGTTCCGGCCGCCGAAGATCGCGACGGCGAAGGTGTAGGGCACCCGGACGACCGCGCCGACCAGCGTGACCATCGAGGTCAGCAGGAACTTGTCGGCCGGGGTGAGCCCGTACTCCGGCCCCATGAACAACACCAGAACCGACCACATGGTCCAGATCGAGAACCCGATGTGCTCGGAGAGGACGGAAAAGACCAGGTTCCGCCGGGCGACCTTCTCACCGGTCGCGTTCCAGAACGCCTCGTCCTCCGGATCCCACTCCTGGATCCAGCGACTACGGGAAGTAGGGGCTGGGGCTGTCATGACGCCTCCACGGTGCTCCGCGTGCTCGGTCTGCTACGAGTGACTAGGCCACGAAGGTAGGGAGGCGTCGTTTCCACGCTGTGGCTGTGGGTGACCGGAAGGGAACGTTGCTCTCACCCCGGGGAGAGGCCGGGTGAGAGGTCCGGGGCGAGGGCCGGGTCAGTGGGAGGGGTACGGCGGCTGCTGGGGCTGCTGGTGGTAGGGGCCGGGCGCGTACGGGCCGACGGGCTGCTGGGGAGCGCCGTACGGCCCGGCGGGTTGCTGGGGCGGGGCGTAGGGGCCGGGGGTGTAGGGGGCGGGGGGCTGCTGACCGTAACCGGTGGGGGCGGGGGCGGGGGCGAGGGGCTGGCCGCTGTAGGGGCCGTGGCCGCCCTGGCCGCCATACGGGCCGTAGGGGCCGGGCTGCTGCGGGGGCTGGTACTGGGGCTGGGGCTGGTACTCGGGCTGCATGGGGCCCTGCTGCATGGGCATGGGCGTGCCCGGTGGCAGATACCGCACCCGCCCACCCTCTCCCGTCACCGGCACGAACCCGGCGGCCTGGAGCCGCTGCGCGAACTTGGCGTTGCGCCCGCGTGTGACGAAGAACCCGAGCCCCATGACCGCCATGAGGAGAACCCATACGACCCCGGAGACGACGAAGGCGCCCGCACTGCCGCCGGCGCGCGCCGCGGCCAGCACCAGCCCGAGGGTGATGCCACCGGCCCCGAGCAGCATGCGCTTCTCGGCGTTCTTCCCGGTGAGGTCGAACTGGATCCGGGCCTTGAGGAGTTCGACGGCGTCGGGGACGAGGGGCGGCAGCGAGACACCGTCGGCGGCGTTCGGGTACTGCGCCCAGTTCTGCGCGGCGCGCGCCCGCCCCTGCGGGCTGTGATCCGGCACGATCAGGAGCTTGAGCACGTTGTTGCGGGAGCCGGTGTGGCGGGCGTCGGCGTACTCGTACCCGAACTGCTGGGCGATGAAGGCGAGCCGGGCGAGCTTCTTCACGGAGGCCCAGGCGTTGGAGAGCTCGACGGGCTCACCACTGGCCATCAACTGGAACATCTTCCGTACTTGCCGCGCGCTCATCGCATCCGCTCCCCGTCGGCCGAGCCACTCTTTTCACTTCTGCAACTGGAGAAGTTTTCCATGGCACATGACGTGAGGGAACGGCTACCCAGGGGATTGACCTGAGTTTGAACCGTCGTTGGTACCCTCGGCAGCCGCCGAGCGGGCTCAGGGAGGCAAGGAGCTTGGACGAGAGAGCGTGGGAGAGAGATGCGGACAGTCCGTCCTGGTACGGCGTCCGATGCGTCTTCCGGCACCGCGGCCTCTGCGTGTACGAGGAGCGGGTCACGCTGTGGACCGCCCGTTCGGCGGACGAGGCGATCGGCCGCGCCGAGGCCGAGGCGGTCGAGTACTGCGAAGCGCTCGACGAGGTCGGGTACGCGGGCTTCGCCGAGGCGTTCCGTATCGACGGGGCGCCGGGGGAGGGGGCCGAGGTCTTCTCCCTCATGCGGGAGAGCGGGCTGCCGCCGGGGGAGTACGTGCAGCGGTTCTTCGCCACGGGCGATGAGCGGACCGGCTGACCGGCGTACGACGTTCGGGGGAGCCGCTTCCCGCAGCGGGCCGTAGGGGGCGGCTCGCGGCCTGCCACTCCGGTCCGTTCCTTCCCGGGCGCGCCGGGCCGTCCCGTGCGGCCGCGCGCGTGCGACGGGCCGTGCCCCGCTCCGCGGGTGTGCGCTCTGCCGGATCACGGCCGGCGGGCGGCAGGCTGACGCCGGACCACGGCACACGGGGGACGGTGACGGAACATGACACGCTGGCAGCCCTTGCCGGCCACGCTGCCGCGAGAGGCCCGGCATCTGGTCGAGCAACTGCGGGCCCTGAAGGGCCGTACCGGACTCAGCCTCGCCGAACTGGCCCGGCGTACCGCGTACAGCAAGTCGTCCTGGCAGCGCTATCTGAGCGGCGACAGACTGCCGCCGCGGGCGGCCGCGCAGGTGCTGTGCCGGCTGGCCGGCGGCGACCAGGCGCGGCTGCTGGCGCTGTGGGAGCTGGCCGAGCAGGCGTGGCCGCAGGGCGCGGCGGAGCCGACGGCGGAAGCGGCGCCCGAGCCCGAACCTCCTGCCGAGGCCGCCGAACGTCCCAGGCCCTCCACAGGACAACGGCGGTGGCGGATCGCCGCCCTCGCCGCGTCCGTTCTCGCCGCGCTGCTGGCTGCCGGGCTGCTGTGGGCGCTGCCCCGCAGGGCGGACGGCTCCGCGGCCGTCCGCCCCCGGGCCGCGTTCAGCCCACCCGGTCGTAGTACGCGATCTTCCAGGTACCCGTGCCCTTGAGCCGCACCCGGTACTTGCCGCTGACCCGCTTGAGGGTGCCGTTGTGCGCGGAGCCGGCGTAGGTGACGAAGCCGCCCGCGGCCGGGCCGGTGAGCCGCCGCTGGGCGAACGTCCAGCTCTGCTCGTCGACCACGCCGTCGTTGTCCGCCAGGCCGGCGATGTGCTCCTGCCACCACTGGGTGGCCGACTCGGTCTCGGGCCCGAACGAGCCGTCGATCTGGCTCTTCTTGAAGGGGTGCGAGTCGCCGTCGTCGTCCTGCCACACGGCGCCGTCGGCCCACAGGACGGTCTCCCACAGGGCTGTCGCGTTGCTCGTGGCGTAGTCGTCCACGCCGAGGTCCTCCTCGTCCTGCCAGTCGTCGAGGACCGTGCCGTTGCCGTCGATGCCGTGGTACGGCGGGGCGGCGGCCGCGGCGGCCGCGGCGGCCGCGGCGGGCGCCAGGGCCAGGCCACCGGCGCCCAGCAGTACGGCCGTCGCCGTCGCGACGACCCGGGTGCGCATGCTCATGAACGTTGTCCTTTCTGAACCGCCGTCCCTCGCGGGTCCCCCCTGGGGCGGCTCGCTGTGCGTTCGCAGGACCCAGGGTCACGGCACGGAGCGGGGCCCGGCGAGGCCTGCCGGGGTATCCGGACCGAACGGGGACGGCCCGGGTGCCGGGCATCGGCGTCCCCGCCCGGAGCGGGGCCGCACGGGAACCCCGCGGAACGGCGGAACACCGGTACGAGGACTTCCGGCCGCCCGCCGCACCGGGCACTGTGAACAGAACGGTTCCCCTGTCCTAGGCGGTGACAGGCACATGGCACTGGGTACGGCCGCGACCGCGTCCGCGTACGAGCTGCGCTTCGACGCCGGGCGGATCTGTCTCGATCTGCTCGCGACCACGCATCCCGGCGAACGGCTCGACGGGCTCGAACCGTTGCGGGCCTGGATCACCGGATCCGGACTCGTCCCACCGGGCACCCCGCTGGCCCACGCCGACGCCGGCTGGCTCGTCGGCTTCCGCGAACTGCGCGGGCATGTGGGGCAGTTGGTGCGCGGCCGGAACACCCCGGGAGTCCGGTCGTACGACCTCGCGCTCGCCCGCGTCAACGACGTCGCCCGCGCCGCGGCGCCCCCGGCGCCGCGCGCCGTGCCCGGCGAGGACGGGTACCTGGTGCGGGAGTTGGCCGGGCCGCCGGGGTGCGCGGCGCTGCTCGCCGCCGTCGCCCGGGACGCCGTGGAACTGCTCACCGACCCGGTCGCGCGGGCGGCGGTCAGGGAGTGCGAGGGCGACAGCTGCCCCCTCGTGTACCTGGACACCTCCCGGGGCCGCAGGCGCCGCTGGTGCTCCAGCGAGGTCTGCGGGAACCGTGAGCGGGTGGCCCGGCACCGGCGCCGCGCCGCCCTCGCCCGCGCGTGAACGTGCGTGAGCGCGTGCGTACGCGCGTGACGGCCGTCACACCACATCCCAACTCTCGTCCCATTCGCGGCTTCTGCCGGATCTTCATCGAAGCTCCGCGAAAGTGATTTCGACAACACTCCGTTTGGTGACGGGTGAGTACGGGCAACCCGGCCGTCTTCGACGTTGTGTCGGAAATGTAAAGATCACGCGGTGGGAATGTGGGGTCATGTCCCGCTCGTCATGTCACCTCGCAGAAAAATGTGGGGTCTTGTTGAACACCCCGCGAGTCACTTCCGTACCGGTGGGGGAGCGACCGACTGGGGGAACCCCCGGACACCGGAGGTGGGCGTGCGCAAGGATGCGGCCGTGGCCAATGAACGTGGATCGAGGGCCCGACATCGCATGTCCCAGCCCTCGGAGCCTGATGAGGAGCTGATGCGTGCCCTCTACCGAGAGCACGCCGGACCTCTCCTTGCGTATGTCCTTCGGCTGGTCGCCGGTGATCGGCAACGCGCCGAAGACGTCGTGCAAGAGACACTCATCCGTGCCTGGAAGAACGCCGGCCAGCTCAATCGAGCGACCGGATCTGTACGCCCCTGGCTGGTGACGGTCGCTCGCCGCATCGTCATCGACGGTCACCGCAGCCGGCAGGCCCGGCCGCAGGAGGTCGATCCGTCGCCGCTGGAGGTCATCCCCGCGGAGGACGAGATCGACAAGGCGCTGTGGCTGATGACGCTGTCTGACGCGCTCGACGACCTGACCCCGGCCCACCGGGAGGTGCTCGTCGAGACGTACTTCAAGGGGCGTACCGTCAACGAGGCGGCCGAAACGCTGGGTATACCCAGCGGCACCGTCCGTTCGCGGGTGTTCTATGCCCTCAGGTCGATGAAGCTGGCACTGGAGGAGCGGGGGGTGACGGCGTGATGAGTGTGTACGGGGGGCACGGCGGGTTCGGCACAGGTGGTTCGGGTATGTCTGGTGCTATGCAGGAATCTCCGGTGCCCAATGAGCACGAGACTGTCGGCGCGTATGCGCTCGGGATTCTCGACGACGCCGAGGCAACCGCTTTCGAGGCCCATCTGGCCGGGTGCGAATGGTGCGCCCAGCAGCTCGACGAGCTGGCCGGAATGGAGCCCATGCTCGCGGCCCTGGCGGATCTGCCGGGCTCCGGAAGCACCCCGTCCATCGGCGAGTCGCTGTCGGCGAGGCCCAGCCCGCGGATGGTCGAGAAACTCGTCGTCGAGGTCTCCGAGAAGCGGAAGGTCCGCAGCAGGCGGAACGTCTTCGCACTGGCCGCCTCGGTCGTACTGATCGCCGGCGGCACGGCGGCCGGCGTGGCGCTGAGCGGCGGCTCGGACAACGGCAACGCGGACATGGCCATGGGACCCGCCCAGACGGCCTTCCAGACCATGACCGACAAGAAGACGGCCACGGACCCGACGACCCACGTCACCGCGACCGTCGCCGTCGAGAAGAAGGACTGGGGCACCCACGCGGTCCTCCAGCTCAAGAACGTCACCGGCCCGAAGAAGTGCTCGCTGATCGCCGTCGGCAAGAACGGCGAGCGCGAGACGGTGACGTCCTGGTCCGTCCCGACCTGGGGATACGGCATCACCGACGCCAAGTCGGCGAAGGCCAAGGAGCCCCTCTACGTGCACGGCGGGGCCGCCTTCACCCCCAACCAGATCGACCACTTCGAGGTCATGACCTTCGACGGGAAGAAGCTCGTCTCGGTCAGCGCGTAGGGCCTGTCGGCGAGTGACGACAACGCCGCTGGGGGCGCCCCCTCTGGGGGAGTGCGTGCCACGTCCCGCGTCTGCGGCATGATCCGCCGGACAGGCCCTGGCTTCGGCGGGCCCCCTTCGCGTACGGTTGACGGCTGCCCAGCACGTCAGAAGGGGGCCCGGTGGCCGCTCAGGCTCAGCAATCCGCGGTCGGCTCTCACGGCTCGGATCGGGATACCGCACAGGACTCCGTCCAGGACTCGCTCCGGGACGCGGTCCAGGATTCCGTTCGAGACCGTGAGATCAGCGTCGAACAGGTACACCTCGACCGGGTGTACCGCCGTCTCGAGGAGAAGATCCACGAGGCGGAGTTCCTGATGAACGACGCTGCCAAGCGCGGTCAGGTAGGCACACCCGGCGCGCTCGCCGAACGCGACGCGCAGGTGTTCCGGGCGGGCGTCCACCTGAACCGGCTCAACAACGAGTTCGAGGACTTCCTCTTCGGCCGCATCGACCTGCTCCTCGGGAAGGACGGCAAGAAGGGGCCCGACGGCGCCTACACCGCCGTGGAACCCGCCGAGGGCGCGGTCCGCGCCGACAACACCGCCGACATCGCCGAGACCCTGCACATCGGCCGCATCGGCGTCCTCGACCAGGACTACGCCCCGCTGGTCATCGACTGGCGGGCCCCGGCCGCCGCGCCCTTCTACCGGTCCACCCCGGTCGATCCCGGGCGGGTCGTACGACGCCGGGTCATCCGCTCCAAGGGCCGCCGGGTCCTCGGTGTCGAGGACGACCTGATGCGCCCCGAGCTGACCGCCTTCCTCGACGGCGGCACACTGCCCGTCATCGGCGACGGCGCCCTGATGGCCGCCCTCGGCCAGGCCCGCAGCCACACCATGCGGGACATCGTCGCCTCCATCCAGGCCGAGCAGGACCTGGTCATCCGCGCCCCCGCCGCCTCCGTCACCTACGTCGAGGGCGGCCCGGGCACCGGCAAGACGGCCGTCGCCCTGCACCGCGCCGCCTACCTGCTCTACCAGGACCGGCGCCGGTACGCGGGCGGCATCCTGATCGTCTCCCCGACCCCGCTCCTCGTCGCGTACACCGAGGGCGTCCTGCCGTCCCTCGGCGAGGAGGGCCAGGTCGCCATCCGCGCCATCGGCTCCCTCGTCGACGGCGCCGAGGCCACCCTGTACGACACCCCGGCCACCGCCCGCGCCAAGGGCTCCTCCCGGATGCTCCGGGTGCTGCGCAAGGCCGCCCGCGGAGCCCTGGAACTGAACGATTCACCGGACCGGCTCAGGGTCGTCGCCTTCAACCGCCGCCTGGAACTGGAGGCCGAGGAACTCGACCGCATCCGGCACAACGCGCTGGGCGGCACCGCCCCGGTCAACCTGCTCCGCCCGCGCGCCCGCAAGCTCCTGCTGGACGCCCTGTGGGCCCGCTCCGGCGCGGCCGGCCGGCACACCGACCCGGAGCTCGCCGCCGAACTGCGCTCCTCCTTCGACGAGGACCTCGTCACCGAGGACCCCTTCATCGAGTTCCTCGACGCCTGGTGGCCCGAGCTGACCCCGCAGGCCGTCCTCACGGCCATGGCCGACGAGAGACGCCTCGGCCGCTGGGCCCGCCGCATCCTCAACCCCGGCGAGATCCGGCGGGTGGCCCGCTCCCTGAAGCGGGACGGCCGCACCGTCCACGACATCGCCATGCTGGACGAGCTCCAGGCCATCCTCGGCACCCCCGCCCGCCCCCGGAAGAAGCGCGAGGCGGACCCGCTGGACCAGCTCACCGGCCTGGAGGAGCTGATGCCGATGCGCGAGGAGACGCAGCGCGAGCGCGCCGAGCGGCTCGCCCAGGAGCGGGTCGAGTACGCCCACGTCATCGTCGACGAGGCGCAGGACCTCACCCCGATGCAGTGGCGGATGGTCGGCCGCCGCGGCCGGCACGCCACCTGGACCGTCGTCGGCGACCCGGCCCAGTCCTCCTGGTCCGACCCGGACGAGGCGGCCGAGGCCCGCGACGAGGCCCTGGGCACCCGCCCGCGCCGCCGCTTCGAGCTCACGGTGAACTACCGCAACCCGTCCGAGATCGCCGAACTCGCGGCCAGGGTCCTGGCCCTCGCCATGCCCGGTTCCACGTCCCCCTCGGCCGTCCGCTCCACCGGCGTCGAGCCCCGCTTCTCCGTCGTCCGCGACTCGCTCGAGAAGACCGTGCGCGCCGAGGCCGAGCGGCTGCTGGACCTGGTCGACGGCACGGTCGGTGTGGTCGTCGCCATGGACCGGCGCGCCGAGGCCGCCCGCTGGCTCGCCGGGCTCGGCGACCGGGTGGTGGCCCTCGGCAGCCTGGAGGCCAAGGGCCTGGAGTACGACGCCACGGTCGTCGTCTCGCCCGCGGAGATCGCCGACGAGTCCCCGGCCGGGCTGCGCGTGCTGTACGTGGCCCTCACCCGGGCGACGCAGCAGCTGACGGTGGTCTCCGGGGAGCGGGACGAACCGGATGCGGCCGGAGTGCCGGACCTGCTCAGGGACTGACGGCGGGGCCGGTGGCAGGACCGGGGCAGGCCCGTTCGGCTGGTTCGGCCGGGGTTTTCCTGTGAACTCCCCGGACGGGAATGGCCGCGCGGGATCCGTTTGTTAGCCTTGTCGTGACACCGGCTCGATCCAAGCCCCCGGGCCCAACCTTCGTCGCCACGAGCGACCACTTGCCGCGAGGCGAGCATGGCGGGTCGGTGTCATGAACGTAGGAAGAGGCCCACGTCACCTGTGACGTGGGCCTCTTTTTCGTGCGAACAATACGTACGCAATCAGGCCCGGCTAACGCCTACCCGACGGTAGGTGCGACGATCGGACGGCAAAACCAGCGACACGGTGAAACAACGAAGGAAGTCGGCCATGGCAACGGCGCCCAGCGTCTCCTACTCGATGACCATCCGGCTGGAGGTGCCCGCGAGCGGAACCGCCGTCTCGCAGCTCACCACCGCCGTGGAGTCCTCCGGGGGCTCGGTCACCGGCCTCGACGTCACCGCGTCCGGGCACGAGAAGCTCCGTATCGACGTCACCATCGCGGCCAGCTCGACCGCGCACGCCGACCAGATCGTCGGGCAGCTCCGCGAGATCGAGGGCGTCACCCTCGGCAAGGTCTCGGACCGTACGTTCCTCATGCACCTCGGCGGCAAGATCGAGATGCAGTCCAAGCACCCGATCCGCAACCGTGACGACCTCTCCATGATCTACACCCCGGGCGTGGCCCGCGTGTGCATGGCGATCGCGGAGAACCCCGAGGACGCGCGCCGCCTCACCATCAAGCGCAACTCCGTTGCGGTCGTGACGGACGGCTCCGCGGTCCTCGGCCTCGGCAACATCGGCCCGAAGGCCGCCCTCCCGGTCATGGAGGGCAAGGCGGCCCTCTTCAAGCGGTTCGCCGGCATCGACGCCTGGCCCCTCTGCCTCGACACCCAGGACACCGACGCGATCGTCGAGATCGTCAAGGCGATCGCCCCGGGCTTCGCCGGCATCAACCTCGAGGACATCTCCGCCCCCCGCTGCTTCGAGATCGAGGCCCGCCTGCGCGAGGCCCTCGACATCCCCGTCTTCCACGACGACCAGCACGGCACCGCGATCGTCGTCCTCGCCGCCCTGACGAACGCACTTCGCTGCACCGCCAAGGCAATTGAGAACATCCGGGTCGTCATGTCCGGCGCCGGCGCGGCCGGTACGGCCATCCTCAAGCTGCTGCTCGCGGCCGGCGTGAAGAACGCCGTCGTCGCCGACATCCGCGGTGTCGTGCACGCCGCCCGCGAGGACCTGGTGGGCGCCCCCGCCGACTCGCCGCTGCGCTGGATCGCCGACAACACCAACCCCGAGAGCCTCACCGGCAGCCTCAAGGAGGCCGTGCGCGGCGCCGACGTCTTCATCGGCGTCTCCGCCCCGAACGTCCTCGACGGCGACGACGTGGCCGCCATGGCCGAGGGCGCGATCGTGTTCGCACTCGCGAACCCGGACCCCGAGGTGGACCCGGCGATCGCCCGCCAGACGGCCGCCGTGGTGGCCACCGGCCGCTCCGACTTCCCGAACCAGATCAACAACGTGCTGGTCTTCCCGGGTGTTTTCCGCGGCCTGCTGGACGCCCAGTCCCGTACGGTGAACACCGACATGATGCTCGCGGCCGCGAAGGCCCTCGCCGACGTGGTCACGGAGGACGAGCTGAACCCGAACTACATCATCCCGAGCGTCTTCAACGAGAAGGTCGCGGGAGCGGTGGCGGGGGCGGTGCGAGAGGCCGCGAAGGGGGCGTAAGCGCCCCGCAAGCGGCCCTGGGGGCCCCGGCCGAAGGCTGGGGAGGAACCGCACGTGCATGATGCAGGGGTCTGGGGGCAGCCGCCCCCAGGCAAACGTTTGTGAAACTTGCCACGCCATCCGATCGGCGCGTCGTGAAACCCCCCCTTCGGCCCACCCGTAGGGTATGGGCGGCACCGGATTGGCGTTCCCGCCGCAGGTGGGGGCAGGATGCGTCCCGGCCCAACATGCGGCTCCGCCGCGTGGCACGCCTCAATGGCAAGAAGAACACGGGAGTAACAACATGAACCGCAGTGAGCTGGTGGCCGCGCTGGCCGACCGTGCCGAGGTGACTCGCAAGGACGCCGACGCCGTGCTGGCCGCGTTTGCCGACGTCGTCGGCGACATCGTCTCCAAGGGCGACGAGAAGGTCACCATCCCCGGCTTCCTGACCTTCGAGCGCACCCACCGTGCCGCTCGCACCGCGCGTAACCCGCAGACCGGCGAGCCGATCAACATCCCCGCCGGTTACAGCGTGAAGGTCTCCGCGGGCTCGAAGCTCAAGGAATCTGCCAAGGGCAAGTGAAGCCGAGGCGCTTCGCTTGAGCGCCGTGGGTGACTGCGGGCCCGCTGTGGCTGGTCGCGCAGTTCCCCGCGCCCCTTCGGGGCGCGTCCGCCGACGCGGCTGAACATGACGATGGGGCGGCCCCTCCACCAGGGGCCGCCCCATCGTCGTACCGGCTCTCGCAGGCGTCAGCCGAGGGCCTTGCCCGGCAGTTCCACCTTCGCGCCCAGCTCGACCAGCTTCTCCATGCTGTGCCTGCCCGGGGGCAACCCCCGGACCCCCGG
>NZ_JBIAUL010000005.1:119216-158384 GCF_042892755.1 Streptomyces sp. NPDC001714
GGGCGCTGCCGTGGGCCGGGATCAGGAGACGGCGGTCAGCCGAGGGCCTTGCCCGGCAGTTCCACCTTCGCGCCCAGCTCGACCAGCTTCTCCATGCTGTGCCTGCCCGGGGGCAACCCCCGGACCCCCGGCCGGAGGGCGCTGCCGTGGGCCGGGATCAGGAGACGGCGGTCAGCCGAGGGCCTTGCCCGGCAGTTCCACCTTCGCGCCCAGCTCGACCAGCTTCTCCATGAAGTTCTCGTAGCCGCGGTTGATGAGGTCGATGCCGTGGACGCGGGAGGTGCCCTGGGCCGCGAGGGCGGCGATCAGGTAGGAGAAGCCGCCGCGGAGGTCGGGGATGACCAGGTCGGCGCCCTGGAGCTTGGTCGGGCCGGAGACGACCGCCGAGTGCAGGAAGTTGCGCTGGCCGAAGCGGCAGGCCGAGCCGCCCAGGCACTCGCGGTAGAGCTGGATGTGAGCACCCATCTGGTTCAGCGCGGAGGTGAATCCGAGGCGGGACTCGTAGACCGTCTCGTGGACGATCGAGAGGCCCGTGGCCTGGGTCAGGGCGACGACGAGCGGCTGCTGCCAGTCGGTCTGGAAGCCCGGGTGCACGTCCGTCTCCAGCGCGATGGACTTCAGCTGGCCGCCGGGGTGCCAGAAGCGGATGCCCTCGTCGTCGATCTCGAAGGCACCGCCCACCTTCCGGTAGGTGTTCAGAAACGTCATCATCGAGCGCTGCTGGGCGCCCCGGACGTAGATGTCGCCCTCGGTCGCCAGCGCCGCCGACGCCCAGGACGCGGCCTCCAGGCGGTCCGACAGGGCCCGGTGGGTGTAGCCGCCGAGCTTGTCCACACCGGTGATGCTGATCGTGCGGTCGGTGTCGATCGCGATGATCGCGCCCATCTTCTGCAGCACGCAGATGAGGTCCTCGATCTCCGGCTCGACCGCCGCGTTGGACAACTCGGTGACGCCCTCGGCGAGCACGGCCGTCAGCAGCACCTGCTCGGTCGCGCCCACGGACGGGTACGGCAGCCGGATCTTCGTACCGCGCAGCCCCTTCGGCGCCTCCAGGTACTGGCCGTCCGCGCGCTTCTCGATGGTCGCGCCGAACTGCCGCAGCACGTCGAAGTGGAAGTCGATCGGCCGGCCGCCGATGTCGCAGCCGCCGAGGCCCGGGATGAACGCGTGGCCGAGGCGGTGCAGCAGCGGGCCGCAGAAGAGGATCGGGATCCGGCTGGACCCGGCGTGGGCATCGATGTCAGCGACGTTCGCGCTCTCCACGTACGTCGGATCGAGCACCAGCTCACCGGGCTCCTCACCCGGACGTACCGTCACCCCGTGCAACTGCAGCAGGCCGCGTACGACCCGGACGTCACGGATGTCCGGAACGTTGCGCAGCCGACTGGGTGCACTGCCCAGCAGGGCGGCGACCATGGCCTTCGGTACGAGGTTCTTCGCACCGCGGACACGGATTTCGCCCTCCAGCGGGGTGCCGCCGTGGACAAGCAGGACATCGTCGTTGACGGTCATGAATCTCGCGTTCCATGGAGTTGGGCAGGGCCGGAGAGACAGAGTAATCGCCCATCGGCCCCCTCCCGTAAGCCCAAGGACCACCCAGCTACGTCATAGCTGTGTCACAACACGAACGGTTCCTCGTCGGACACATGGGGTCACCGCCCGTGACCGTGCGCCGGGGGCGCTCCCTTCCGCCCTGAGCTGCATTCACCCATGGACCCGGATTGGCTCCCCACGCGACGGGAAGATGCGGGATCATGTCAGGCATGACCGAGGTGTCCTCGCTCACAGGGCGGCTGCTCGTGGCCACGCCCGCCCTGGCGGACCCGAACTTCGACCGCGCGGTGGTGCTCCTTCTCGACCACGACGAGGAGGGCTCCCTCGGTGTCGTCCTCAACCGCCCCACCCCGGTGGACGTCGGGGACATCCTGGAGGGCTGGGCCTCCCTCGCCGGTGAGCCGGGAGTCGTCTTCCAGGGCGGCCCGGTCTCCCTGGACTCCGCGCTCGGCGTCGCGGTCATCCCCGGCGGGGCCAACGGCGACCGCGCCCCGCTCGGCTGGCGCCGGGTGCACGGTGCGATCGGCCTGGTCGACCTGGAGGCCCCGCCGGAGCTCCTCGCCTCGGCCCTCGGCTCCCTGCGGATCTTCGCCGGTTACGCCGGCTGGGGCCCCGGCCAGCTGGAGGACGAACTGGTCGAGGGCGCCTGGTACGTCGTCGAGTCCGAACCCGGCGACGTCTCCTCCCCGTCCCCGGAAAGACTCTGGCGCGAGGTCCTGCGCCGCCAGCGCAACGAGCTCGCGATGGTGGCCACGTACCCGGACGACCCCTCGCTCAACTGACGGCGGGCCTTCTCGCAACCGTTGTCCGGGCGCTTCAGTACCCTTGGCACTTATGAGCACTCTTGAGCCCGAGCGCGGGACTGGTACGGGGACCCTCGTAGAGCCGACGCCGCAGGTGTCCCACGGCGACGGCGACCACGAGCGCTTCGCCCACTACGTCCAGAAGGACAAGATCATGGCGAGCGCCCTCGACGGCACCCCCGTCGTGGCGCTGTGCGGCAAGGTGTGGGTGCCCGGCCGCGACCCGAAGAAGTACCCCGTGTGCCCCATGTGCAAGGAGATCTACGAATCCATGGGCAGCGGCGGCGACGGCGAGGGCCAGGACAAGTAACCCGCTGGTCCGACAGCTCGGCTCTCCGAGGCCCCGGGCACGCTTTGGCGTGTTCCGGGGCCTTTGCCGTACCCGCGCGTTGCACGGAGTGCGTCGTGCGGTCACAGAGTGGTTGAGACCTCTTGTCGGCATGTTCATGTTGTCCCTAGCCTCCGTGGTGTTGTGCAGAGCGAAATAGCCGTTGCATATCTTGCAACGCCCCCATGCTTGAGCGCGCTCCGGAGGGTCACTCCATGAAGCTCCCCGTCCCCGCACTCCTCGTCGGCGCCCTGTTCCTCACAGCCGCGTGCGCCCCGCAGACCTCCGCCAACTCCGCCTCCGACAAGGACGACAGGAGCGGCACCCTGCGGGTGTGGCTCTTCCAGGAGGTCGGCAACGACCCGAAGCAGAAGGTCGTCGACTCCGTCGTCGCCGCCTTCGAGAAGGCGCACACCGGCACCAAGGTCGACGTGGAGTACATCCCGGTCGACACGCGCGCCCAGCGCGTCAAGGCCGCCTTCAACGACCCGGCCTCGGCCCCCGACGTCATGGAGTACGGCAACACCGACACCGCCGGATACGTCCACGACGGCGGACTCCTCGACGTCACGAAGGACTTCGGCGCCTGGAGCGAGGCGAAGGACACCGACCCGACGGCCCGGCAGTCGGTGACCGTCGCCGGCAAGGTCTACGGCGCCCCCTTCTACGTCGGCGTCCGCGCCCTCTACTACCGCACGGACGTCTTCAAGGAGCTCGGGCTGAAGCCGCCGGCCACCATGGCCGAGCTGGCCTCCACGGCTCGTGAGATCCGTGCCGCGAAGCCCGGCCTGTACGGCCTCGTCGTCGGCGGCGCCTACACCTACGGCGCGATGCCCTTCCTCTGGGCCGACGGCGGCGAACTGGCCACCGGCAGGGGAGGCTCGTACACCTCCGCGATCGACAGCGCGGCCGCGCAGAAGGGCATCAAGGAGTACACGTCCCTCTTCGGCGACGACAACTGCCCGGCCGCCAAGTGCGCGGGCTTCGGCGGCAACGACACGGTCACCGCGTTCGCCGCGGGCAAGGCGGGCATGGCGATCGGGGGCGACTTCAGCCACGCGGCGGTGGAGGCGGGGAGCGTCAAGGGCAAGTACGCGGTGGTGCCGCTGCCGGGGGCCACGGCCGGCTCGATCGCGCCGGCCTTCGCGGGCGGCAACAACATCGGGGTGCTGAAGAGCACGACGCACCGCACGCCGGCCGTCGCGCTGATGGAGGAGCTGACCTCCAAGAAGACGCAGGCGGCGATGTTCGACGCGATGGGTTTTCTGCCGACGTTCAAGGACGTCCGTGACCAGGCGGCCGCGAAGGAGCCGTTCGTGAAGCCGTTCGTGGCGACCCTGGCCGCCGGGACGAAGTTCGTGCCCGCCTCGGCCGGGTGGTCGCAGATCGACTCGTCGCTGGTGCTGCCGACGATGTTCCAGGAGGTCATCAGCGGCAAGAAGAGTGTGGGGGCTGCTTCGCAGGAGGCGGCGAAGAAGATGGACGACGCGTTCGGCTCCGCCGGATGACGCCGACGGCGGGGGTGCTTGCCGAGCGTGGGCGGGTGCGGCGCCGTCGTGGCTGGTCGCGCCCGCGCGGCGGTAGCTGCAAATTCAACACGGCCCCGCGCCCCTATCGGGGCGTCGAGTGGACGCCTTGGATATATCTCGCCCCCGCTCTCGTCGTCCTCGGGGCGCTGCTCGGATACCCCATCTATCAGCTCGGGTTGATCTCCGTCTTCCGCTACACCCAGGCTCAGGTCAGTGGCGGTGAACCCACGGCCTTCGTCGGCCTGGACAACTACTCGGACGTCTTCTCCGACGACCAGTTCTGGTCGGTGCTGCTGGCGACCGTCGGGTTCGCCACCGCCTGTGTCGTGTCGACGCTCGCCGTCGGGTGTGCGCTCGCCGTGCTGCTGACGCGGGTGCGGGCGGTGCCGCGGCTGGCGCTGATGCTGGCGGCGCTGGGGGCGTGGGCGACCCCGGCCGTCACCGGGTCCACGGTCTGGCTGTTCCTCTTCGACCCGGACTTCGGGCCGGTCGACCGGGTGCTCGGGCTCGGCGACCACTCCTGGACCTACGGCCGCTACTCCGCCTTCTTCCTGGTCCTGCTCGAAGTGGTGTGGTGCTCCTTCCCGTTCGTCATGGTCACCGTGTACGCCGGGATCCGCGCCGTCCCGTCCGAGGTGCTGGAGGCCGCCGCGCTGGACGGGGCCTCGCAGTGGCGGATCTGGCGGTCCGTGCTGGCGCCGATGCTCCGGCCGATCCTGACGGTCGTCACCATCCAGTCGGTGATCTGGGACTTCAAGATCTTCACGCAGATCTACGTGATGACCGGCGGAGGCGGGATCGCCGGGCAGAACCTGGTGCTCAACGTGTACGCCTACCAGCAGGCCTTCGCCTCCTCGCAGTACGGGACGGGCGCGGCCATCGGGGTCGTCACGCTGCTGGTCCTGCTCGCCGTCACCCTGGTCTACCTGCGGCTGCTGCGCCGGCAGGGGGAGGAGCTGTGACCGTGGTGAATCTTGTGCGCGGGTTCGGGCGCCGGCCGGGGCGGCTGGCCGCCGAGGGGGCGGCGCTGCTGATCGCCGTGCTCGTCGCTTTTCCGCTCTACTGGATGGTGCTGGGCGCCTTCAAACCGGCCGGTGAGATCGAGTCGGACCGGCCCCGGCCGTGGACCCTCTCGCCCTCTCTGGGCTCCTTCCGGCGGGTCTTCGGGCAGCAGGAATTCGGCCGTTACTTCGTCAACAGTCTGGTCGTCGCGGGCAGTGTGGTCATCGTCTCGGCGCTGATCGCCTTTCTCGCGGCGACCGCCGTGACCCGATTCCGGTTCCGCTTCCGGACCACCTTGCTGATCATGTTTCTGGTGGCCCAGATGGTGCCCGTGGAGGCCCTCGCCATCCCCCTCTTCTTCCAGCTGCGGGACTTCGGTCTGCTGAACACACTGGGCTCGCTGATCCTGCCCCACATCGCCTTCTCGCTGCCCTTCGCGATCTGGATGCTGCGGGGGTTCGTGAAAGGGGTGCCGGAGGCGCTGGAGGAGGCCGCCTACATCGACGGGGCGAGCCGGTCGCGCTTTCTCTGGCAGATCCTTTTCCCGCTCGTCCTGCCGGGCCTGGTGGCCACGAGCGTGTTTTCCTTCATCTCCGCCTGGAACGACTTCCTGTTCGCCAAGTCCTTCATCGTCAGCGACACGTCGCAGTCCACGCTGCCGATGGCGCTGCTGGTGTTCTTCAAGCCGGACGACCCCGACTGGGGCGGGGTGATGGCGGCCTCCACGGTGATGACGATTCCGGTGCTGGTGTTCTTCGTACTCGTACAGCGACGCCTGGTCTCGGGACTGGGCGGAGCGGTCAAGGACTGAGGTGATTTCGGAGATGGATCTGATTCCCGCGCCGCGCGGCGTCGTCGCCGGTTCCGGTGAGGTGCGGCTGACGGCGCACTCTCAGCTCTATGCCGGTCCGGGCACCGAGGGCGTCGGCCGCTGGCTGCGCACCGTCCTGTGGGCGGCCGCCGGTCTGCCGCTGCGCGAGGGCCGGGAGCTCGACGACACCGAGGGCGACGGCATCGGGCTCCTGCTCGACCCGCACCTCGGCCCCGAGGAGTACCGCCTCGTCAGCGACCCGGCCGGCGTCCTCGTCGAGGGCGGCGGCGCGGCGGGTGTCTTCTGGGGCGTCCAGACGCTGCGGCAGCTCCTGGGCCCCGCCGCGTACCGCAGGGCCGTCGTGGAACCCGACCGCGTCTGGGCCGTGCCGCATCTCACGATCGAGGACTCCCCCCGGTTCCGCTGGCGCGGATTCATGCTCGACGTCGCCCGGCACTTCATGCCGAAGGAAGGCGTCCTGCGCCACCTCGATCTCATGGCGGCGCACAAACTCAACGTCTTCCACTTCCACCTGACGGACGACCAGGGCTGGCGCATCCGGATCGAGCGCTACCCGCGGCTCACCGAGGTCGGCTCCTGGCGGGCCCGCACGAAATTCGGTCACCGTGCCTCACCGCGGTGGGAGGAGAAGCCGCACGGCGGCTACTACACCCAGGACGACATCCGGGAGATCGTCGCCTACGCGGCCGAGCGGCATATCACGGTCGTCCCCGAAATCGACGTGCCGGGACACTCGCAGGCCGCCATCGCCGCGTATCCGGAACTCGGCAACACCGACGTCATCGACACCACCGCCCTCTCCGTCTGGGACTCCTGGGGGATCTCTCCGAACGTACTCGCCCCCACTGACAACACCCTGCGCTTCTACGAGGGGGTGTTCGAGGAAGTGCTCGGTCTCTTCCCGTCGGAGTTCATTCACGTCGGCGGCGACGAATGCCCGAAGGACCAGTGGCGGGCCTCGCCGGCCGCGCAGGCCCGCATCAAGGAACTCGGGCTCGCCGACGAGGACGCGCTGCAGTCCTGGTTCATCGGGCACTTCGCGAAGTGGCTCTCCGCGCGCGGACGTCGGCTCATCGGCTGGGACGAGATCCTGGAGGGCGGCATCGCCGACGGCGCGGCCGTCTCGTCGTGGCGCGGTTACGGCGGCGGAATCGCGGCCGCGCGGGCCGGCCACGACGTCGTCATGTGCCCCGAGCAACACGTGTACCTGGACCACCGTCAGGCGGACGGCGCCGACGAGCCGGTGCCGATCGGGTACGTCCGCACCCTGGAGGACGTGTACCGGTTCGAACCCGTTCCACCGGGGCTGGACGAATCCCAGGCGCGGCGGATCCTGGGCACCCAGGCCAACGTCTGGACCGAGGTGATGGAGGACCAGGCGCGCGTGGACTACCAGGCCTTTCCCCGGCTCGCCGCCTTCGCGGAGGTCGCCTGGAGCGCCCTCCCGGCCCCGGCAGAACGGGACTTCGCCGACTTCGAGCACCGTATGGCCGCGCACTACCGGCGGCTCGACGCCCTGGGGGTCGCCTACCGCCCGCCGGCCGGCCCCCTGCCGTGGCAGCAGCGCCCCGGCGTCCTGGGCCGCCCGCTCGACGGCCCACCCCCGAACCGCTGAGCGCTCACCGGGAGCGCCGCCATAGGCCGCTGTCGGCTGTCGGCTGCGGCGCCGCGCCCCTCACGGGCGCTGCCGACCGCGGCGGACCTCGCCGGACCCGCTCGGCCCCACCCGAGCCTCACGCCGGCCGGGTTCCCCGCTCCCCGCTCCCTGCCCCCGCTCCGAATGCGTAAGGGAAAAAGACCCCAAGGATCACCGAAGAGTGTCAATCGGTGCGCACTCCCAATGAGGGGAGAAAACGGACCAAGTCGCCGATGAGGTGGGCGAATGCCTCCTAGCGGACCCGTGCGTTCGAGGCTTGCGAAGATGTGCCAGAGTTGCCACGTCCGCCCTGTGAGCACGTACCGTACGGCCACACAGGTGGGACCAGGTGGGGCAGCGGGAAGGGGCAGCCGGTTTTGACCACGCACGCACCGCAGGCGGGGCAGTCCGTCACGCTGCCCACGACGCTGAACGAGGCCGTGGCGGCCCTCACCGACATGCCCGCCGCGGTCCCCGTCGCGGGCGGGACCGACCTGATGGCCGCCGTCAACTCCGGACAGCTCAGGCCCGCCGCCCTGGTCGGCCTCGGCCGGATCAGCGAGATCCGCGGCTGGCAGTACCAGGACGGCAACGCGCTGCTCGGCGCCGGTCTCACGCACGCACGCATGGGCCGCCCCGACTTCGCGGCCCTGATCCCGGCGCTCGCCGCCGCCGCGCGGTCCGCCGGACCGCCGCACATCCGCAACGCCGGCACCCTGGGCGGCAACATCGCCACGGCCGCGCCCACCGGCGACGCGCTGCCGGTGCTCGCCGCCCTGGAGGCGACGCTGATCATCGCGGGACCGGGCGGATCCCGCCGGGAGATCCCGGTCTCACACCTGCTGGCCGGCGTGGAGATGCTCCGCGCGGGCGAGCTGATCGGCTTCGTGCGGGTACCGCTGCTGCACGCCCCGCAGGTCTTCCTGAAGGCGACCGGCCGCACCGGACCGGGCCGCTCGGTGGCCTCCGTGGCGCTCGTCCTGGACCCCGCGCGGCGCGGGGTCAGATGCGCCGTCGGCGCCATAGCGCCGATGCCGCTCAGGCCCCTGGACGCCGAGCAATGGGTGGCCCGGCTGATCGACTGGGACAACGACCGCGCGCTCGTCCCGGAGGCGCTGGCCGCCTTCGGCGAGTACGTCGCGGCCGCCTGCATCCCGGACCCGGCCCCCGAGCCCGACGGCTCGGTGCCGCCGCTTCCGCCCGCCGTACTGCACCTGCGGCGCACCGTGGCCGCGCTGGCCCGACGAGCACTGGGGAGGGCGCTGTCATGACCGACGAGCAGCACGGGGAGGGCGCGCCCGCCGGCGGTGGCGGCCGCTGGGACCCGCTGCCCCAGGGCGACTACGACGACGGCGCGACCGCCTTCGTGAAGCTCCCCGAGGGCGGCATCGAGGCCCTGCTGTCCGCCGACAGCCCCCTGGCCGCGCCCGGGCACGGCTACGTGCCGCCGCAGATAGCGGCCGCCCCCGGCACCGATCCCTGGGGCACGCCGGCCGACGGAACCCGGTGGCCCGAACCGAACCCGGTCCCGCGGGAGCGGCCCGCCGACGACCGGTTCACGTACAACCCGGCCTCGACGCAGCAGTGGACGTACGAGGAGCCGCCGCCCGCGCCCGGTCACGACGTGACCGGGCAGTGGTCGATCCCGGTCGCGACCGGTGACACTCCGGACGAATCGGGCGAGTTCACCACATCCGCGCTCATGGAGCAGTGGGGCGGCACGCCGCCGGCGACCCTGCCGGGCGGCGCGGCCGCCCCGTGGGCGCAGGAGGCCCAGGCGTGGGAGCGCCCCGTGGAGGCCCCTGGATCGCCCGCTGAGCCCCCCGCGGGCCATGGCGACACGCTGGCCCCGACTCCCGCCTCCCGGGCCGCCGGTGCGCCGCCTGCGGCCGACGCGCCGGCGAGGGGTGAAGGGGGCGAACGGGGCGAAGCGGCGGAGATCGGCGAACCGTACACAGTCGGCCGACCGTCCGACACCGGCGAACCCCGCGCGGTCGGCGGCCCGGCCGAAGCCGACGCGCCCCACGGCGCTTCCGGCTCCCACCCCGGCCACGACCCGCAGGCCGCCGACGGCGAGTCCGCCCCACAGGGGCCACCCGCACCCGACGGCGAAAGCGTCTCGGGTGACGCGGACGGGAACCGACACGCCGAAGGCGAAGCCGAGGCGGTCGACGACCACCCCCTCGCCTCCTACGTCCTGCGCGTCAACGGCGCCGACCGCCCCGTCACCGACGCGTGGATCGGCGAGTCCCTCCTGTACGTCCTCCGCGAGCGCCTCGGCCTCGCCGGTGCCAAGGACGGCTGCTCGCAAGGCGAATGCGGCGCCTGCAACGTCCAGGTCGACGGCCGCCTGGTCGCCTCCTGCCTGGTCCCCGCGGTGACCGCCGCCGGCAGCGAGGTCCGCACGGTCGAGGGCCTGGCCCAGGACGGCCGCCCCTCGGACGTGCAGCGCGCCTTGGCCCGCTGCGGAGCCGTCCAGTGCGGCTTCTGCGTCCCCGGCATGGCGATGACCGTCCACGACCTGCTGGAAGGCAACCCGGCCCCCACCGAGCTGGAGACCCGCCAGGCCCTGTGCGGCAATCTCTGCCGCTGCTCCGGCTACCGGGGCGTCCTGGACGCCGTCAACGAGGTCGTCGCCGAACGCGAGGCACATGCCGCCGCCGACGCTGAGACGGACGGCGACGAGGCCCGTATTCCCCATCAGGCGGGACCGGGCGCCGGCGGCGTCAACGCGTCGGCGTTCGACTCCCCACGCACCTTCGGGGCCGGAATCCAGATCCCGCACGAGCAGACGTACGACCAGTCGTACGGTGGCAACCAGTCGTTCGGTGGGAACCAGTCGTTCGGCGGCGACCAGTCGTTCGGTGGGAACCAGTCGTTCGGCGGCGACCAGTCGTTCGGCGGCAACCAGACCTTCGGCGGCAACCAGTCGTTCGACGACCAGAGTCAGAGCCAGAGCTACGGCCCGGACGGAGGCCAGGCGTGACCAACGAGACCGTCACCACGACCACCGCCGCGGAGACCCCCGTCCCCGCCGCCGAACCGCTGCCGCACGGCCTCGGCGTGTCGCTGCCCGCCGCCGACGCGGGCGCGAAGACCGAGGGCACGTTCCCGTACGCGGCCGACCTGTGGGCCGAGGGCCTGCTGTGGGCGGCCGTCCTGCGCTCCCCGCACCCGCACGCGCGCATCGTGTCCATCGACACCAGCCACGCGCGCGAGATGCCCGGCGTCCGGGCCGTCGTCACCCACGAGGACGTCCCCGGCACCCCCCGCCACGGCCGCGGCACCCCGGACCGCCCGGTCTTCGCCTCCGAGGTCGTACGGCACCACGGCGAGCCCATCGCGGCCGTCGCCGCCGACCACCCCGACACGGCCCGGATGGCCGCCGCCGCCGTCATCGTCGAGTACGAGGTGCTCGACCCGGTCATCGACCCCGAGCAGTCCTTCGAGGCCGAGCCGCTGCACCCCGACGGCAACCTGATCCGGCACATCCCGCTCCAGCACGGCGACCCGGACGCGACCGGCGAGATCGTGGTCGAAGGCCAGTACCGCATCGGCCGCGCCGACCCCGCCCCCATCGGCGCCGAGGCCGGACTCGCCGTGCCCCGCCCCGACGGCGGCGTCGAGCTGTACCTGGCCTCCACCGACCCGCACACCGACCGCAACACGGCCGCCGCCTGCTATGGCCTGTCGCTCGAACAGGTGAAGATCGTCGTCACCGGCGTGCCGGGCGCGACAGCCGACCGCGAGGACCAGGGCTTCCAGCTCCCGCTCGGCCTGCTCGCCCTGAAGACCGGCTGCCCGGTCAAGCTCACGGCGACCCGCGAGGAGTCCTTCCTCGGCCACGCCCACCGCCATCCCACCCTGCTGCGCTACCGGCACCACGCCGACGCCGAGGGCAAGCTGGTCAAGGTCGAGGCGCAGATCCTGCTCGACGCGGGCGCCTACGCCGACACCTCCGCCGAGTCCCTGGCTGCCGCCGTCTCCTTCGCCTGCGGTCCGTACGTCGTCCCGAACGCCTTCATCGAGGGCTGGGCCGTCCGCACCAACAACCCGCCCTCGGGACACGTCCGTGGCGAGGGCGCCATGCAGGTGTGCGCCGCCTACGAGGCGCAGATGGACAAGCTGGCGAAGAAGCTCGGCCTCGACCCGGCCGAGATCCGCCTGCGCAACGCGCTCGCCACCGGCGACCTCCTGCCCATCGGCCAGACGGTGACCTGCCCGGCTCCGGTGGCCGAACTCCTCCAGGCGGTACGGGACTTCCCGCTTCCGCCGCTGCCCAAGGACGCACCCGAGGACGAGTGGCTGCTGCCCGGCGGCCCCGAGGGCGCGGGCGAACCGGGCGCGGTGCGCCGGGGCGTCGGCTACGGCCTCGGCATGGTGCACATGCTCGGCGCGGAGGGCGCCGACGAGGTCTCGACGGCCACCGTCAAGGTCCACGACGGCATCGCGACCGTGCTCTGCGCGGCCGTGGAGACCGGTCAGGGCTTCACCACGCTGGCCCGGCAGATCGTCCAGGAGACCCTCGGCATCGACGAGGTCCATGTCGCGCCCGTCGACACCGACCAACCCCCGGCCGGCGCCGGCTGCCGGGGCCGGCACACCTGGGTCTCGGGCGGAGCGGTGGAACGCGCCGCGAAAATGGTCCGCACTCAGCTCCTCCAACCCCTCGCTCACAAGTTCGGCATGTCGACCGAGCTGCTCCAGATCACCGACGGCAAGATCACCTCGTACGACGGCGTCCTGTCGACCACCGTCACCGAGGCGCTGGACGGCAAGGAGCTGTGGGCCACCGCACAGTGCCGCCCGCACCCGACCGAGCCGCTGAACGGCGACGGCCAGGGCGACGCCTTCGTCGGCCTCGCCTTCTGCGCGATCCGCGCGGTCGTCGACGTCGACATCGAGCTGGGGTCGGTACGGGTCGTGGAGCTGGCCGTCGCCCAGGACGTCGGCCGGATCCTCAACCCGGCCCAGCTCAACGCCCGGATCGAGGCCGGTGTCACGCAGGGCGTCGGCATCGCCCTGACGGAGAACCTGCGCACCCCGCGCGGGCTGATCCGCCACCCCGACCTCACCGGCTACGCCCTGCCGACCGCCCTCGACGCGCCCGACATCCGGATCGTCAAGCTCGTCGAGGAACGCGACGTGGTCGCCCCCTTCGGCGCCAAGTCGGTCAGCGCGGTACCGGTCGTGACGTCCCCGGCGGCCATCGCCTCCGCCGTCCGCGCGGCCACCGGCCGCCCGGTCAACCGCCTCCCGATCCGCCCGCAGGCGGCGGTGGTCACGGGCCAGTGAGCCTGTCGGGGGTCGTCGTCGTCGCGGGCGTGATGGCTGCGGGGAAGTCGGCGGTCGCCCAGGCGCTCGCCGAGCGCCTGCCCCGGGCCGCCCACGTCCGCGGCGACCTCTTCCGCCGCATGATCGTCTCCGGGCGCCAGGACTACACCCCCGACGCCTCCGCCGAGGCCACGGCCCAACTCCGCCTCCGCTACCGCCTGTCGGCCGCCACGGCGGACGCCTACGCCGAGGCCGGCTTCACGGCGATCGTCCAGGACGTGCTGCTGGGCCCGGAGTTGGCGTCGTACGTCGAGCGGATCCGCACCCGCCCCCTGCACGTCGTCGTCCTCGCCCCCAGCGCCGAGGCCGTGGCGGAGCGGGAGGCCGGGCGGTCGAAGACCGGGTACGGGCCCGCGTGGACGATCGCCGATCTCGACGCGGAACTCCGGCTGCGCACCCAGCCGTTGGGACTGTGGCTGGACACCTCGGAGCTCACCGTGGAACAGACGGTGCAAGCGATTCTCGCCGGGACGGAACGGTCTCGGGTCGCCTGACGTCTCTTCTGCGGGGCGTTGTCAGTGCCGCGGCGTAGTGTTCTGGTTAGTGGGGACGGCCGTTCCCGAGGGGAAGCCCGGACGGCCCGCCATGCCCTGCCGACGACCTACGCACGACGCACCACTCGACCCACTTGCACGTCTTGAACTCTTGATCGCGGGGGCAGCGATGAGCACGATCAGCACGACCGGCAGCGGTGCGACGGCGATCACGCTGACCGAGGCTGAACTGGACCGTTACATCACGCACGAACCCACCCGCAGCTGGCTCACCGGCCCCGGACTGCCCGACAGCGGCGGCCTGCTGACGTTCGAGCCGCTGCGCACGGCGGGCCTGCGCACCCTGGCCGACGTCACGGACGGCCCGACCCGGCTCGCGGAGGAGCTCAGGGACCGGCTGGTGATCGGGGAGCTGCTGGCCCCGGTCGGCCTGGACACCGAGTCGATCCTCCTCGACGGCGGTACCGGCGAGATCAGCACCGCCTATCTGATCGACCCCACCGACCCGCGCCCGCTGGCCCCCTCGTTGGAGACCCTGCTGCGCTTCGCCGCGGTCACCGAGGAACTGACGGGACTGCGCGGCCGTTTCGCCTCCCTCGCCGGGACGCACGGCACGAAGGCGGCGACCGAGGCCTCCCGCAAGCTCCTCGAGCTCTTCGAGGAGGGCACGGCCGGCCGCGTCCCGCCGTACTGGAAGGCGACAGCCCTGATCCGCCCCCTCAGCCTGATCGCGGGCCCCGGCACGGGCTCCGGGCTGGCCGTCGACCTTCCGGCCCGGCTCCTGGACCAGGAGTTCGGGCAGGGTCGGGTGGCCCGCTTCGAGGAGGTCGACTTCCCGCCCACGCTCACCCACGAGCCGACCCGCCGCTTCCTGCGCGAGAGCGGCCTCCCGGAGGACGCGGTCGTCTTCCACCTCGACCCGGACGCCCCGCTCCCCACCCTCTGGGAGTACTTCACCGACATCCACACCGGCGGCTTCCCCGTGGACGACCTCCCGCCCCACGCCGACCGGCTCATACGCCTCGGCTACCTGGTCGAGGACAACAGCCTCGTCGTGGACGGCACCACGGGCGCGATCCTCAACTTCTCCGAGCCCGAGGCGACCCTCTACCCCCTCAACACGGACATCTCCACGCTCGCCTACACCCTCTGGCTGCTGCACCACGAGCGCACCATCGACGAGCACCTGAACCACGAACTCACCACCGACGCCTACGACCAGCTCGCCGCGACCATGCTCCACACCCTCGCGACCATCGACCCCACCCCGGTCACGACGGACGCCGACTGGCACTACTGGACGGAGCTGTTCCAGGACGAGGCGGGCGGGGTGCTGTAGCGGGTCGGGAAGGGGCTTGGGGCCGGGGCGGGTCGGTCAGGTCACCAGGCCCTGGCGGTAGGCGTAGACGACGGCCTGGACGCGGTCCCGCAGCCCCAGCTTGGCGAGGATGCGGGAGACGAAGACGGCCGTAGCCCGTCCCACCGCCGGGACTGGACGGAATGGAGGGCTCTTCTGACAGAGGCGAAAGTCCGGGACGGACGTTTGCACGACGCGCGCCACACGGCCGCCACGGTCCTACTCATCCTCGGTGGCCCCGAGCGAGCTGTCATGGGCCTCATGGGGTGGTCGACCACAGTCATGGCCGCCCGCTGTCAGCACATGGTGGACGCCGTGCGGACGGACATCGCGAGGCAGGTAGACGGCCTGATATGGAAGCCCGAGGCAGATCGGCCGGACGATGATGACGGGCTCACTGGCTCCCTCGTGCAGGTGAGTTAAGCCACCGGGGCAGGTCCGGTTGCTCGGCCACCGTCCTCACCTTCCCCCTGTGGCGCGTCACCGCGTGCGTTCGGCAGCAAGTTCCGTGCTGGATTCTCTTACCCAAACGGGCAGCGCAGGTCTTGTTCCCGTTTTTCCCTCTGGGGATCGCAACTTAGACGGGAACTGAGACGGACGACCAAAAGGGCGGCACCCCTCGGGGGGTGCCGCCCTTTCGTTCTGCCTGGTCAGGCAGTCAGAGGCCGTGACTGGAATCGAACCAGCGTAACCCGCTTTGCAGGCGAGTCCCTAAACCACTCGGGCACACGGCCGTGTCGGTGAGTTGAAGGTACGGGGGTGCGGGGGAGGGGCTCAAGGGGATCGGTGGGGCTGCAACGGGACTGCCATACGGCGTTCATGAACCGGGGGACCGCGGGACCGGGGAGCGGGGGGTGTACGACCAAGGTCGGAGGCCGGGTGGGGCTTGCGACAGGGGTCAGAGTGGGGGTTGGGGCTTACCGTGGTCAGCATGACCGCCCTTGAGCCGAGCGACGCCGTTGTCGCAGATGAGACCGCAGACGGAGTCGATGAGGGCGGTGTGCTGGGGCGGTCGTACCGGGCGCTGAGTGTCGGGATCGTGTCCGTCGTGCTGCTGATCGCCTTCGAGGCGACGGCCGTCGGGACGGCGATGCCGGTCGCGGCCCGGGAGCTGGACGGGGTGTCGCTGTACGCGTTCGCCTTCTCCGGGTACTTCACGACCAGTCTGTTCGGGATGGTGCTGGCCGGGCAGTGGTCGGACCGGAAAGGGCCGCTCGGGGCGCTGACGACGGGGATCGGGGCCTTCGCCGCCGGGCTGGTGGTGGCCGGGACCGCGCAGGGCATGTGGGTGTTCATCGCGGGGCGGGCCGTGCAGGGGTTCGGCGGCGGGCTGGTCATCGTCGCGCTGTACGTCGTCGTGGGGCGGGCCTACCCGGAGCGGTTGCGGCCCGCGATCATGGCCGCCTTCGCCGCGGGCTGGGTGGTGCCGTCCGTCGTCGGACCGCTGGCCGCTGGCGCGGTGACCGAGCAGCTCGGGTGGCGGTGGGTGTTCCTCGGGATCCCGGTGCTCGTGGTCTTCCCGGTGGCGCTGGCGCTGCCCCGGATACGGCGCCGGGCCGGCGGGCCGGTGGCGGAAGAAGGGGGCCAGGGAGCAGGGGGCCAGGGAGCAGGAGGCCAGGAAGAAGGGGGGCGGGGAGCCTTCGACCGGCGGCGGATCCGGCTCGCCTTCGGTATCTCGCTGGGTGCGGGGCTGTTGCAGTACGCGGCTCAGGATCTGCGGTGGGTGTCGGTGGTACCCGGACTGCTCGGCGGTGCGCTGCTGGTGCCCGCCGTGCTCGGGCTGCTGCCCCGCGGTACGTACCGGGCGGCGCGAGGCCTGCCCTCCGTCGTCCTGCTGCGCGGGGTCGCGGCCGGTGCCTTCATCTCCGCCGAGTCCTTCGTGCCGTTGATGCTCGTCACCCAGCGGGGCCTGTCGCCCACCCTCGCCGGGTTCTCGCTGGCCGCGGGCGGAGTGACCTGGGCACTGGGTTCGTGGGTGCAGGCGCGGCCGCGGACGGAGCCGTACCGGGAGCGGCTGATGACACTGGGGATGGTGCTGGTGGCGGCGGCGATCGCCGCGGCGCCCGCGGTGCTCGTGCACGGCGTGCCGGTGTGGACCGTCGCCGTCGCCTGGGCCTTCGGCTCCTTCGGGATGGGCCTGGTGATCGCCTCGGCCAGTGTCCTGATGCTCAGGCTCTCCACCCCGGCCGAGGCCGGCGCCAACTCCGCCGCCCTGCAGATCTCCGACGCCCTCTCGAACGTCGTCCTGCTCGCCGCGGCCGGCGCGGCCTTCGCCTCCCTCGGCGGCGGCAGCATGACGGGGGCGGCGGGCTCCGGTTCCCATCCGGCCGCCTTCGCCGCGGTGTTCCTGCCGATGGCGGGGATGGCACTCGTCGGGGCCTGGGTGACGACGCGGCTTCGTGATCTGTGACGTGAGTCCCACCCGGGGGTGAGGCGGCCTCGTCCGCGCGTTGACAGCCACGGGGCGCCGGTAGGGTGGCCCGGTTGTCATACGTAGCAGCCGCCCGACCCCCTTACTACGGAGACCGTGACTACCACCGCCGCTTCTGCTTCCGCCACTTCCTCCTCACACCACCTCTCGCCGGCCTTCCCGGGCCGGGCGCCCTGGGGTACCGCCAGCAAGTTGCGTGCCTGGCAGCAGGCGGCCATGGAGAAGTACGTCCAGGAGCAGCCGCGCGACTTCCTGGCCGTGGCCACGCCCGGCGCCGGGAAGACGACGTTCGCGCTGACGCTCGCCTCCTGGCTGCTGCACCACCATGTCGTGCAGCAGGTCACCGTCGTCGCCCCCACCGAGCACCTGAAGAAGCAGTGGGCGGAGGCCGCGGCCAGGATAGGGATCAAGCTCGATCCCGAGTACAGCGCCGGCCCGCTCAGCCGGGAGTACGACGGGGTCGCCGTGACGTACGCCGGTGTCGGCGTGCGGCCGATGCTGCACCGCAACCGGTCCGAGCAGCGCAAGACGCTCGTCATCCTCGACGAGATCCACCACGCAGGCGACTCCAAGTCCTGGGGTGAGGCCTGCCTGGAGGCGTTCGAGCCGGCCACCCGGCGGCTGGCCCTGACCGGTACGCCGTTCCGGTCGGACACCAATCCCATCCCCTTCGTGACCTACGAGGAGGGGCAGGACGGGATCCGGCGCTCGGCCGCCGACTACACCTACGGGTACGGCAACGCGCTCGCCGACCACGTCGTGCGCCCGGTCATCTTCCTCTCCTACAGCGGCAACATGCGCTGGCGCACCAAGGCCGGTGACGAGATCGCCGCCCGGCTCGGCGAGCCGATGACCAAGGACGCGGTCAGCCAGGCCTGGCGTACGGCGCTCGATCCGCGCGGTGAGTGGATGCCGGCCGTGCTGCGCGCCGCCGACCAGCGGCTGACCGAGGTGCGCAAGGGCATCCCCGACGCGGGCGCCCTCGTCATCGCCTCCGACCAGGACTCGGCCCGCGCCTACGCCAAGCTGATCCGTGAGATCACGGGGACGAAGGCGACCGTGGTCCTCTCCGACGACACCGGCGCGTCCAAGCGGATCGACGACTTCAGCGGCAGCGACGACCGGTGGATGGTCGCGGTGCGGATGGTGTCCGAGGGCGTCGACGTGCCCCGGCTGGCGGTGGGGGTCTACGCGACGACCATCTCGACGCCTCTCTTCTTCGCCCAGGCCGTCGGCCGTTTCGTGCGGTCCCGGCGGCGCGGCGAGACCGCGTCGGTGTTCCTGCCGACCGTCCCGGATCTGCTGACCTTCGCCAACGAGATGGAGGTCGAGCGCGACCACGCCCTCGACAAGCCCAGGAAGGACGGCGAGGAGGACCCGTACGCCGAGTCCGAGAAGGAGATGGAGGAGGCGAACAAGGAGCAGGACGAGGACACCGGCGAGCAGGAGCAGTTCGCCTTCGAGGCGCTGGAGTCCGAGGCCGTCTTCGACCGGGTGCTCTACGACGGCGCCGAGTTCGGCATGCAGGCCCACCCGGGGAGTGAGGAGGAGCAGGACTACCTCGGCATCCCGGGGCTCCTCGAACCCGACCAGGTGCAGCTGCTGTTGCAGAAGCGGCAGGCCAGGCAGATCGCGCACAGCCGCAAGAAGCCGGACACCGAGGCCGACCTGCTGGAACTGCCCGCGGAGCGGCGGCCCGTGGTCTCCCACAAGGAGATGATGGAGCTGCGCAAGCAGCTGAACACGATGGTCAGCGCGTATGTGCACCAGAGCGGCAAGCCGCACGGGGTGATCCACACCGAGCTGCGCAGGGTGTGCGGGGGGCCGCCGAGTGCGGAGGCCACGGCGGGGCAGCTTCGGCAGCGGATCGCCAAGGTGCAGGAGTGGGCTACCCGGATGAGGTAGTCGGCCGGGTGCGGGCCGGTGGGGGCTGGTCGCGCCCGCGCGGCGGAGCCGCAAATCGACACAGCCCCGCGCCCCTATGGGGCGCGAAGGTGGACGTATGCCGACACAAGCGCAGTAGTCCGTACCGGTACGTGACCGGATTCTGGACGGAGGCTTCCGCTCAGCGAACCCGCACCGCTACTGTCCGGCTACGCACACGCCCCGTGGCAGCGCCGCCGCGGAGCGCAGCCGTGAAGCGACTGGGCCCGGAGCCGCCGGGCCGCCATGCCGATCGGCGGCCTCTGAAGCGCGTCGCTGACGGGACTCGGCGACGCACCGCCGCGTCGGAGGTTGCCGGCCTCACCACTTAAGGAGTGGGCGTCGTGACCGCGGAGACCTCTCAGACGCTCGATCGGGGACTCAGAGTCCTCAAACTGCTGGCCGACACGGACCACGGGCTGACCGTCACCGAGCTTTCCAACAAACTGGGCGTGAACCGGACCGTCGTGTACCGGTTGCTCGCCACGCTTGAGCAGCATGCGCTGGTACGGCGTGACCTGGGCGGGCGAGCCCGGGTCGGGCTGGGGGTGCTGCGTCTTGGCCGGCAGGTGCATCCGCTGGTACGGGAGGCAGCCCTGCCGGCGCTGCGCTCGCTCGCCGAGGACATCGGGGCGACGGCGCACCTGACCCTGGTCGACGGGACCGAGGCGCTGGCCGTCGCGGTCGTCGAGCCGACCTGGACCGACTACCACGTGGCCTACCGGGCCGGGTTCCGGCACCCGCTGGACCGCGGCGCCGCCGGCAAGGCGATCCTGGCCGCCCGGCACTCGCCGCGGAACGATCCCGGGTACACGCTGACCCACGGCGAACTGGAGGCCGGGGCGAGCGGGGCCGCGGCGCCGCTGATCGGGGTCACCGGTGTCGAGGGCAGCGTGGGGGTCGTGATGCTGGCGGACGCCGTGCCGGAGCGGGTGGGGGCGCGCGTGATGGACGCGGCCCGGGAGGTCGCGGAGGCCCTGCGGTAGGGCGCGGGCCGGGTGGGGGCTGAGGTGGGGTGGGGACGCTTACCGGCGCTTGCAGGGTGCCTCCCCCAGCCTTCGGCCGGGGAACCCCCAGCGCCCACCCGTGCCGCCTGGGGGCACCTCCCAGGCCCTTAAGGCACTGGGGGAGGCACGACTGCCCGCGGTTGGGGAGAAACCGCTGGGCAGCGCCCCGCCAGGGGCGCGGGGAACTGCGCGAGCAACCCCCACCCACCCGCAGTCGCAGCACCACCGCGCCACCCCTCTTTGTTTCACCCGTCCACCCACATTGGCCGATCCGCCAATCCCACCCCCAGACCTCTGACCGATCCTCCCAGCCACCCACAGCCGTTCTCTCCGCATCATCAGGGCCAGACAAGAGCCCACGGCGGAGGGAACGGCACAGTGGAGACAGTGGGGACACGGCCCCGGCAGCAAGTCGGCACCACAGGCCGGCTCACCCGGCGGCAATCCGTCGGCGCCCTCGTCGGGGAGGCGGACGCGAGTCCGTTGAAGCGGACCATGGGCGTCACCCAGCTCACCCTGCTGAGCGTCGGCGCGACCCTCGGCACCGGCATCTTCGTCGTGCTCGGGCAGGCCGTGCCCGAGGCCGGCCCGGCGATCGTCGTCTCCTTCGTGCTGGCCGGTGTCACCGCCCTGTTCTCGGCCCTGTCGTACGCCGAGCTCGCCGGCATGATCCCCGGCTCGGGATCGTCGTACAGCTACGCCTACGCCACCCTCGGCGAACTCGTCGCCTGGGTGTGCGGGTGGTGCCTGATCCTGGAGTACGGCGTGTCGGTGGCCGCCGTCGCCGTCGGATGGGGGCAGTACGTCAACGAACTGCTCGACCTCGTCTTCGGCGTCACCCTGCCGGACTCGCTCAGCGCCCCGCCCGGCGCCGGCGGCACGCTCAACGTCCCGGCCGCGCTCATCGTCGTCCTCGCGATGGTCGTCCTGCTGCGCGGGGCCAAGGAGAGCGCCGTCGCCAACGTCGTCATGGTCGGGGTGAAGATCGCGGCCCTCGTGATGTTCTGCGCGGTCGCCTTCACCGCCTTCCACGCCGGCAACTTCCAGCCGCTCTTCCCGCTCGGCGCCGCCGGGATGAGCGCGGGGGCCGCCTCGCTCTTCTTCTCCTACATCGGCTTCGACGCCGCGAGCACCGCCGGGGAGGAGGCCCGCAACCCGCAGCGCGACCTGCCGCGGGCGATCATCCTCTCCCTCGTCCTCGTCACGGCCCTGTACGTCCTGGTGGCCGTCGCCGCGCTCGGCGCGATGCCGTGGAAGCGGTTCGCGGGGACCGAGGCGACGCTCAGCGAGGTGCTGGTACGGGCGGTCGGCGGCGGCGACCTGTGGCCGATCCTGCTCTCCGTCGGTGCCGTGGTCGCCACCACCAGCGTCGTCCTCACCGTGCAGTACGGGCAGATCCGGATCCTGTACGCGATGTCCCGCGACGGGCTCGTGCCACCGCTGTTCGCCAAGGTCCACCCGCGCACCGGGGTGCCCCGCGCCAACACGGTGATCGTCTCCTCCTTCATCGCCGTCCTCGCCGCCCTGGTGCCGCTCGGCAGCCTCGCCGACGCCACCAGCATCGGCACCCTCTTCGCGTTCATGCTGGTCAACCTGGCCGTGGTGATCCTGCGGCGGCGCAGCCCCGAGGCGCCCCGCTCCTTCCGGGTGCCGTTCTCCCCGGTCGTACCCGTCCTCGGCATCGGCTTCTGCGGCTACCTGCTGTTCAGCCTCGGCGCCGACACCTGGATCGCCTTCGGGGTGTGGATGGCCGTCGGCCTCGTCGTCTACGGCTGCTACGGCATCCGCCATTCCAAGCTCGGCACCCGGGACCTGGTGTGACCGCCCTCGACCTCACCGCCGACGTCGTCGACCTCACCCGGGCCCTCGTCGACCTCCCCTCCGAGAGCGGGGCGGAGGCCCGGATCGCGGACGCGGTGGAGCACGCCCTGCGCGGCCTCGGGCACCTCGAGGTCGACCGCGTCGGCAACACCGTGGTCGCCCGCACCGCCCTCGGCCGGGGCCGGCGGGTCCTGATCGCCGGTCACCTGGACACCGTCCCGGCCGCCGGGAACCTGCCCTCCCGGCTCGCCGACGGGTGTGTGCACGGCCTAGGCGCCTGTGACATGAAGGGCGGGGTGGCCGTCGCCCTGCGGCTGGCCGCCACCGTTCCGGAACCGGCCGTCGACCTCACCTTCGTCCTCTACGAGTGCGAGGAGGTCGAGGGCGAGCGCAACGGACTCGGTCTGCTCGGACCAGAACTCCTCGCCGCCGACCTCGCCGTCCTCATGGAGCCCTCGGACGCCGGGGTGGAGGCCGGCTGCCAGGGGTACCTGAGCGCCGACGTCGTCGTGCGCGGGCGGCGGGCGCACACCGCCCGCGCCTGGCAGGGCGTCAACGCCGCCCACCGGGCCGCCGGGGTGCTCCAGCGGCTCGACGACCACATCGCCGAGCGGATCGTGATCGACGGGCTGGAGTACCGGGAGGGGCTGAGCGCGGTCGCCGTGCGGGCGGGGGTCGCCGGGAACGTCGTACCGGACGAGTGCGTCGTCAGCGTCAACTACCGCTTCGCGCCCAGTCGTTCGGTGGCCGACGCGGAGGCGTACGTGCGACGGCTGTTCCCGGAGTACGAGGTACGCGTCACCGAGGTGGTCGCCGGAGCGCTGCCCCGCCTGGACCGGGTCGCCGGGTTCGTCGAGGCGCTCGGGGCCGTGCCCCGGCCCAAGCTGGGCTGGACCGACGTCGCCCGGTTCGCGGCCCTTGACGTACCCGCCCTCAACTACGGCCCCGGGGACCCCTCCCTCGCGCACACGCCGGGGGAGTACGTGCCGGTCGGGCAACTGCACGCCTGCGAGCGGAACCTCAGGGCGTGGCTGCTGCGCTGAGCCCGGCCAGCACCCGCAACTGCAGCCACAGCACCAGCCGTTCGTCGGGATCGTCCAGGTCGATCCCGACGTGCTGCCGGAGCTGGCGCAGCCGGTAGCGGCAGGTGTTGGGGTGGACGGCCAGCAGTTCGGCCGCGCCCGCCATGTCGCAGCCCGCGTCGAACCAGCAGACCAGGGTGCGGGCGTACTCGGTGCCGTGCCCGGCGTCGTACGCCAGTACCCGCTGCCAGGCCCCCGCACTCAACTCCCGGCGCTCGCCGAGTACTTCGGCCAGCCGGAGCAGGGTGACCCGGGGGCGCACCTCGTCCACCGTGGCCACCGGGGACCGCGCGTCCAGCACCCGCAGCACCAGGTCCGCGTCCGCCCGGGAGCCGGCCACCTCGCCCACGTCCGGGACCAGTTCCCCCAGCCCCGCCCGCACCGGCACCCGCAGCGCCTGCCCGGCCCGCCGCACGATGTCCTCGGCCAGCGGCCGGTGCCGTGCCCCCGGTCCGGGCAGCAGCGCGTACACCACCCCGTCGGCCAGCACACACGCCTGCCTCCCGTAGCGCGCCTCGCACTGCAGCCGTACGACGTCCAGCAGGCGCAGCGCGGTGCGTTCGGCGTCCGGCACGTTGGTGGAGGTGTCGAGCGCGAACGCGGCCACCCGTACCTCGCCCTCCACCCCCAGGCGGGCCGCGGCGGCCGGGGCGTCCGCCGTGCCGTCCAGGAGCCGGCGCAGCAGGTCGCCGCTCTGGTGGCGGGCCAGTTCCTGCGCCGCGCGGGCGCGCAGCAGGAGCAGGGCGGCGGTGGCGGCGCCCTGCGCGAGGGTCTCCTCGGCGTCCGGCGCGAGCGCACCGCCGTCGACCACCCAGACCGAGCCGAGCGTCTCGCCGCCGGCCCGCACCGCCATCGCCAGCCGGGGCAGGTCGGCGTCCCGCAACGCCGGGAGCCTGACCGGCCGTTCGGCGGCGAACAGGGTCCGGTACTGCTCGGTGTTCTCGGCGCTGGCCGGCACCTGGAGGCCCAGGATGCCCTGCCGGCGGTCCTCGTCGACCGGCTGGCCGGCGACGGTGGAGTAGGCGAGGATGCGCTGCCGGGGGTCCTCGATGGCGGTGGCCCCGCCGACGCCCGCCGCGATCGCGTCCGCCAGCGCGAACAGATCGCCGAGTCCGCTCCCGGGGGCCGCCGGGCGGGCGCCGATCGCCGAGGCCAGCAGCAGGTGCACGTGGTGCCAGGCGGCGTCCTCGTCGACCGACAGCAGCGCGATCCCGTGCGTCTCCGCCTCCCCGACCGGGCCGTCCGCGCCTCGCACCACCACCCCGGTCAGCCCGGCCTCGGCCGCCGCCCGCACCAGCGGCCCGGCCGCCGCCGCGCGCACCCCGACCGCCAGCAGCAGCGCACCCGGCCGCCGGGGCAGCGGGGCGTGGGCGTCGTACAGCAGCGCCTCGGTCACCGGCACGGTCAGCCCGGCGGGGGCCGTGTGCAGCCGGACGGAGGGACCGCCGACGACGTCGAGCAGGTCGCCGAGGGTGCAGGCGTCCATGGGAGTCCTCAGGGAAGCAAGGGAAGCGGGAAGCAAGGGAACCGGGAAGCGAGGGAAGCGGGCGCTTGGCCGATCTCCCCATGACGATATGCATTCCTTGTCCGTCCGCACAACGCACCGGAGCGGGCCGGCTCGGAGACTCGGATCATGACCCTGACCGTGACCGGAGTCAGCATCCGTACCGTCCACGACGTCGCCGGGCTCGCGGCCGTCACCGGCTACTTCAGCGATGTCTGGCAGACGCCCCGCACCGCCCCGCCCTACCCGGCCGAGGTCCTGCACAGCCTGGTCCACGCGGGCGGCGCCGTGCACGCCGCCTACGACGGCACGCGGCTGGCCGGGGCGGCCGTCGCCGTGTTCGGCCCGGACCGCGACACCTACTCCCTCGTCGCCGCCGCCGACCAGGGCCTCGGGCACGCCGTGAAGCGGGCCCAGCGCGCCTGGGCCCTGGACCTCGGCGCCCGCACCATGCGCTGGACCTTCGACCCGCTGGTCGGCCGCAACGCCCGCTTCAACCTGGTCAAGCTGGGCGCCACCGGCACCGAGTACCTCGTCGACTTCTACGGCCCGATGGCCGACGGCGTGAACGACGGCGACGAGAGCGACCGGCTGACGGTGACCTGGGACCTGACGGCCGATCCCGCACCGCCCGCCACATCCGCGACTTCCGCCACACCCGTCCCGCCGTTCGGCGTCCGGGACCGCGAGAACGCCCCGGCCAGCCACCGCGGCCCCGACGGCGAGGTCCTCGCCCGCCGCGACCCCGGCGACCGCGCCGTGTGGTGCCGGGTGCCGGAGGACGCTGTACGGCTGCGGGCCGCCGACCCGGCGCTCGCCCTGCGCTGGCGGTACGCCGTCCGCGAGGTGTTCACGGCGGCCTTCGCCGAGGGCTTCCGGGCCGTGGGGATGTCCCGGGACGGCTGGTACACGCTCGCCCGCACGACGGGGGCGACGGCGTGAAGCTGGAGCGCGTGGAACTCGTGCAGGTGGCGATCCCGCTGGTCACGCCCTTCCGTACGTCCTTCGGGACCATGACGACCAAGGACACCTTCCTGCTCCATGTCGTCACCGACACCGCCGAGGGCTGGTCGGAGTTCGCCGCCGATCCCGAGCCGCTGTACTGCTCGGAGTTCGTGGCCGGCGCGGAGATCGTGCTCCGCGACTTCCTGGTGCCGCGGGTGGCGGCGGTACGGGACCTCACCGCCGCCGCGGTCGGCCCGGCGACGGCGAAGGTCAAGGGGCACGAGCTGGCGAAGGCCACGCTGGAGACGGCGGTGCTGGACGCGGAGCTGCGGACCTACGGGATGCCGCTGTCCGTGTTCCTGGGATCGGTGCGGGACCGGGTGCCGGCGGGTGTCTCGGTCGGCATCAAGGATTCGGTCGGCGAACTGCTGGACGACGTCGAGCGGTACCTGGCCGAGGGGTACGTCCGGATCAAGCTGAAGATCGAGCCCGGCTGGGACGTCGAACCGGTACGGGCGGTGCGCGAGCGGTTCGGGGACGCGCTGCCGCTCCAGGTCGACGCGAACACGGCGTACGGCCTCGCCGACGCGGAGCACCTGCGGCGGCTCGACGAGTTCGGGCTGCTGCTGATCGAGGAGCCGCTGGAGGAGGACAACCTCCACGGCCACGCCCAGCTGCAGCGCCGGATCGCGACGCCGGTCTGTCTCGACGAGTCCCTGCACGGCGCCCGGGACACGGCGGCCGCGATCGCCATGGACGCGTGCCGGGTGGTGAACGTGAAGCCCGCACGGGTCGGCGGCTATCTGGAGGCCCGCCGGATCCACGACGTGGCCCGTGCCCACGGGGTCCCGGTGTGGTGCGGCGGCATGCTGGAGACCGGGATCGGGCGGGCGCCCAACCTGGCGCTCGCGGCGCTGCCGGGGTTCACGCTGCCGGGCGACACCTCGGCGTCGGGCCGGTACTTCGCGGAGGACATCACCGAGCCGTTCGTGCTGGAGGACGGGCACCTCCCGGTGCCCACGGGGCCCGGGATCGGGATCGAGCCGCTGCCGGACGCGCTGCGCCGGTTCACCCGCGAGCGCCGCGAGCTGCTCACGCGCTGACCGGGACGGTGGCCTGAACAGGTCGCCACGTTAGATTGACTCCGTGCTCTCACGTCTCACGCGTCTCCAGGCCGTCGCCGTCTGCGCGGTTCCCGTCGTGGCCCTGATCGGTACGGCCGTCTTCGCGCCGCTGCCGTTCTCGGTGGCCCAGCCCGGGATGACGGCGAACGTGCTCGGCGCCAACAGGGGCACCCCGGTGATCACCGTCTCCGGGGCGCCGACCCGCACGACCAGCGGGCAGCTGCGCATGACGACGATCGAGGCGACCGGGCCGGACGCGCGGGTCTCGCTCGGCGACGTGATCGGCAACTGGTTCCGGACGGACCGGGCCGTGATGCCGCGCGACTCGGTCTACCCGAGCGGCAACAACGTCCAGGAGATCGAGCAGCACAACACCGAGCAGATGGAGCAGTCGCAGGACGCGGCGACCCAGGCCGCCCTGAAGTACCTCGACCTGAGCGCGAACAAGGTCAAGGTGACGCTGAAGCTGGCTGATGTGGGCGGGCCGAGCGCGGGGTTGCTGTTCTCGCTCGGGATCATCGACAAGCTGGACGGGAACGGCAGCGGGGGAGACCTCACCGGGGGGAAGAACATCGCCGGCACGGGGACCATCAGTGCGGACGGTGCGGTGGGGGCCGTGGGCGGGGTCGCGCTGAAGACGCAGGCCGCGCGGCGCGACGGGGCGACGGTGTTTCTGGTGCCGGAGGACGAGTGCGGGGACGCCAAGGCGGAGTTGCCGAAGGGGCTGCGGTTGGTGCCGGTGACGACGCTGAAGGGGGCCGTGTCCGACTTGGTCGCGTTGGAGAAGGGGGAGAAGGTCCCCAGCTGTTGAGTTCCGGGTGCGGGTGGGCGGGGGCTGGTCGCGCAGTTCCTCCCCCAGCCTTGGAGTCCTCTGCAACGAGTCCTTTGCATCGACTTCTTTGTAACTCCCGCCGGGGTGCCGCTACTTCGCCTCTTCGCTGTCCGCCGCGGCCTGTTCCACCAGCGGGATGATCCGCAGCGGAACAGGGTTCTCCATGACGATCGCCGTGGAGGCCCGGACGATGCCGTCGAAACCGACGACACGGTCGATCACCCGCTGGAGATCGGCGTTGGAGCGGGCCACCAGCCGGCACAGCATGTCGCCGGTGCCGGTGGTGGTGTGCAGCTCCAGCACCTCCGGCACGGTCGCCAGGTGCGCCCGCACGTCCGGCCCTTGGCCCTGCCGGATCTGAAGGGTGGCGAACGCGGTGACCGGGTAGCCGAGGGCCGCCGGATCCACCTGGGGGCCGAACCCCTGGATCACGCCGTTCGACTGGAGCCGGTCCAGGCGCGCCTGCACGGTCCCGCGGGCCACGCCCAGCCGACGGGACATCTCCAGCACCCCGATGCGCGGCTCCCGGGCCAGCAGCACCAGGATCCGCCCGTCCAGATGATCGATCGCCATGCCCGCCTCCGGATGGTCACCCTGTACAGAAAGTCCGCCAGTACAGTCGTACTGCTGAGCATATTGCCCAGTGGAAACGTCATCTATTGCGCACCTTGCGGGCCGGGTTCACCCTTCGGGCATGACGCAGACCACACAGCACACTCCCGCCGCGACCGCCCGGCAGAGCGACCCCTTCCCGGTCAAGGGAATGGACGCGGTCGTCTTCGCCGTGGGCAACGCCAAACAGGCGGCGCACTACTACTCCACCGCCTTCGGCATGCGGCTGGTCGCGTACTGCGGTCCGGAGACCGGCAGCCGCGAGATCGCGAGCTACGTCCTGGAGAACGGCTCGGCCCGGTTCGTCCTCACCTCCGTCATCAGGCCGGACACCGAGTGGGGCCACTTCCTCTCCCGTCATGTGGCCGAGCACGGCGACGGTGTCGTCGACCTCGCCATCGAGGTCCCGGACGCCCGCGCCGCGTACACCTACGCGGTCGAGCACGGCGCGCGGTCGGTGGCCGAGCCGTACGAGCTGAAGGACGAGAACGGCACGGTCGTCCTCGCCGCGATCGCCACGTACGGCGAGACCCGCCACACCCTCGTCGAGCGGACCGGGTACGACGGCCCGTACCTCCCGGGGTTCGTCGCCGCGTCCCCGATCGTCGAACCGCCGGCTCGCCGCACCTTCCAGGCGGTCGACCACTGCGTCGGCAACGTCGAACTCGGCCGGATGAACGAATGGGTCGACTTCTACCACCGGGTCATGGGCTTCACGAACATGAAGGAGTTCGTGGGCGACGACATCGCCACCGAGTACAGCGCGCTGATGTCGAAGGTGGTCGCCGACGGCACCCTCAAGGTCAAGTTCCCGATCAACGAGCCCGCGATCGCGAAGAAGAAGTCCCAGATCGACGAGTACCTGGAGTTCTACGGCGGGGCGGGCGTCCAGCACATCGCGCTCAACACGAACGACATCGTCGAGACGGTACGGACCATGCGCGCGGCCGGCGTCGAGTTCCTGGACACCCCGGACTCCTACTACGACACGCTCGGCGAGTGGGTCGGCGACACCCGCGTCCCGATCGACACCCTGCGCGAACTGAAGATCCTCGCCGACCGCGACGAGGACGGCTACCTGCTCCAGATCTTCACCAAGCCGGTCCAGGACCGCCCGACGGTCTTCTTCGAGATCATCGAACGCCACGGCTCCATGGGGTTCGGCAAGGGCAACTTCAAGGCCCTCTTCGAAGCGATCGAACGAGAACAGGACCGCCGCGGCAACCTGTGACCCCCCGCCGCCCGCACTGCCCCCCGGCCTACTGCGGCAGCTCCTCGTTCGGGGGCTGGTTGCCGAGGGCCGTGAGGGTGGCGTGGGCTGCGGGGGTCTGGAGGGGGGAGAAGTACGGGTTGGTCCGCAGGGCGTCCTGGAGGTGGCGGCGGGCCGGGGCCTCGAGGTCCAGGTCGCGCTCGATCATGCCCCGGTGGAAGGCGTACGGCGCGCTGCGGACCCCGCCGCCCTTCGTCGAGTCGGTTGCGATGGAGGCATAGCGCAGCGCCTCCTTGTCGTCGCCGGCCCGGTGCAGCGCCCAGCCGAGGGCGTCCGCGACCTCGATGCCCGGCTGACGCTCCCACTCGGCCGTCAGCCGCTCGACCGCCTCCTGGACGTCCCCGTGGTCCGCCTCGTACTGCCCGATCACCAGATCGTCGTCGATCCCGGCCTCCAGCTCCCGCCGCACCTGCGTCCGCATCAGCTCGTACTGCGACTCCGCCTGCCGCCCCATCCCCAGCGACTCGTACAACTCGGCCAGCTCCAGGGCGACCTGCGGGGTCGGCCGGTGCGCGAGCGCCCCCTGGTAGGCGGTCAGCGCCTCCTGCGTACGGCCCAGCGCGGCCAGCGCCCGCCCCTGCCCGGCCCGCGCGGCCGACTGGTCGGGGTCGAGGCGCACGGCCGCCGTGAAGTGCCGCAGCGCGTCGTCGCGGTCGCCCCGCTCCCAGGCCAGCTGCCCGGCCTGGCACAGATACGCGGCCTGCTCGGCGGGCGTCCGGGCGGCCGCCGCGGCGTCGGTCACCTGGGCCACCGCGTCCTCGCGCCAGCCCCGGTCCCGGTACACCGCCGAGGCCCGCGCCTTCACCGCCGGCTTCACGTCCGCCCCGACCTTCAGCGCCATCAGCTTGTCCAGCGCGGACCGGGCCGCCTTGTAGTCGCCGAGCCCGTTGTACGCGTCGATCAGCACCGGGTACGCCGACCACCGCTTGGGCGCCGCCTTCATCGCCTCCTCGCCGAACCGCCTGGCCTCCGAGAAGTCCCGGCGCGCCACGGCCAGGGCCGCCAGTCCGCTCAGCGCCTCGGTGTTGTTCTTGCCGGCCACCTTGAGGGAGGTCTGCAGCGCGCGCTCGGCCCGGGGGTAGTCGCCCGTGTCGGCGGTCCGGCGCGCCCGCTCGACGTACGCGGCCCCGAGCACCGCCCAGGCCGCCGCGTCCTTCGGCTGCGCCCGCACCCGCGCCTCGCGGGCGCCGATCAGCGTCGTCAGGTCGGGCAGCGCGGCGGGCAGGCCGTTCAGGACGGCCGTCTGCGTCGCCGCGAGTGCCGCCGCCCGCGCGGCCGCCTGGGCGCGCGGCCCGGCCGCCGGGGCCGGCGCGGCGCGGTGCGGCTCGTGCGGCCACAGCATCAGCGTGCCGCCGGCCGCCACGCCGCCCGTCAGCGCGACGATCAGCAGCCGCCGCAACACCCGGCGACGGCGGCGCGGCGGTGCCGGTTCCGGGAGCAGTGAGGTGGCAGGTGGGGACGGTCGGTTATCCAGCGCGCACATGTCGGACACTGTGCGTCAATACGACCACCGCATCCGGGCGGCCCAAGGACGGACCTGTGGGGTTCACACCGATGGCCCCGGGTGCGACGCTGTGATCATGAGCCGTATCGAAGCGCCTCGGGACGAGGCCACCAGCAACCTCACCGACCGGCTCCTCGCGGGTCTGCCGGCCGACGCGGTCCTCGTCGATCCCGACGTGACCGCCTCCTACGCCAACGACATGGCGAGCTTCTGCCCGGCCGGCACCCCGGCCGTCGTCGTGCTGCCGCGCACGGTCGAGCAGGTCCAGCACGTCATGCGCGTCGCCACCGAACTGCGCGTCCCGGTCGTCCCGCAGGGCGCCCGCACCGGCCTGTCCGGCGCGGCCAACGCCACCGACGGCTGCATCGTGCTGTCCCTGACCAAGATGGACCGCGTGCTCGAGATCTCCCCGGTGGACCGCATCGCGGTCGTCGAGCCCGGCGTCATCAACGCCACCTTCTCCCGGGCGGTCGAGGAACACGGCCTCTACTACCCGCCGGACCCCTCCAGCTGGGAGATGTGCACGATCGGCGGCAACATCGGGACGGCCTCGGGCGGCCTGTGCTGCGTGAAGTACGGGGTCACGGCCGAGTACGTGCTCGGCCTGGACGTCGTCCTCGCGGACGGGCGGCTGATGTCCACCGGCCGCCGTACGGCGAAGGGTGTCGCGGGGTACGACCTCACCCGGCTGTTCGTCGGCTCCGAGGGCTCGCTCGGCATCGTCGTACGGGCCGTGCTGGCCCTCAAGCCCAAACCGCCGCAGCAGCTGGTGCTGGCCGCCGAGTTCGCCTCCGCGGCCGCCGCCTGCGAGGCGGTGTGCCGGATCATGGAGGGCGGCCATGTGCCGTCCCTGCTCGAACTGATGGACCGTACGACCGTCAAGGCGGTCAACGAACTCACCCGGATGGGCCTGCCGGAGTCCACCGAGGCCCTGTTGCTCGCCGCATTCGACACCCCGGACCCGGCCGCCGACCTCGCCGCCGTCGGCAAGCTCTGCGAGGCCGCCGGCGCCACCCAGGTGGTCCCGGCCGACGACGCCGCCGAGTCCGAACTCCTCCTCCAGGCCCGCCGCTCCTCGCTGGTCGCCCTGGAGGCCGTCAAGGGCACGACGATGATCGACGACGTGTGCGTGCCCCGCTCCCGGCTCGGCGACATGATCGAGGGCGTCGAGCGCATCGCGGAGAAGCACCGGCTGACCATCGGGGTCGTCGCGCACGCCGGCGACGGCAACACCCACCCCACGGTCTGCTTCGACGCCCAGGATGCCGACGAGTGCCGCCGCGCCCGCGAGTCCTTCGACGAGATCATGGGCCTCGGCCTGGAACTCGGCGGCACCATCACCGGCGAACACGGCGTCGGCGTCCTGAAGAAGGAGTGGCTGGCCCGCGAGATCGGGCCGGTGGGCGTGGAGATGCAGCGGGCCGTGAAGCACGTCTTCGACCCGCTGGGCATCCTCAACCCCGGCAAGCTGTTCTGACCCCGCGCTGCTCCCACCCGGCGCCCGTCCGGCGGGGCCCTCACTGGGCGAGCAGCTGGTCGAGCGCCTCGTCGATCCCCAGCCGCCCGCCCTCACTCCCCGGGGGCACCACCCGCAGCGTCCGCTCCAGCCAGGCGGACACCTGGGGGATCGGTGCTTCGAGCAGGGCGTCTCCGTCGGGTGAACTCAGCGCCATCAGCACGACGCTGCAGCCCTCCACCTTCGTCGGCCACACCCGCACGTCCCCGTGCCCGCACGGCCGGAACACCCCCTCCACGAGGAGGTCGCGGGCGAAGGTCCAGTTGACCGGTTGCTCGGAGTTGATGTGGAAGCTGACGTGGACGGCGTACGGGTCGTCGGAGCGGTAGGTCAGCCGGGCCGGGACCGGGATGCTCCGCTCGGGGGACAGGACGAGCCGCAGCTCCAGTTCGCGCTCCACCACGGTGCGATGCATGGCGTTCGGTTCCTCTCTCGGTCAGTCGTACGGGCGCCTTCGGGTGGGCCCGTACGAGTGGAGAGGCGCTGGGGGCGCGAGCATTACGCGGGTTCCGGGAAATTTTTTGCCGGTGCGGCGAAGGGGGTGCACAGGGCTGCCCGGAAAGGGGTGGGTCCTGCGGGACTGGCGGTGGCGGGCACCCGGGTCTGATAGATGTGGAGGCTCCCACATCACCCCCGAGCAGATACGGGATGACGGACATGACCGCCCCAACCCCGGCACCCGGTGACGAACGGCCCCGCGAGGGCTACTACCCGGACCCGTCCATCCCCGGCTACGTCCGTTACTGGAACGGCGCCGCGTGGGTGCCGGGGACCAGTCGCCCGGCCCCGTCCGACGGCGAGCCGCTCGTCCCGCCGCCCGGCTCGCGCCCCGCGGCGCCCGCGGCCCCGGCGGCGGTCGAGGAGACCGGCCCGCACTTCTTCGACGAGGACCCGCAGTCCGGCGGCGCCTCCGGCTGGGCGGCCGACGGGAGTCCCTGGGGAGCCCGGCCGGAGGCGGCGGGCTCCCCGGCCCGGCCGGACGGCCGGTCGTCCCGGACCGACGGCACGGCGTCGATCCCGCCGGCGGACCAGGGGGACATCGACTCCGGCGGCACGTTCATCTTCCGCAGGCCGACGGTCGGCCCGGCGGGGACCCCACCGGCGGCCCGGCCGCCCATGGACGACGGCACGCTGACCTTCCGGCCGATCCGGAGCGAGGACCCGCCGGACCCCGGGCCCGGTGCGGCCGGCTTCGGCGCGCAGGGCCCGGTCGGCGCTCCCGGCACCGCGGGTACCGCCGGTACCGCCGGCCCCGCACGCCCCGGCTTCGGCGCCGGAAAGGCGGCCGCGGCCCGTGCCGCCGCGGCCCAGGCACCGCCCGGCCAAGGTCCGTCAGCCCAAGGTCCGTCCGCCCAGGCCCCGGGACCCGCCGCGAGCCCCCGGCAGGTCGCCCCCGCCGTCCCCCCGCAGCAGTCCGCCGCCCCCCAGTCCCCGACGGCACCTGCCGCGCCCATGGCCTCCGGTGCCGGCGGCGGGCAGTCCTCCTGGGCCCAGCAGGTGCACCAGCTCGCAGGAGACCAGCCGGTCGCCCCCTGGAAGCCGCCGGTGGAGGACCCCTTCCAGGCGGCCGCCCGGCGGCAGGCGGCGGCCCGGCCCGCCGGGCTCGGCAAGCGGTTCGCGGCCCGGCTCGTCGACAGCCTGGTCGTCGGCGCGGTGACCGCGGCCGCCGCCGTACCGTTCGGGACCAAGGCCGCCGACCACGTACAGGACAAGATCGACGTGGCCAAGCTCTCCGGCCGTACCGAGACCGTCTGGCTGCTCGACGGCACGACCGGTCTGTACCTCGGCATCGTGCTCGGCGTCCTGCTCGTCGTCGGCGTCCTCTACGAGGTGCTGCCCACCGCCCGGTGGGGCCGCACGGTCGGCAAGAAGCTGTTCGGCCTGGAGGTACGGGACATCGAGGGCCACGAGCCCCCCGCCTTCGGCGCCTCCCTGCGCCGCTGGCTGGTGTACACCGTGCCCGGACTGCTCGGCATCGGGATCGTCGGCGTCGCCTGGTGCCTGTTCGACCGCCCCTGGCACCAGTGCTGGCACGACAAGGCGGCGCACACCTTCGTCGCCGGCTGACGGCCCGGCGTACCCGGACGGGCGTCCACCGGCCGTCGTCCCCCGTACGGCCGCTCGCCGGATGCGGGCCCGGCCGCCTCGCGGTGCACTCGGGCCATGAGCAACGAACCGCCCCCGCCCCCGGGCTCAGGAGAGCCCCCGGAGGACGATCCGTTCAGGAAGCAGCCCCCGCCGGACCGGAACGAGGGCCAGGGGGAGGGCCGGGGGCCGGGCGCGGGCTCGCCGTACGACACCCCGTACGGCGGCGCGCAACCTCCGCCGCCCTCCTACGGCGGCGGCCCCTACGGCGCGGGCGGCGGCGGACCCTACGGAGGCGGCGGCGGAACGGGTGGCTACCCCGCCGATCCCCTGGCCGGGATGCCGCCGCTCGCCGACAGCGGCAAGCGCACCCTCGCGCGGATCATCGACATGATCCTGGTGGGCATCGTGGTCGTGTTGCTCACCTTGGCGTTCGGGGTGAGCGAGTACCAGATGGACGGGGACAAGATCTCGGCCGGCCGGTCCTTCGCCCAGTCGCTCGTCGCCGCCGTCCTCTTCGTCGCCTACGACACCCTGCTGATCGCCAGGTCGGGGCAGACCCTCGGCATGAAGTGGCTCGGCATGCGGGTCGCCAACCTGTCCGACGGCTCCACGCCCTCCGCCCAGACCTCGCTGCTGCGCGCCCTGGTGCTGTGGGTGCCGTTCGCCTTCTGCTGTGCCTGCATCTGGACGGTGATCTGCGGCGGGTGGAGCTTCTTCGACAAGCCGTACAAACAGGGGCTGCACGACAAGGCCGCGAAGACGGTCGTGGTCAGTACGGGCTCGTAGCGAGGACCGGCACCGGGGGCGCACAAGCAGTCGGCGGGTCCGTCAGTCTCACGGACCCGCCGACTGCACCGGTGTGCGTGCGTCAGGGCGCGGTGGGCTCCCGGACGGGTTCGGCCGTGGCGGCGGCCACGGTCTCCCGTATGGGGACCCGCACCTCGGGCGATGCGATCGGGGCGGGCGCGGACTGTGCGACCGTGCGCGGCCGGGGGAGCGGAACCGTCATGGCCACCAGCAGTCCCAGACCGAGCGCGGCGAGCGCGATGACCGCGATCCCGATGCCCGAACTCGTCTGTGACAGCAGCAGCATGGCGAGCGTCGAGCAGATCACGGTGGCCGAACCGTAGACGAGCTGTGCCGGGGTCGGACGAGGCATGGCAATCGTGTCCTCGGAAGATTTGGGGGTGAGACGGGGAACCGGCCTTGGTTTCCACCGGCTTCCGGACGTTCCACCGTTCGACTCTATTCGCGTGCATGCCCGAGAGGAATGACCGGTAAGCGTGACCTAACCCACGGTACCGGTGCACAGGGGGCGCACGGTCGCATGGCATACGGCAACCGGAGGCATATGCGCGCCGGTTGAGCGAGGCTCTTCCGGGGTACCGCCGCGCCCGGCGTCCGTAAAGCGAACTTCTTCTCCGCATAGTGCAGTTGAAGTGTCCGAGTCAAGATCTGTCTTTTCTCGTAAACCAGTAGTCAAATGTCGTCACTTGAATCGACGCGTTGAACGTGCGCGCACGGACCCCCAACCATCACCCGGTCCTCCTTGCCGTGCGCGCGGCGCGGGGGAGGAACTCAAGTGACCAGCAGACCCTGGACGTTCAGAGCACTCGCCGTCGGCGTGACGCTCGCGACCGCCTCCGTAGGCTTCACCACCTTCGCGGTCGCCCAGACCGCGACCCCGGCGGCGACCGCCGGCACCGTTGACCGGCACGACCCCTCGACGAAGCAGGAGGAGCACGACCTCGACGGCCCCCTGAGCAAGACCCAGGAGGCCCAGCGCCAGGAGGCCCTCGACCAGGTCATATCCGGAAAGGCCCAGGTCAAGGACCGCGACGGTTCCAAGGTCGTCCAGCTCGAGGGCGAGAAGGGCGACAGCAAGTACGTCGAGCTCGGCCGCGAGAAGACGGACAAGATCTTCACGATCCTGGTCGAGTTCGGCGACCAGACGGACCCGCGCTACGGCGGCACCACCGGCCCGCTGCACAACCGGATAGCCGAGCCGGACCGCACCAAGGACAACTCCACGGCCTGGCAGGCGGACTACAACCAGGCCCACTTCCAGGACCTCTACTTCGGCACCGGCAAGAACACCGAGTCGCTGAAGAAGTACTACGAGAAGCAGTCCTCGGGCCGCTACTCGGTCGACGGCGAGGTCACGGACTGGGTCAAGGTCCCCTACAACGAGGCGCGTTACGGCAACAACGCCTGCGGCTCGACCACCTGCTCCAGCGTCTGGAACCTGGTGCGCGACGGCCTGAACGCCTGGGTCGCCGACCAGAAGGCGGCCGGCGAGTCCGACGCCGCCATCAAGGCCGACCTCGCCCAGTACGACCAGTGGGACCGCTACGACTACGACGGCGACGGCAACTTCAACGAGCCCGACGGCTACGTCGACCACTTCCAGATCGTGCACGCCGGCGAGGACGAGTCCGCGGGCGGCGGCGCCCAGGGCACCGACGCGATCTGGGCGCACCGCTGGTACGCCTTCGGCACCGACGCCGGCGCCACCGGTCCGGCCGGCAACAAGCTCGGCGGCACCCAGGTCGGCGACACCGGCATCTGGGTCGGTGACTACACCATGCAGCCGGAGAACGGCGGACTCGGCGTCTACGCCCACGAGTACGGCCACGACCTCGGCCTGCCGGACGAGTACGACACCAACGGCGGCGAGAACTCCACCGGTTTCTGGACCCTGATGTCCTCCGGCTCCTGGCTGGGCACCGGCAAGGAGGCCATCGGCGACCTGCCCGGTGACATGAACGCCTGGGACAAGCTCCAGCTGGGCTGGCTGAACTACGACGTGGCCAAGGCCGGCACGAAGTCCAGCCACAAGCTGGGCGTCGCCGAGTACAACACCGCGAACAAGCAGGCCACGGTGGTCACCCTCCCCGACAAGGCGGTCACCACCACCGTCGTGACTCCCGCCCAGGGCTCGACCCAGTGGTGGAGCGGCAGCGGCGACAACCTCAAGAACACGCTGACCCGTGACGTCGACCTGACCGGCAAGTCGTCCGCGACGCTGAACCTGGACGGCTGGTACGACATCGAGTCGGGCTACGACTACCTTTACACCGAGGTGTCCACCGACGGCGGCGCCAACTGGACCGCCCTGGACGGCACGGTGAACGGCGCCGCCATCCCGCGCGACGGCAGCGACAAGCCGGCGCTCACCGGTTCGGTCGACGCGTACACCAAGCTGTCGTACCCGCTGGACGCCTACGCGGGCCAGAAGATCCAGCTGCGCTTCCGCTACCAGACCGACGGCGGGGTCGCCCTCAAGGGCTTCGCGGCCGACGAGATCACCCTGGCCGGGGACGGCTCGACGGTCTTCTCCGACAACGCCGAGTCCGCGGACGCGGCTTGGACCGCCTCCGGCTTCTCCCGCATCGGCGCGTCCTTCACCAAGGACTACGCGCAGTACTACATCGCGGAGAACCGCCAGTACGTGTCGTACGACAAGACCCTCGAGGTCGGCCCGTACAACTACGGCTTCTCGACGACCCGTCCGGACTGGGTGGAGCACTACCCGTACCAGAACGGCCTGTTGATCTGGAAGTGGGACACCTCCGAGGCGGACGACAACACCAGCGTCCACCCCGGTACCGGTCTGATCCTCCCGATCGACTCGCACCCGACGGCGCTGAAGTGGTCCGACGGCACGCTGATGCGCAACCGCATCCAGGCCTACGACTCGCCGTTCAGCCTCTACGCGAGCGACGGCATCACCCTCCACAAGGCGGACGTGGCGACGAAGATCAGGCAGTCCTCCGGGGTGTCGGTCTTCAACGACCACAAGAGCGACTACTACGACGCCTCGAACCCGGCCGGCGGCGTCAAGATCACTGACACTAACACGAAGATCAACATCGTCTCGGAGGCCCGGGACGGCTCGACGATCTCCCTCCAGGTCGGCCCCGCGGTGAAGTAAGCGTTATTCCCGCAGGTCAGACACGTATCGGCGGCGACCCCTTGGCGGGTCGCCGCCGCTCGTGCTTAGGTGCGTCCTGTGGCTTTCTTATTGACACCGACGCACACGGGGGTGTGACCGCATGGCCGCAGGAGGGTTCTGCAAGCTGCCGAACGGCAGGGTGGTGGTGGCGCTGAACCTGCCCAGCCCCGCCACCGCGGACGGCTCGTCCGCCGTCCGGGTACTGATCCACGCCCAGAACCGCGCCCGGGCCCTGACGAGGCTCCGCAACCTCGGCATGCGAGCGGTCTACCTGCGGGGCAACGCCGCCCCACCCACCCCGGACGAGATCACCGCCGTCCTCCACCACCCCGACGGCCTGATATGGCGAACGGCCCCTGACAACGGTGTCACGGCACTGGAACTCTGGAGACCGATCAGATCCCTCCTCCGCAGACCAACAGCAGCCTGACGCCACCAGCGCTGAACGCTGAGCGCCGGGCTGTGCAGCCGACCCGGGGGCGCGGGGAACTGCGCGACCGGCCCCCACCGGCCCGCAGACGCCCACCGCCCGATCCGGCACCGCCGAGATCCGCCGTCGCGGCTGAGCGCCGCTGCGGCGGAAATCAATGTGACCGGCGGAAAGAGGGTCACCAGGGCTGAACGTTGAGCGCCGGGCTGTGCAGCCGACCCGGGGGCGCGGGGAACTGCGCGACCGGCCCCCACC
>NZ_JBIAUL010000005.1:158484-571475 GCF_042892755.1 Streptomyces sp. NPDC001714
GGCCCGCAGGTGCCCACCGGCCGGTCCGGCACCGCCGAGATCCGCCGTCGTGGCTGAGCGCCGCTGCGGCGGAAAGAGGGTCACAAGCGCCGGGCAGTGCAGCCCACCCGGGGGCGCGGGGAACTGCGCGACCGGCCCCCACCGGCCCGCAGGTGCCCACCGGCCGGTCCGGCACCGCCGAGATCCGCCGTCGTGGCTGAGCGCCGCTGCGGCGGAAAGAGGGTCACAAGCGCCGGGCTGTGCAGCCGACCCGGGGGCGCGGGGAACTGCGCGATCGGCCCCCACCGGCCCGCAGGTGCCCACCGGCCGGTCCGGCACCGCCGAGATCCGCCGTCGTGGCTGAGCGCCGCTGCGGCGGAAATCAATGTGACTGGCGGAAAAAGGTCCGGGCGGGTACGGGGTGGTGCGGGCGGAGGGGGGCGGGGGTCAGACCACTGGCTTGCCGGTGAGTTCTACCCCTGCTTCGCGGAGTTCTTCGAGGGCGCGTTCTGTGGTGGCCTCGGCCACGCCTGCCGTGAGGTCGAGGAGGACCTGAGTGCGGAAGCCCTCTTTCGCGGCGTCCAGGGCGGTAGCCCGCACACAGTGGTCGGTCGCGATCCCCACCACGTCCACCTCGTCGATCTTCCGGGCCCGCAGCCACTCCGCCAGCTTGACGCCGTTCTCGTCGACGCCCTGAAAGCCGCTGTAGGCCGCGGAGTACGCCCCCTTGCTGAACACCGCGTCCACCGCGCCGGAGGCGACCGCCGGGGCGAAGTTCGGATGGAAGCCCACGCCCTCCGTGCCGGCGACACAGTGCGCCGGCCAGCTGTGGACGTAGTCGGGGTTGTCCGCGAAGTGGCCGCCGGGCGCGATGTGGTGGTCGCGGGTCGCCACCACGTGGCGGTAGCCGGCGGGCGCCTGCCCGATCAGCTCCGTGATCGCGGCGGCCACATCGGCCCCTCCGGACACCGCGAGGCTGCCCCCCTCGCAGAAGTCGTTCTGCACATCGACGACGATCAAGGCGCGGCGCATGGTGGGTGTCCTTCGCTTTAGATAGCGGGTCCGTCGACTTAGATAGCGGGTCCGTCGACGGGGGAGACGCGGAAAGAAGGGGTGCGGGCCCGGCCTGAACCTCCGAGCGTAGAGACTTACGGGGGCGTAGGGGAGGGGGCTTTGCGGGGCGCGTACGCGGGCACCCGCTCTAGCTACCCGAGCGCCCCTGCACGTACTCCGTCGGAATGACGGGTTCCCCGCGCGAGAGCTGCGTCGCGGAGAGCGGCAGATTCGCCCGCGCCGCCTGGTGCCGGGCGCGCGGCGCGTCCAGGGGTTCGCGGGCGACGACCTCGCCGGACTTCACGAGTTCGATCAGCAGCTGCCGGTCGACCAGGTCGGCCGGGATCTCGCCGGTGCCGACGACCTCGGCCTCCGCCACCCCGTCGGCGTCCAGCCGCCGCGCCGCCCACTTGCGGCCGCCGACGGACGTCTTGCCGCCGGTGGACTTCTTCGCCACCGGCACCAGCGGCGCCTTCGGGTCGGCGGACTCGGCGCGGGCGACCAGCTTGTAGACCATGGAGCAGGTGGGGTGCCCCGAGCCGGTCACCAGCTGGGTGCCGACGCCGTACGCGTCCACGGGGGCGGCGGCGAGCGAGGCGATGGCGTACTCGTCGAGGTCGGAGGTCACGGTGATCCTCGTGTGCGTCGCGCCCAGCTCGTCCAGTTGCCGGCGCACCTGGTGGGCGACCAGCAGCAGGTCGCCGGAGTCGATGCGGACGGCACCCAGCTCGGGCCCGGCCACCTCCACGGCCGTACGGACCGCCTCGGCGACGTCGTAGGTGTCGACCAGCAGGGTGGTGCCCCGGCCGAGCGAGTCGACCTGGGCCCGGAAGGCGTCCCGCTCGTGGTCGTGGAGCAGGGTGAAGGCGTGGGCGGAGGTGCCGACGGTGGGGATGCCGTAGCGGAAGCCGGCGGCGAGGTCGGAGGTGGTGGCGAAACCGCCGACGTAGGCGGCGCGCGAGGCGGCGACGGCGCCCAGCTCGTGGGTGCGGCGGGCGCCCATCTCGATCAGCGGGCGGTCCCCGGCGGCCGAGGACATCCGGGAGGCGGCGGCCGCGATCGCGGAGTCGTGGTTGAGGATGGAGAGGATCACGGTCTCCAGGAGCACGCACTCGGCGAACGAGCCCTCGACCCGCATGATCGGCGAGCCCGGGAAGTAGACCTCGCCCTCGGGGTAGCCCCAGATGTCGCCGCTGAAGCGGTAGCCGGCGAGCCACTTGAGGGTCGGCCCGTCGACGATGTTCCGCTCCGCCAGGAAGTCGAGGACGTCCGTGTCGAAGCGGAAGTTCTCGACCGCGTCCAGGACACGCCCGGTGCCCGCCACGACGCCGTAGCGCCGCCCCTCCGGCAGCCGCCGGGTGAAGACCTCGAAGACGCTGCGCCGCTCGGCCGTACCCGCCTTCAGGGCGGCCTGCAGCATCGTCAGCTCGTACTGGTCAGTGAAGAGCGCCGTCGAGGGAACATCCACCGGCAGCCCAAGGTCCGCTGTGTTCATGACTGTGGATGCTACACCCCTTTGCGTCAGTGTGACGATTTAGGGCCCGCGTGGCAGCATGGGCCTTGTGACGTCACCCGCTCCCGTAGAGATCGAACGCACCGAGTCGGCGGAGGAGGCCTTCGCCGTCCCCGAGCCGGACGTCCCGTGGATCACGCTCGTGCACAACGATCCCGTCAACCTCATGAGCTACGTGACGTACGTCTTCCAGACGTACTTCGGCTATCCCAAGGACAAGGCCACCAAGCTCATGCTGGACGTCCACCACAAGGGCCGGGCGGTCGTCTCCAGCGGCACCCGCGAGGAGATGGAACGCGACGTGCAGGCGATGCACGGCTACGGCCTGTGGGCCACCCTCCAGCAGGACCGCAAGTAGACCGGAAGCAGCGAATCCTCTCCATGCCAGGAATCTTCGAACCGCTCCCCGGCGGCGGCGCGGCCGTCGCCCTCGACGACGTCGAGATCTCCATCATCCGGTCGCTGGCCGTCCAGCTCCTGGAGCTCATCGGTCCCGGCCCCGCCGAGGACGCCCCCGACGACCCGCTCGCCGAGCTGTTCGCCGAGGGCCCGAGCGAGGCGCCCGCCGACCCGGTGCTGCGCCGGCTCTTCCCGGACGCCTACTGCGACCCGGAGCGGCTCCCGCAGGACCCGGAGGAGGCCGCGGAGCAGCAGGCGCACTCCGCCGAGTTCCGCCGCTACACCGAGAACGACCTCAGGGCCGGCAAGCGGGAGAGCGCCCTCGCGGTGATCCGGTCCCTCGACGCCCTCACTCCGGGGGAGAAGGGCGAGGCGGTCCTCAAGCTGGCGCCCGAGGATTCCCGGCAGTGGCTCGGCGCCCTCACCGACCTGCGCCTCGCGATCGGCTCCCGTCTCGAGATCACCGACGAGGACGACACCGACCTCCTCTACCGGCTCCCGGACGAGGACCCGCGCAAGCCGATGGTGATGGCGTACCTGTGGCTCGGCGGCCTCCAGGAGACCCTGGTCGCGACCCTTATGCCGTAATCCGTCCCGATTACGTCCCGGTTTCGCGTTCGCTCAGAGGACGCTCAAATCCGGATAACGATCCCGTCACCGTTGCGGCCTGGTATGACATTTTCGGTCGCGCTTTGTCCGCTTCTTCCAGTGGTGTGCGCCACAATCCCTCTCGGCGGAACCCGGTGATCAGCGTTGCGGCCGTGATAAATCTTCACGACCGCCCGGCGAACACCACCCACGTGTACGCCGGGTGCGCCACCGAACCGGCCACCACCGGTCAGGCACCGCTCCAGCAATCCGGGGGGATCGAAACCCGATCCGAGGCCGACGAGAGGCCCGGGTCGGCATGGAGAAAGGCGCACACCACACATGACCTCCGCTCAGGTCGACACGTCGGGGAATTCCACGGATTCCTCCGAAGCCTCCGAAGAGGGGTACGAGCGCGGGCTCGGCAGCCGCCAGGTCCAGATGATCGCCATCGGCGGCGCCATCGGCGTCGGGCTCTTCCTGGGAGCCGGGGCGAACATCGCCAAGGCCGGTCCCAGTCTCATCCTGATGTACGCCCTCGCCGGCGGCATCATCTTCTTCATCATGCGGGCCCTCGGTGAGCTCCTGCTCTACCGCCCGGTCTCCGGCTCCTTCGCCGAGTACTCCCGCGAGTTCCTCGGCCCGTTCTTCGGCTACTTCACCGGCTGGACGTACTGGCTGATGTGGGTCGTCACCGGTATGGCCGAGCTGACGGCCGCCGCGATCTACGTGAACTACTGGTTCCCGCAGGTCCCGCAGTGGGTGACCGCGCTGGTCTTCCTGGTGATCCTCTTCGGGGTCAACCTGATCTCCGTGAAGGTCTTCGGAGAGCTGGAGTTCTGGTTCTCCATGGTCAAGGTCACCGCCCTGATCGGCATGATCGTGATCGGTCTCGGCGTCCTCACCTTCGGCTTCAGCGCCGCCGGTGACACCGCGTCGGTCGCGAACCTCTACCAGTTCGACGGCTTCTTCCCCAAGGGCGTCGGCTCCTCCCTGATGACCCTTCAGGGCGTCATGTTCGCCTACCTCGCGGTCGAACTGGTCGGCGTCACCGCCGGCGAGTCGGAGAACCCGGAGAAGACCCTCCCCAAGGCGATCAACACCCTCCCCTGGCGCATCGCCCTCTTCTACGTCGGCGCGCTCACGGTGATCCTCTGCGTCGTGAAGTGGACGGAGTTCGCCCCGGGCGTCAGCCCCTTCGTGGCCGCGTTCGCGAAGATCGGCATCCCGGCCGGCGCCGGCATCGTCAACTTCGTGGTCCTCACCGCCGCGCTGTCCTCCTGCAACTCCGGCATGTACTCCACGGGCCGCATGCTGCGGAACCTGGCCGACAGCGGCGAGGCCCCGGCCGTGTTCCGCAAGCTGTCCGCGTCGAAGACCCCGGCGCTCGGCATCACCGTCTCGGTCCTCTTCATGGGCATCGGCGTGGTCCTCAACTACGTCGTCCCGGAGAAGGCGTTCGGCTACGTCACCTCCGTCGCCACCGCGGCCGGCATCTGGACCTGGCTGATGATCCTGATCAGCCACGTCCTCTACCGCCGCGCGGTCGACTCCGGCCGCCTGCCGGCCTCCTCCTTCCCGGCGCCGGGCGGCGCGGTGTGCAGCTGGATCGCCATCGCCTTCCTCCTCTTCGTCACCTGCCTGATCGCGTACGACGCCGACTCCCGCGTCTGCCTGTACGTGATGGCCGGCTGGGCCGCCGCGCTCGGCGTCGGCTGGCTGGTGCTGAAGAACCGCAATCCCGAGGTCGCCGAGCGCCGTGAGCCGGCACCGCTGCAGAAAGTGAACTGACCACCCCCTCCGGGACGCCCGCCGCGGGGAGCACTCGTGGCGCCCCCTCGCGGCAGCCGCTCAGGGCGTCCGGCATCCGGGCCGTCCCGTACCAGCCTTCGGTACGGGACGGCCCCTTGCTTATCCTGGCCACCATGCTGACCATCACCCAGGCCCTCGTCGACCAGATCGTCGCCCACGCGCGCAAGGACCACCCCGACGAGGCGTGCGGCGTCGTCGCCGGCCCGGCGGGCTCGGACCGCCCCGAGCGGTTCATCCCGATGCTGAACGCGGCGATGTCGCCGACGTTCTACGAGTTCGACTCCGGCGACCTCCTCAAGCTGTACCGGGAGATGGACGACCGCGACGAGGAGCCGGTGGTCGTCTACCACTCCCACACGGCGACGGAGGCGTACCCCTCGCGCACCGACATCAGCTACGCGAACGAGCCCGGCGCCCACTACGTCCTCGTCTCCACCGCCGACACCGACGGCCTCGGCGACTTCCAGTTCCGCTCCTACCGCATCGTGGAGGGCGAGGTGACGGAGGAGGAGGTGAGGATCGTCGAGGCGTACTGACCTCCGGCGAGCCGACGCCTGCGCTTCTCCGCCGCTCACCGCAACTACTCCGCCGCAACGGCGCCCAGCCCCGACGGCGGACTCCGGAGGCGCCGAACCGGCCGGTGGGTGCCTGCGGGCCGGCGGGGGCCGGTCGCGCAGTTCCCCGCGCCCCTGGGTCGGCTGCACTGCCCGGCGCTCAATGTTCAGTCAGCCGCGGCGGTGGATTTCGGCGGTGCCGGACCGGCCGGTGGGTGTCTGCGGGTCGGTGGGGGCCGGTCGCGCAGTTCCCCGCGCCCCTGGGGCGGCTGCACTGCCCGGCGCTCAATGTTCAGCGTTCAGCCCTGGTGCGCCTCTTTCCGCCGCGGCGGGGGCCGGTCGCGCAGTTCCCCATGCTCCTGAATAGGGCATCTCATCCTTCGGCCGAAAAGTGTCCGGCATGTGGAATCACACTCCGGAATCGGTACCGGGAATCGATACGATGAGCCCATGGTTCTGAACGACGTGAGCGACAAGGCGCCGGGCATGCTGCTCGTGGCGCGGCTGCACGTCGACCTGTGCAGGCTGAACAGCGCCATCTGTTGACGTTCGCCTGCCGCCGTACGGCCGTGAGCCGCGGCGTGCCGCTGCGCGCCCACCTACCCAGACTTTCCGACAGGAGCCCTGAGCCATGGCCATCGAGGTCCGCATCCCGACCATCCTCCGCCAGTACACCGACGGTCAGAAGGCGGTGGAGGGCAGCGGTGACACCCTCGCCGACCTCTTCAACGACCTCGAGACCCGGCACGCCGGCATCCACGCCCGCATCGTGGACGACGGCAAGCTGCGCCGCTTCGTGAACGTGTACCTGAACGACGAGGACGTCCGGTTCGTCGACGGCATCAACACCAAGCTCACCGACGGCGACACCGTGACGATCCTGCCGGCGGTCGCCGGCGGCATGGCCTGAGATCGGTATGCGCTACGACTCCCCGTTGGCCGCGGTCGGCAACACCCCCCTGGTGTGCCTGCCGCGGCTCTCGCCGTCCGCCGAGGTCCGGATCTGGGCCAAGCTGGAGGACCGCAACCCGACCGGCTCGGTCAAGGACCGTCCCGCCCTGCACATGATCGAGCAGGCGGAGAAGGACGGCCGGCTCACCCCCGGCTGCACCATCCTGGAGCCGACGTCGGGCAACACCGGCATCTCGCTGGCGATGGCCGCCAAGCTCAAGGGCTACCGCATGGTCTGCGTGATGCCCGAGAACACCTCCCAGGAGCGCCGGGACCTGCTGGGCATGTGGGGCGCGGAGATCATCTCCAGCCCGGCCGCGGGCGGTTCCAACACCGCCGTACGCGTGGCGAAGGAACTGTCCGCCGAGCATCCCGACTGGGTGATGCTCTACCAGTACGGCAACCCGGACAACGCCGGTGCGCACTACGCGACGACCGGCCCGGAGATCCTCGCCGACCTGCCGTCCGTCACGCACTTCGTCGCGGGGCTCGGGACGACCGGCACGCTGATGGGCGTCGGGCGGTATCTGCGGGAGCACAAGCCCGAGGTGAAGATCGTCGCCGCCGAACCGCGGTACGACGACCTCGTGTACGGGCTGAGGAACCTCGACGAGGGCTTCGTGCCCGAGCTGTACGACGCCTCCGTGCTCACCACCCGCTACTCCGTCGGCTCCGCGGACGCCGTGACCCGGACCCGGGACCTCCTCCAGCAGGAGGGCATCTTCGCGGGCATCTCCACCGGCGCCGCCCTGCACGCCGCGATCGGCGTCGGGAAGAAGGCCGTACAGGCCGGGGAGAGCGCGGACATCGTGTTCGTCGTCGCCGACGGCGGCTGGAAGTACCTGTCGACCGGCGTGTACACCGCCGCGACCACCGAGGAAGCCATCGAGACCCTGCAGGGTCAGCTCTGGGCATAGCCCTCATCATGTACGCGCCAACCCCCCTCTATGAGGGGGCTAAGCGCTGCCTATGGCGCGGCAAAGATCTTCGTCCGGGGGAACCGGTCCCCCGTGAACCCCGCTAGGTTCCTCACCGTCCTGTCATGCCACGCTCCTCGGCATCCCAGGGTGTTCGAAGTGTCATGCTCATGATCGCGCACTCTGCCGCCGCTACGCGCGTCACGGGCCTGCCTTGTAACCCCACCGATGGAGGCAGTACCCCCATGCGTGAATCACGACGGAGCCTGCGAAGACTTCTGGCCTTCGCGTTCCCCGCCCTCGCCCTCGCCGTCTCCGGTTTCGTGGCGGCACCGACCGCACAGGCACAGGCATCGCCACACGCCGTCGCCCCCCGGGCCACCGCCCAGACCACCCGGGCCGCCCAGAACGCCAAGGCCCTCACCGACCCCGCCCGGCAGGCCGTGCACAGCACCGGCAAGGCCGGACAGAAGGTGCCCACCAAGCACCTGTGCGCCACCGTCAGCAAGCCCGGTGAGGTCAGCTGCTTCGCGCAGCGCCGCACCGACATCAAGCAGCAGCTGGCCTCCGCGCTCGCCGCCGCCCCCTCCGGCCTGAGCCCGACCAACCTGCACAGCGCCTACAACCTGCCCTCCACGGGCGGTTCCGGCCTGACCGTCGCCGTGGTCGACGCCTACAACGACCCGAACGCGGCCTCGGACCTGGCCACTTACCGCTCCACCTACGGCCTGTCGGCGTGCACCGTCGCCAACGGCTGCTTCAAGCAGGTCAGCCAGACCGGTTCGACGACCTCGCTGCCGTCGAACGACTCCGGCTGGGCCGGCGAGGAAGCGCTCGACATCGACATGGTCAGCGCCGTCTGCCCGAACTGCAACATCATCCTCGTCGAGGCCAACTCCGCCACCGACTCCGACCTCGGCACCGCCGAGAACGAGGCCGTCGCGCTCGGCGCCAAGTTCGTCTCCAACAGCTGGGGCGGCTCCGAGTCCTCCTCGCAGACCAGCGAGGACACCTCCTACTTCAAGCACCCGGGTGTGGCGATCACCGTCTCCGCCGGTGACAGCGGCTACGGCGCCGAGTACCCGGCGACCTCCCAGTACGTGACCGCCGTCGGCGGCACCGCGCTCTCCACCTCCTCCAGCACCCGCGGCTGGACCGAGTCCGTGTGGAAGACCAGCTCCACCGAGGGCACCGGCTCCGGCTGCTCCGCCTACGACTCGAAGCCGAGCTGGCAGACCGACACCGGCTGCACCAAGCGCATGGAGTCCGACGTCTCCGCGGTCGCCGACCCGGCCACCGGTGTGGCGGTCTACGACACCTACGGCGGCTCCGGCTGGGCGGTCTACGGCGGTACGAGTGCCTCCTCGCCGATCATCGCCGGTGTGTACGCCCTCGCGGGCACCCCGGGCTCCAGCGACTACCCGGCGAAGTACCCGTACTCGCACACCAGCAACCTGTACGACGTCACCAGCGGCAACAACGGCTCCTGCTCCACCTCGTACTTCTGCACCGCCGGCACCGGCTACGACGGCCCGACCGGCTGGGGCACCCCGAACGGCACCGCCGCCTTCACCTCCGGCACCAGCACCGGCAACACGGTGACCGTCACCAACCCCGGCAGCCAGTCCACCGCCACCGGCTCCTCGGTCAGCCTGCAGATCTCGGCCTCCGACAGCGCGGGCGCGACCCTCACCTACAGCGCCAGCGGCCTGCCCACCGGCCTGTCCATCTCCAGCTCCACCGGCCTGATCTCCGGCACGGCGTCCACCGCGGGCACCTACAGCACCACCGTCACCGCGACCGACTCCACCGGCGCCTCCGGCTCGGCCTCCTTCACCTGGACCGTCAGCACCAGCGGCGGCGGCACCTGCACCTCCACGCAGCTGCTGGGCAACCCGGGCTTCGAGTCGGGCAACACCACCTGGACGGCCTCCAGCGGTGTCATCACCAACTCCAGCAGCGAGGCGGCCCACGCGGGCTCGTACAAGGCGTGGCTCGACGGCTACGGCTCCTCGCACACCGACACGCTGTCCCAGTCGGTGACGATCCCGTCCGGCTGCACCGCCACCACGTTCACCTTCTACCTGCACATCGACACGGCCGAGACCACCACCAGCACCCAGTACGACAAGCTGACGGTCACCGCCGGTTCGACCACCCTGGCCACGTACTCCAACCTCAACGCGGCCTCCGGGTACGTGCAGAAGTCCTTCAGCCTCGGGTCCTACGCGGGCTCGACCGTCACCCTGAAGTTCAGCGGTGTCGAGGACTCCTCGCTCCAGACCAGCTTCGTCGTCGACGACACCGCCGTCACGACCGGCTGACCCCGCCCGTGAACTGACCGGATCCCGCACCCGGAAGCCGTCCGGGTGCGGGATCCGTACGAGGGGCGGATACGTCATATCGGCACCAAGGGTCCGTTCCCCGACGGAAAGGCGGACACCCCATGCGCCGTACGACGTTCCACCGCGCGTCTCTCGCCGCGGCGAGCCTGCTCCTGCTGGCGGGCTGCGGCTCGCAGAGCGGGGGCGGGGACAAGGGCGGCGGCGGGGTGTCCCCGAAACCGACGACGACACCGACATCGGCATCGCCCTCGGCCCCGGCCACCGGTGGCTCCTCCGCCGGCTGCACGCCCCTGACCGCCGAGCTCACCGCCGCCGACAGCGGCCGTGCCTTCTGCCTGGCCCAGGGCGGCACCTTGCGGATCACCCTGACCGGCTCCGAGCAGCGACCCTGGAAGAAGATCGCCGCGGCCGGGGACACCGCCGCCCTGAAGGAGATCAACTACGGGATCATGCTCCGCGGCGGCGACGCCGGATCCGCCTACCGGGCGGTCGCCCCCGGCACCGTCACCCTCTCCTCCACCCGACCGCTGTGCGCCCAGCCCACCTCGCCCGGCGGGGTCTCCTGCAAGGGGATCCAGGAGTGGAAGGTCATCGTGAAGGTGAGCTGAGCCGGCCGGCGGCAGCCCTACGCGAGATGCCGCACCTGGTCCCACAGCACCGGGTCGACCACGCCCACCCGGCGCCGGAACTCCCACACCGAGATCTCCCGCAGCTCGTCCGTCTCCAGGAAGCTCGGCCGGCCCTGGGCGTCCCCGACCGAGCCGGGCGGCAGCGGGATCACCCCGGCGCGCTCGTCGTGGTACTTGCTGGTGATCTTCGCGATCGTCGCCCGGTTGCCGTGCACGGCCAGCACCAGGCACGGCCGGTCCTTGGCGCCGGGACCGTCCTCGTAGGGGACGTTGGCCCACCAGATGTCCCCCGGATGGGGCCGTCCGGTCTGCGTGCGCGTGCCGCGCGGATGTCCCGGCGGGCGGGTGCGCTGCCCGCGCGGGCGGTGGCCTCTGCCCCAGCCGTCGACGAGCGTGGCGACCAGCGCCAGCAGGACGACCGCCGCGAGCGCGAGCCACCATGACGTGTCCATACGACGACGTTACCGGCGCGAGATAATCGACGCGCGCCCTTACGCGATCCTCATGCGCCCTCAGTCCAGCCGAACCGGTGACAGCACAGGTGAGTTCGCCCACAACGGCCCCTGGCGGAGGAGCGACCGGCTCTTTTGCGCCTTACGCTCGACAAGCCCGCACGACCCCCGTCATGCCCTTTTTCCCGACTCCGGTTCCCAGCGCATCTGGGTTTCCGCCAACGGAGGTTTCTGCTTCATGAAGCTCACCGTCGTCGGCTGCTCGGGGTCGTTCCCGTCCGCGGAATCGGCCTGCTCGAGCTACCTCGTAGAGGCCGACGGCTTCCGGCTGCTCCTCGACATGGGCAACGGCGCCCTGGGCGAGTTGCAGCGCCACTGCGGTCTCTACGACCTCGACGCGATCTTCCTGAGCCATCTGCACGCCGACCACTGCATCGACATGTGCGCCTACTTCGTGGCGCGCTACTACCGCCACGACGGCGGACCGTGCCCCCCGATCCCGGTCTACGGCCCCGAGGGCACCGAGCACCGGCTCACCACCGCCTACGCCGACACCCCCACCGCCTCCTCGATGAGCGAGGTCTTCGACTTCCACACGGTCAAGCCGTCCACGTTCGACGTCGGCCCCTTCACGGTCCACACCGAGCGGGTCCGCCACCCCGTGGAGGCGTACGGCATCCGCGTCGAGCACGCCGGGAAGTCCCTGACGTACTCGGGCGACACCGGCGTCACCCCGGTGCTGGAGGATCTGGCCCGGGAGACCGACCTGTTCCTGTGCGAGGCCGCCTTCACGCACGGCAAGGAGAACATCCCGGACCTGCACCTCAACGGCCGCGAGGCCGGCGAGACCGCGGCCCGCGCCGGCGCCCGCCGCCTGGTCCTCACCCACATCCCGCCGTGGACCGACCCCGCCGTCAACCTCGCCGACGCCCGCGAGGTCTTCGACGGCCCGGTGGATCTCGCGGCACCGAGGGCGACGTACGAGATCTGACGCGCGTACGGCGTTCAGGGCCGTACGACGTGAAGAAGGCCCCCGCCGCCGCGGGGGCCTTCTTCACGGGTGCTGCCGGGACTCACGCCTTCGTGAGGTCCTCGATCTCCTCCTCGGGCTCGCGGCCCGGGGTGGGGAGGTTGAAGCGGATGATGGCGAAGCGGAAGACGAAGTAGTAGATCGCTCCGAACACCAGGCCGATCGGGATGATCAGCCAGGGCTTGGTCGCCAGGTTCCAGTTGAGTATGTAGTCGATGACACCCGCGGAGAAGGTGAAGCCCGCGTGCACCCCGAGCGCCCAGGTGATCGCCATGGACAGGGCGGTGAGCACCGCGTGGATCACGTACAGCAGCGGCGCGATGAACATGAACGTGAACTCGATCGGCTCGGTCACACCGGTCACGAAGGAGGTCAGCGCCATCGACAGCATCATGCCCATCACGGCCGCGCGGCGCTCCGGGCGGGCGGTGTGCGCGATGGCCAGGGCGGCGGCCGGGAGGCCGAACATCATGATGGGGAAGAAGCCGGACATGAACTGACCGGCCGTCGGGTCACCGGCGAAGAAGCGGGTGAGGTCACCGTGGACGATCGTGCCGGACGCGGTCTTGTAGTCGCCGATCTGGAACCAGGAGACCGTGTTCACGAACTGGTGCATGCCGACCGGGATCAGCGCACGGTTGATCAGGCCGAACAGACCGGCACCGAGGGCGCCGAGACCGGTGATCCACTTGCCGAAGTCGGAGATGCCGTCACCGATGGGCTTCCAGACCAGGCCGAAGAAGACACCCATCACCGTGCCGACGAAGGCCATGATGATCGGGACGAGCCGGCGGCCGTTGAAGAAGCCGAGCCAGTCCACCAGCCTGGTCCGATGGAAGCGCTGCCAGACCACCGCGCCCAGCAGACCCATCACCAGGCCGCCGAGCACACCGGGGTTGTTGTAGGTGGCGGCCACGTCCGCACCCGCCTGGACCTTGGCCTCGGTGACGGGGAACGCGGTGAGCACGTTCTTGTAGACCAGGAAGCCGACCAGGGCGGCCAGGGCGGTGGAGCCGTCGGCCTTCTTGGCGAAGCCGATCGCGACACCGACGCAGAACAGCAGCGGGAGGTTGTCGAAGATCGCGCCGCCCGCCGTGGCGAAGACCGCCGTGACCTTGTCGGGCAGGTGCAGCTTGTCGTGGATGTCCTGCTGACCGAAGCGGAGCAGCAGACCCGCCGCCGGCAGCACGGCGATGGGGAGCTGAAGGCTGCGGCCGACCTTCTGCAGGCCCTGGAAAAGACCGGATCCCCACTTCTTTGTGGGGGCCGCCGTCGCGGTGGCGGTTGTCATACTTCCTCCATCGGTGGTGGTCTACACCACTCAGTGGTGTAGACCTGTTGTACACGATGGGGGCGATATAAGGAACCCGTCAATTCCGCAACCGGAGCGCTACGCGGCGTATGCCTTTCGGCCACAGGCTGCTCAAGCCCCGGTGACGTCCTCCACCTCGTCCTCCGGCTCCCTGCCCGGGGTCTTGAGATCGAACCGCGTGATCGCGAACCGGAAGATCACGTAATAGGCCGCCGCGAAGCACAGACCGATCGGAACGATCGCCCAAGGCCGCGTCGCCAGCTTCCAGTTGATGACGTAGTCGATGAGCCCCGCCGAGAAACTGAACCCGTCGTGCACCCCAAGACCCCACGTCACCGCCATCGACACCCCCGTCAGCACCGCGTGCACCGCGTACAGCAGCGGCGCGACGAACATGAACGAGTACTCGATGGGCTCGGTGATGCCCGTGACGAACGACGTCAGCGCCACCGACAGCATCAGACCGCCGATCTCCTTGCGCCGATGCGGCTTCGCACAGTGCGTGATCGCGAGCGCGGCGGCCGGCAGCGCGAACATCATGATCGGAAAGAACCCCGACGTGAACTGACCCGCGTTCGGATCACCCGCCAGGAACATGTTGATGTCACCGTGCACCGTCTGCCCGTCCGGCGTGGTGTAACTGCCGAACTGGAACCAGATGGGCACGTTCAGGAACTGGTGCAGCCCCACCACCAGCAACGCCCGGTTCGCAAGCCCGAACACCCCCGCACCCCACGCCCCCGCCTCCCGCAGCCAGTGACTGAAACTCTCCAGACCACTGCCGATCGGCGGCCAGACCCACAGGCACACCACGGCGAACACGATGGCCACGAACGACATGACGATCGGGACCAGCCGCCGCCCGTTGAAGAACCCCAGCCAGTCCACCAGCCTCGTCCGGTGGTACCGCGCCCAGAAGAACGCGGTCAGCAGCCCCAGCGCGATCCCGCCGAACACCCCCGGATTCTGGAACGTGAACGACGACACCGTCCCGTCGCTCACCTGGCACCCGATCCCCGGCAAGGTCCTCGACCCGCCCGGACAGTCCTCCGGAAACTGGTGCAGCACCCCGTAATAGACGAGAAAGCCCGCCACCGCCGCCAGCGCCGTCGAACCGTCCGCCTTCTTCGCCATCCCGATCGCGACCCCGACACAGAACAGCAGCGGCAACCCGACCGAACCGTCGAGCAGCGCCCCGCCCGCCCCCTTCATCACCCTGGAGACCGCCGTCCAGCCCAGCCCCTGCTCGCCGAACACGTCGGGCTGACCCAGCCGGTTCAGGATCCCCGCGGCCGGCAGCACCGCGATCGGCAGCTGAAGACTGCGGCCCATCTTCTGCAGCCCCTGGAAGAGGGCATGCCACCGTTCCCGTGCAGGACTGACCGAACTGTCGGCGCTCTCGGCACTCATGGACACGTCCTCCGGGCCGCTCGGCTGCACCGCGGGGTCGCCGTCGGGGTTTGTCGACCGCCCACCAGCTGGTGTAGACCAGTCGACAGACGGTTCCGCCGCGCTGCTCGCCATCATTCGGCACGCGCGGTACGACCGCTCGCAAAGATGGGCCAACTGTGGGTTACTGCGACAAAGCGGTTCGGATCAGGGAGAAGGAACATGGCCAGCAAGGCTGAGAAGATCGTCGCCGGCCTCGGCGGAATCGAGAACATCGACGAGATCGAAGGCTGCATCACCCGGCTGCGCACCGAGGTCCACGACGCCTCGCTGGTCGACGATGCCGCCCTGAAGGCCGCCGGCGCCCACGGCGTCGTCAAGATGGGCACCGCCATCCAGGTCGTCATCGGCACCGACGCCGACCCGATCGCCGCGGAGATCGAAGACATGATGTGAGCCTCCCCGGCTCACCGGAAAAGGGGCTCTTCCCACCTTGGGAAGAGCCCCTTCGCACGCTCCGGATAGGCTCGTCGCCATGTCTCGAATCGACGGCCGCACCCCCGAACAACTCCGCCCGGTCACCATCGAACGCGGCTGGAGCAAGCACGCCGAGGGCTCCGTCCTCGTCTCCTTCGGCGACACCAAGGTCTTCTGCACCGCCTCCGTCACCGAAGGCGTCCCCCGCTGGCGCAAGGGCAGCGGCGAGGGCTGGGTCACCGCGGAATACGCCATGCTCCCCCGCGCCACCAACACCCGCGGCGACCGCGAGTCCGTCAAGGGCAAGATCGGCGGCCGCACCCACGAGATCTCCCGCCTCATCGGCCGCTCCCTGCGCGCCGTCATCGACTACAAGGCCCTCGGCGAGAACACCATCGTCCTCGACTGCGACGTCCTCCAGGCCGACGGCGGCACCCGCACCGCGGCCATCACCGGCGCCTACGTCGCCCTCGCCGACGCCGTCACCTGGGCCAGGGAACGCAAGCTCATCAAGGCCGGCCGCCAGCCCCTGACCGGCACCGTCTCCGCCGTCTCCGTCGGCATCGTCGGCGGAGTACCCCTCCTCGACCTCTGCTACGAGGAGGACGTCAAGGCCGAGACCGACATGAACGTCGTCTGCACCGGCGACGGCCGCTTCGTCGAGGTCCAGGGCACCGCCGAGGCCGAACCCTTCGCCCGCGACGAACTCAACGCCCTCCTCGACCTCGCCGTCGCCGGCTGCACCGACCTGGCCACCATCCAGCAGGCAGCCCTCGAAGAAGCGCTCAAGAAGTAACCGGAGAAGTAAAGGGAAGGGAAAAACCCGAGGTACGGCGGGGCAACCCCGGCGGGCGACCCCGCGTCCCTATGAATACGGGCGCACGGCACGTACAACCGTGCGCCCGGCCAGCCGTACCACGGGGAGGAAACACCACCATGGCCGCCAGCCGACGCCGAGGGCGCCGCCGCGTCACCACCATCGCCGCCGTAGCCGCGACCACCGCGCTCATCACCGCCCTCCTCGCCGGCTGCGACTCGGTCAACACGGCACTGGACTGCGTCCGCACCGCCGACTCCATCGCCGACAGCGTCACCGCCCTCCAGCAGGCCGTGGAGAACGCGGCGAACGACCCCACCCGCACCCAGGCCTCCCTCGACTCCATCCAGCAGAACCTCAGGAAGATCGGCGACAAGACCGACGACGCCGACGTCAACAAGGCCGTCGACCACCTCCAGCAGGCCGTGGACAGCGTCCGCGCAGCCGTCAGGAACGGCGACTCCACCCCCGACGTCACCCCGGTCACCGACGCGGCCGGCGAACTGACCAAGGTCTGCACGCCGTAAGGCGGCGCTCCACCCCTTGCGATACTGCAGGACATGACGACCCGCCTGATCCTCGCCACCCGCAACGCCGGAAAGATCACCGAGCTGCACTCGATCCTCGCGGAGGCGGGGCTGCCCCACGAACTGGTGGGCGCGGACGCGTACCCCGACATCCCCGACGTCAAGGAAACAGGCGTCACCTTCGCCGAGAACGCCCTCCTCAAGGCCCACGCCCTCGCCCAGGCGACCGGCCTCCCGGCCGTCGCCGACGACTCCGGCCTCTGCGTCGACGTCCTGGGCGGCGCCCCCGGCATCTTCTCCGCCCGCTGGGCGGGCAAGCACGGCGACGACAAGGCCAACCTGAACCTGCTCCTCGCCCAGCTCTCCGACATCGCCGAGGAGCACAGGGGAGCCCACTTCGCCTGCGCGGCGGCTCTCGCCCTGCCGGACGGCACGGAGCGCGTGGTCGAGGGCCAACTGAGGGGAACCCTCCGCCACGCCCCGACCGGCACGAACGGCTTCGGCTACGACCCGATCCTCCAGCCGGAGGGGGACACCAGGACCTGCGCCGAGCTGAGCCCCGAGGAGAAGAACGCGATCAGCCACCGGGGGAAGGCGTTCCGGGCGTTGGTGCCGGTGGTGCGGGAGTTGCTGGGCTGAGAGCGGAAGAGGGGCCGCCCGTGAAGGGGGCCCCTCGCAGGTGCGGTCGGTGGGACTCGAACCCACACGGGATTTCTCCCACGGGCACCTAAAACCCGCGCGTATCGCCTATTTCGCCACGACCGCTCCAAAACGGACATTTGTCAGAGCTGCCGTTTTGCTCCGCCCAGTGTACGGGGCTACGCCTTGCGCCGTGCGCCTCCCCGGCACCAGGTGCTCGTCGTGGAATGGCAGTTGGGGCACGGCGACCGCAGGTTCTCGATGCGGCTGTCGCGCCGGTTGCCGTCCACGTGGTCGGCCTCCAGCGGAAGCGGGTGACCTCGCCGGACGCGGTCCTCCGGCTGTTCGATGAGCTGCCCTTCGCGGGTCCGGAGGCGTGTGATGCCCGCCGGCGGCCTCCGGCCCCAGCCTCCCCGGCGCCTCCGACGGCGTCCGCGCCCCACGACGTGCCCGGAAAGGGAAAACGGCTCGCGCCGGGAGTGTTCCGGTGCGAGCCGTCGTCCGCGGCGGGGGAGGCTAGATGCCCAGGTCCTTGATGATCTTGGCCACGTGGCCGGTGGCGCGGACGTTGTAGAGGGCCTTCTCCACCTTGCCCTCCTCGTCCACGATGATCGTGGAGCGGATGACGCCCATGTAGGTCTTGCCGTAGTTCATCTTCTCGCCGAAGGCGCCGTACGCGTCGAGGACCTTCTTGTCGGGGTCGGCGAGGAGGGTGACCCTGAGGTTCTCCTTCTCGCGGAACTTGCCGAGTTTCTCCGGGGCGTCGGGGGAGATGCCGAGGACGTCGTAGCCGGCGTCCGCGAGGAGGGAGAGGTTGTCCGTGAAGTCGCAGGCCTGCTTCGTGCAGCCTGGGGTGAGGGCCGCGGGGTAGAAGTAGACGATGACCTTGCGGCCCTTGTGGGCGGAGAGGGACACCTCGTTGCCGTCGGCGTCGGGGAGGGTGAAGTCGGGGGCTACGTCCCCGGGCTGGAGTCGCTCGCTCATCGGTCTAGCGTAACGGGGGGTCCTGACCGTGCGGCGGCGGCGAGAGCTGACAGACTGTCCAGAACAGGCAGTACGGCAGTACGGCAGACTTCGGAGGGCCTACGGTGGCGGAGACGTCGGACACCAGAACCCCGGCGCAGATCGAGGCGGACATCAAGCGCCGCCGCGAGGTGCTGGCCGAGACGCTGGACGAGATCGGGGTGCGGGTGCATCCGAAGACCATCGTCGGCGATGCGAAGGCCAAGGTCGCGGCCAATGTCGATCACACGCTCGGGCGGGCCTACGTCCAGGTCAACCGGGTCGTGAGCGATGTGAAGGCCCAGTTCGTGGACGAGGAGGGCGCGCCGCGGCTGGAGCGGGTCGTGCCGGTCGCGCTCGTCGCCGTGGGCGTGGTCGGGCTGCTGGTCTTCAGCGGTACCCGGCGGCGTAAGAGCTGATCAGAGGCAGGTAGGTTCAAAGGCGTGAGCGCCAACAGAAACGAGCACGGCAGCCAGCACGACAAGCTGCCCATCCGGATGCTGCACGACCGGGTCCTGGTCAAGCAGGACACCGGGGAGGGCGAGCGACGGTCGGGCGGGGGCATCCTGATTCCCGCCACGGCGGCCGTCGGGCGCCGGCTGGCCTGGGCCGAGGTGGTCGCGGTCGGGCAGAACGTGCGGACGGTGGAGCCCGGTGACCGGGTGCTGTACGACCCGGAGGACCGTGCCGAGGTCGAGGTGCGGGGGGTGGCGTACGTGCTGATGCGGGAGCGCGATCTGCACGCGGTGGCCGCCGACCGGTTCGAGGGCTCGGAGGACTCGACCGGCCTGTATCTCTGATTCAGAGGCTTGGAGGGGCCTGGTGTCTGTGGTCACCAGGCCCCTTTGGCGTACCGCCTGCGGCGTGTGGGTGGGGATCGGGGCGGCGGGAGCGGCGGTGTTCGGGATGGTGGTGCTGGGGGAGCCGCCGCCCGGATCTTCTTCGTCTGTCTGCTGCTGGTCGCCGTGGTGGGGCTCAAGGCGACCAGCGGTCACTGAACGAACCCGAATCCTCCGCCGTCGCCCGCTGTCGTCCCTGTGGTGGTCCCGGCGTCCCCGGTGCCCGCCGTCGTCCCGGTACTGGTGCCGTCGGTCGTGGTCCCGGTGGAGGTGCCGGAGTCGGTGCCCGAGGTGGTGCCGGAGTCGGTGCCGGAGGTCGTCGTACCGGCCGTGGTGGAGCCGTCGGTGGTGGAACCGTCGGTCGTCCCGCCGTCGGTGGTGCCGGCGGTGGTGGAGCCGTCGGTCGTACCGCCGTTGTCCTGGCCGCCGTCGGTGGTGCCGCCGTTGTCCTGGTTCTCGCCGGTGGTGCCGCCGTTGTCCTGGCCGCCGGTGCCCGGGGTGGCCGTGTTCTGGGTGGGCGGGGCCACGGTCTCGGCGCCGGCCTGGAGGTCCAGGTCGAAGTCGGAGGCCGTGGTGCCCTTCAGGGCGTCCTTGGTGTACTGCGCCCAGATCTCGGTCGGGGCGCCGCCGCCGTTGATGCGCTCCAGGCCGAGCGCGCCGTACAGCGACTTGTGGGCGGCCGTGACCGGGTCCTGGCCCATCACGGAGACGACGGTGGAGAGGTCGGGGGTGTAGCCCGCGAACCAGGCGGCGGTGTCCTCCTCGGCGGTGCCGGTCTTGCCGGCGGCCGGGCGGCCCGCGGCCTGGGCGGCGGTGGCGGTGCCGTTGTCGACCACGCTCTGCAGGATCGAGGTGGTGGTGTCGGCGGCCTGCCGGCTGACGGCCTGGGTGGTCTTGGACTCCGGCAGCTTGATCTCCTCCGTACCGTCCTTGGTGATCTTGTCGACCATGGTGTACGTGCCGTGCTTGCCGTGGTTGGCGAGCGTGGCGTACGCCTCCGCCATGTCGAGGACGCTGGCGGTGGCGGTGCCGAGGGCGATGGACGGGTACGGCTGGAGGTCCTTGGTGTCGGCGGGGATGCCCAGGTCGACGGCGGTCTGCTTGACCTTGGACGGGCCGACGTCGACGGCCATCTGCGCGTACACCGAGTTCACGGAGAGGTCGGTGGCCTTGCGGACGGTGATCTGGCCGTACGACTTCTCGTCCTCGTTCTCCGGCGCGTAGGCGCCGCCGGACCAGCCCTGGACGGTGCGCTTGTTGGTGCCGTCGTAGTAGGTGTTCGGGGTGATGGTCTGGCCGGACTGGGTGGTGGAGCCGTTGTCGACCGCGGAGGCGAAGACGAAGGGCTTGAAGGTGGAACCGACCTGGAAGTCACCGCGGGTCGCGCCGTTGGTGTACTGCTTCACGTAGTCGATGCCGCCGTACATGGCGACGACCTTGCCGGTCTTCGGGTCGACGGAGGCGCCGCCCGCCCGCACGTAGTTGTCGACCTTGTTGTTCTTGCTCAGCTTGGACATCAGCTTGTCGTCGACCGCCTTGACGAAGGCGTTCTGCCGGCTCTTCTGCAGGGTGGTGGTGATGCGGTAGCCGCCGGCCTCCAGGGCGTCCGAGTCGACGATCTTGTTCTTGATCAGGTAGTCGTTGACCGCGTTGACGATGTAGCCGCGCTGTCCGGACATGCCGGTGGAGACGGTCTGCTCCTTGGGCATCGGGAACTTCATGGCGGCCCGCTTCGACTCGCTGAGCCAGCCCTTCTTGACCATGCCGTCCAGGACGTAGTTCCAGCGGGCGACGGCCGAGGCCTTGTTCTCGGGGTGGGCGACGACGTCGTACTCGCTGGGCGCGTTGACGAGCGCGGCGAGGTAGGCGGCGCGGGCCGGGTCGAGGTCGACGGCGTCCATGCCGTAGTAGGCCTGGGCGGCGGCCTGGATGCCGTAGGCGTTGCGGCCGAAGTAGCTGGTGTTGAGGTAGCCCTCGAGGATCTGGTCCTTGGACTCGCTGCGGTCCAGCTTGATCGAGATGAAGAACTCCTTCACCTTGCGGGTGACGGTCTGTTCCTGCGCGAGGTAGTAGTTCTTCACGTACTGCTGGGTGATGGTGGAGCCGGACTGGGTGCCCTTGCCGGTCGCGGTGTTCCAGGCGGCGCGCAGCATCGCCTTGGGGTCGACGGCGGACTCGGTGTAGAAGTCGCGGTCCTCGGCGGCGAGCACGGCGTGCTGGGCGTCCACGGAGACCTGGGAGAGGTCCACGTTCTCCCGGTTGACCTCGCCGTCGCGGGCGAGCTGGGAGCCGTCGGCGTACAGGTACACGTTGGACTGCTTGGTGGCGAAGGTGTTGGCCGCCGGGATCTTCACCATCGAGTAGCCGAGGAAGAACAGGCCGATCAGCAGCAGTACCCCGAGCACGAAGGTGCCGAGCACCATCCGCCAGGTCGGGATGATCCGCCGCCATCCGGTGCGCTTGGGCCGCTTCATCTTCTTCCCGCCCCCCGTCGTCTGCACGTTCGTCTGCGCGTCGGGCGCGGGCGGTGCCGCCCCTGGCGGCGTGGCCGCGGTGGGTGCCTGCGCCTTCGGCGGCCTGATCGCGGCGAGCTGCCGCGTCTGCGTGTCCTGCCGGTCCTGCGCGCTCCGTGTGTCCTGCGTGTCCTGCCGGTCCTGCGCGTCCTGTCTGTCCTCGGCCGCCGCGGGCGGTCGTGCCTTCGGCACCCTGACCGCGGCGAGCTGCCGCGTCTGCGTGTCCTCGGCCGCCGCCCGCCGCTCCGTCCTCGCCTGCTCGGCCGCCGTGGGCGAACCCGCGGCGGGCGAATCCGCGCCGGGCGATTCCGCGCCGGGCGATTCCACGCCGGGCGATTCCACGCCGGGCGGTTCCGCGCCGGACGGCTCCGTCGTCCTCTCCTCGGCCGCCGCGGGCGGCTCCGGCTGCTTCGTCCCGGCCGCCGGCTGCGCCGGGGTCTTCTTCTCCTCGGCCGCAGCCGGCGGCTTCGTCGGGCCTCCGCCGCCCTGGTTCGGCTGTTGCGGCTGCGGCTCGTCGCTCATGTCGTGCACGGACTCCTGTTTCGCGTCGTACGTTCGTTCCCGTACGACCTCGTACGCTTCTGCGCCCCCAGTTGAAGACTCTCGCACCGTGCGTTCCGTTCCCGGATTCCGGCACGCTTCGGTCACGGAAATTGCGTGGCCTGCGATGTCGTCGGCGCAGTAGGCTCCTGCGCTTCGGTGTCGGGCGGTCCGGGAGGTCGGTTGGCGTGGTCGCGGGACGGTTGTACACGGCCGTCGCGGCGGGGGGTTTCCGACGGTACGCGACGTATCGGGCGGCCACCGCCGCCGGGGTGTTCACCAACACGGCCTTCGGGATCATCCTCGTCTACACGTACTTGGCGCTGTGGAACGAGAAACCGCACCTCGGAGGCTATGACCAGGCACAGGCGGTGACCTATGTGTGGCTCGGACAGTGCCTCTACGCGACGCTCGCGATCCAGGGCGGGGGCGTGGAAAAAGACCTGATGGAGCGTATCCGAACGGGTGCGATCGCGATCGACCTGTACCGTCCGGCCGATCTTCAAATGTGGTGGCTGGCGACCGACTTGGGCCGCTCGCTGTTCCAGATGCTGGGGCGGGGCGTGATCCCCTTCCTGGTCGGCGCGGTGTTCTTCCCGATGGCGCTGCCCGTGGACGCCGGCACCTGGGCCGCCTTCCTGGTCGCGCTGTTCCTCGCGATGCTCGTCAGCTTCGGCATCCGGTACCTGGTCGCGTTGAGCGCGTTCTGGCTGATGGACGGGATGGGCGTCAACCAGGTCCTGATGATCACGGGGATCTTCTTCTCGGGCATGACCCTGCCGCTGAACGTCTTCCCGGGTGCCTTCGGCGAGGTCGTCCGCGTCCTGCCGTGGGCGGCGCAGATCCAGATGCCGGCGGACGTGCTGATGGGCGAGACCGGGCTGGCGGGGGCGTTCGCCTTCCAGGCCGGGTGGGCGGTGACGCTGCTGGCGGCGGGCAGGCTGCTGCAGTCGGCGGCGACGCGACGGGTGGTGGTGCAGGGTGGGTGAGCGCGTTCCTGACGGGGGGAGCAGGTGGCGCGGGGCGGGTGAGCGGGCCCGGGAGGGGCTGCGGGCGTACCGGCTGATCGCCGGGATGTGGATCCGCTCCACGATGACCTACCGCACGTCCTTCGCCCTCACGATGGCCGGGAACCTGCTGGTGACCGGGCTGGACTTCGCGACGATCCTGCTGATGTTCTCGCAGGTCCACTCGCTCGGCGGCTGGTCGCTGCCCGAGGTCTGCTTCCTGTACGGGCTGTCGGCGACCGCGTTCGGGGCCGCCGACCTGGTGCTGGGCTCGATGGACGTGCTGGGTGTACGGATCCGCGACGGCTCCTTCGACACGCTGCTGGTCCGGCCGGCCCCGGTGCTCGCCCAGATAGGGGCGGACCACTTCGCGCTGCGCCGCCTGGGCCGGATCACCCAGGGCGCGGCGGTGCTGGGCTGGGCGCTGGTCTCCGTGGACGTCGCGTGGACGCCGGCGAAGGTGCTGCTGGTCCCGCTGATGCTGGCCGGCGGCTCGGCGATCTTCTGCGCGCTGTTCGTGGCGGGCGCGGCCTTCCAGTTCCTGGCGCAGGACGCGGCGGAGGTGCAGAACGCGTTCACGTACGGCGGTACGACGCTGCTCCAGTACCCGCCGACGGTGTTCGGGAAGGACTTCGTGCGCGGGGTGACGTTCATGCTGCCGCTGGCCTTCGTCAACTGGGTGCCGGCCGCGTACGTGCTGGGGCGGCCGTATCCGCTGCGGCTGCCGGCGTGGACGGCGTGGTCGACGCCGCTGGTGGCGGTGGCGTGCTGCGCGCTGGCGGGCCTGGCGTGGCGGGCCGGCCTCAGGTCGTATCGAAGCACGGGGAGTTGATCCGATGACCGGGGCGCAGGGAGCTGATCCGATGCCGGACATGTCCAACGAGGTCGTCAAGACCGACAAGACCGACGAGATTGACGAGACCGACAAGACCGACAAGACCGACAAGACCGACGAGATCGACGAGGACGCCGAGGCCACCGAGGCGTTCATCGAGGTCTCCGAGGTGGAGAAGGTCTTCGAGGTGCGGAAGAAGGCCGGCTTCCTGAAACGGGAACGCCGGGAGGTACGGGCGGTCGACTCGCTCTCCTTCACGGTGGCGCGGGGCGAGATGGTCGGCTACATCGGCCCGAACGGCGCCGGGAAGTCGACCACGATCAAGATGCTGACGGGCATCCTCACCCCGAGCGGCGGCCGGCTCCGGGTGGCCGGCATCGACCCGTCCCGCGAACGCACCCGCCTGGCCCACCGCATCGGCGTCGTCTTCGGCCAGCGCACGACCCTGTGGTGGGACCTTCCCCTCATCGACTCCTACCGCCTGATGCACCGCATGTACCGCATCCCGGACGCCCGTTACACCGAGAACCTGGACCGGCTGGTCGAACTCCTCTCCCTGGACTCCCTCCTGGACGTCCCGGTACGGCAACTCTCCCTGGGCCAGCGGATGCGCGGCGACATCGTGGCCGCACTCCTGCACGACCCGGACGTCCTCTATCTCGACGAACCGACGATCGGCCTGGACGTCATCTCGAAGGCCAAGGTCCGCGACTTCCTCCGCGAACTGAACACCGAACGCGGCACCACGGTCCTGCTCACCACCCACGACCTCCAGGACATCGAGCAGTTGTGCTCCCGCGTGATGGTCATCGACCACGGGCGGCTGATGTACGACGGTCCGCTCGCCGGCCTGCACGAGGCGGGGGAGAGCGAGCGGACCCTCGTGGTCGACCTGGAGCGGGAGCTCCCGCCGATCGACGCCGGTCCGGCGGCGCGGGTGGTGAAGGTGGAGGGGCCGAGGCAGTGGCTGGCGTTCCCGGCGTCGGAGTCGGCGGCGCCGCTGGTGGCGCGGATCGCGGCGGAGTACCCGCTGGCCGACCTGTCGGTCCGGGAGCCGGACATCGAGGCGGTGATCGCGAAGATGTACGCGGACCGGGCCACCGGGTAGACCCCGTGGTCCCCGGCGCCGCGAACTCGTAGTCTGCCTCTATGACCGACGATGCCCCGGAGCTGCGCGCCTCCGACGCCGATCGTGAACGAGTCGCCGAGATCCTCCGGGACGCCCTCGCCGAGGGGCGGCTCGACATGGAGGAGTTCGAGGAGCGGCTGGAGGCGACGTACAAGGCCCGTACGTACGGTGAGCTGACGCCCCTCACCAGGGACCTCCCCTCGGCGGGCACCACACCCGCGGTCTCGCTCAGCAAGCCCCCTGCGCCGAGCGGGAGTTGGGGGAGCCGGATCGTCGGCGGCGAGGGCTCCTCCTCCTGGGCGGTGGCCGTGATGTCCGGCTTCCAGCGCAAGGGCCGCTGGACGGTGCCGAGGCGCTTCAACTCCTTCGCGTTCTGGGGCGGCGGCGAGATCGACCTGCGCGAGGCGAACTTCGCGGACGGTGAGGTCGTGATCAACTGCATCGCGATCATGGGCGGGATGAGCGTGATCGTGCCGCCGGGCGTCGAGGTGGTGATGCGCGGCATCGGCATCATGGGCGGCTTCGACGAGCGCGAACACGACATGTCGCCGGACCCGGGCGCCCCGAGGGTGGTCGTGACGGGCTTCGCGTTCTGGGGCGGGGTCGAGGTGGCCCACAAGGTCACGAAGGCGGAACGCCAGCGCCTCAAGGAGGAACGCCGCCAGGAGCAGCTGGACCGCAAGTCGGCCCGCCACGAACTCCACGCCGCCCGCCAGGACTGGCACCACCAGCGCCGCGAGGAACGAGCACGACGAAGGCACGGCGACTACTGAGCCGACGCCGGAACAGCCGACGCAAAGGGACACGGCGAACTGCGCGACGAGCCCCCACCGGCCCGCGGGTGACCACCGGCGGGTTCGGCACCGCCGGACACCGCCGCCGTGGCTGAGCGCCGTCGCGGCGGGCGTGGGGGAGCGGCGTGGAGCGGCGGGGTCCAGGAAGTCGGCGGGATGTTTCGAGCGACGCCGGAACAGCCGACGCAAAGGGGCGCGGGGAACTGCGCGACGAGCCCCCACCGGCCCGCGGGTGACCACCGGGGGGTTCGGCACCGCCGGATACCGCCCTCGTGGCTGAGCGCCGTCGCGGCGGGTGTGGGGGAGCGGCGGGGTGAGGGGGAGCGCGCGGTGTGGGAGGAGCGGCGGGGGTTCGAGGAGTCGGGGAGTGTGGGGGAGCGGCGGGGCCCAGGAAGTCGGCGGGATGTTTCGGGTGGCGGTGGGGCAGCCGACGTAAAGGGGCGCGGGGAACTGCGCGGCGAGCCCCCACCGGGCCGCGGGTGACCACCGGCGGGTTCGGCACTGGAATTTCCTGGGTGGTCAGGTGGTGGGAACTCTTGTTTCGGTCCGGGAGTAGGTCAGGTAGGGACAATGGGTGCGGGATCACCGTGAGGGTGGTGCCGGGTGCGAACGGGTGGAGCAGATGGAGGAACGTACGGAAGCGGTGGACCGGGAGGCGGCTACCCCCTCCTACAAGTCCATGAACGCCTTCACGCCCGCCGACGAGGAGCGCCAGCGCGGCGTACGGCACATGAAGCGCACGGCGACCGGCCTGCTGCTGCTCGTCGCCCTCGTGTACGCCCTGGCCAAGTGGGCGTCCGGCGCCGGCGCCGGCGCCTGGGCGGACTACGTCGCCGCGGCCGCCGAGGCCGGCATGGTCGGCGCCCTCGCCGACTGGTTCGCGGTGACGGCGATCTTCCGTCACCCCCTCGGCGTGCCCATCCCGCACACCGCGATCATCCCCAACAAGAAGGACCAGCTCGGCGTCTCGCTCGGCGAGTTCGTCGGCGAGAACTTCCTCTCCCAGGACGTCGTACGGCAGCGGCTGCGCGCCGTCGGCATCGGCAGCCGCCTCGGCGCCTGGCTGGCGGAGCCGAAGAACGCCGACCGGGTCACCGCCGAGCTCGCGACAGCGCTCCGCGGCGCGCTCACCGTGCTGCGGGACTCCGACGTCCAGGCGGTCGTCGGCGAGGCGATCACCCGCCGCGCCGACGCCCAGGAGATCGCCCCCGGCATCGGCAAGATGCTGGAGCGGGTCGTCGCCGACGGCGGCCACAAGCGCGTCGTGGACCTGGTTGTCACCCGCGCGTACGACTGGCTGGTGCTGCACGGCGACTCCGTGATGGACGCCGTCCAGGGCGGGGCGCCCGGCTGGACCCCCCGGTTCGTCGACCGGCGCGTCGGCGAGCGCGTCTACAAGGAGCTGCTGCGCTTCTGCTCCGAGATGCGGGACATGCCCTCCCACCCGGCCCGAGGCGCCCTCGACCGCTTCCTCACCGACTTCGCGAACGACCTCCAATCCGACACCGACACCCGGGCCCGCGTCGAGCGGCTCAAGGGCGAGGTCCTCGGCCGCGGCGAGGTGCAGGACCTGATCGCGTCCGCGTGGACGGCCGTACGGTCCATGATCGTCGCGGCGGCCGAGGACGAGCGCAGCGAGCTGCGGCTGCGCGTGCGCGCCTCCCTGATCTCCCTGGGCGCCCGGATGGCCGAGGAACCGAAGGTCCAGGACAAGGTCGACAGCTGGGTCGAGGGCGCGGCCGTGCACGTCGTGTCGACCTACCGCAAGGAGATCACCTCCCTGATCACCGACACGGTGGCCGGCTGGGACGCCGAGCACACCACCCGGAAGATCGAGGCGCACATCGGCCGCGACCTGCAGTTCATCCGGATCAATGGCACGGTGGTGGGGTCGCTGGCCGGCGTGCTGATCTTCACGGTGTCACGAGCCCTCGGGGCGTAAAGCGCCCGGAGCCGGGCACTCGGCCGCGGGTTTCGGTACTTCTCCCGGTCGAGGAGGCGCGATGAGCGGTACGGCTACGGGCGTGGGCGGCGCGGACGGGATCGACCCGCGGCCGGGTGCCGGCGGCGGGGGCCGGACGATCACCACCCGCATCCCGGCCCGCCTGGACCGGCTCCCCTGGTCCCGCTGGCACTGGACGATCGTCATCGGCCTCGGCACCGTGTGGATCCTGGACGGCCTGGAGGTCACGGTCGTCGGCAACATCGCGAGCCGCCTCTCCGAACCGGGCAGCGGCCTCGCGATCTCCTCCTCCCAGATCACCGGCACCGCCGCGGCCCTCTACGTGGCCGGCGCCTGCACCGGCGCCCTCTTCTGGGGCCGCCTGACCGACCGCTACGGCCGCAAGAGGCTCTTCATGATCACTCTGGCGGTCTACCTGGCCGCCACCGCCCTGACCTCGATCTCCTTCGCCCCCTGGTGGTTCTTCACCTTCCGCTTCCTGACCGGCTTCGGCATCGGCGGCGAGTACGCGGCGATCAACTCGGCGATCGACGAGCTGATCCCGGCGTACCACCGCGGCCGCGTCGACCTGATCATCAACGGCAGCTTCTGGGTGGGCGCGGTGGGCGGCTCGCTGCTCTCGATCGTCGCGCTGAACACGGACTTCCTGGCGAAGGACGTCGGCTGGCGCCTGACCTTCGCGCTGGGCGTCGTCCTCGGCCTGGTCATCCTGCTGGTACGGCGCAACGTCCCGGAGAGCCCGCGCTGGCTGCTGATCCACGGCCGGGAACGGGAGGCCGAGGAGATCGTCTCCTCCATCGAGCGGAAGGTGGAGGAGGAGTCGGGGAAGCCGCTCCCGGCACCGGAGAGCGAGCTGGTGATCCACCAGCGCGAGAGCGTCACCTTCGCCGAGATCGCCCGCACGGTCTTCCACGACTACCGCCGCCGCGCCGTCCTCGGCTTCTCCCTCTTCATCGGCCAGGCGTTCCTCTACAACGCGATCACCTTCGGCTTCGGCGCGATCCTCACCAAGTTCTTCGACGTGCCGACGGGGGACACGGGCTACTACTTCGTGGTCATCGCGGTCGGCAACTTCCTCGGCCCCCTGCTCCTGGGCAAGCTCTTCGACACGGTGGGCAGGAGGGTGATGATCTCGTCGACCTACATCCTGTCCGGGCTGCTCCTCTTCCTCACGGCCTGGCTGTTCGACCGGGGCGTGCTGACGGCGGGAACCCTGACGGCATGCTGGTGCGCGGTCCTCTTCTTCGCCTCGGCGGGAGCGTCCAGCGCCTACCTGACCGTCTCCGAGATCTTCCCGATGGAGACGCGGGCGATGTCCATCGCGTTCTTCTACGCCCTGGGCACGGCCGCGGGCGGCATCAGCGGCCCCCTGCTCTTCGCCGACCTCACGGGGACGGGCAAGGTGGCCGACACGGTGCTGGCGTTCCAGATCGGGGCGGGCCTGATGTGCGCGGCGGGGCTGGTGGCGGCGGTGTGTGCGGTGAACGCGGAGCGCCGGTCCTTGGAGGACATCGCCCGTCCGCTGACCGCTGCGGCGGAGAAGGGCGGGCCGGCGAAGGCACCCGCGTAGGAGAGGCCCCTCGGCAGCTCACCGGCGCGACGACCGGCTCACCGGCGCGATGACCGGCTCACCGGCGCGATGACCGGCTCACCGGCTCACCGGCTCACCGAAACGGCCGTCACCGCGGTCGCCAGGAAGGCGACGCCCCCGCACACCGCCACCGCCCATCCCACGCAGCGCGCCCGCAGCCCCCGGTAGCGCCGCTCGTACTCGTCCCGCAGGGACACACACCGGGCGGCGATCCGTGCGAGGTCCTGCCGGGCGCGCCGGAGGCTGTCGTCGACGTAGTGGCGCTCGACCTCGTCGCGCTGGCCCGTGGTCAGCCAGTCCATGCGCCCGGTGAACTCCCGCGCCCGCTGCTCGGCCTCCGCGACCCTGGCCCGCCACAGCAGGTAACCCTCGGCCTGGTTGGCGACGTCTCCGTCGGCTCCCGGCGGGTGACCGCCGCCCGTTCGACGTCCCGCGTCGGTCATGTGTGGAGCCTGTGGGCCTCGGCCTCGGCCATGGCGATGTCCGGGTGGTGCAGGTCGAACGCCGGGGACTCCGAGCGGATCCGCGGCAGGGTGACGAAGTTGTGCCGCGGCGGCGGGCAGGAGGTCGCCCACTCCAGCGAACGGCCGTAGCCCCACGGGTCGTCGACGCCGACCGGCTTGCCGTATCTCGCGGTCTTCCACACGTTGTAGAGGAACGGCAGGAGCGACAGGCCGAGCAGGAAGGAGCTGATCGAGGAGACCGTGTTCAGGGTGGTGAAGCCGTCGGCCGCCAGGTAGTCGGCGTACCGGCGCGGCATGCCCTCGGCGCCCAGCCAGTGCTGCACCAGGAACGTGCCGTGGAAGCCGACGAACAGCGTCCAGAAGGTGATCTTGCCGAGCCGCTCGTCGAGCATCTTGCCCGTCATCTTCGGCCACCAGAAGTGGAAGCCGGAGAACATCGCGAAGACGACCGTACCGAAGACCACGTAGTGGAAGTGGGCGACGACGAAGTACGAGTCGGAGACGTGGAAGTCCATCGGCGGCGAGGCCAGGATGACACCGGTCAGACCACCGAACAGGAACGTCACGAGGAAGCCGGTCGCCCACAGCATCGGGGTCTCGAACGACACCGAGCCCTTCCACATGGTGCCGATCCAGTTGAAGAACTTCACCCCGGTCGGGACCGCGATCAGGAAGGTCATGAAGGAGAAGAACGGCAGCAGCACACCACCGGTGACGTACATGTGGTGCGCCCACACCGTCACCGACAGACCGGCGATCGAGATGGTCGCCGCGACCAGACCCATGTAGCCGAAGACCGGCTTGCGGGAGAAGACCGGGATGACCTCGGTCACGATGCCGAAGAACGGCAGCGCGATGATGTACACCTCCGGGTGGCCGAAGAACCAGAAGAGGTGCTGCCAGAGCAGCGGCCCGCCGTTCGCCGCGTCGAACACGTGGGCGCCGAACTTGCGGTCCGCCTCCAGCGCGAACAGCGCCGCCGCGAGGACCGGGAAGGCGAACAGCACCAGCACGGCGGTCAGCAGCACGTTCCACACGAAGATCGGCATCCGGAACATGGTCATACCGGGGGCGCGCATGCAGATGATCGTGGTGATGAAGTTGACCGCGCCGAGGATGGTGCCGAAGCCGGAGAAGGCCAGACCCATGATCCACAGATCGGCGCCGAGGCCCGGCGAGCGCACCACGTCCGACAGCGGGGAGTAGGCGAACCAGCCGAAGTCCGCCGCGCCCTGCGGGGTGAGGAAGCCGCCCACCGCGATGGTCGAGCCGAACAGGTAGAGCCAGTAGGCGAACATGTTCAGCCGCGGGAACGCGACGTCCGGCGCACCGATCTGGAGCGGCATGATCCAGTTCGTGAAGCCGGCGAACAGCGGCGTCGCGAACATCAGCAGCATCACCGTGCCGTGCATGGTGAACGCCTGGTTGAACTGCTCGTTCGAGACGATCTGCAGGCCCGGCCGGGCGAGCTCGGCGCGCATGACGAGCGCCATCACGCCGCCGATCAGGAAGAACGCGAACGACGTGACCAGATACAGCGTGCCGATCGTCTTGTGGTCGGTGGTGGTCATCCACTTCACCACGACGTTGCCGGGCTGCCGGCCCCGCAGCGGCACCTCGCTGTCGTAATGGGGGACGGCCGAGGGCTCTGGCTCGTTGAGAACGGTCACCGGTGTGTGTCTCCAGACGCTCGCGGTTCACCCGCACCAAGGCGTGATCCTCCGGCCATCCTGGCCGCTCGGGACCGGGAGAGAAGCCCTGAGCCGCCCGCATACGGCCGAACGGGCGGCCAGGACCCACGGGTGGAGCAGCGCCCCCGTGGAACGCCGGGACCTGAGCGCCCCTTCAGGGGCGCTGGAGGTACCCCGGCCGAAGGCTGGAGGGAGGAACTGCGAGACCAGCCACGAAGACGCCGCGGCCGAACGACGGCGCACCGCCGCACTAGCCGGCTCGGCGCCCTCGCCTCCGCAGCATCAGCAGACCACCCGCCAGCGCGGTGATCCCCGTGGCCGCAGCCCATCCGACGACGTCCCCGGACCCGGTGGCGGCAAGGTCGTCACCCTTGCCCGTGGCCGACGGGGACGCCCCGGGCGCCGAGGCGGTTGCCGATGCCGCTGCCGACGCGGAGGCCGTCGGACGCGGGGAGGACGTCGTACCCCCCGCCGTGTCCCCGTCCGCCGCGCTCACCCGGTCCCGGGTGAACGTCAACGTCCCGAAGCCCAGCTGGTCGTACCCGCCGCTGTTCGGCCCGTAGTCCCCGCCCCCGCCCTCCGGCGCCGCCTTCGCCGCGATCCGGGTGACGTAGGTCGCCGACATGCCCCGCCGCTTGGTGTAGTGGTTGGCGATCATCGCCCAGATGGGACGGATCATCGACGGATCGACGCCCGCCGCGGCGGTCACCGTCTCACTCCCCGACCAGCCACCGATCGCCCCCTTCCGCCGCGTGTTCGCGGTGAACGGCACCTGCCCGCCCAGGTTCCACTTGGCGACGTACTGCGCCCCCTTGAGGAACCGGCTGTCGTCGTAGCCGTACAGGTCCATCCCCTGGTTCCACGCCATCTCGCAGAACGTGCCCATCAGGCCCACCCCGAGCAGCGCGTGCCCCTGGTCGCGCCCGGCCTCGAGCCACTCGCCCAGCGCGCCGCTCCCGTCCCCCTCGTCGTCGTACACGACGGGAATCGCGTTCCTGATCGCCCCGAGCCCGGCGCCGTGCTTGAAGTAGTCGACGGCGCGGGCGACCTGGGCGCGGTCGTCGCAGAGGACGCCGGTGGCGAGGACGCAGGCCATGTTGGCCAGGTCCCAGTTGGTCCAGTAGTTGGAGACGACGGCGCCGTTGTGCCGGACGAGGAAGTCGTCGCTCAGCGCGCCGAAGTTCTTGGCGAGCATCTCCTGGCAGCGGGCGAGCTCGAAGTCCCCGTGGTCCCGGACGAGTTCGGCGGCGTTGGCGAACTGGTAGCCGTACAGCCCGGCGGCCAGGAACCGGTCGGCGGAACCGTCGACCGCGGTCAGGGTGGCCGACCAGGCGTTGAGGACGGCGACCGCGGTGTCGGCGTACGCGCTCTGGCCGGTCACGTGGTAGCGCAGGGCGTTCTGGTACGCGGCGTGGATGTCGTTGTAGAGCAGCGAGTAGTTCTCCGGGGTGCCCGAGCCCCGGTACACCACCGCCTGCGGCCGCGCCTGCCAGCCGCTCTGCGCGTGCCGGTTGGCGGTGAGCCTCGCGAACCCGGCCGTGTAGGGCGCGGCGCCCGCCTTCACCTTGGCGGCCATGCGGTCGAGGTCGGTGCGGGTGTGCAGCAGGCCGGGATGGGCGAAGGTCCCGGCGGCGGCCGCGGGAGCGGCCGCCGCCGAAGCGGCCGCGCCCACCGTGGCGCCCCCCGCTGCCACACCCGAGGCCTTCAACATGGTCCGGCGGCTGATCTGTCGAGTCACGTGCATGCCCCGGGAGACGGACCGGCCCGCCCGGCGATAACAGAAACCGGCTGCCCGATACGACGTCCAAGCAGACGTTCAGACGGACGTCCAAGCAGACGTTCAGACGGACGTTCAAGCAGACGTTCAAGCAGACGCTCGGGCGGACGTTCAGGCGCCGGTCGTCGACCCCGGCCGCACGATCATCAGCACCGTCACGGCGGCCCACAGCAGGTTGAACACCCCGGTGAACATGGCCAGTCGGGCGGTCATCTGCCGTGTGGCCCCGCCCGCGCCGGCCTCCACCAGCGCGCTCTGCCGGGGCAGCACCAGCGCGGCCAGGACGAGCGCCGCGAGGGCGGTGAGCGCGATCGACGTGATCAGCCAGGCGCTGCCCAGCACATGCATGGTGCTCGCCGTGGCGAACCCGAACACGGGGACGACGACGCCGACGACGGCGTACACCCGGCATATCCGGTGCAGCAGCTGAAGGGTCTCGGCGGCCCGGACGTCGTCCGGCGCCTCGATGGCGCGCCGGGCGGCCGGCGGGAACATGCTGGCGGCGACGGTGACGGGACCGATCGCGACGATCGCCGCGAGGACATGGACGGCGAGGAGGAACTTGGTCACGGCGACGACCGTAGGCGGCCGGATGATCGCGCAGAAGCGGCAATACTGCCACCCTTCGCCGGATTCTCGCCAGCCGGTACCGCTACCGCGCCGGAACCGGGCCGGTGGTTGGCGGCAACCCGTCGAACGGTTACGTTCCTGCCATGCACACCGTCGCCGTCCTCGTCCTGGACCAGGTCATCCCCTCCGACTTCACCGTGCCGATCGACACCTTCGGCTGGGCCCGGCTGCCCGACGGCCGGGACGCCTACCGGGTGCGGGTGTGCGGGCCGGCGGACGAGGTGACCGCGGCGGGCGGGGCGTTCACGGTGAAGGCGCCGTACGGGCTGGACGCGCTGGCCGAGGCGGACACGATCATCGTGCCGGGCGTCGCGGATCCCGCCGGCGTCCTGCCGCCCGAGGTCGCCGAGGCCCTGCACGCGGCGGCGGCGAACGGCACGCGGATCGCGTCGGTCTGCGTCGGGGCGTTCGTCCTCGCGGCCACCGGCCTGCTGGACGGCCTGCGCGCCACCACGCACTGGGCCGCGGCCGACACCCTGGCCGCGCTGCACCCGAGCATCGACGTCGACCCCAACGTCCTCTACGTCGACAACGGCCAGTTCCTGACCTCGGCGGGCGCGGCCGCGGCCATGGACATGTGCCTGCACCTGGTCCGCAAGGACTACGGCTCGGCGGTCGCCGCGCACACCGCCCGGATGTCGGTCATGCCGCTGGAACGGGAGGGCGGCCAGGCCCAGTTCATCGTCCACGACCAGCCGCCGGCCCCCGCCGGCGCCACCCTGGAGCCGCTGCTCGACTGGCTGGAGGACCACTGCGACCGGGAGCTCACCCTGGACGAGGTCGCGGCACAGGCCGGCATGAGCACCCGGACCCTCAACCGCCGCTTCCGCGAGCAGACCGGCACGACCCCGCTGCAGTGGCTGCACCGGGCCCGGGTGCGCAGGGCCCAGCACCTGCTGGAGACCACCGCCCACCCCGTCGAACGCATCGCGACCCAGTCGGGCTTCGGCTCCCCGACGGCCTTCCGGGAACGCTTCAGAAAAGTGGTCGGCACCAGCCCCCAGGCCTACCGCCGGGCCTTCCGCACCACGGGGAGCTGACGCGGGCCAGGTCCGGCCGGCTCGGCCAGGCCCGGCCGGGTCCGGCTACGCCCGGCGATCCGCGACGGCCCAGGACGCCAGCGCCACCGCGCCCGCCACCCCGAGGACGGACGGCCAGGCGCCGACCTTCTTGGCCAGCGGGTGCGATCCGGCGAACGCGGCGACGTACGCGGCCGACAGCGCCCCGGCGGCCTTCCCGCCCGCCCGCTGCCGCCACTGCTGCGCGGCCGCGGCCCCGGCGACGGCCAGCACGGCTCCGCCCAGCGGCCGCTTCCTGGTCCAGCGCGCGACGCCGTACCCTCCGACGAGCCCGCCCGCGGCGATCACCGAACTGGGAACCCTGGCCATGCCTGTCTCCTTCTGGATGGATCTCCGGCTGGATCTCTCGCTGTATCTACGCCTGTATCTACGCCTGGACCTCTGCCTGGATCTCTGCCTGGATTTCCCGAGGCTAGCCCGGAGGCAGGTGCGGTGAGCGGACTTGAGTCGCCCCGGATCAACTCTCCTCGGCTCGGTAGGTGACCTCCCGATCGACGGCGTCCACGCCGTCCAGCGCCGCCAGGGCCGGGATCCGGTCCTCGTCGGGGACGGTGCCCGTCAGCGCGCCCAGCAACGGCTGTTCCCCGGTGACGGTGAGTCCGGCGCGCCGCAGTGCCGCCACCACCTCGGCGAACCGGTCGGGATCGACGGAGACGACGACCCCGACCGGCTGCGCGGAACCCTGTGGCTCGGTCACGGGACCTGCAGCAGGCCCATGCCGATGTCACTGGGCCGCTGCGACAACGGGTAGGCGGCCGACAACAGCAGGTCCTTCAGCTCGGCCGCCGTGGCGTTCGGGTGGGCCTGGCCGAAGAGGGCCAGCGCGCCGGCGACGTGGGGCGTGGCCATGCTGGTGCCGGACATCGTCTGGCGCCCACCGCCCGGCGCGGCCGAGATGACGTCCACACCGGGTGCGGCGATGTCGATCTCGCCGCCCTGGCCGTTGATCGCGCCGCAGGAGAACCAGGCGGCGGCCAGCGCCTTGTCGACCGCGGCCACCGCGAGGATCGACGGGCAGTTGGCGGGACGGCCCACCGGCTGGATGTCGCCGGGCCGACGGCTCTCGTTGCCGGCCGCGGCGACGATCACCGTACCGAGCCGCAGGGCCCGCTGCGCGATCGTCTCGTACGTCTGCGGGAACGGCTCCCCCGGCTGCACCGCGGCCCCGAGCGACATCGAGATCGCCCGTGCGCCGTGCGAGATCGCCCAGGCCATGCCGGCCAGGATCTGACCGTCGCTGCCGGAGCCCTGGTTGCTCAGCACCTTGCCGGCGAGGATCCGCGCCCCGCCCGCGACGCCGTAGCGGGACCCCTGGTGCGGCTGGGCGGGACCGGCCACCGTACCGATGCAGTGGGTGCCGTGACCGTGGCCGTCCTCGACACTCTGGCCGGGCACGAAGGATGACGTCTCCTCGATGCATCCGGCCAGGTCGGGATGGGTGGTGTCCACTCCGGTGTCCAGTACGGCGATCTTCACGCCCTGCCCGGTCTGCCCGGACAGATGCGCGCGGACGGCCTGGAGACCCCAGGTCACGTCGGACTCGTCCCAGGCCGGACCGAGCTGGGAGGCGATCTCGGCCCGCGTGAACCGCCGTATCTCCGCCTCGTCGCTGCGGTACGCCGGGAAGAAACCGGTCAGCGTCTGCTGGGCCGCGGTGATCGCGGTCGCGTACACCATGCGCTCCGGCTCCGCGGCGATGACCATGGGTTCCGCCTCCGCCGCGGTCACCAGTGCGTGCCGCTGATCGGGCTGCGCGTCGACGACGGCGACCGCGAGTTCGTCGAAGAGCACCGAGGTCTCGGGACGGGAGAGCAGTTCGACCGCGCTCTCCGTCTCCGCCCCGGTGACCCGCTCGACGGCTGCGATTCCGGCGGAGGAGCGCAGGGCGTTCATCCCGCGCTCGGGATCCGACTGGTCGAGCAGGACGACGTACCGTCCGGTGTATTCCGCGTTTCGCTGAGTGGGGGTTCCGGCCCGGCCCGGCGGCTCACTGCCGGGAAAGCTCCCCAAGGACCCGTTAGCCATAGCCTTCCGCCTTTCCGCGCTGTGCTCTCTGCTGATCTGCTCCGTCTGCTCGTGGGTTCGTGCACCGCCGATCGTCAGGATGCGGACATGCGTCACCGATGCGCGGTCAGGTTCGATGTGCGCGGCGGATCTGCCGTGTACCGGTGACTCGATGTGCGTGGGGGCGGCTCCGCCGGGTACCGGTGAGCTGCCCTCGCCCCCGTACGATCGGCCCGTACCACACGCGCCCCCCTCCACGCTCTCGCCACCTGCGACGACGCGCAACTCCGGGGCACATGACTTGGTTGAACCAGCGACCGGTTGAGCCCTGCGCGACGATCAGGGCCGCTACGACCGCCACTTGGGGCTGAGCGCGATGGCGCGCAGCTGCTTCATGGTCGGGGCCGGGGCGGTGCGGGTCGCGGCGGTCCGCTGGGAGCCGGAGTTGAAGGCGCTGACCACCACGCGGAAGCCGTCGGTGCGCAGGGTGTCGACGGTCCACATGACGACGCCGGCGCCGCCCTTCTCCCCGGGCTGCTTCCGCTCGGCGACCCGGGTCCCGTCGGCGAGGGTCTCGGACCCGGACCCGAACAACTGGTCCGCGACGTCGGACATGTCCGGCTGCACGTTGACCTGGACGAGACTCCGCCCCTTGCCGTCGTCGACGACGACGTAGGTGAACTGGCTGTCGTCGTCGCTCCCGTGCGCCACCACCTTCAGCCCCTTCGGAACGAGCGAGGTGAGGGTCTGCCGGATCGCCTTGCCGTCCTCCTGCGCCATGGGCGGTTCCTGGGTCTGCCGGGGATCCTCCGGAATGGCGTCGACGACCCCGCGCCACTCCTTCGCGGCCGCCAGCGTCTTCAACCGGCCGGCGGACAAGGGCGGTTCGTCCCGGCTGATCGGCGCGTCCTTCTCGGCGGCGGCGTTCCACTCGCTGACGGAGACGTGATGCCCGTCCGGGGTGACGAGGTTCGCCGTCCAGAGCTTGGTGTCCACCCGCCGGTCGGGATACTCGTACCCCTTGACGACCGTGACGACGGACGCGTCGGGCAGATGGCTGGTGGTGCAACTGTCGTACGGCGTGAAGACCTTGTCCGGGCACCGGACGGCCTGCCGGGCGTCGTACCCGCCCGGCAGCACCCGGTTCACCGCGACGCTGATGGCGCCGGGGCCGTGCCCGTCGTCGAACACGACCTGCGCGTACGGCGCCACGAGCGGCTCGCTCGCGTCGACGCCCCGACCCTGCGCCTTGCCGAACTTCCCCTCGGGCAGCAGCTTCTCGAGCATGCTGATCATCTCGTCCGAGGTGACGGCGCGGGCGGTGGGGGAGACCGTGGGGCGCGGGGTGGTGCTCACGGCGGCGGGGGGCCGTCCGGAGGGCCCCCCGCTCCAGGGCAAAAGCAGCGCGCCGCCGACCCCGGCGAGCGCGACCCCGGCGGCGCCGCCGAGCGCGGTCGCCCGCCGCCGCAGCCGTAGCCGCCGCCCCCGCACCGTACCGGCGGCGACGAGTGAGCGCCGGTCGGCGTCGAACGTGTCGCCGGCGTCGTGCAGCGCGGCGGAGAGCCGCACCTCGAAGGCCTGGTCGTTGCTGCTGTCGCTGTCGTCGTACTGCTGCTCCACGGGCATGACGAACCACCGTCTCCACAAGATTGATGTCAGGGGCGGGCGTATTCGGCGAGGTCCTCGCCCAGCAGCTCGCGCAGCCGCGCGAGGGCGCGCACGCATCGCGTACGGACGGCGGCCGAGCTCATGTTGAGCGCGTCCGCGGTCTCGTGCACCGACCGGTCCTCCCAGTACCGCAGGACGACGACGGCCCGGTCCTTGGCGGGCAGCCGTGCCAGCGCGTCGAGGAGGGTCAGCCGCAGGGAGGGGTCGGTGCCGCCGGGATCGGTGCCGGTGTCGGCCAGTTCGGGGAACGAGTCCCTGGCCCGCTCCCTGCTGCTGAACCGCCGCCGGTGGGCGAGGAAGGTCCGGGTGAGGACGGTCTGCGCGTACCCGGCGGGGTTCTCGGCGCGGGAGACCCGGCCCCAGCGGACGTAGATCCGCCCGAGGGCCTCCTGCACCAGGTCCTCCGCGAGGTAGGTGTCCCCGGCGGTGAGCAGACAGGCGGACCGGTACAGATGCCCGGCCCGCGCCGCGGCGAACTCGGCGTAGTCCTCCCCAGCCCTCTGACTCATCCGCAGGCTCCCCCTGGTCCCCGTCCCCGGCTCCGGCGCTCTGCCGTTCCACCTCACTGATGCGGTGGGCCGGGGTAAATGTTTCAAAGGATTCTCAGGGGAGGCTCACCGGAGCGAGTCGAGCCAGTCGAGGAGGCGGGCGCCCTCGCGGTCCATGATGCCCGGGTCGCGCAGGGCGTGGGCCAGGAGCGACATGCCCTGGTAGCCGGAGACGAGGGTGAGGGCCAGGTCGTCGGGGTCGTCCGAGCCGGACAGCCGCATCTCACGGAACTGGCCCGCCGCCCAGTCGAGCAGCCGCCGGATCACCGCGCCGGCCTCGGCGTCGAGGGTCCCCTCGGTGCGTTTGCCGAGCTCGGCGGCCAGGGTGCCGGTGGGGCAGCCGTACCGGGCGGCGACGTCACGCTGCTCGACCCACGCCTGCACCAGCGCCTTGAGCCGGTCGCGCGGGTCGGGCAACCGGTCGAGCCGGCCGACGAGTTCGTCGAGGTGCGCGGTGTGTTCACTGAGCGCTGCCTGGACCAGCTCGTCCTTGGTCTTGAAGTAGTAGTAGACGTTCCCGACCGGGACATCGGCCTCGCTCGCGATGTCGGCGAGGGTGGTCCGCTCGACGCCCTGCTCGTGCAGGACCTTGGCGGCGGCCGCCATCAGCCGTTGCCGCTTCTGCGAGGCCCGCACCCGCCGGTCAACTGAGTTGGTCACCCAACTGACTATAGACAACCCGGGAGTCGCCCGTGCTAGCGTCTGCGTCAGTCGAGTAAGTCAGCCAGCTAACTAACTAACGGGAGACGGCAATGATCACGGTGACGGGCGCGACCGGCAACATCGGCCGGACACTGGTGGACCTGCTGGCCGAGGCGGGCGAGGAGGTGGTGGCGGTGTCCCGGCACCCCCGGCAGGCCTCGTCCGCCGTCCCCGGCGTCCGGTGGGCCGAGGGCCATGTCGGGGACGCGGCGAGCATGCGGGCGCCCCTGACCGGGGCCCGGGCCCTGTTCATCGTCCTGGGCGGCGAGCTCAACGCCTTCGGCGAGGACCCGAGGCTGCTGCTCCGGGCGGCCGCGGACGCCGGCGTGGAACGGGTCGTCCTGGTCTCCTCCCAGGTCGGCGCGACCCGCCCGCACGCACCCTCGCACGCCCGCCTGCGCGAGTTCGAGGCGGCGGTACGCGCATCGGGCCTCGACTTCACGATCCTGCGCCCCGGCGGCTTCGCCTCCAACGCCTTCGCATGGGCCGACACGATCCGCACCAAGCGCACGGTCTTCGCCCCCTTCGCCGACGTGGCCCTTCCGGTCGTCGACCCGGCGGACATCGCGGCGGTGGCGGCGAAGGCACTCCGCGCGCTCCGTGAGGGCGGCGAGGGCGGCCACGGGGGCCGTGTCTACGAACTGACCGGCCCGGAACCGATCAGCCCCCGTCAGCAGGCGGCGGTCATCGCCGAGGCGCTGGGCGAGGAGGTGACGTTCGTGGAGCTTTCCCGCGAGGAGGCCCACGCGGCCATGGCCCGCTTCATGCCGGAGGAGGCGGTCGCGGGCACGCTGGACGTCCTGGGGGCGCCGCTCGCCGCCGAGCTGAGGATCAGCACGGACGTGGAGACCGTCCTGGGCCGCCCGGCGGGCGGGTTCGCCGGCTGGGTCGGGCGCAACCTGCCGGCGTTCCGGTAAGGGGGCGGAAGGTGCCCCGGCCGTACGGGCTCTCCTGTGCGGCCAGGACACCCTCCACCCACCGTGTCCGCTCCCCCTCCGCCGAACTCATCCGGTCACAGCGCGGCCCGCACCGCCTCGACGAGCGCGGACGCCCGCGTGTCCTCCGCGCCCTCGACGATGCTGTTCATGACGTACCCGAAGGCGATGCCGTGCTCGGGGTCGGCGAAGCCCAGCGACCCGCCGCGCCCGGGATGCCCGAAGGCGCGGGGACCGGTGAGCGGGTTGGTCTCGACGGGCAGCATGTACCCGGAAGCGAACCGGACCGGGAACATGATCACCTTGTCCACCCCGCCGGCCTGCTCCGCGGTCGCCGACGCGAGCGTCTCCGGGCTGAACAGCCGTACCCCGTCCACCTCCCCGATCAGCGCCGCGTACATCCGGGCGAGGCCGCGCGCGGTGCCGATCCCGTTGGACGCGGGCAGCTCCGCGGCCTGCACCTCCGCCGAGTTGAAGTCGATCTCGGCGGGGTCGGTGACGGCGAACGCCCGGTTGCTCAGCGACTGCGGATCCTGCAGCGCGGCGACGAACTCCCGCGCCTCCGGGGGCACGAGGTCCAGCGGTACGGTGCTCAGGTCCAACTCCGGCTTCGGGTACACCATCCGGCTGACCCGCCCGCGCTCGGCCGCCGGCAGCCCGATGAAGAAGTCGAGGCCCAGCGGCCCGGCGACCTCCTCGGCGAAGAACCGTCCGGGGGTGCGTCCGGAGACGCGCCGTACGACCTCCCCGACCAGCCATCCGAAGGTCCGCCCGTGATACCCGTGCGCGGTCCCCGGCTCCCACTCCGGCCGCTGCACGGCGAGCGCGTCGGCCATCGGCTGCCAGCGCAACGCATCCGCCAGCGGCACCGGCGGCTCGACCGTGACCACCCCGGCCCGGTGCGACAGCAGCCACCGCACCGGGATCCCGGCCTTCCCCGCCGCCCCGAACTCCGGCCAGTAGTCGGCCACCGGAGCGTCGAGGTCCAACTCCCCGCGCTGGGCCAGCAGATGGGCCACCGTCGCGGTGGCCCCCTTGGTCGCGGAGTACACCAGCTGCAAGGTGTCCCGGTCCCACTCCCGTCCGGTCCCCGGATCCGCCACCCCGCCCCACAGATCCACCACGGGCCGCCCGCCCCGATACACGCAGACGGCGGCCCCGACATCCCCCCGCTCCTCAAAGTTGGCGCGGAACGCCTCCCGCACACCTTCGAACCCGTCGGCCACTTCCCCGTGGATGGTCGTCATGCCCTCATCCTGGCACTGGCGCCGCCCGGTCCCGGCGCCGTTCGGCCGGATCCCGCAGGCGAGTTGGAGCCGCACGAGACGGCAAGCGGCTCGCCGCGCGCGACGGCCGCCGACGCATAAGAAAGGTGCCCAGGAGGCCGGAACCTCCTGGGCACCACATGCGCGTGCGTGGGCGCCGGCGCGCGGCCGGCGGACCGTCAGCCGTCCGTCGCCGTGACGTCCGAGGCGTACACCAGGGCGACCCGGTGGTTGTACTGGATGGTGTACATCGCCTTGGCACCGGTGACGACCGTCCCGCTGGACGGGAAGAAGTCGGCCGTGAGGGAGGGCGCCACGGTGGCCACGTAGGCCTGACCGGCCGGGACGGTGTACATGCTGAGCGGGGCCTGCGTCGAGGGCGACAGACCCGCGGGGTACTCGGCGGCGTCCGGGTAGCTGGAGCCGTACACCGCCACCGCCGAGTCGCCGGCCGCCGAGATCACCTTCACCCCGTGCGCGGGCGCGGTGTTGCACCCGTGCGGGTTGTGGAACCACACCTTCGAGCCGCCGTACCAGACGGCGGTCCAGTCCCCGTCCTGCCCGGCGACCACGAACTGCTGTCCCGCCGCCGCCGTGCTGCCCCAGTCGTTGATCCGGTCGGTACCGGCCGCGCCCGGGTGCAGCGCCTGGTCCCCGAAGAGGGGAGCGGTCTCGCTCGGCTCGGTCCGCAGGTAGACGAAGTCCGATGCCTGCTGCGTCTCGGTGCACGCGGTGGTGGCGCCGGTCGGGTCGTCGGAGGGGCAGATCTGCACGGTCTGCAGATTCTCGTCGAACCGCGGGGCGATGGTCACCACCGAACCGACGGGACCGACGCCGTGCCGCCCGGTGCGCACCCCGAGCAGGCTCATCAGGTGGTTCCAGTCCCAGGACGGGCCCGGGTCCCAGTGCATGCCGGAGACGAGGGACGACTTCGGCCCGGCGACGTTGTCGTGGCCGATGATGTGCTGCCGGTCCAGCGGTATGTCGAACCGCTCGGCCAGGTACTTGACCAGGTCGGCCGTGGCCTCGTACTGCGCCTCGGTGTACCAGGTGGCACCGTGCGCGGCGTAGCCCTCGTGCTCGATGCCGATCGAGTGCATGTTGGTGGAGTAGTTGCCCGCGTGGAAGGCGAGGTCCTTCGTCGGCACCATCTGCGTCACCGCGCCGTCCGAGGACCGCATGACGTAGTGCGCGGCGGACCCGCCCGGCTGCGTGAAGAGGTTGACGGCGGCGTCGTACGACGTCTCCGTGTCGTGGATGACGATGCTGTCGATCCGGAGGCCGTTGGCGGGCCGGTTGGAGACCTGGCCGTTGGACGGCGACGCCGCCACGAACGTACAGGCGACGGTGGCCGGGCACTCGGTGCCGGTGTCCGTCGCGGACTTCAGGTCCAGGGCGTTCAACTGCCCGGTGACAGGCTCGACATCGCTGTCAGCCACCAGCTTCACGTGCTCACCGTCGGCCGTGGTGCGCCCGGCACCCTTCTTGATGGTGGCGAACACGCGACCGGCGAAGACAGCGGCACCCTGCCGCTCGGTGGCCTGGCTGTAACGGGCCACGGCCCCGTACCAGTCACCGGGATCCGCGGACACCGACCCGGCCACCGCCTCCTGATAAGAGGCGAGCAGCGCCGCACCCCCACGGATGTTGGCCGCCGGATCGCTGCGCAACTCCGCCGCCGACAGCCCGGTCAGCTTCGCGGCGGCCTGAACGGTGTGCAGAGCCGGAGCGGCGGCAAGCTTCGCCACGTCCCCCCGCCCCGCCGCCCCCGCGTCGCCGCCGGCCATCATCGCCGGAGTCACGTCCGTGAGATGCATCGGCCCGAACCCGCCGTCGGTGCTGTGCTGCCCGGCATGCGTGTCCCAGGCCGACTCCTGGTATGCCAGCGCCAGCAGCACCTGACGCGGCACGTGGTACGCGTCGGCGGCGGCCGCGAAGTCCTGCTGCAGCGTGGTCCCGGTGTCCGCGTCCCCACCGTCGGCCAGGGCCGGCACCGGCACGGCCGCCCCACCCGCAACGGCGAGCGCGGCGACGGCGGTCAACAGGGCCGGACGACGACGTCTCGACGCGTCGTCCCCACGTCTGGAATTGCTTGTGCTCATGAAAAAGTCCCCGAACCTCGGAGGATCAGATGGCGGAAGGGAGGATGCGTACGACGGGCCGTCGGTTCATCCCCCGACCCGGTACGCGCACGGCTCCGCGCCCTACGCGGGGCGTTGCCCGCCGACGCCTGGAAGCGGATGATCCCCCTCTGCGTAAAGCCGAGTCAACTTCACCTGATCAAACGGCACTTGAACGCGCGAAGGAGAACCACACACAAGGACGGGCGCCTCCGGGAGCACGGGCGCAGCCACCGAGGAACCGGGCCCGAGGAGTCCCCGCAAAGGGCCGGTCACCCGCCCGACACGAGCGATACCCAGGACTCGTGCACCGGTTCCAGGGGGCACGCGGAAGGCGTACCTTTCGTACCTTCCCTGAACGAACCTGTGACGATAGGGGGCTCCGTGCCCTGGTCGAGCGTGATGAGGCAGCCGCGTGAACGAGATCCCGAGCCCCGACAACTGTCGTAACCGCGTGGAACTGCAGATCCTCCGGGTCATCGTCGCGTCCCTCGAACAGGCCACCGTCAATGTGCGCTGCCTGCGGGGACCGGTCCGTCGCGGCGCCCGTTTCACCTGCCTCAGCGGTTCGGCACAAGCGCTCGACCTGACCCTGACACAGGCCGTCGTCTACGGGCATCGAGTGGCAGAACTCGACACAGGCCTCACTGCCTTCGTGACGCTCCGAGGGAAAGACGTCCAGCGCCTCGTGTCAGCCACTCCGGCCTCCGGAGGGCAAGTCATCGAGGGCACAGACCTGTTGCCTTGACCCCGTCACCCCTCCGACCTGAAGCCCCCCGCCAACGGCCCCTTGCCACCAACCCAAGGGCGCTCCCACGCAAGCCCCACCCCACCCTTCCCGGCCGCCCGCTCGCTTCTTCCCCGTGCTGGAGTGAGCCGAGTCAAGGGTCGGCCGAAGGCCGATCGGCGAAGCCGACGCAGACGCGGAGCGCAGCGGAGCGGGAGCGCCCTTTACTCGGCTCACGGAAGCACGACACTGCCGAAGAAGCGGGCGGCTGGGGCGTCTCGTGGCCGACGGCTGTGACAGGGCCTCTGTGGGTGCCGAAACAGACCGCTGCCAGGGTTCGCAAAGGAGCAAGAATCGTTGTGGGCAACCCGCTACGCGGCAGGACATGACTTCTTGGCTACAACTTTTCGTGGGATCCGGTCCACAGAGCTCCAAAAAAATGATCGATCAAATATGTCGTAAAGGTCACGGAGTCATTCCTTTAGAGGGGAATACGTAGGCAGAATGAGCAAGTTGGCGGCACTGAGTGCCGTTGATAGGGCCAATGGTTGACCCCGAGTGCACTCTTCGGCGCCAACTGGGGGATCGTAGAGACGAGTACGGGTTAGCTGGCAACGCAACCCGGCTACTCCCGACACGAGATGATGGAGGCTCAGCGGATGGAGACCAACCAGAGCGCGCCCGTACTGGACGTCCGCATAGGCGGGTTCCGCATGACCCTCCAGCGGATCCCGGTTCGTTTCTTTTCTGCTCTGGCGACCCTTGGTGGGTCAGCCTTCACAGCGTGGTTCACCACGCGATGACAGGCAGCGATTGCGCAGCAGCAGACGTAGCACAGAGCAAAAATTCCATCGGGGTCGTGCACGAGGCCGGCCGCTTCCCTCATGGACGCGGCCCTTCCCAGACGAAGGAAGGCAACACGCATGCGTGGGCTCGGAGATCACCTGACCGTAGGTGAGCGGATCGCTTTCCATCGGCGCCGCCGCGGCTACACCCAGCAGGTCCTGGCCGGTCTGGTGGGCCGCAGCACCGACTGGCTGGCCAAAGCGGAGTCAGGCCGGCGCAAGCCTCCCCGAATCGACATGCTCGCCGAGCTGGCCCATGTACTGCGCGTGCCTCTCGGCGACTTGCTCGGAAAACCTGTGCTCATGGAGGACGAGCGTCAGCAGGACGACATACCTGCTGTCCGGGACGCCCTGATGAGCCCACGCCGCCTGTCCCGCCTGCTCTTCGGGCCAGAGGCCGACAACCAGCTCCCGAGCCCGGCCCCAGCGGCGCTTCGCGTCGAAGAAGCTTGGGACGACTATCAAGCGGGCCGACTCGGCAAGGTGATCGCCGTGCTTCCCGGCCTTCTCCAGACTGCCCATGCACTTGAAGACCGCGCAGTTCGCTCCACCGCAGAACGCCTGCCCTGCTTGGCAGTCTCTGCGCGCGTCCACCACCTCGCAGCCACGGCCCTTGCCAAGGTGGGCGAGTCCGACATCTCCTGGCTCGCAGCTGAGAGGGCCATGAGAGCTGCCGACGAGTCCGAGGACCCACTGGTGCTGGCCTCTGCTGCCCGGTCAGGCACCCACGCCCTTCTGGCCAACGGGCGGTACGACGACGCTCTGGAGCTGGCGATGACAGCGTCGAGATGGCTGTCCGCACGCATAGAGGAGAGCGATCCGGCCGCACTGAGCCTGCTGGGCATGATTCACCTCCGTGCCGCCATCGCTGCAGCTCGGCATCAGGATCGCTCGACCGCCATCAGCCTCTTGGACCGGGCCCAGGACATGGCCGACCGGCTCGGATCGGACGAGAACTACTGGCACACCTGCTTCGGGCCGACGAACGTGATGCTGCACCGATTGTCGGCGGAACTCGATCTCGACAACGTGGCGTACCTGGTGGAGCACGGAGACGTCGATGTGGACCACATGGCCGCGGAGCGAAGCGTCTCTCACCGCATCGACTACGCCCGTGCTCTCTCTTTGACAGGGCGGGTGGACGACGCGTTCAGGGAGCTGCGCACGGCCGAGTCAACTTCGCCGCAGCTCGTGCGGAACAATCCTCGTGTCCGTGACACGCTGCGCGACCTGATCAAGCAATCTCCGGTCACGGGCGGAGCTCCTTCCTCGGAGCTGTTCGTGATGGCTCAACGGTGCAGGGCGGTGCAGTGAGCACAGGGAATGGCCGGGTCCTCGGTGTCGTGGGATCCAGCGCCGGCGGAGTCGAGACCTTGCGCGTCGGGCTCGTGGAGCCGGCGCTGGCCCGGGGCTGGCAAGTGGCGGTGACACTCACACCGACAGCGGGTCGTTGGCTGCGCATGAGCGGCGAGGTCGACCGGCTGGAGCAGCTGACCGGCATCCCCGTCCGCGACGAAGCGCGGTTGCCCGGCGAGACCAGCCCCCACCCGAAGGTGGACTGCTATGTGGTGGCCCCCGCGAGCGCGAACACGGTGGCCAAGCTTGCGACCGGCATTGCCGACAACCAGGCGCTGACGCAAGTAGGCGAAGCTATCGGCACCCTCGAACTGCCCGTCGTGGTGTTTCCCAGGGTCAACGCAGCTCATGTCCGCCACCCTGCCTGGAAGCGCCACATCGCGACGCTTCGGGAAGCCGATGTGCACCTCGTCTACGGTCCGGATGTCTGGCCACTGTACGAGCCACGTGAGGCTCCTGCCGGGCGTGAGCTGCCCTGGGCCGCAGTGCTTGGCACCGCCGAGCGCCTCCTGAGCTGACTCGATTCGCGGCTGCTGAAGCGCCGTAGCAACGAACCCGGACAGTTTGTCAGGGCTCCCAGTCCACAGGGCGTCGAAGCTTTCTCTCGTTGTTCCCCGCCGGGCTCACCGACGCCCGCGCTGGACCCTCTGCCGCCCCTGAGACGGGAGTTCGCCATGCCCCGCACGAGCATGACCCTCGGCAAGAGCCGCCTGGTCGTTGAAACTGGCGCCCACGAACCCGGTGGCACAACCATCGTGGAACGCAAAGGACTGGGCCACCCAGACACCCTCGCCGACCACTTGGCTGAGCGGCTCTCCCGTGCCTACAGCAGCTACACCGTGCAGCACTTCGGTGCGGTGCTGCACCACAACTTCGACAAGCTCGCCGTTCTGGGCGGCGCCAGCGAGGTTCGCTACGGTGGCGGCAAGATGACAGCTCCGGTCAGGGTTCTGATCAACGGGCGGGCGGCGCCCAGCTGTGGCGGTGAGAGCATCCCGGTCCGGGAGATCGTCGAATCGGAAGTTCGCGACTTCTTCGCCGACCGTCTCCCAGAGGTCTCGGATCACCTCGACCTTTCGTTCAACATCACGAGCAACTCGAGCCCCGGCGCCGTACTGACCGGGGAAGCCATTCCGGACCGCACCCGCTGGTTCAACCCGCGGTCCATCGACGACCTCCGCGAGCGCAGGGTCCGGCTCGCGAACGACACGTCGCTCGGTACCGGGTGGGCGCCCGAGAACCCCTTCGAGGCGTTCGTGCGCGAGCTGGTGGACCACCTCTCCGGACCGAGCGACTTCAGGAGAGCACACACCTGGTGCGGCTCCGACGTAAAGCTCATGGGTTACTGGGACAGCGACGCCGCCGACATCGTGCTGTGCGTGCCGCAGAAGTCACGGCACGTGGACAGCCGGGCCGAGTACATACGCAACAGCAAGGCCATCCTGGCCGAGTGCCACCGTCTCGCCGGCATCCGGCTGCCCGGCGCCGAGGTCCGATTCCGGCTCAATGCCCGCGACATGCCGGAGAAGGACGAGCTCTACCTGACGTACACGGGAAGCTCGATCGAGTCAGGGGACGAGGGAGTCGTGGGCCGCGGCAACCGCGTCAACGGCCTGATCACACCGTTGCGTCCCATGAACCTGGAGGGCGCCAGCGGAAAGAATCCGGTCTACCACGTCGGCAAGCTCTACAACATCGCAGCGCAGCGGCTCGCGGAGCGCCTGCACGAAGCGACCGATGGCCACGCCGAGGTTCATCTGGTCAGCACCACGGGGCAGCGGCTCGACGAACCGTGGCGCATCCTCGTGCGCCTGTCCTCGTCCGATGTCGAGATCGACAAGGTTCAGGGGCTCGTCTCTGAGGCCCTCGAAGGGTTCCCCGCTCTGACCGACGAACTGGTCTCGGACGGGATCGTTCTGAGCTGATGACACCGCAAACGCTCGGAGACGTGCCGCTGGGATGTCGAAGGCGCCTTCTCGATCACTATGGTCCGGCGGCGGAGTCCTGGCTACGGGATGCACCGTTCCTTCTGGCCGAGGCGGCGGAGCGCTGGCAGCTCTCGCTGAAGAGCTACCACGACGCCGGCCATGCCTCCGCCGTCGCGCTGGCCAACTCTCTCGATGGGAGACCGTTGATCCTCAAGGCGTGGTACGAGCCGCTGCGCTACCGTCACGAAACCGCCGCGCTGCGTACCTGGGCAGGTGGGCCAACTGCGGAGGTGGTCGACTTCGCGGATGATCTGGCCGTGGCTGCCCTGGAACTGGTGGGCAGTCGGCCCGGCGGGAGCGTCCCCATTGGGTGCAACAGGCAGGTGGTCGCTGCCGCCCTCCAAGTGGTGCACAAACTCGGCCAGAGAAGGACGAACCCGGACCTGCCAACCTTGGACTACTTCGTCCAAGAGGTCATGCTGCCTCGAATCCGGCAGCGTGCGCGAAGCCTCGATCTCGGTACTCGGAGCGCGCTGGTCGAGGAGGTGTGTGCAGGGCTTCCCTCGCTTCGGGAAGATCCCACACGGACGACGGTTCTCCACGCCGACCTGTACCCAGAGAACGTGATCTTTGATGGCGCTGGACATCCCCGTCTGATCGATCCGCACCCTCTGATCGGTGATGCCGCCTTCGACTGGGCCTTCTGGACGGTCTACTACGACCTCGAAGCCGAGGTCACCGAGCGGCTGACGACGGCCGCGCGCATGTCACGCATCCCCATCCCGCATATCACTCCCTGGTGCAGAGCACTCGCGGTCGACGGGCTCCTCTATTACGCGGAGATCGGCGACCCGGCGGAGCCGAAGATCGAGCAAGTTCTGTCCTTGCTCATGGCCTCTGGCTTGGAGGGCGCACGGTGATCACGTACATCCTCCGCCACGGTCAGACCGACTACAGCAAGCAGTACCTCGTCAATGGGGATCCATCCCGCGCCATCCTGCTCAACGAGGAGGGTGTCCGTTCCTGCCGACAGCCGTGGTCAGTGGTTCCGCTGCACAACGTGCGCACCTGGCTGGCGAGCGAGTTTCCACGAGCCCGGCAGACGGCTTCCCTGCTCACGGGGGTGCCCATACCGGACCTGGTGGTGGACGCACGCCTCAACGAACTCGACTACGGGACGTTCGAAGGCGGCCCCTTCCGGGACTACGCCGCCTGGCTCGATACCCATGGCGGATCACAATGCCCGCCGGGGGCCGGCGAGTCCCAGCGGGACGGCATCAGAAGGATGCTGTCCGGAGTCCATGCGGTGCTGGAGTATCCGGGGCCCCGAGTCCTGGTATGTCACGGGCTGCTCGTGTCGGTGCTCCTCTGGCACCGTGACCGGACTCGCTCCGAACTCATGCCGCTGTTCTTCCCGGAGGCTCCCTGCGCCGAGCCTCTCTCAGTCCCCGATGACGTGCTCCTGGACTGGATCGGAGCCCTTCTGACCGATCTCGACAGGGAGAAACCACAGGATACGGAGGCGCGCTGCGGTGCCGCGATATTGCGGGCGGGACACGGTTCGGCAGTTGCTACCTTCGACGCAGCAGACCACTCGCCGGAGAAAAAGGAACCTCCCCATGCATGATGCCCGCGCCCTTCTCGAAATGGGTGCCGAAGCAGTTCGTCGCCTCGCTCGCCGTGGATACTCGCTGGACTTGTCGACGCTGGAGAGCCTCCAGTCTCGGCGTAACCAGAACATCCGCTCGGCTGACGAGCTGCGGGCAGAGTCCAAGCGGGTGGCAAGCGAGGTTCAGCAGACGGCGAAGCAGGGTGGGGACATCTCCAAGCTGAAGGAACGCGCCCGCGAGATCAAGGAACAGATCCGCGAGATCGAGGCGGACCAGGAGCAGATCCAGGACGAGCTGCGCACGCTCCTCCTCACCATCCCGAACCTCCCCGACGACAGGGCTCCCGACGGCGACTCCGAGGAGTTCGCTATCGAGGTCCGCCGGGTCGGCACCCCGCCATCGTTCTCGTTCGCACCGAAGGATCACGTCGACCTCGGTGAAGCCACGGGCATCCTCGACTTCGCCCGCGCCACGAAGCTGTCGGGTCCCCGCTTCGCCGTCTCACGCGGTGCAGGAGCTGCCCTGGAGCGAGCTCTCGCCACGCTCTTCCTTGACATCCACACCCGTCGGCACGACTACGTCGAGCACTCGGTGCCGTTCCTGGTCACCAGGAAGACGATGACCGGGACCGGGCAGCTGCCGAAGTTCGAGGAGGACCTGTTCAAGACCGGTGTCGCGGATCGCGAGCTGTTCCTGATCCCGACGGCCGAAGTCCCTCTCACCAATCTCTACGCGGACGAGATCATCCCGCCGGCCGAGCTGCCGGTCGCGCTCACCGCGCAGACTCCGTGCTTCCGCTCGGAGGCCGGCTCGTACGGCCGTGACACCCGGGGCCTGATCCGCCAGCACCAGTTCACCAAGGTGGAGATGGTACGGATCTGCGACCCCGAGGACGCGGACACCGAGCTTGAGAAGATGATCGGCCACGCCGAAGCATGCCTGAAGGAACTCGGCCTGGCCTACCGCGTAGTCACCCTTGCCGCAGGCGACACGGGCTTCTCCGCCCAGCTCACCTACGACATCGAGGTGTGGTTCCCGAGCCAGAACACCTACCGCGAGATTTCCTCGGTCTCGAATTTCGGCACCTTCCAGGCACGCCGCGCGAATATCCGCACCCGTGGTGAGGACGGCAAGCCCAAGCTGGTCGCCACTCTGAATGGCTCGGGTCTTCCGGTCGGGCGGACCATGGCCGCGCTGCTCGAACAGTGCCAGCAGCAGGACGGCTCCCTCGTCCTGCCCGAATCACTCGTCCCGTACCTCGGCTTCCGCCGTATCTCGGCGGACGGAACACCGGAGGCATAGTGCTCGTCGGCGTCTGCGACTTTCCGGGTAGCTACGCTTTCCCCCCTGCCGGATACGGCGGGATCGAACGATGGCTATGGGCGGTCGCAGTCGGCGCCCGAGCCGCAGGCGCCGACGTACACCTACTGGGGCCGGGCTGGCTCCCCGAACTGGACGCCGACTGGGTCCGCAAGCCAGTCCGTCTCGAAGACGTCAACGCGGGTTCGCTGGCCGAGCACGAGCTCAAAGCGGCCCGCTACGACCTCCTTATCGTCGGCCACGAGTATCCGTCGCTGTCGGCCTGGGTACGCACCTGGAGCCAACTGGACTGTGAGGTGGCCACGTTTCAGCACTCTCCCGTCTTCCATCACACCGAAACTGCCTTCGACGGCAAACGGTCACGCCTCTACTGCTACTCGCCCGAGATGATCGAGCGATATGCAGCCCATCAGCCCATGGCGGAACTGGCTGTCCACCTCGGCCGCGATGAGGAGGAGCCGTCGGCCGTCAAGGGGCAGGACCTGGTATGGCTCGGCCGCATAGACGAGGAAAAGGCACCCCATCTCGCGGTCAGAGCGGCTCAAATGCTCGGCCGCCGTATCCGCGTCGTTGGTCCCGTCTTCGATGTGGACTACGTGCGCCGCCACGAAAAGATCTTCTCCGCAGACAATGTGCAGTGGGTCGGCGAACTTGGCGGCCGTGCCAAGACAGCCGCCATCAGTAACGCCTCCGTGTTCGTCTACACCTACGAGCGGACCTACGTGGAAGCGGGCGCCGCCGTCTTCGGCGAGTCCCTTCGGGCCGGGACGCCTATTGCCGCGCTGACATGGCGTGAGGGAACCTGCGCCCAAGCCGCGCTCTGTGACCGCACTGGAGTGACGGCAATCGTTTCGCCCGACGCGGACGACGAGACGGCTTCCGTGGCCCTCGCTGAGGCGATCGAAGGAGCGACCGCACTGGATTGCACGGTGGTGCAGACTGTCGGTCGACACCGCTTCGCCCCGAGGCGGCACTTCGAGGCCATGGCGGCACGCTGATGCTGGCTGGGTCGCCCACGCATCAGGTAGCAACTGCTCTTCGGCAAGTCCTAGGCCGAGAGTGGGAGTTCACGATCGACGGCGCAGAACTTGAGGTCCGTCATCGACACCGAGGCTCGCCCTACGCACCGCCCCGGCGATCACCTTCATGGGCCGAGTTCCTGTCGACCCTGGAGGACGCCTTCGCTGCACGAGGTGTCCGTCGCGACGCATGTATCCCTCTTCGTTGGGGACGAGAGACTGAACTGGCAATCTCCGCTGTTCAAGCACTTGATCCTCTGCTCAAGGACGGCCTCCCCATTACCTACCGAAGTGGGTTCCTTCCGCAACCGGTAGTCAGGTTCACAGGCGAGCGAGGCGAGGACGGAGAACTACTCGACGGCTACCTGACGTCCTTCGTCAACGTGTCGCGCGTGCAAGCGATTCAGAGCATCGAGGAGTACGCGGGCGCCCTGGACGACTGGCTCTACGTCCTCTCGCGGCTCGGATTCCATGCCCGACATATAAGCCTCTACGGCCAGCTCAGGGTCTGGAACCGGCGGCAGGTGGCCGGCGTGACCCTCATGTTTCGCCACCTGGATCTCACGCTCGGCGACATCGTGCTGCTCTGGAACATCCAGAACCCGCAGCGCATGGCGGTCGACCTCGGGACGGGCCTTGAGCGCTTGGCCTGGGCGCGAACGCTGCGAGATTGGAATGAACTGATCTTCGGGCCGTTGGCCGGAGCTGCGCCCCCTTCCACCTTGGACGCACTGCGAACGGCGACGCTCTTGCTGGGTAACGGCATCATGCCCGCAGCACGCGGTGCGGGTGGGGTGGTTCGTCGGGTCCTCGGCACCGTGCCGGGGGATTCTGTAGGGCTGGGCGTGAGCGCTGCGGTGCGGGCATCGCACGCGTACTGGTCGTCGGTTACAGCACTCCGCGTCCCGTGGCCTGCGATAGTCACCGTGATCGAACGGGAGATCGCCGACCGACCCTTGCGTGCGGTCGGCTGGCGAAGGTGCCAGTTGGACCACCTGTCGGTCATACCTGGCTAACTCCGGTCCGCCGAGGTCTGATTTTGGTCTTTGGAGAACCTCATTTCAGCAGGTGGTCCACCTTGCCGGCCTTGATGTCACGGATCATGGTCCGGAGCGCCTCGCGGCTGTCTGCGATGAAACGGTCCTCCTGGCCGTTCACGGCTATATACGCGTTGCCGAAGCTGTCCACGCCCAGCCGGAAGCACGAGTTTCCTTCCCCGCAGAACGGCTCTTCCCACTGGATCTCTGGCATGACGTCTCCTAGAGCTCGCGAGCGATGGCGTGGATGAAGGCTCTTGAGTCGTCGGGGGACAGAGCCAGCTCTTCCATCCGGTCCAAGTGAGCACGGTACTTGGTCAATTCTGCCTCGCCGTAGAGGAAGTCCGGGCCGTGGGAGTTGTCGATCTGCACGGTGTCCAGTTGTTCCGTAGGTCCTTCCGCGTACAGAACGGTCTGTCCCGCGCCCGGAAAGGCTCCGTGGGCGAAGGGGACGACCAGAACGGTTCGGCCGTCCCGCTCGGACTGGTCCAGCAGGTGACGGAGCTGCTCACGGGCGACCCTCGGCCCACCGAACTGCATCCGGAGCGCAGCCTCGTGCACGATTCCGATGAAGGAAGGAGCAGCCTCGGGAGTGAGCACTGCTTGGCGGTGGTTGCGATGGGCGGCTCTCAACGCCACCTCGTGCTCGGGAAGATGCGGAAGGACGGCACGGAAGACCGCGAGGGCGTAGTCGGTCGTCTGGAGCAGGCCGGGGATGTGCACCGTGCACGCGGTGCGCATGCGAACGGACTGCCATTCCAGTTCGGCGATGTCCAGGAGGCCTTGAGGTAGAGTTCCGCGGTACTGCTCCCACCAGCCCGAAGTGCGTGCTGAGGCCATTTCCGCCAACGCCGCCACGTACTTCTCGTCATCGCAGTGGCAGTGGTGGGCCAGGGTGCGCAGCCGCTCCTCGCTGATGCTCCGGACCCCGGACTCCATGTTGGAGATCTTCCCTCGGTCGACGCCGAGGAGGTTCGCGGCGTGCTCCGCGGACATGCCCGCGGCCATTCGCATCCTGCGCAACTCGTGACCGAGGCGCCTCTGACGTTGAGTCGGTACTGCCCTCGGGGCCATGTCGATCCATACCTTCCATGTCGGGCTCGGGACGGCAGTCTGCCGTGCTGTGCCGTATGCGTGCCACGATCGAGCTAATTTGCCGAATGTGGTGGCAAATTTACCAAGTCGCCTTCTAGTTTGGGCATCGCGCCGCTCACGCACAACGAGCAGAAGCGCATCGCGCATGCCCCCGGTTCTCTCCTGCCCTGGGAGTGGAGGTCTGCGCCAGGGCGACAGGCCACTGCTTCACGAGCAGCGCAACCAGACAGGCGGACGAAGGAGTTGGGACATGGATTGCGGTGGGTGCACCCACAGAAGGCCCTGGGATCTGGCGTTCTCTGCTGAGCCGGAGGAAGTGGCGGCGTTGCGGCGCTTGTTGCGGACCCATCTGGGCCTCTGGGGCTTGCCCGAGTTGACGGAGGCGGCCCAGCTCTGCCTCAGCGAACTCGTCTCCAACGTGATCACTCATGTGGGCCCCGGCACTCCGGCGACACTCGCCGTCTCCATGAGCGGTACGTACCTGCGTATCGAAGTCCATGATCCCGACACGCGAGCCTTACCGTGTCTGATCGACTCGACCGACGACGCCGAGGCGGGGCGCGGTATGGCCATCGTCTCCGCGATGTCCGAACGCTGGGGCGTCCAACTCCTGCCCGATCGCAAGATCACGTGGGTCGAGCTCGCATCGGAACTGACGGAGGCGAACGGCCACATCAAGGACATCCGGGTCTCCAGAGCCACGAGTTGCCTGCACCTCTACAACGCGGGGTTGCCAGCTCACTTGCAGGGATCCACCAAGCTGAGCGTCATCTCTGCGCGGGAGACTGCGATCGACATCATCGCCGATCTTCTTCATTGGCTTCGAGCCCATGGCCATGACGCCGACGATGCTCTGGACCGCGCACAGATGCGGTTCGAGGCGGATGCGCGACGATTCGTACGGTGACGGAAGGCTGCTCCACGACGCGCCGAAACACGGTGAAGGCGCCGATCCGTGTCGGCGCCTTCACCAACGGGGTGCGGAAGTCAGGGATTCAGGATGTCGGCGAAGAAGCCCACCGCGGGATCCTCAGGGGTACCGACGAGCAGCGCGCGGTCCAGGAGGACGTTGTTGTGCTCGCAGCTTGTCTCCGGAAGCATCACGCAGGCGTGGCAGGCCGCCAGGTTGATGCCGCCGGCGCCGGACGCCTCGGTCTCCATGCAGAGCGGGTCCGAGGAACACCACTCCGCACGGCGGACTGCAGAACGGACCGTTCGAGCGAGAACCTCTGGTTCGCCTTGAGCGACCAGACCACCCAGACTGCCGGCCGAGTCGCTCGTCGCCGTGTAGACGAGCACCCCGGCCATGTCGTCGGCGGCGTATAGGCGCTCGCGCAGGGCCGCGGCCGGGTAGCCGGCCTCCAGGCTCCACTCGTTGATGAGGACGTGGGCCAGCGTGTGCAGCAGCACCATGCGAGGGGTGGCGGGGGAGGGGACGACCCGGCTCGGGTCGTCGGCCCGCTCCTCCAGCAGTCGCTGATGGGCGGTATGCATCCGCTCGACCCGGGCTGCCACCGCCCTGGTCTTCTCCCAGGCGCCGAGACGGTCTTCGGCCAGGCGGAGGAATACACCTTCGCCTTGCACTTCCATGGCCGGGAGCCAGCGCATGGGTTGTTCGGAGAGCGACATCTCCTTGGCGTCGGTCGTCGACTCGGCGTCGACGAGCCTGGTGAACGCCTTCAGGGCGCGCACCTCACGAAGCTTCTTGACCAGCATCGGTCCGGTGACACCGAGCGGATCGAGCACGCTCTGGTCACCCAGCGGCGTCTCGCAGACAAATTGCTCGTCGCGGGACTGCTCGCTCTCGTCGTTGCCCGAGCGGAGACGCTCATACTCCATGTTCCGCAGGGCACGGTAGCGGTGGTCGAAGGTAGGGGCGGACTCGCTGTCGGGGTCCTCTTCGCGTTCGGCGGCGAGCAGGGCCATCACCTCGTCCAAGGAGATGGGCCACTCATCGTCGAAAAGAGCGTCCAGGTAGATTGCGACGCCCGCGCGGTCGTCATACTTCCTGAGCTTTACCCAGTGGCCGGCGAGAGGATCCTCGCGACGGTTGCTCCACGGCGGGATGGAGAGCGCCGACTTCAACACCGGCTGCCACACCGCAGACGAACCGCGCTGCAACGTGCGCAGGGAGAGTCCGCACTCCTGGGCGGGAGCGGACGAGCCGAGCCACGGGCGGGTGCCTCGGCACTTGAGGCCCAAATCCTTGAGCGCCTGTCTGCGGAAGGATCCCTCCATCGAGACCTCGGGAGCCTGCCCGCAGGTGCAGGAGACGAGGATGGAGCGGAGCGAGGAAGTGCGCCCGGTCGTGCGCATCTTGAGCTTCCCCCCGCACTGTCCCACCGTCGTGGCACCACGGACCGTGGAGCGGTGCACCCACTGCCAGTACGGGAACTCACCGAGGTGTCCGGCCTCGCAGGCGACGACGAAGCGGGAGGGGACCAGGTCGACCTCGCATGTGCCGCAGACGCTTCGCCCGGCGGGCGGGTTGAAGTCGCGGTGCCGTTGCAGGTCATTGCACTCGGGGCAGGAGTGCATCAGGGGGAATCGTCGAACCCGGAGACCGTCCCGGCTGGTGTCGTCGGAAGCGGGCGGCAGCCTGAAGTAGTCGACGTCGAGCAGTCGGGCCAGGCGCCGTTCGTAGATCCGCGGGGACTCGTCACGGCTCCAGCTCTGCTCGGCCTCGTCGAGCCCCGAGACGATGAAGGACTCGTGGTCGACCGCGATGAGCGACCCGATGCCGTACGTGGTGATCGCCTGGGCGCGACGGACCGCACCACGCCGCGGAAAGTTGTGGGCGGGTGCGGTGCCGCTCGCGCCGGTCCGGCGACGGCGGGCAGGGGGCGGGGTCATCGGCTTCCCTCCATGAACAGGGCGGTCTCGGCGTCGACGTCGCGCAGGCTCCACAACGTGGGATATGCCTCGGCGTCCTGGGACTCGTCGTCGTACGCCTTCAGGAGCGAAGGGGTACGGTTGCCTCTCTGCGGCTCGAACAGCAGACCGTTGTGGATGTCAGCCTCGTCGCACCACCAATCGACGAACTCGTCGAAGGCCCGGGACACGGCGTCGGTCTCCTCCCGGGTGACCGCGTCCACGCGCTCCAGGAGGATCGACTTGATGCGTTCCCGGAGCACGTCTTCATAGGACTCGACCCGGCCGGCGCCCTCGTTGGGCCGAGCGGCGGGGATGATGACGCGGGCGAGGGCGACGATCACCGCGTGCAGGCCCCGGCCGCGGGCACTGGCGGAGAACGGTGTGACGGAGGTGGACTCGACCTCGCGGTACAGGGCCGAGTGGAAGTGTTGGAAGCTCTCGTAGTGGGAGCGGTCCCGGGACCGGGTCGCGTTGAGCATGACCGCGACCAGGCCGGGGTGCGCGCGGCCGACCCGGCTGGTGGCCTGGATGTACTCGGCGGTCGTCTGCGGCTGGCCCATCACGGCCATGAGGCCGAGGCGGTCCACGTCCACGCCGACCGCGATCATGTTGGTGGCCAGCAGGACGTCCACGGTGTCGCCGTCGGGCAGCCGCTTCTCGATGCCCTTGAGGCGGGTGGGGATCTCGCTGGCGTCGATACGGCTCGTCAGCTCGGAGTAGTTGGCGACGGAGCGGACCTCCACTCCCTCGCGCTCGGCCAGCAGCTCCAGATAGGCCATCACGTCGTCATGGACCTGAAGTTCGGCCGCCGACAGCACCCGGAGGCTATTGAAGTAGCCGACGAGACTCCAGTACGCGTCGCGCACCTCGTCCTCGGTCCTCGCCTGCTTGGCCCGGTGCAGCAGGGTGGCATACGTGCGGATCAGGAGAGTGGACTGGCTGGTGCCGGGGGCCAGGAGGCCGACGTATCGGCGGCTCGCCTTCTCCTCGCGCGGTGTCTCCACGGCGAACCACGAGTCACGGGCGTCCAGACCGGCGGGCGGGAACTGCCGTACATCGCGGGCGAAGAGGTGGCGTCCCTGGTCTGCGGCGCGTCGGATGGTCGCTGTGGAGGCAATCACCTTGGGCCGGTCGGCGAGCGCGTCCACCGCGGTTTCGTAGAGGCCGGTGAGAGTTCCCAACGGGCCGGAGATCAGATGGAGTTCGTCCTGGACGATCAGTTCCGGGGGAGGGGTGCCGCCGTCCGGGTCGTCGTCGCGGTTGAAGAGCGCGGAAGTCGCCGGACGCCACGGCATCGACGCGAACTTGTCGACAGTGGCAATGACCAGGGTCGGTCGCGCGTCGTACACCGCCTCGTCGATCAGATGGACGGGCAGGCCGTCGGCGAAGTCGCAGCCCGCGCCGGGGCAGCGGACGCGCATCCGTTTGGCATCCTCGTCGACTTCGTAGTTCCGTGCGTCGAGGCGGGTCCCGCACCAGGGGCAGGCGTGCAGTTGGACGGGGTTCTCGGTGGCGAGGCGCTTGTCGAGATTCCTTCGCAGCTCGTCGAGTTTCTGGCCCGCCACGGCCAGCGTGTTGGGGGTAGCCGAACGCCCCACCCACATGCCGACGGAGAACTCCTCATGGCCCAACTCGGGCGTACCGCGCCGCATGTGCTCCATGGCACAGAGCAGGATCGCCGCGCGTTCGAACTGCTGGAGGGTGAGCAGCCGTAGCGTGTAGCGCATGAGAACGGTGACACCGCCGCCGTCCGCGCCCTTGCGGATACGACGCAGGAACGATGTGAGGGCGATCAGCCCGAGGTAGGCCTCCGTCTTGCCACCACCGGTGGGGAACCACAACAGGTCGGAGATCTGCCGATCGCTGTGCCCGCGGTCGTCGATGCTGGCCAGGCAGAGCAGCACGAACGCGATCTGGAAGGGGCGCCAGCGACCGGCGGCCGGGTCGGGGGCACCGACGCGTCCGCCCTTCACCCAGGCACTGCGGGCACGCTGGTCTGCCATGGCGTGATTGGCGAGTCGGAAAGCCCTCATCAGATCGGGCTTGGTCCGCAGCAGCTCGATGCCCTCACGGATTCGGTCGAGCGCCTCGCGGCAGGCCCTCACCTGCTCCCGCGCGGGCTTCTCGTGGGGGGTGCCTGTCAGAGCATCCGCCTCGGCCGACTTGCGGTCGATCCAGTGTTCGTACCCCGTGGCGAGCCCTTCCAGGGCGGTCAGGACCTCGGCGTCGGACTGCTCGGCCAGCCCCAGCATGGACAGCGCGGAACTGTCGATCTCCGGGTTGGAGTCGGTGAGCAGCACCTCCACGGAGGGCACGAACTGGCTCCGCACCTCGGGGACGGCGGGAATTTCGGCTTCGGTCATACCGATCGGCTGCGGAGTCCAGTCCCACTCGGCGGCGCAGCCGTGGCCGACCGCGAAGGTCGGGGCGTGGCGGTGCAGCAAGCGACTCGTGGCGATCTCCGGGTCGTAGTCGGCGGCCGGGGCGGGGCGCTCGACGAACGCGGTGGAGCCATTGGCGGCCCGGACCGTCAGACCGCACTGGAACAGGGAGAAGGCGTCCTGGAGATCCCACTCCCCGACCTTCTGGGTGTTGATCAACGTGACCGTGATCGTGACCGTGCCGTTGGCCTTGTCGAGACGTCGGACGTTGACGTGCAGCGCGGCTTCCGGGGCGAGTGTGACCCTCATCTTCGGATCCGGCCGGGTCACGTCGATCGTCTGGGCAGGGAAGGCGAGTTCCTTGCGCCGCCACCGCTCCCGCTGCTCAGCGGTGGTACGGGCCTCGGCCCGGCGGGCCGGGACGCGCCGGCCGTCGGCGTCGGTGGGTTCGTAGACGGCCGCGCGGGCCGAGACCACGATCGAACCGCTTATGGCCAGGCGGACCGCGAAGGTGAGGCCCATCGAGGAGGGACGCCTGTCCCCCGACGCGCCGACCTCTTGCGCGGTGCCGGACTCCTCGACGTCGTCGCGGGCGAGCAGTGGTACGGCGTCCAGTCCTTGCTGTTCGCCGGCGTCGTCGTCCTGCCGCTCCTTCGTGGCCCTGTCCGCGGCACGCGGATATAGCACGCCGGTCAGGTAGCGGTCGATCGGCGCGTCCTGAGTGAGTACCTCGCTCCGATCGTCCGGCTCGGCATCCGTGGCGGGGCCGAGGAGTTCACGGCGGAGCCCCACCAGGAGTTCCTCGTCCCGGACCCGGTAGTGCTCGGAGTGGGGGCCTGCCACCTGCGTCATGCGCGCTGCTCCTCGTAGTTGTCGGCTCTCCGGTACCGGCCGATGCCGGTGATCCGCGGGGCGATCCAGACGCCTCGCTCGCCGAGTCCGGCGTTCGCGCCGGCGGCGATGCTGCCCGTCACGGTCTCCACGGTGTCGATCCGCAGGTCATGGATCTCGTCGGGCCACCAAGGGTCCCAGGTACGGTTCACCTTCTGCACATGGAACAGGTCCTCGCGGAATCGACGCGAGGCCTCGCCGATCTCCTTTCCGTCGTGCACCAGAGCGTACGGCGGGCTCTGCGTCTCGCCCATCGGCAGGTCGTGGAGCCTGCGCAGCAGCACCTCCTGGCCGGGGCGCACCTGTTCCAGGAGATACGCCTGGGTGGCGACCGCATCGGTCTGATGACCGGGCGGGTTGTCCCGGCACACGTCGCCCGACTCGGCGACGATCCCGTACCTGTCGTACGAACGCCACGATCCGAGGTAGCGGCGGCCGCCCTGCCGGCCACCCGCCCTCCTGAAGAGCGGTAGTTCGGGAGAAGCCACGTGGTACAGGTCCTGGCGTGCGCGTGTCATGGCGACATACAGGGCGCGGGCTTCGGCGGGGAGGTCCAACTCGTCCTGGTAGCGCTTGTGGAGCTCGGCGAGGGTCGGTGGTGTCAGAACGATCACCCGGTCGAACTCCAGGCCCTTGGCCCGATGCACCGTCGAGACGATGATGCGGGCGTTCTCCGGGTCTGCCGCTTCGTCCGGGAACCTTCCGTCGGCGACCGCGCGGCGCAGCCGGTCCAGATCGAGCACCCCGCGCCCCGCTCCGCGCGCGACCCTACGCAGCACCGTCCACAGGGCGGCGGCGTCAGGTTCGTAGGGAAGAGGAATCCCCGAGAGGAGCGTACGGAACCGGTCCTCGGTGAGCCCGGTCGCCTCCGTGCGACGCAGCAGCTCGGCCACCCAGTACGGCACCGGACGCTCCTCCAGCGGGCGGCGCAGCCGATGGTCGATGCCGTGCGCGTGCATCAGGCCGGAGACCACGAGGGCCTCCTGGTTGTCACGAGTGAGGACGGCGCAGGTGTCGGAGAGGTCCCGCAGGCCGTCCAGGGTGAACTCGTCGTCGAGGTCGCCCATGCCGTTGGCCGGATCCAGGAGGAGATCGCGCAGTTCGTCGTAGAGCCCTCCGGCCTCGTCCGGGTCGGTGACCTGCTGGAGAAGGGGGCCGTGCGCCAGAGCGATCCGGGCCTCGGCCGTGGTGGCCCGGAAGTTCCTCGTGAGACGCAGCTCCACCAGGTCGTCAGGGTAGGAACAGCGCAGCCAGTCGAAGAACCGACCGGTTTCGTCGGCGCGTTCGCCCAGGTCCTCGATCTGGAAGCCGTACACGGACTGGGCGGCGTCTCCGACGACGGTGAACCCGCAGCTGTCCTGGTACCGGTCGAGAAGCGTCTCCACCAGCTCACGGCGCCCGCCCAGCAGGTCCTGCACCTCGTCGATCACGACATGGGCCGGCGGCACCGCATCGCCCACCTCCAGCGCGCCCTTCTCGATCGCGCGGGACGCGGCAGCGATCCGCTCGTCGAAGCCGACCGCACCCCACTCGCCGTCCGGTTGTGCCTGAAGGAGCACCTCATAGGCCCACGCGTCGAAGGTCCGGGCTCGTACCCGGTGGGCTCGCTCCCCGTGCCGAGAGATCCGTTCACGCAGTTCCCGGGCCGCCGCTCGGGAGAAGGTGAGCACCAGGATCTCGGCCGCCTCCAGCGCCTGTTCGGGGTCCTCGTGGCCGCACAGTGCGTCGAGCCGGCGCACCAGGGTGTGCGTCTTGCCCGCTCCGGCGCCCGCGGTGACCAGGACGCGCGCGTCCCAAGGCTGCTCGACTACGGCCAGTTGCTCGGCGGTGAGCGGAGGGCTGTCCTGGTAGGCGTCGGTCACTTCCGGCTCCAGAGGTGCTCGAACTGGGTGAAGGCGAGGTGTGTGTCGAAGTTGGCGATGTTGTCGCTGACGTTGAGGATCAGACAGCTTTCCTTGCCGCCGTTCAGCGGTCCGCGCAGTCCGCGACCGATCATCTGCTGGTACACGTTGGTGCTGTAGACCGGCCGGGCTACGACCACGACACGAGTGGCAGGTGCGTCGAATCCCTGGGTGAGCACACCGTAGTTGGTGAGGACTCGGATGCGTCCGTTTCGGAAGTTCTCGATGCGGTTGCGGCGGTCTTGCGTGCTGGTCGTCGAGTCCACGGCGGCGGACGGGACACCGCGGTCGTTCAGCATGGCGGCCAGGTACTTGGCGTGGTCGACTGAGGTGGCGAAGAGCAAAGTCGGCCAGTCATTGGGCAGTTCGGTCACGGAGTCGACGATGCGCCGACTGCGTGCGTGGTCGTCGGCGAGCCGCTGTTCGGCGGAACGGGAGAGGACCGCCATGCGATCGGCGTGTGTTTTCTCGTCCCTGGTGAGTTCGATGCGGCCGCCCTCAAGGGTGCGGTGCTCGACCTGGGCGAGCATGCCCCAGTCCTGGAGATCGTGATACGGGTCTCCCGACGGGAAGACTCCTTGGTCGAGTCGCCGGTTGCCGAAGCGGCTGACCAGGCGGCGGGTCTCCTCCTCGTTGGCGTTCCGGAACGGGGTGGCGGTCAGACCGAGCAGATGCCGGCCAGTCTCGTACTGGGTGAGTCCCAGCTGGCTCAGGATCTCGGTGTACCGCTTGGAGATGGCGGTGTGCGCCTCGTCCACGATCACCAATGCGGCTTGGCGCAACCAGGCGTACTGGTCGGCGGCCAGGCACCGTTCCAGCTTGGCATCGGTGGCGACGACAAGGTGCGGGTGATCGACTACGTTCCCGACCTCGCTGGTGCTCCACAGCCGGCTGATGGTGAGCGGGCGTTCGGCGCCCACCTTGCTCCAGACGAACTTCCAGCTCTGGACGGCCTGTTCGCACAGCTCCTCGGTCTGTGCGATCCACAGCAGTGGACCCTTGAGGTCTCCGACCCGCTTCACCCAACGGATCACAGCCTCGGCGGTGACCCGGGTCTTGCCGGCGCCGGTCGGCAGGGACAGCATGCCGCGTTGCGGAGCCAGCCGGTCGAGCATCGTGGAGATGTTCCGGACCAGGTCCTCCTGGTAGTCGTGGAGGTGGGGGAAGTTTCGAGGGCCGTCGACGGTCTCGAACGGAGGCAGGGACGGGGCCCTCGAACCGGCGAACGAGATGGGCAGCCTCATCTCCGACACGAAGGCAATGGCTGCTGACGAGCCCCCGTACGCGACCGGCGCATTGGGAAAGCGCGCCTGGATGTCCCGGGCGTGCTGCTGGAGCACTCCGTCCCCGTGTGCATTGAACGCCATCTGCGCGATTCGGCGCCCGGACGGCTCCACGCCGTCGGTCGCCTGCATCTCGGCCTCCATCAATCCCTCGGGGAGACCGGCCTGGAGCGCGTCGGCACCGATCAGCAGCTCGATCTTGGTCACCACGTCCGCGGCCTCGCGCACCGCCTTCTGCGCCGCCTTCAGCTCGCTGTCACGAGCCATCCGGTCCTGGTGTTCCAGGACCGCGCGGCAACCGGCGGCGCCGAGACCGAGACCGAGTTCGCGGTCGATGAGACGCAGCATCGGCTCGGGCTCCAGCGGCATGCGGACCTTGACGGTGCCGTCCTGGCGCACGGCGTCCAGAGGAGAGGCATGCGTGCCGTTGGGCGTGCGGATGACCTCCTCCAGCTCGCTGCACCTTTGGACCATGCTGTTCCGTTGCCCGCTGCTCAGGCGCTGCCGCAGGGCAGGGAACAGCTCGACGAGCGGAACGGGGTCACCCTCCGGTTCCTCACGGGTCTCTCGGCTGATCACGTCGGCATAGCGGAGCATCCCCCACTTCTCGATCATCAGCTCGGCATCCTCGGCGGTCGGTACGAGGAGTGCAGGGAGCTGTTCGGTACGGAGCGCCCGGTACTGAGCGGCTCCGACGGCGATCGTGATCTCGTCGTCGGGGCGGGTGCCCCAGACGTCGCCGATCCGGCAACGGGTCAGGGAGTCCTCGGGGAAGTCCGCGCCGAACCGGGTCAGCATCACGTAGGTGGCGCCGACGAAGGAGTCGTCCTCACTGCGGGTGACCTCGTCGAGGAGTGTGTCCCAGCGGTCGGTGGGGACCTCGTCGACGGTGGTGGGGAGCCGCAGCCTACGAGCCTTCTCCGGGGAGATGTCGGCGACCGGCAGCACGTCCCGGTAGTCGGCGAGCTGGGGGCCGACGGCCTCCTTCAGCGGCTTGATCCCTTGGGAGGTGGCGACCGTGCCGTGCTTCCACAACATCCACCGGATCGGCGAGGCTACCGCCTGGCGGGTGCTGCTCTGCGCGCCGATCTGACGGATCCAGTTGTCCACCACTGCGTCGTCGGGCAACACCTTCAAGAAGGCCGCGCGGGACTCTTCGGAGAGGGCGCGGAAGAGGTGGAGCGGACCACCGATCGCCGCGCCCTCGACCTTCATCCGACTCAGTGTCGGGCGGGGGGCGCGACTGTCCAACCCACGCAGGTAGGCGGCGTGGACGGCTTCGCGGTACTCCTCGAACCACTCTTCGCCCGCCTGGGGCTGTATCCCACCGGACGGTCGCTCCCGCAGACCGACCTGGGGGAAGAACGGGGTGTCGTCGGAGTGGAACTTCATGTCGACGGCGACGCTCGGGTCACGCTTCGCATCGACGACGTCACCCGGCAGCATGCAGTTCTCGACCGGCCGGAATCGCCCATCGGAGGTCCGCACCCGGAGCGTCGAGCGCGGAGCGGGCACCCGCTCCAGGACCTTGTGGGCCAGCCGACGGACCCCCGCCTGACGGAACAACTCCCAGAAGCGCTCCCAGTCCGAGTCGTTGTAGTGATCGAAGCCCTGGTCGAGGACGCTGACGAACCTGCCCTCGACATCGGCCTCCCGAATGCCCAGGGTGTTGAGGGCATGAGCGAGTGACGGATCCTGGGCAAGCTCGTCGACCACATACACCAGGGCCTCACGCAGCCCACCCTGGTCGGCCCGGCGGAACACCCTGCCGGGCACGGGGGCGACGAGACCGTGCTCCTCGGTGAGCACGATGTGGGCCTTGCGGGCTTCCTCGGCGTAAGGGGACCGAGCCTCGATCATGTTCGCCAGGATTCGCACGGCCACCGCCGATGCCTCGGGGGTCTTGCTTTCGACCAAGGCCTCCAACCACTCGCGGACGTCGGTCCTCTCGTGCCCGGCCGCGCCGATGATGTGCTCGACCTTTCCGGAGCGTAGTGCGTCCGCCTCGACGCTTGGGTGTAGCCAGTTCGAGGGGCGCCCGGGGCATTGGTTCCACATCCGCAGCCAACTGGACAGCTTCTTCAGGTCCCTGTCGAGCCGCGGGTGGATCCGCAGTTCCGCGGGGACGCGCAGGACGCCGTCCTGGTCGGGCAGGGACGGCCGGTCTGCGGTGCGGGCCCAGATCTCCCGGGTCAGGAACTCGTCGGCCCAGCTGATCGATTCCTTGACACGGCCGGGCAGCAGGGGGAGGTAGGCGGCGGGGTCCTCGGTGGGTGCCAGGGCGGGAAGGGAGTCGACGACCAGCTGCGCCGCCACCCGGATCATCTCCTGGTTGAAGGGGGAGGAGTCGAGGAGGTTCTGCCTGTCCTCGTTGGTCTTCCAGGCTCCGTTGAGGATGCCGCTCAACGACATCTCGTACTTGGTCGGGAAGAAAGACCAGAACGTACCGCGGCCACGGGTCCGCGAATTGACGTACAAGCCACTTTCCGGATCCTTCTCCAAGGCCGGAACACCCCATGAAAGGTCGAGTGAGAGCCGGCCGTGGAGTTCGCCGGCGTCCTCCCGGGCCGCCGGACCGGGAGTATGGGTGGTGGTGAAGACCCGCCAGCGAATGGTGTTGGTTGCCCCGTTCCTCTCCTCGGTCACGGTGTGCAGGTCGCCGGCCTGTCGAGTGGTCAGGATCCGGCGAGCTGGCGGGAGATGACGACGGTCCTCAAGGACGACCCTCGCGACATGCGGGGAGAAGAGCTGGAAGCCCACGGGGAACTCGTCGCGCAGCTCGCCGTTTTCCCTGGCGCGACCGCCGTGCATGTCCAGCCCGAGCCGTCGGTCCGCTTTCGGCAGCAAGGGCAGGCGTACGACGGTGGTTGCCCAGGTCAGCAGCTCGTGCAGGACAGGGTCGGCGGTGCGTTCGGCCTGCATGTCGAGTGGACGGGCCATCCGCAGCACAGGGGCGTCGAATTTCTGACCGTAACGAGCGGCCACGCCGGGCACGCTTTTGATTTGCTCGAACGACCAGGCGCGGTCGAACCCGAAACTTCCGGTGCTGCTGAAGAACTCCGGAGCGTCGGTCACCACGAGGACCGACTTAACGCCTACTCCGAATCTTCCGATCTGCCCTCCACGCTTCTTCGACATACTCATTCGAAGAATGGTTTCCGCGCCCTCAGGGGTGACGGGATTTCCTTCGTTTGCGCAGTAAAGATATGTTGCTGTGAGGACGACTTGGATTCGCCCTCCGGGCTCATACGCGATTTCGTCGGCGGCATTCTGGACAAGTTCAAAAAGCTGGCGATCGCCATATCCGCCCTGAGTGATGCGGCGCTCTCCATTTGCATGTTCGGCTACGAGTCCGGGATCTACGGCGTAAGTTTGCAGGACACGGGAAGATTGCTCGATGACGGTTTGAATGACCGGAGGGAAAGAAGATGGCATGTCCAGCACTCCTGAGGTGTCAAGCGGAGGACGAAGATGCGCGTGACGGGCCGGCTGTCGATGTCGTAACAGCCGGCCCGTGCACGTGCGAATGGTGCCCCAAAGGGCCTGGCGAAGGTGGCGTGCGAATCTATTTCTGCTGGTGAGGGTGCACAACCCAGGTTTGGGTCCGAGGGGCTCCAAGGCCCCGCGGGTGACGTAGCAGGGTGGTCAGACTGAGGGCATGGTGTCGTCAGGGGGTTCCTGAAGGTATTGGGCCATACAAGGAAATCTCCTGACAAAATCATCCGCGCACGGGTGACCCTTGAGAATGTCCGCCGCAGCCTTCATCTCCAACTCCCCGATTGCAATGTCAAGTTCGAAACAATGCCGCCCCCGGTCCGAATCCAAGTCATAGTCGTAGTAGTCATCCATTGAAAAATACCCCTGTCGGTTTCGTGGTCGCAGGGGTGCAGTGAAGCCCAAATGCCCCCCGTGGAAAATTAGGCGTGCAAAGTGTTCTTGCCGGAATGAGCGTAGCAGCTTGCAAGCCCGTGTGACCAGTTCCTCAATTTGGTTGAGTAAAGGCCGGTTCGGGGCTAAGGTAGACCTGTGGCTTTTGACCCTCGGTCGGTTTTAGACAAGGGGGTGTCCCTGCCGCCCGATCTCCTCGGAATTCGCATCCAGGTTCACCAGCGGGGCGAATTTTTCGCCGTTACTCAGATTATCTGATGCCGATCTCTGAGTCAACCAACTGACCCTGGGGGCGGGAGAGTTGGTCCGTTAAGGTATCCGTACAGGTCAGTGGCGGGTGTGAGCGGTAGAGGTCGTGATGGCCGAGCGGGCCTGGGGCAGCGACCGTCTGGCGTCGAGACGCGCGGAGGCTGGGTGCGGGGCATGCCGACGGAGAAGTTGGAGCGTCTTGCTGGACGCTTGCCCAGGCTCTGGGCCACGACGGGTGCGCCGCCGTGCCCGGAACGAACTAATGACCTGGGCGGCTGGCCCGCGAGTCTCACCACGCTAGTACTCCGGTGCGCTGGATCGAGAATGGCAGGGCGGGGGTTCACGCTCGTGAGGAGCCGCTCGGCTGATGGAAGCCGAACACGCCTGAAAAAATCTGGTCGATGTCTATGAGCTGCCGGAGGCCTGGGGTCGATCAACTGTTGGTTGACAGTGTCCAACTCGTCAAATTAGCCTCCTGGTCTACGACATGCGAGCTGTACGCAGCTCCAGGGGAAGAGCAGGTGGCACGTGGATACAGGCGAGGAGTTCGGGCCCTGGTTGGCCCGACAGCTCAAGCTCGCGGGGAAGACTCAGGCCGAACTGGCCGACGAGCTCCAGCTGACTCGGGCCGCCGTGTCCGCCTGGATCACGGGCCGGTCGACGCCTCGCCCCACCGTGATGACGGACATCGCAAAGGCGCTCGGGACGGACGTGGGGACGGTTCACACCCGCACCACTGACACCCAGGCCGGCCTCCCGGTGACCTGGTACCACCGCCCGGGTTACCACGACGGTGGCCGTGACATGGGCAATGCCGCGGCCTTCGCCTTCGACGCCGACGTGCAGGTCCTCGCACGCGAGACCTGCCAGAACAGCTTGGACGAGCGCCTTACGGAGAACGGCCGCCCGGTCCGGGTCCGTTACACCCTGCACGAGCTCACCGGTGAGGCCCTGGATTCCTTCCGCGAGGCGATCCTCTGGAACGATCTCTTCCCGCACTACTCCGCCGTCTCGGAGGCCGCCGCCAATCAGAAGGTCGGTCGGGTCGTGGACGCCGGTGTGCGCGACATGTACGAGAAGGGCCGCTTGGTCCTGCTGCGTGTGGATGACTACAACGCTTCCGGGCTCATCGGCGACGACTACGCGGACGGCAAGTTCGCCGCCGTGGTCCGGCGCCAGCTGGAGAGCCTCAAGTCCGGTCCTGGCGCGGGTGGTTCGTACGGTCTGGGCAAAGCGACGCTATGGGCCACCAGCGCCCTCGGACTCGTACTCATCAATTCCACTCTGTCCGTGCCTCACGAGGGACGAACCGAGCGAAGGGTCATCGGCCGTCTCGAACTGCCGTGGCGGGAAGTCGACGGCGAGCCGTACGCGGGGCCGGCCTGGTTCGGGCGCCCCGATCCCGATTCGCCCGGTGCGATGGTCGCCCGTTCCTGGTGGGCGGACGAGGAGACCGTCGCTCGCCTGCATCTGACCAGGGAGAGCGACGAACCCGGTACCTCCTTCCTCATCGTCGGCGCGCACGACGTCGCCAGCCTTGAGAGCAGGTCCGACGCCGACGAGGAGTCCGGAAGTGTCGAGGACGGCGACGAGGACACGCGTGACATTCGCAAGATGCACGGCCGCCTGGTAGAGGCACTGGGACGTGACTTCTGGGCCGCGACGACCGGCGGCGGCAGCAGGCTTCCCCTCCTGGAAGTCTCCGTCCGTGCCTTCCAGAACGGCAAGGAGGTCGTGCCGGAGAAGCAGGTCGACCCGTCTGTCGAGCAGCCCGCCCGGACTCGCGCCCTCAGGGCGCACTACGAAGGCACCACAGTGGACCGCCTCACCGAGGCCGGGCAGGTAGCGGCGCGGAATGTCCCGCTGAAGCTGCCGCTCTCCGGTGGTTCCCATGGGACGCTCGGGACGCACCAGGCGGTCCTGCTGGTCACCGAGGCTGAGGGGGACAGGGACGGGGACGGGGGAAAGAACCAGGTGCACTCGCTGCGCGGCAACCGCATGACCGTCAGGAGGGCCGGCGTTCCGAGACTGCCGCTCGGGACCAACCCCTTCCAGGCCGTTCTACTAGTGGGCGAGGCCGCCGGAGAAACCGCTCCATTTGCGAAGGAGGCCGAGGAATTCCTGCGTGCGGCGGAACCGCCTGAGCATGACCGCTGGGGACAGACGGAGGAGCTGACTCTGCGCTGGTCCCCGTCCGCGTATCGGCGGATCAGCGCGCTGACGGCTGAGGTCAACAATGCCGTCAGGGAACTTGTCGCGCGTCCGAAGCGCAGCAGCACCCGCGAGGGCGGGGAGGCCGTTCGCAAGGCATTGACCGTGAGAACGAGGCCGAAGGCCAAGGCGCCCGCCGGGCCGGTGGTTCCGGTGCTGGACACACTCGACGCGACAGTCGGCGACGACGGAGAGTGGCGGATCACCGCCGAAGTGAGCATCCCGCGTGGCGACGAGATCGTCCCGATGGTGCCGGTCGCGCAACTGGATGTGCGGTCCGGAGGCCGTCCGAAGCTGGAGTGGGCGGAACTCGTGGCTGTCGAGGGTTGCGAGGTGGAGGACGGGACCCTGCGCTTCACTCCGGGCGTGCGTCGCGCGAAATTCCAAGGATTTACCGATGTGAGCAGTCACCCGGTCAGGACCACGCTCACCCGCCTCGTTCTCGAACTCCGCGCCGGAAAGGGGGAGTGAAGCGTGAAGATCTACCCGTACAAGCGGCTCAACCGGCCGGTCACTCTGAGGGTGACCTCGGTCTCCCTCAAGCTCTCGGACGGCACCCGCGACCAACTGGAGACCACCGCGTACTCGACCCAGCAGCAGTCCGTCGCGCTCGGCATCGCCGGCCACACCGACTGGGTGAGCGCCACTGTCGGCCTCTCGGCGACGCTGCCACCCGGTGCGAACGCGCCGGACGCGGCCTGGTCCGATCTGCGCGTCCTTGCCGTGCTGACCGACGGCGAGACCAACGTCCGCACCTCCGCGGATCTCACGCTTGACGCGGAGGGCGGACGGGACTGGTCGGGATCGCTGGAGGTGCTCCGGGACGACCACTTGGGTCGGGCCTCCCTCGCCGCGTACGCCGTCGGGACGGTCGACGGAGTGCGCGGACGGTCGATCGCCGAGACCGACCGGAGCTGGATCGTCGACACGGTCTCCGACGAGCCGGTCCGTGGACTCCAACTGGACGTCCAGACGGCATCTTTCAAGAGAAGCTCGCGGGAGTGGCTCCAGGCCTACGCAGACGCGCCCTGGATCGTGGACGTCTCGGCCAGAGTCCCCACGGTGTTCGTGAACACCGACGTCGAGGGTGTCATCGGGCTGCTGGACAGCAACGGCTCGGGAGTGGACAGCAAGGTACGTGACCTCCTGGTCGCCCAGATGGCCACCGACGTCTGGACCGCGGTGTTCCACGGTGCCATCGGGGATCTGGAGGTGGAACCCGGTGGGAGCCCGGTCTTCCCGACCGACTGGCAGGGCGAGGTGCTGCGGGAGATGCTCCCGGACGTCGTTCCCGGCGTCCACGTCGAGGAGGCCCTACGGCAGGTGCACCGCCGGCGTACCGGCGAATCGGGCTGGGTCGAGCTGCAGACCCGTATCCACTACGCGGCGGTCCGCCGTGCCGATGCCGCCAAGGCGCTTGGCTATGTGATCCGCAGTCTGGAACAGATGAACCGGGAGAGCGAGACGTGATCACCCAACCGAACCACGTACCGGAGCGCCTGGCGCTGCTCGCCACCTCGGCCGTCGATCCGTTCCTCACCGAAGAACTTCTCAGAGGCGAACAGGTTCACGGCGGCATCGACCTTGCCAAGGTCGTCGAGCCGCTTCCGGAGGACGACGCCAGATGGTGGGTCGAGCCGATCCGAAGTCTGGTGGAAGACACCATGTTCGAGTTCCGGGAGGACCGCACCCGAGCCGACGCATGGCTCGCTCCACGGCTCCACGCCACACTGCGCCTGACACGGCGAGAAGCGGCGGACAAGCGATTGTGGAATCACATCGCCCTCGCTGTGGCCCCTGACTACGTGGTGTGGCGCCACCTGCCGGAACCAACGGCGAACAGGCCGGAGACGCGTGTCGTTGCGGAGCGGTTTCGTGGCCCCGCGGACCGTCAGTGTTTCTCCCGCCTTTGGTGGGCGGCTGAACTGTTCCGGAACGGATCCGACTATCAGCCGGTCGAGATCGCATGCGGAAATCAGGACCTCATCCATACGGTTCTGCGGATGGATGTGATCGACCACCGTCCCACCGCCCAGGCTCTGGTCCGTCTTCTGCAGAGCGGGTCCGTCACTACCGGGCGCGAGATCAATGGTCTCGGCGTTGCGATCAGCACGGCCGGAGCGACCCTGACCTATGACGTCCTCGCACCGGACGAGCCCAGGGACCCAGCCCCTCTTCGGGACTGGATCGCGGAAGCGGAATCAGCACCACCGGTCGAGCGGTACGAACTCCCGAAGGGGCCCGACGAGGACCCTGTCCCGGAGGAGTCCGTGGCCGCGCTCAGCAGCTACTTCGCAGAGCTGTTTGAGACCGCACCGGTCAGGGGCCGGAAGACCGCGGATTGACCTGGCGCGGCGGTCGGGCTACTTGGTCGCCGCCTTCTTGCTCTTGCGTGGGCGCACTGAAGAAGGCGGCGGCACCTGGTCCTTGGCCTGCGGGCACCTGTCGGTGCAGTGGTCGGCTGCGCCGCAGCCATCGCTTCGCAGCTTGGCCCGCTGCTCCTCGGTGGCCGGCTGCCACGGCTTCCTCAGCGCCTCCGGGTCCGGCTTGGGGAGTCCGAGAGCGGAACTCAGCAGGTGCGCACCGAACAGGGGGGGTACGGCGTTGCCCACCTGCTGGGCCTGCGCCGTACCGGACCACGGATAGTCCGGCGGGAAGCTCTGCAGCATGCCCGCTTCGTTCATGCTGAACCGCGGTCCTTCGTAGACGACCTTCTCGTTGAGGTGCTCGAAAACCACGAAGCGGGAAATGCGGCCGGTGACGGTGGTGGCGGGCTGCTGGTCGGTCCGCACCCCACGCCTCCCCGGATGGCCCGAACTGCCGTAGTTTGAGCGGACCAGGAAGGGAGTGACACGCCCGGGATGTGAGCCCACCGGGTCCGAGAGGGCATCGCGCATCGACCGCCAGGGGAGCTTGTCGTCGCTGTCGCTCCCCGACGCGCCGCCCTCATCAAGCGTCGGCTGACGGACCTGGTCAGGTGCGCTCGTCCCGTTGTTCCGGTTCCATTCCTTCGCATCGTAGGAACGGTGGGTGGAGGAGGGGAGCGAGGGCTCGCCGAGCCCTTCACGCCGAGCGATCAACACCGCGCGAGACCGCGTCTGCGGTACCCCGTAGGTCTCCGTGTCCAGAACGCCGACGACAACCTGGTATCTGGTCCCGTCGGGGAGCCCTGTCTCGGCCAGCACCTTGGCGTAGTGCTCCCAGAGCGGAGCCACTGCGGGGACCTGCTCCAGGACGATCACATCGTACGGCCGGTTCTCACGGTTGGGGCTCCGCGTTGCCTGAATCGCGTACCGGAGAGGTTCGAGGACCAGGGCAGTGCGTGGATCGGGGAGATCCTTGAGTTCTTCGTCGATCTCCTTGTCGGAGTCACCTGGCATCAGACGGTCGATGTACTTCTTGACCCTGTCCAGGGCCTGGCGCCCGGCGCCGTGTCCTGCCACCGAGTACGTCTGGCACGGAGGGCCACCGGCGAGCACGTTGATCTCCGGCGGCAACGACTCGAAGGCATCCCTGCGCACCGCGCTCACATCGGCGTGAAGGGTGTCTAGCCCGGCGGCGTACCGGGTCAGGCAGGCGCTTCTGTCCCACTCGACACCGAGACTCGGGATGTCGAGCGAGTGACCGGCGACGTCCAGCCCTCCGGGACCTGCGAAGAGGTCGAGGACGAAGGGCTGGTCGAGGATGGGCTTGTGGGACGCCGTGCTGGTCATGTGGCCGAAGTCTAGCCGGCAGCGGGGACTGCTGGATCCCGAATCAGCGCTGCGGCGACAGCTCTCCCCAGCGCCTCTCCCACCGGCGGTGGTGTCGCGTGCCCGACCTGCCGGTATCGGGCGGTCTTGCGCCCGGTGATCTCCCACGTCGCGGGAAAGCCCTGCAGCAGCGCGGCCTGCTCGACCGTGATCTTCACCATGTTGTCCCTGCCGAGCTCGGGGTCCCATACGAAGTCTGCGTCGGGGACCTCGTCACCCACAGTGTGACCGTTGACACCCATGGTTGCCCAGGTCCGCTTGGCTCCCGTCGGTCCCAGGTCCGCGCCACCCCGGTTCTTCGAGCCGCCGACCAGAGTCGGGGCCGGTCTATCGGCTTGGGCGGCCCAGCGGTCGGCGTCCGGCCAACCCCGTGACGCCATGGTCGGTCCCAGAACGGCACCGACCGTCGTGGACTGCTGCACGGTCGGTGCCGGTGGCCGGAATGCCGAGGCCCACTGCCGCTCGATGGCGACGAGGACGCCCTGCTTACGGTTCTGGGGCACGCCGAAGTCGACCGCGTTCACGACGAACCAACTGAACTCGTATCCCAGGTGAGCCAGTTCGGCTCGCGCGAAATCACGAAACTGCTGGTAGGCGTCCGAGTGCGCGAGCCCGGGCACGTTCTCGATGAGCACCGCGCGAGGCCTGATCGCATGGACGAGGTAGACCGTGGCCGTCAGCAGGCGCTCCTCGGCTCCCGAATCCGCACGTCCGACGGTCGCACTCGACTTCACCCGTGGTAGGCCGGCCGAGAGGAGATCCACGTCGAGGCTCTCGGGATGGTCCGCGGGGTCGAAGTCCATCAGGTCGGCTTGAAGTACGTTCCACTGCGGTCGGTTGGCCCGCAGAGTTTCGATGGCGAGTTGGTCCTCGTCCAGTAGCAGACGCGGCACGAACCCCGCCTGCTCCAGTCCCAGGGCGAGCCCTCCCGCGCCGGAGCACACATCGACGAAGGTCAGTCCACTCATACTCTTCTCCCCCGTGTCCCTTCCGCCCGACGCCGCTCCACGGCCGCGACCACGCGCACGGCCACTTCCCCAGGAGCCTCGTGCTCCCAGAATCGCAGCACCGTCCATCCTTCCGCGATCAGATGCTCGGTCGTCTCCCGGTCGCGGGCCATGTTTCGATCCAGCTTCCGACGCCACCATTCCGCGTTGGCTTTCGGGTGAGTGGCGTGCTGGGGACAGCCGTGCCAGAAGCAGCCGTCGATGAGAACGGCGACCTTGGCCCGAGTGAAGGCCACGTCGATCCGGCGCCGGGGCATGCCCGGCACGGGGTACTCCACTCGATAACGCAGGCCAGCTGCGTGCAACAGCCGTCTTACGGCCAGCTCGGCCTCCGTGTCTTTGCTCACCTGCTTGCTCATGCGGGCGGAAACGGCAAGAGAGGAGGGGACGAGATTGGGCACGGGATTATCCTGCCGGCGTAGGTGAGGCGGTGTGTAGCCAAGGAAGGACTCACCCCACTGGAGTGGGTGACGTCGGCAGAGGGACCGCCCGCTTCTTTCTCAGTGTCGTGCTTCCGCACCCCGCCTCAAGGGCGCTCCCGCTCCGCTGCGCTGCGCGTCCGCGTCGGCTGCGCCGATGGCCCTGCGGGCCACCCTTGACCCGGGCCGCTCCAGCACGGGGGAGAAGCGAGCGGGCGGCCCGGGGGAAGTGGGCGGCTTGCCGGGGTGTGCCGTGGGGGCGGCGGCGTTCCGGGGCGGGGTTGGGGCGCGGCGGGTGCGTGGGGGCACGCCGGGTGGTTCGGCGGGTGCGGGGTGGCTTACGCGGTGCCGTGGCAGGCGTCGTACGGCTGGGGCCGGCCGCACCAGCAGTCCGAGGTGCGCTGAGGGGGCCAGGCCACGGCGCGGCCTCGGGCTGCCAGGGTCGTCGCGTACTGGGGGAGGAGGGTGGTGTCGGAGGGGGAGGAGCCCTCCGAGGCGGCGAAGGCCTCGTAGGAGGGGACTGTCCCTGTGACGATGCCCAGGTTCGGGGTGCCGGAGGTGGACAGTTCGCGGAGGGAGGATTCTATGGTCGAGAGGTGCTCGGGGTGGGACGGGTACTCCGTGGCCAGGTCGGGGTACGCCGACAGGAGTTCCGTCAGTTCTTCCGCCGGCCAGTGGAGGACCGCTACCGGGAAGGGGCGGGACAGGGCCTCTCTGTAGGTGCCCAGTTCTGCGCGGAGGCGGGAGATCTCGGCCTCCAGCTCCTGCGGGTTGTCCGAGCCCAGGGACCAGACGCGCTTCGGGTCGTGGAGTTCGTCCAGGGAGATGGGGGAGGAGTGGAGGGTGTCGGCGCGGGCGTCCCAGTCGTCGTGGGGGAGGCCGAGCATGCGGCGGACCCTGTGGCGGCCGAACAGCACCGGGTGTGTGGCGTAGGGGGGTTCGGCGACGTCTGTGAGGAGGAGGGTGGCCGCCTCCGTGAACGTGTCGTGGGCCGCTTCCAGCTCGTCGTGGGATTCGAGGGATTCGGCGACGATGACCCAGGGGGCCGGGTCGCGGGGGGCCGTGGTGCGGATGCCCTCGATGATCGCCCTGGCTTCTGCCTCGTGGTCGTACTCCCACAGGTTCGACGCCTTGAGGGCCCGGATGAGAGGCGCGTTCTCCAGGGTGTCCGGGGTGGCGAGGAGGCGGTCGTAGAGCGCGGTGGCGGCGGGGCGGTCGTCGGCCAGTTCCAGGTGGGCCGCGGCCTGCAACAGCAGTCCTTCCGCGTCCTCGGGGTAGCGGCCGGCGGTCCGCTCCAGGCGTGCCGCTTCGGCGGTGTGGTCGACGTTCTCGGCAGGCGTGTCGGGGCGCATGAACGACACCGTACTGCCCGGCGGTGACAAAGAAGAGATAGGGATAGGGGGCAGTCGGTAGCGAGGGGAGTCGTTCGGTGCGGATCGAGTTCGGTGGGTGTGTCGTGGAGTGGCGTGGGCCCGCTCCCTATTACTTCGTGCCTGTACCGGAGGAGGAGTCCGAGGAGATCAGGGCCGTCGCCGCCATGGCGTCGTACGGGTGGGGGGTCATTCCCGTCGAGGCGGTGGTGGGCGGGGTGGTGTTCGAGACGTCGCTGTTTCCGAAGGACGGCGGGTATCTGCTGCCGTTGAAGAGCGCAGTGCGCAAGCCGCAGGGGTTGGCTGCGGGGGACGAGGTGCGGGTGGAGATGAGCGTGCGGTTGTAAGGGGGCGGGAGGGACCCCGGGGAGGGGTCCCTCCCCTCTGCCGCCGCTAGATCGTCACGCCGTCGATCTGCAGGGTCTGTACCGCCTTCGCCGCGACCGACACCGCCACCGTCTTTCCGGACAGGTAGGTGTCCGAGTACGACTTGTACGCGTCGCCGCCCGTCGTCACCGTGTTCCAGCGGGGGACCAGGCCGTTCGTGCCGCCGGTCACCGTCGTGAAGCCGGAGAGGTTGAAGGTGAAGGTCTGGGCGGAGGTGGCGGTGTTCAGCGCGACTATCACGAGGCGTTTGGCCGAGCTGTCGTAGGCCGCCACGGCGTTGCTCACGCCCGTGTCGAGGATCTTCATGCCGGGGCGGATGTGGCGGCTGAACTGTGCCATCACGTAGTACTTGGTGGTGACCGCGCCGGCCGCCAGGGTGCTCGCGTCGTACGCGATCATCGCCCAGTTCGTGGACGGGTCCATGACCTGCCAGTAGACCCAGGCGGTGGGGTGCAGCCAGCGGAAGTCGTAGAGCAGGTTGAAGGCCATGGTGTAGCCGGTGCCGTCGTTGTCGCCGGTCTCGGAGTTCCACAGGGCCTTGCCGGCCGTCGTCACGACGTCGGTGTAGAGGAGGTCGCGGCGGCCGCCCGAGCCCTGGTAGCCGTGGACGTTGACGCGGTCCACGTAGCCCTTCGTGGTGGAGGAGAAGGCGCTCCAGGTGGTGCGGGCCAGGTCGTAGCTCGTCTCGTCCGAGGCCGAGATCTTGGTCGTCGTCAGGCCTCGGCTGTTCAACTCGCTGCGGAGGTAGGGGAGTACGGCCGCCTGGACGGTTGAGTCCATGTGGCAGCCCTCTTGCGTGCCCGTCGCCGTCCACCAGGAGGAGGACGGTTCGTTGAAGGCCTCCACCGTCGCGAAGTTCACGCCCCAGTGGTTCTTGGCGTAGAGGGCGACGGAGGCGAGGTGGGAGGCGTGCTGGCGGTAGTTCCAGGACTGGAGGTTGTTGCCGCCGTCGGAGGCGCCGGACGGGTTGTGGTTCAGGCACATCCACCACATGGGGGAGTTGGCGAAGAGTTCGGCCGTCGCGCCCCGGTTGACGGCTTTGACGAGCATGGCGCGCTGGGTGGCGTCCGCCGTCCAGTCCCAGGCCGAGGAGGTGGGGTCCTCGTTGTTCCAGTCCTGCCAGTAGCCCTCGATCTGCTTGAACGCGGGGATGTTGGCGGAGGCCACCATGCTCTCGCCGTTCACGCTGTTCCAGCTGGACGCGCCCAGGTTGTAACGGGCGGTGTTCAGGCCGAGGCCGGGGAGCGACGTGCTGTTGTAGGTCGTCGACTTGGTGGTGAAGAAGATGTCGGCGAAGTCGTCGCGGGTGCCGAAGACGTTGCCCCACCAGGCCAGCGAGGTGCCCCAGCCCTCCCAGGTGCCCCAGGAGGTGGACGGGCTGACGGCGATGGTGGCGTCGGCGCGGGCCGTGCCGGTGGCCAGGGCGCTGCCCAGGAGGCCGCCTCCCGCGGCGGCCAGGAGTGTTCTGCGTCGGATCATGGCTGTTTCTCAACCTCTCCGTGCGGCTCAAACACCGGTTCCCGGACCGGCGTTGACTCGTCCCCCCGCATGCCAACAGGAAGCATCAGGTGTGGTGCGTGAGGTTGTCGAGGGTTGTGACGGTGGTTTCTGACAGTGGTTTCTAAAACCAGTGGAGGAAGAGCGTGTGGGGAGGTGTGGTGACGGGAGGCCGTGCGGCTCTGGTGAGTTGGCGGCGGGCGCCTTATCGTGCGGGACCGGCCGGGGATCGGTGGGACCGACACGGGCTGGTGGGAGGTGCGCGGTGCGGGTCGTGGGGCACGGTGAGCGGCGGTGGCGGGCCCGGCGTCGGCGGGTGCTGTGGACCGGGGGCGAACTCCTCGTCACGGTGGGCGTGGTGCTCATGCTCCTGGTCGTGCACCAGTTGTGGTGGACCAACCGGGAGGCGAAGCAGGGGGCCGAGCGGAAGGTGGAGGCCCTGGAGCGGGAGTGGGGTGGCGGAGGGGCGTCGGACGGCTCCGGGGGATCGGGCGGCGGCGGGGGGAAGGGCGGTGGCGGTTCCGGTGCGGCCGGGTCCTCGGCGTCCGACGGGGCCTCCGGGGGCGGGCGGCGGCAGACGTCGTACACCACCCGTGTCGTCGCCTCCCAGGCGTACGCCATCCTGGTCATCCCCCGGCTCGGGCTGCGGGTGCCGATCGCCGAGGGCGTCAGCAAACCGAAGGTGCTCAACCACGGGTACGTCGGCCACTACCCCGGAACCCAACAGCCGGGCCAGGCCGGGAACTTCGCGCTCGCCGGGCACCGGAACACCCATGGCGAGCCGTTCCGGTATCTGCCGCGGCTCCGGCTCAGGGATCCGATCGAGGTCGAGACGGGGTCGGCGACCTACACGTACGTCGTGGACCAGATCCTGCCGCGGACGTCGGCGCGCGACTCGGGGGTCGTACGGCCCGTACCGCGTTCGATCGTGAAGCCGTCGTACGGGTACAAGGAGCCGGGTTACTACATCACGCTCACCACCTGCACGCCGGAGTTCACGTCCCGGTACCGGATGGTGGTGTGGGGGAAGCTGGTGTCGATGCGGCCTAGGTCGTAGGGCGCACAGCGGGGAGCAACACGGCGGAGAGCGGGCGGTGGGGAGCGGGCGTCCCGGGGCGACTGCCCCATGCGCCTATCCGAGGGGCTTCCGGACGTGCCGCGAGCGGGACACACGCTTCGGGGGATATGTCCGTTTCGAGAGAGGTGGCCTCAGGAGGCCCCGGAAGCCGTGAGGAGATCAGCGATGTACGCAGTGGTGCGCCGGTACGAAGGGGTGACGGATCCCGCCGAGGCGGGACGCCTGGTGGACGAGGGGTTCGTCCCCCTTCTCCGCCAGGTCCCCGGCTTCGTGGCCTACTACTGGGTCGACGCCGGGGACGGGGTGATGCTCTCCACCAGCGTCTACGAGGACCAGGCCGGGGCCGACGAGTCGGTCAGGAGGGCGGCGGACTTCGTACGGGACAACCTCGCGGCCCTGCTTCCCAACCCTCCGCAGGTCACGGCCGGCCAGGTCGTCGCCGCGGGCTAGCGGACCTCGCGCGGCGGGGCCGGACCGGCAGCCCCGGGCTGGATCGGCGGCCGTGGGTTGGATCGGCGGCGTGGGTTGGATCGGCGGCCGTGGGTTAGATCGGCGGCCCGGGCTGGATCGGTGGCCCCGGGCTGGACCGGCAGCCCCGGGCTGGACCGGCAGCCCCGGGCTGAACCGGTGGCCCCGGGTGGCCCCGGGCGGGACCCGCGGCCCCGGCGTGCTGCGGCGCGGAGCCGGGCGCGCACCCGTTCACGCGCGCTCCCGCAGGGCCACCACCCCCGCCGCTCCCAGCACCGCGACTCCGGCCGACACGATCATCGCCACGTCCGCCCCGTGGGGCAGGTCGGAGCCGGAGGACGTGGCCAGGGCGATGGTCAGGGCCACGCCCGCGCAGGAGCCGATGTAGCGGAAGGTCTGCTGGGCTCCGGAGCCCATCGCGGCGCGGGCGGCGGGGACCGACTCCACCGCCTGGAGGGGGAGCGCGGCGTTGAGGAGGCCGCTGCCGGCGCCGCCGAGGACCAGGCCCGGCAGCAGGCGGGGCCAGGAGCCCGCGTCCAGTGCGCCCAGCATGGTCAGTGCGCCGCCCGCGTGCAGCAGGAAGCCGACGGCCAGTTGCCACCGTGGTGAGACGCGGCCCGCCAGCCGCTTGGCCTGGAGCGCCACGGTGAAGGACAGGCCGGACCAGAGCAGGAACAGCCACGCCGTGTCCATCGCGGACATCCCCAGCGTCTGCTGGAGCAGCGCCGGCAGATAGCTGAACAGGCCTATCACCGTGAGGCCCGTGATCAGGCCGCTGAGGGAGGAGGCGAGGAAGCGGGGGGTGCGGAAGAGGGCCAGGTCGATCATCGGGGTGGGCGCGAAGCGGCGCTCGATCAGGGTGAAGAGCGCCAGCAGGACGACCGTCGCCGCCAGCAGCAGGGCCACCGGTGCCCGTAGCCAGCCGTCCCGGCCCAGGGTCAGTGCGGCCACCAGGGAGACCAGGGCGAGGCCGAAGGCCAGGGCCCCGGCGACGTCCGGGCGGCCGCCGCGCGGTGAGCGGGACTCGGTCAGGGTGCGGAAGGAGAGTCCGGCCACCAGCAGGGCGGCCGCGCCGAGTACCGCGTACGCCACCCGCCAGCTGGGCATCGCGCCGGCGACCAGCGGGCCGAGGGCGATGCCGCCGCTCACGAACGCGCCCCACACGCCGGTCGCGTGCAGCCGGCCGCGCGGGCTCGGGAACGCGGCCACCAGCAGGCCCAGGCTGCTCGCCAGGATCGCCGCGCTCGCCGCGCCCTGTGCGACCCGGGCCAGGGTGAAGGCCCAGGTGGAGGTGGTCAGGCCGCCGAGGGCGGTGGTCAGGCCGAGGGCGAGGGTGCCGGCGGCGAAGACGCGGCGGCGGCCGTAGTCGTCGGCCAGGCTGCCCGCGACCAGGAGGAGGGCGGCGAGACCGAGCGGGGTGCCGTTGAGCAGCCAGGCCTGGGCGGAGAGGGGGGTGTGCAGGGCGGCGACCGTGTTCGGGAGCGTGACCACCGGGGCGGTGTAGGTCATCAGGGCCACGGCGGTCGCGGCGCTGGTGAGGGCCAGGGTGGGGCGGCCGCTCGGGACCGGGGCGGGGTCCGTGACAGGTGCGGGTGCGGGGCTCGCCCGCTTCATGGTTCTTTCATTGAACCTACTCATGGGGGTACCGTAGCACCGTTGGTTCGTTCATTGAACCCACACGGGAAGACTGACTAAGGTGGTCGCCATGGCACTGGGCAAGGACTACGTGACGCAGGAGTGCTCGATCGCCCGCGCGCTGGAGGTCGTCGGCGAGCGCTGGACCCTGCTCGTCATCCGCGACGCGCTCTACGGCGTCCGGCGCTACAACGACTTCCTCGTGCACCTCGGCATCCCGCGCGCCGTCCTGTCGGCCCGCCTCAAGACGCTCACCGAGGAGGGGATCCTGGAGAAGCGCCGTTACCAGGAGTCGCCGCCCCGGGACGAGTACGTCATCACCGACCGCGGCATCGAACTGTGGCCCGTCCTGCGCACCCTCGCCGTCTGGGGGCGCGAGCACCTCATGGACCGCCGGCTGCGCTACTTCCGGCACGTGGCGTGCGGGACCGAACTCGGGTCGTACGGCGAATGCCCCGCCTGTGGAACCGTCGTCCCCGTCGCGGACGTCGTCATCACGCCGGGCCCGGGACTCGACCCCGACCCGGCGGACCCGGTCAGCCGGGCGCTCCTCAAGCCCAAGAGGCTCCTGGAGCCGCTGGAAACCGATCATGTATAAACGGCAGTGAGAGGGAGAAGGGGGTGGACATGCGCGTGAACAGCCGCTGGGTGCCGCCGTCCCGGCCCGCCGCCCTCCTGCTGCTCCTGCTGCTCGACCTCCTCCTTCTCGACTCCGGCAGCCTCTTCACCACCGTCGCGCTCGCCGCGACCGCCGCCGTCGGCTCGGCCCTCGCCGTCTGCTCGGTGCGCGCCGCGCGCTCCGCGCCCGCCGTGCCGCCCACCCGGGTCCGTACGGCGATACGCGACCGGGCCCGGCGTACCGCCTTCCTGCCGCAACGCGACCCGGACGCGAAGGGCCGCAGCCGCCCACGAGCACCCGGACCCGCCCTCCCGGCGACCCCCGCGTAGACCACCCGGCCCCTGGCCTCGGGCTTCTCGGCCCCGGGTGACCTCGCGCGCGTCGTCATGCCGTCCCGCCCCTTCACCCACGGCACGACGAGACCCCCGGAGGGCTCCCCCGCATGTCCGTCTTCATGTCCGTTTTCGCCGGCCTGGTCGAGCATCTCGCCGACCTGCTCCAGCCGTTCTTCCACGCCTCCGCGGCCGCCGCCGCGATCGTCCTGTTCACCGCGCTCGTACGACTGCTCGTCCATCCCCTGTCCCGTGCGGCCGCCCGCGGGCAGCGCGCCCGGGCCGCGCTCCAGCCCAGGATCGCCGAGCTGCGCAAGCGGCACGGCAAGGACCAGGAGGCGTTGCAGAAGGCCGTGCTGGAGCTGCACGCGGCGGAGAAGGTGTCACCGCTGTCCGGCTGCCTGCCCGGACTGCTGCAGCTGCCCGCGTTCTTCCTCCTCTACCACCTCTTCTCCAACCCGACGATCGGCGGCCACGGCAACGGCCTGCTCTCCCACGAGCTGTGGGGCGCCCCGCTCGGCGGCCGGTGGAGCGATGTCCTCGCCGGCGGGGGGTTCGGGAGCGCCGGGCTGGTCTATATCGCGCTGTTCGCCGTGGTGGCCGTCGTCGCCACCTTCAATGTCCGCCGCGCCAGGCGGACCGCGGTGGTGAGCGAGGGGGACCAGCAGGTGCCGGGAGTCGGCGCGGTCATCAAGGCGACGCCCTACCTGTCGTACTTCACCCTGCTCACCGTGGCCGTGGTGCCGCTGGCCGCCGCGCTGTACGTGGTGACCAGCACGACGTGGAGCGCGGTGGAGCGTGCCGTGCTGTACAGGTGAGGGCCGCGGTGCCTACGGTCCAGTACGTGAACAGGCTCTTGCCGGTTGCACGTTCATCTTGGAGGATCGGCCAGTCCTCCGATGGCTGCACCCATCGGCGGGCGACTGCTGTCAAGGGAGATGGTGACGACCATGAAGCTGCTGCGAGTCGGTACGGCGGGGGCGGAGCGGCCCGCGCTGCTCGACGCCGAGGGCGTCCTGCGGGACCTGACGGGGATCGTCGACGACATCGACGGGGCGTTGCTCGCGGACGACGCGGCGCTCGGGCGGGTCCGGGCCGCCGCCGAGGCCGGGGAGCTGCCCGCGCTCGACGCGGCCGGGCTGCGGATCGGGCCGCCGCTGGGGCGGATCGGGAAGGTCGTGTGCATCGGGCTCAACTACCACGACCACGCCCGAGAGACGGGGGCCGAGCCGCCGGCCGAGCCGGTCGTCTTCTTCAAGGCCGCGGACACGGTCGTGGGGCCGAACGACACCGTGCTGGTGCCGCGCGGGTCGGTGAAGACCGACTGGGAGGTCGAGCTCGCCGTCGTCATCGGACGTACGGCCCGCTATGTGGCCGACGACGAGGATCCGCTGGCGTACGTCGCCGGGTACGCGGTCGCGCACGACGTGTCCGAGCGGGAGTTCCAGATCGAGCGGGGCGGGACCTGGGACAAGGGGAAGAACTGCGAGACGTTCAACCCGCTCGGGCCGTGGCTGGTGACGGCGGACGAGGTCGGCGATCCGCAGGGTCTGTCGCTGAAGCTCTGGGTGAACGGCGAGCTGAAGCAGGACGGGACCACGGCCGAGCAGATCTTCTCGGTGGCCGAAGTGGTGCGGTACGTCAGCCGGTTCATGGTGCTGTATCCGGGTGATGTCATCAACACCGGGACTCCGGCGGGAGTTGCGCTGGGAGCGCCCGAGCCGAAGCCGTTCCTGCGGGCCGGGGACGTGGTGGAGCTGGAGATCGCGGGGCTCGGCCGTCAGCGGCAGGAGTTGAAGGACGCCTGACAGCTCACCGTCGCCCGATACAGGAGTGGCCGGTTCACGCCAGGAGAGTCCAGCGCCGGTGAACCGGCACAGCCGGCGGCGTCGAAGCCGTCCAAGGCGCTGTTCACCTCGCCGCTGTTCACCTCGTCCGTGCGGGCCGTCGAGGGCGCACGGCGGTGGACCACCGGCCATGTCTCGTTCATGAACGTGCGCCACGGACCGCTCTCGGGCGGCGTGGCCCACCGAGGACAGGTCCACGGCGGCATGCGGTCGCCGACGACATCCCGGCCATGCGATGTTCCTCGTCTGCAAAGAGGCATCGCCCCGCCCCGGCGTGGCTGAACGCACTCGCGCCGGCCGCCCGACGCCGCCGAAGCGCACCCCTGTCGGCCTCCTCGCCCCAGTTGACCAGCCGGTCTGGAGTCCGCGGAGAGCCGCTCGTGGGCGGTCTCGGACGTGAAGGCCGTGCGCAGATGTATATAGGCCAGGTATTCGCGCGCTGTCCTGACGGTGTTTCTGTTCGCTATGGGAGCGTTTCCAGCGTCGTCGGGATGCGGGCGGTCAAGTGGAATCCGGCATGCGTCGGAGCGCTCGCACGAGGGACGGCCTTTACTTTTCCGACATAGGCAATTAACAGCCGCGCGCCCACAGATGTGTAGATCCCGTGTATAACTTCGTATTGTCTGACTGAATGTGAGCGACGGGCACCAAGGGGGGCGTCTCGTCGCTTGGCGTAGTAATGACAGGGGGTTTGGGGGGCATCGGCGGCGCCGTCTCGCGCCGTCGCATCACCGGCCGCACGCCTGGGGAGGCGTGTCGATGCCGAAACCTTTCGGTGAATTCACGGTCAATCGCGCTCGCCGCGCGGCTGGCGCCGTTCTTCACCGTATTTCGCGCGGGGTGGTGTTTTCCCTTCCCTGTCGCCGAATCTCTGCATTCCACTTCCGTGTTCGGCGTGCCCGCAGGCACCCGAATCCGCACAGGAGAGTGATTCAAATGGCCAGGATCTTCATCGTCGGTTCCGGAGTTGTCGGAACAGCCACTGGCAAGGGGTTTCTCCACGCCGGCCATCAGGTGACCTTCATCGACGTGGCGCCGCAGCGCCTGGACTACCTGCGCTCCCAGGGACTGGACGCGCGTGCCGAACTCGACCTCAGCGCCGAGCCGGACGCGTTCGTCTTCCTCACGCTGCCCACGCCCAACGTCGGCCACCGCTACGACCTGTCCGCGTTCGAGGCGGGCACCGCCTCCGTGGGTGACGCGCTGGCCGACGCCGCGGGTACGCACATCGTCGTGGTCCGCTCCACGGTCCCGCCGGGTACGGCCGAGGGCCTTGTGCAGCCGCTGCTGGAGAAGCACTCAGGGAAAACCGCCGGCGAGGGCTTCTCGCTCGCCAGCAACCCGGAGTTCCTCCGCGCGGCCACCGCGGTCGAGGACTTCCGCCACCCGTGGATGACCGTCATCGCCTCGCGCAGCGTGCGCACCCGGGAGCGACTGGCCGAGTTGCTGGCGCCCTTCGGCGGTGAGACACGCGTCTTCTCGAACCCCGCCGAGGCCGAGTTCGTCAAGTGCGCCCACAACATCTACAACGCCACGAAGATCAGCTTCTGGAACGAGATGTGGCTGGTGGGTCAGCACCTCGGTCTGGACCTCGACCCGATCGCCCAGACCGTGGCCCGCTCGGCGGAGGCCTCGTACAACCCGTACTACGGCATCCGGGGCGGCGCCCCGTACGGCGGTGTCTGCCTGCCGAAGGACACCCAGGGGTTCCTCGGCCTCGCCGCGTCGATCGGCGTCGACATGCCGCTGCTCAAAGCGGTCGTCACCGTGAACGACAAGCTCGCGGAGGTGGCCGAACTGGAGACCGAGGCCCTGACCGCCTAGGCCCGGCGGCCGGCGCAGCCCGACACGGTTCCGCGCCGGCCCACCCCGTCGGCCGGCCGGTCCGCGCCGGATCCCGGCCGCCGGGCATCTCTCTCCGCTGCCGCGCCGCACGGCCGGCGTGACGGCGGAGGCTGTCAGACACCTGTGGACCCAACGAGAACAGGCCCATGAGCGGACTATTCGACACCACCCTGCTGGACTTCCGGTACTACCTCGTCTACCTGCCGTTGGGCATACTCGGCCTGGTCCGCTGGGCCTGCTGGCTCGTGCGGCGGGCACCCGCGGCTCTCTACCAGCCCGTGAAGAACGACCACTTCCTCCCGCTCGGCATCGTCGTGCCGGTGTACCAGGAGGATCCGGAGATCTTCGCCCACGCGATCGAGTCGTGGCTGGCGAACGAGGTGGCCGAGGTCGTCCTGGTCATCGACGTCACCGACCAGGCCTGTCAGGACATCGCGGCGCGCTATCCCGTGACCGTCGTCGTCACCGACGTGCCCGGCAAACGCGACGCCCTGCGCAAGGGGTGGGAGGCATGCTCCGCCGACCTGGTGGCGCTGGTCGACTCGGACACCATCTGGGCGGACAACGTCGCCCGGGAAGTCTGCAAGCCCTTCGCCGACCCCAGGATCGGCGGGGTGGGGACCCGGCAGAACGTGTACAACCCCAAGGGGTTCCTGCAGCGGGTCAACGACATGTACCTGGACTACCGGTACTTCGACGAGAACGCGGCGCAAACCGTCATGGGCCGCGCCGTCTCGTGCCTGTCCGGACGCACCGCCGTCTACCGGCGCGAACTGCTGCTGGAGATATCCGACGACTTCATGGCGGAGACGTTCTTGGGCGTCCCCTGCATGTCGGGCGACGACAAGCGGCTGACCACTCTGATTCTGGAGCGCGGCCACCTCACCTACATGCAGCGCTCCGCCCGCGTCTGGTCGACCTTCCCCGGCACGCTGCGGATCTTCCTCAAGCAGCGGCTGCGCTGGGCCCGCAACACCTGGCGCTCCGACCTGAGGGCGCTGTCACGCCGCTGGGTCTGGCGGCACCCCTTCCTCGCCTACACCATGATCGACAAGGGGGTCAGCAGCTTCACCCTGCTGTTCTCGCCCTTCTTCATGACCTGGGCGATCATCCGGCACGACTGGTTCTTCGTCGCCTGCCTGGCCGGCTGGTGGTGGGTGAGCCGGTCGATGAAGATCCTGCCGCACCTGGTGCGCAAGCCCTCGTCGTTCTTCCTGGTGCCCGGCTTCGTCCTGATCTCGTTCATGATGGCGGTCGTCAAGCTCTGCGCGCTCGCCACCATCCGCAAGCAGCGCTGGCTGACCAGGCAGGTCTCGGTGGAGAACGGCGTCGTCGTCAGGACCGCCCAGCCCGCCGGAGCGGAGGCCACGGCATGAGCCACGCCACCCGCGTCGCAGGCGCCGCCCTCGCCGCGGCCGCCCTGCTGGCCGCCGTCGCGCCCGCCGCCCACGCCGCAGGCGGCACCGGGGGCGACCCGGACGTCGCCGCCTGGCAGCGCAGCGGACGCCCGGACCGGCTCATGGTGATCAGGCCCGGCACCGTCGCCCTGATCAGTCACGGCTCCGTGGTGAAACGCCTGTACCCGCAGTACGGACCGCTCCCGCTGAGCTGGCTGGCCGCCAACGCGGGCGGGGAGTGGGTCGGTTACGCACCGGTGAAGGCGGGCGGGTCCAGGACCGTGCGGATCAACACGGCCGTGCTGCTCGCTCCCGGCACCACCCTGCAGATGGGCCGCCGCACGCCCACCGTGCTGATGACCGCCGGGAAGACCGCCGCGTCCGGCACCTGGATCCGCGGCAGCCGGGCCACCCTCGACGTCGACGGTGTCACCCTGGCCTCCGCGGCCGCGGACGGGACCGCCCCGGCCCCCGCGGACCTGGCCGGACGCCCGTACCTCGCCATGGGTGCGGGGGGCCGCATGACGATCGCCGACGCGGAAGTGACCGGCCTCGGCCGCGGCGCCGACGCACCGGCCCGGGAGTCCGGGGTCACCTGGGGGCGGGCCGCCACCGGATCCGCCACCGGCTCCACGTTCCGGGGCGACCGCACCGGCCTGCGACTGACCAGGTCGACCGGCGTGGAACTCGACAAGGTCACCGTCAAGGGTGCCGTCCAGGACGGCGTCGTACTGGACGGCGACCGGGGCACCACCGTGCGCGGGCTGACCGTCGAGGGCAGCGGCGGCAACGGTGTGACGGTCGGCGGCACCGACCACCGCAGTCTGTCCGGCGTCACCACCAGTGACAGCCACGGTACCGGTATCAAAGCCACCGCCCAGCACGGCCTGACGCTCACGGCAACCGCATCGCACCACGACGCCGGCGGCGGTGTCCGGCTGATCTCCTGCGTCTCCTGCGCCCTCGACAAAGCCGTGGTGGAAGGCGCGTCCTCCGCGATCAGCGTCTCCGGCCAGGGCGCCCGGGTGACCGTACGCGATGCCCGGCTCACCGGCGGCGCGGGCGGCGCCGGGGTGACGCTCGCCGCGGGCATCGCCGGTGCCACCGTCACCGGTGGCACGATCAGCGGCTTCGACCGGGGCATAGCGATCGGCGGGCCCGACGTCCGGGTGGACGGCACCACCGTCAGCGGCGCCGGTACCGGCGTCAAGATCTACGGGCACGCGAGCGATGCCGCGTTGAACTCCGTCGTCGTCCACGGCGGCCGGGCCGGAGTCACCGCCTCCGACGCCACCAGAGGCGTCGTCCTGACCGGCGTCCGGATCAGCGGCGTTTCCCGCAAGGGCCTGGCCTCGGCGTCCACGGGGCTGACGGTCAGCGGGGGGTCGGTCACCGGCGCCCTCACGGCCGTCGACCTCGGCGCCTCCGCCCGGCTGGAGAAGCTGACCGTCAGCGATGCCCGGCGCGGGATGCACCTGGCCTCCGGCGTGCACGCCGCCGCCGAGGGCCTGGACATTCTCGCCGAGCGCAAGGGAATCGAGGCGGACGCGGGTGCGTGGATCAGCATCACGGACTCGCGGGTGAGGGCCCCCACCGCCCTGTCCGGGAAGGGCACGATCAAGCGGCTCGGGCACACGGAGGTGACCCTGCCGCCGTTCCCCTGGCTCGGGTTCGCGGCGCTGGTCGCCCTCACCCTCGCCGTTCTGCTCCAGACCATCCACCAGGTCCGCCACCGCAGGACACCGCGGCCCCGGGTTGCGGCCCACGTCCGTAACACCGCGTGACCCGGGGGCGGGCCGCCCCGGGGACGGGGAGGCACCGGTCACCGGGCCACCCGCCCGCCCCCGGACCGCCGAGGCTCCTGCCGCGCCCGCCGACGCAGAACCGCCCGACCCCGCCCGGCTCCTCCTCGGCGGGCAGCTGAGGTACCGGCCCGCTCCCGGTCGGCAATCGCACCACCCAATCGGATACAGCGCGCACCACCGGACGGCCGGAGGACTCCCCGGAACGAGCCCCGCCCCGCCCGTCCTCATCGCAAACAGCGCCTCCGCGGTTCAGTGCCGAACGGCGGAGGACATGTACAGGAGCCTCCTATGAACGACCAACCACTCAGACCGGGCGCGACCGCCCCGGCCGACCGGCCTCGCACGGGCCTCTCACCCGCCCCTGTCTCCCGGTCGGCCAGGAGCGTCGCCCCCGCGGGCCGCTCCGCCCGCCGCCTCGGCGTCGCCCTCACCGTCCTCGGACTGCTGACCGGCCCGGTGGTGCTGTTCTCAGCACCGGCCGAGGCCGTCTCGTGCTCGGGTCAGGTCCGCTATGCCGGCAGCACCAACACGATCTACCTGACCTCCGGCACCGCGAGCCTGTCCGACATCGACGCGCTCTGCCCGTCCGCACCCCTGGTGGAGACGGACCCGTCCACCAACACCTGGGAACTGAGCGCCGACCTCGTCGTCCAGAACGGCGCCACCCTCGAACTGCACGGCACATCGGTCGGCGGCGACGTCGACACCCTGCGGCTGCGCAGCCTGTCCGACAACGTCGCCACCCACGTCAGTGCCATCACCGCGCAGTACGGTGACATCGACATCGACACCGTCCACATCACCTCGTGGGACGACGCCACCGGCGCCCCGGACACGGACCCGTACCTGCCCGCGAACGCCCCGTCCGGTTCCCGGGCGCGCGCCTTCATCAGGGCCATCTCCTACCTGGACACCGACGGCACGCCACGCGAGTCGCGGATGGACATCAAGGACAGCGACATCGGCTACCTCGGCTCCCACGACGCCGAGAGCTACGGCGTGTCGTACAAGGGCCGCGGCTGCGACTCCACCCACCTCGCCGTGTGCGCGGCGCTGAACGTCTACGGCTCGGAGACGGGCAGCCGGTTCCACAACAACTTCATGGGGACGTACACGTTCGACGCGTACGGCATGACCTTCACCGGCAACGAGTACGACCACAACGTCATGTACGGGCTCGACCCGCACGACGACTCCGACTACCTGACCATCACGCACAACCATTCGCACGACAACGGCGACCACGGGATCATCTGCTCGCAGCGGTGCGACCACCTGGAGATCGCGTACAACGAGGTCGACCACAACGGCATTCCGCCGTACGTCCCGGTCGGTGACGACGACCCGTCGGACAACCAGGTCCACGGCATCATGATCCACCGCGGGGTCACCGACAGCGTCATCGAGCACAACTACGTCCACGACCAGCCCAACGGCGCCGGCATCGCGGTCTTCGACAGCAGCGGCGACACCATCCGCGACAACACGGTCACCGGCGCGGAGTACGGGCTGCGCTACAGCGTCGGCTCCAGGGACATCACCACGACGGGCAACACGGTGACGAACAGCAGCCAGTACGCGCTCTTCACCTACCAGGGCTCGGACATCCCCGCCTACACCAACAGCTCCGGCCGGCCGAGCAACCTCGTCTTCACGGGCAACACCTTCGACACGGCGGGCAGTAACGCGGTGAAGCTGAACCAGACCGACGGGACGGTCTTCTCCGGCAACACCTTCAGCGGCACGTTCTCCTCCGGTGTGCTCACGCAGTGGAGCACGGGGACCGTGTTCTCCGGCAACACCCTCCCCACCTCGCTGACGTACTCGGTGAAGGGCGACTCGACCACACCGGGCAGCATCACCTTCAAGGACGTCAAGCAGGCCACGAAGGTGGCGGTGGACTCCGTGAGTTCGGCGTCGTTCACCGGCTCGGCCGGCACCGTCTACAAGGCGAGCGGCTACCCGGCCGTCACCACCGCGCTCGGCTCCGCCGGAGCCGGCAGCACAGCGACCCTGACCGCGGCGACGGTCGGCACCTCCCAGGTGACCGTCACCCCGCAGTCCGTCGCGGTGATCCCCGCGAGCGGCACCGCCACGGGCCGCGTGCCCACCGGCGCGGGGGCGTACGAGGTGCTGGTCGCACCCGGCACCGCCGGCACCGACCTCGCCTTCACCGGCGTCAGCCTGACGCCGGGCGCCAGGTACGCGCTGACCGGGGGCGGCACCACGCTCGCGAGCGGCACGGCCGCCGCCGACGGCACCCTCACCCTGCACACGGCGCCGAGCACGGCACAGGAGGTGGACTACCGGTTCGTCAGCGCGAGTTAGCGGGCCTTGAGACGGCCCGACGCACGGATCGACGGTTCGGCACACCGGCAGACGGGAGCGGCGGCAGTGCGCAGACGGCAGTTCATCACGGCCTTGGGGGCCACCGTGATCGGTACGGGGGTCGCCGCCTGCTCCTTCGGCGGCCCGGGGGGCGGCACGTCCGGATCCCCCGGCCGCTCCACCGGCCCGGCCACCCCGCTGAGCGCGGACCCGTCCGCCGTGGCCGGGTTCTTCGGCCCCCGGCTCACGGCACGCCAGGCCGGCTCGTTCGGCCTCTCCCGCGCCGGGCTGCTGCCGGGACACCACCCCGTGCTGGGCCGGTTGCTGCGGGTCCACTACCCGGCACGCTCGGCCAGCCCGACCGTGGCGCGACAGTACGGTCTGCCCGAGGGCGGAGCCCAGCTCTACCTGAAACTGGCGGAGGGCCCCGTGGACCTCCTCCACCTTCGTTACTACGTGCGGTTCCCGAAGTACTTCGACTTCGTCAAGGGGGGAAAGCTGCCCGGCCTGTACGGCGGGACCGTGACGAGCGGCCGTCGCATCCCCGACGGGGCGAACGGGCTGTCCACCCGCTACATGTGGCGCACACACGGCGCCGCCGAGGTCTACGCCTATCTGCCGACGTCGGTCGCCCACGGCACCTCGCTCGGTCGTGGCTCCTGGGACTGGCCGCTCGGCCGCTGGGTCTGCGTCGAACAGGCCGTACGCCTCAACAGGCCGGGCCACTTCGACGGAAACGTGACCGTCCACGTCGACGGGCGGCAGGTGCTGAGCCGGGGCGGGCTGGAATTCCGTACCACCGATCGGCTCGGCATCGACGGAGTGCTCTTCTCGACCTTTTTCGGCGGCAGCGACCCGACATGGGCGACGCCGCGTTCCCAGTACGCCGACTTCGCGGCGTTCGCCGTGTCCGACCGGCCGATCGACCCGCTGCCAGGCGTCTGAACATCCCGTCCTAGGAGGGACCCCACCCATGACCATGACCCATGACACGGCTCTCGCCATCACCGGCTGGGGCGGAGCGCATGTCCGACAGGCCGTCATCCTCGCCGGGGGACAGGCCAGCAGGCTGCGCCCCTACACCGACCACATCCCCAAGGCCCTGGTGGAGGTGGCCGGACGGCCCATCTTCGAGCACCAGGCGCACTGGCTGGCAGCCGAGGGCATCGAGGAGGTGGTCATCTCCTGCGGCTACAAGGCCGACGTGCTGCGCGACTACGTGGCCGCCAACCGGCTTCCGCTGCACGTACGGGTCGTCGTCGAGGACGAGCCGCTCGGCCGTGGCGGCGGCCTGAAGTACGCCGCCACCCACCTCCCGTTCCCCGCGGAGCGGTGGGCCGGCCTCAACGGCGACATCCTCACCCGCTTCTCGCTGCGCGACCTGGCGCGGGCCCACGTCGAGCGGAACGCGCTCGCCACGCTGGCGGTGACGCCGCTCAAGTCGCCGTACGGGATCGTGGAGATGACCCACTCCGACCGGGTGACGAGCTTCACCGAGGCACCGGTGCTGCCGCACTGGATCAACGCGGGGGTGTATCTGTTCGAGCCGGAGGTCACCGCGCTCCTGCCGGACCTGGGCGACCACGAGGACACCACGTTCCCCGAGCTGGCGCGGGAGGACCGGCTGTCGGCGTACCGAATCAACGGGTACTGGCGCGGCGTGGACAACGCCAAGGACCTGAAGACGGCGACGAAGGAGATCACGGGGTTCGGCTGGGTCCGGACGGTCACCGCCTAGCCGCCCGACGGACCGTCCCGGACCGCCACGACAACGAAAGGCTTTCCCGTGCCCGACTACTCCCACCTGGTCAAGGCCTACGACATCCGTGGCGAGGTCCCCGCACAGCTGAACTCCGACCTCGCCCGCAGGACCGGCGCCCTCTTCGTCCGGCTCACCGGCGCACCGCGGATCGTGGTCGCCCGCGACATGCGCGACAGCAGCCCGGAGCTGGCCGCCGCGTTCGCCGCGGGCGCGAACACGGCGGGGGCGGACGTCGTCGACGCCGGGCTCGGCTCGACCGACTACCTGTACTACGCCTCCGGCAGCCTCGACCTGCCCGGTGCGATGATCACCGCCAGCCACAACCCGGCCAAGGACAACGGCATCAAGCTGTGCCGTGCCGGAGCGGCGCCCATCGGCGAGAGCTCCGGGCTGGGGCGGATCCGGTCCTGGCTGGAGGACGGCGACATTCCGGCGCCCGCGGCCCGCCCCGGCACCACCACCTCCCGGAACCTGCTCGGCGACTACGCCGCCCACCTCAACGCCCTCGTCCCCCTCAAGGGCAACCGCCGCCTGACCGCGGTCGTGGACGCCGGCAACGGCATGGCCGGCCACACCGTCCCGGCCGTCCTAGACGGCCTGCCCGTCGATGTCGACGCCCTGTACTTCGAACTCGACGGCAGCTTCCCCCACCACGAGGCCAATCCCCTGGACCCGAAGAACCTCGTCGACCTGCAGGCCCGGGTCCGTGCCGTCGGCGCCGACATCGGCCTCGCCTTCGACGGCGACGCCGACCGGTGCTTCTTCGTCGACGAGCGCGGCGAGGCGGTGTCCCCCTCGGCCGTCGTCGGCCTGGTCGCCGCCCGCGAGCTGGCCCGTCACCCCGGCTCGGCCGTCGTGCACAACGTGATCACCTCCGCGGCCGCCGTCGAGATCATCCGTGAGCTCGGCGGCACCCCGGTCCGCTCCCGGGTCGGCCACTCGTTCATGAAGGCCGCGATGGCCGAGCACGACGCGGTCTTCGGCGGCGAGCACTCCGGCCACTACTACTTCCGGGACTTCTGGCGTGCCGACACCGGGATGCTCACCGCCCTGCACGTGCTGGCCGCCCTCGGCGAGCAGGACCGCCCGCTGTCCGAGCTCGCCGCCGGCTACTCCCGCTACGCGGCCTCCGGTGAGATCAACTCCGTGGTCGCCGACGTGCCCGGCACCCTCGACCGGGTCGAAGCCGCCTACCGCGCGGAAGGGGTCACCACCGACCGGCTGGACGGGCTGACTGTGGACCTGAGCGACGGCCGCTGGTTCAACCTGCGGCCGTCGAACACCGAGCCCCTGCTGCGGCTGAACGTCGAGGCGCCCGTCCCGGCGGCTGTCGACGCCCTGCGCGACGAGGTGCTCGCCCTCGTACGGCGCTCCTGAAGGGGCGTTACGCCTTCAGGAAGTTCTCCAGCGCCTCCACCACGAAGCGGTGGTCGTCAAGTTGGGGCAGGCCGGAGACCGTCACCGAGCCGATCACGCCGGCATTCTCCACGGTGATCGGGAAGGAGCCGCCGTGGGCCGCGTACTCGTCCGGGTCCAGGCGGGAGGACTCCTCGAAGGTCGTGCCCTTGGCGCGGAAGCGGGCGCCGACCAAGTAGGAGGCCGAGCCGTAGCGCTCGACGACGCGGCGCTTGCGGGTGATCCACGCGTCGTTGTCGGGGGCCGAGCCGGGCAGGGCCGCGTGGAAGAGCTGCTGGCCCGCGCGGTGGATGTCGATGGCGACGGGGGCCTGGCGCTCCCGGGCCATCTCCACCAGCAGGGAGCCGAGGGCCCACGCGTCGTCGTACGTGAACTGCCGGAACACCAGGCGGCGTTCCTGCCTCTCCAACTCCTCCACGGACGGGGTGAGTTCGGGGGCGGTCTTCGGGGTGAGCTGCGGGTGGTGCATCAGAGGGTCACCGTCACCTTGTCTCGCGCCGAGCGGCGGGCTGCTTCCAGTACGTCCAGGGCGGCGGCCGCCTCCAGCGCGGTCACCGGATTGGGGCCCTCGCCCCGCAGGGCCTGGGCCACGGCCGCGTAGTACGCGGGGTAGTCGCCGGGGAGGGTGCGGACGGTACGGCCGCCGCCGGTGACCGGGGACTCTCCGGCGCCGATACGGCCGTGGAGGGACTCCGGTTCGTGGCCCCAGGTGTCCGCGGCGCCCGGGCGCTCGCCCTTGCGCAGGGCGTCCTCCTGCGGGTCCAGGCCGTACTTGACGTACCCGGCCTTCGAGCCCAGCACCCGGAAACGCGGGCCGAGCTGGGCCGCCGTCGCCGAGGCGTAGAGGTGGGAGCGGACGCCGTTGGCGTGCGTGAGGGCGATGAAGGTGTCGTCGTCCGTCTCGGCGCCGGTCCGGCGGATCACCGACTCGGCGTACACCTCCGTGACGGGGCCGAAGAGGACCAGGGCCTGGTCGACGACGTGGCTGCCGAGGTCGTAGAGGAGACCTCCGATCTCTGCCGGGTCGCCGGACTCGCGCCAGCCGCCCTTGGGCTGCGGACGCCAGCGTTCGAAACGGGACTCGAAGCGCCAGGGGTCGCCGAGCTCGCCGTCCGCCAGCAGCTTGCGGAGCGTCAGGAAGTCGTTGTCCCAGCGGCGGTTCTGGAAGACCGAGAGCAGCAGACCGCGCTCCTCGGCGAGGGCGGCCAGGTCGCGCGCCTCGGCGGCGGTGCCGGCGACCGGCTTGTCGACCACGACCGGGAGGCCCGCCTTGAGGGCGGTCGTCGCCAGCGGGACGTGCGTCCTGTTCGGGGACGCGATCACGACCAGGTCGAGCTCGGCGGCCCGGTCGAACAGCTCGTCGGGGGTGGCGACCGTCCGGACGTCGGGGAACTCGGCCTTCGCCTGTGCCTGCCGCTCGGGGTTCGAGGTGACCACCGTGTCCAGGGCGAGGCCCTCGGTGGCGGCGATCAGGGGGGCGTGGAAGACGGATCCGGCTAGGCCGTAGCCGACGAGGCCGACGCGGAGGGGAGTGGCAGCAGCAGTCATGCGTCCTACTTTCGCAACGCTGTTGCCAAAGTGCAAGTGGGAGGGAGAATGAGTGGCGTGAACAGGACGAGGAGCGGGCGACCGGGTGTGGCCGGCGGGCGACCGGGTGCGGCCGGGGCGAATCTGCCGGCCATGCGCAGTCACAACACCGCGCTGGTGCTGGATCTGCTGCGCACGGCGGGGGAGGGCGGTATCAGCCGGCTCGAACTGGCCGAGCGGACCGGGCTCACCCCGCAGGCGGTCAGCAAGATCACGGCCCGGCTGCGGGAGGAGGGCCTCGCCGCGGAGGCCGGGCGGCGCGCGTCCACCGGGGGCAAGCCGGCCACCGTACTGCGGCTGGTGCCGGACGCCGGGCACGCGGTGGGGATCCAGCTGGACCGGGACGAACTGCGGGCGGTGCTCGTCGACCTCGACGGCACGGTGGTCGCGGAGCGGCACGCGGCGGTGGACCTGGGGGCCGGGGCGGAGGCCGTCCTCGGCGCGGTCGTGGAGCTGGCCGGGGAACTGGCCGAGCGCGGCGGCGACACCCTGCTCGGGGTCGGGGTGGGGGCGCCCGGACCGCTCGACCACATCCACGGGGTGCTGCACCGCGTCACCGGCTTCCCCGAGTGGGACGGCTACCCGCTGCGGGACGCGCTCGCGGAGCGGCTCGGGGTGCCGGTCGTCGTGGACAAGGACAGCAACGCGGCGGCCCTCGGACTCGCCGTCGGCGGCGAGGGCGGCTCCTTCGCCTGCCTGCTCCTCGGTACGGGGCTGGGCGCCGGCCTGGTGATCGGCGACACCGTGCACCGGGGGGCGCGCACCGGGGCCGGGGAGTTCGGGCACCAGGTCGTCCAGCTCGACGGGCCGCCCTGCCACTGCGGCAACCGCGGCTGCATCGAGGCGCTGTGCCTGGCGGCGGTGGCCCGCGGCGACGTGGCCGAGGCGGCGCGGGTCCTCGGCGTCGGCGCCGCGAACCTGGCCGGGCTGCTCGACATCGACCTCGTGCTGCTCGGCGGCCGGACGATCGCGGCCGCGCCGGAGCCCTTCGTACGAGGGGTCGCCGCCGTCCTCGACGCACACACCCGGCGGGAGGGGAGCCTGCGTACGGCCGTCCCCGTCCGCCTTGCTCCCGGCGGCGGCCGGGGTGTCGCGGAGGGCGCGGCCCAGCTGCTCCTCGCTCCGATGTTCGGGCGCGCGGACGGCTGACCGCCGTTCGGCCACGCGGTGCGCCGTGTGCGGAAGGCGAACGGGGGACGGAAGGCGAACGGGGGGACGGATGGCAACGGGGACGGCTGATGACCGCCGTTCGGCCAGGCGGTGCGCCATGTGTGGGCGAACGAGGGACGGATGGCGAACGGGGACGGCTGACGGCTGATCGGGCGGAGTGCGTCCCCTCCCGCGGAGTGGCGTCCGGCCGCTCCGGCTCCCGCCCGGCAGAGTCACCTGTCCATGCGCATGCGACTGAGCACCCCCCTGTCCCTCTGCCTGGCCGCCGCAGCCGCCGTACTCGCCCCCACGCCGCAGGCGACGGCCGCCCCCGCCGTCGCCGAGGCCTCCTGCGCGGGCGCCGACCAGCAGGGCTTCCCGCTCGCCACCCGCCTCCACGACGGCCCCTCGTCCTACGAACCCGGCGGCGGTTTCGGCACCTGGTACCTCGACCTCACCAACACCACCGGCCGCGCCTGCACCGACGTCCACCCGGTCGTCGTCCTCGTCGACGACAAGAAGGCCCTCAAGCCGTCCCAGACCGAGCTCGAGTTCTACGACGGCCCGCGCACCCGCCCGGTCCCGCTGACGGAGACCGACGAGGCCGAGCTGGTCGGCGTCTTCGACGGGACCGGCTTCCCGGGGTTCACCGTGGCGCCCGGGGCGACCGTCTCGGTCAAGGTGAGACTCGCCGTCACCTCCGACGCCGTACGGAACGGGGTCACGGTCAACGCGGCCGTCGTGCAGCGGCGGGGGTCGGACGGCGAGTGGGTGGGGGAGTCGAACGACTACCGCTTCGGCATCGCCGGCGAACCACCGCCGCCGCCACCGTCCGCGAGCGTCGCCCCCGCCGTCCCTTCCAGCGGCTCCTCGCAGGCCGCCCCGCAGACGCCCCCGGGGGCCAGCCCCACCGGCCCCACCAGCCCCACCAGCCCTGACAGCCCCGACAGCAGCCCGGGGGCCAGCCCCGGAGCCACCCCCGCCGCCTCCCCCGGCGGCAGCGCCCCGCCCCGTACCGACGAGGCGGGGGGAGCCTGGGACCGCCGCCGGGAAGCCTGGGACCACCGAGGCCCCTGGGGCGCCGAGGGCCCCTGGGAGGCCGGGGAGCGCGCCCGTGAACTGGCCCGCACCGGCCTCGGCCTGGCCCACGGCCTGTTCACGGCCTCCGTCGCCCTGCTCGCCGTAGGAGCCAGCGCGTTCCTGCTGGCACGCCGACGGCGGTGACCGCTGCCACGTGACGGTGACGGCGGTGCCCCCTGTCCGATCGGACCTCACCGTCGGGCCCGGCGAGGTGATGGCCCTGCTCGGGCCGTCCGACGCCGACGCGGCCGCCCTGACCGGGCTCATGGACGGTGTCGACGTGTTCACGCCGGACCGGCAGGACATCGAGGAGAACCAGGCGTCGTACGTGGAGGCGTGGAGGTCGGCGGCGGGCAGCTGACCGGCTGGTGAGCAGGGCGTTCCCGGGGATCGGGTGTGTGTCTAGGCTGGGGGCGTCGGTACGCCGTGGTTCCGGCGCCCCAGCTCACGCACGACAGCTCACGCAGGACAGCTCACGCATGACCGCACGTACGCCATCCGCACGCCAGGAGACGCACCACATGGCAGAGCGCAAGCCCATCGAGTCGTGGCTCACCGACATGGACGGGGTCCTCATCCACGAGGGCGTTCCGATCCCCGGAGCGGACGCCTTCCTGAAGAAGCTGCGGGAGTCCGGACGGCCCTTCCTGGTGCTCACCAACAACTCCATCTACACCGCCCGTGACCTGCACGCGCGGCTGCGCCGGATGGGTCTCGACGTGCCGGTGGAGAACATCTGGACCTCGGCGCTGGCCACCGCCCAGTTCCTGGACGACCAGCGGCCCGGCGGCAGCGCCTACGTCATCGGCGAGGCCGGGCTGACCACCGCCCTGCACGACATCGGGTACATCCTCACCGACCACGAGCCCGACTTCGTCATCCTCGGTGAGACCCGCACCTACTCCTTCGAGGCGCTGACCAAGGCCGTGCGGCTGATCAACGACGGCGCCCGGTTCATCGCCACCAACCCCGACAACGTCGGCCCGTCCGTGGAGGGCGACCTGCCCGCCACCGGCTCGGTCGCCGCGCTGATCACCGCCGCGACCGGCAAGAAGCCGTACTTCGTCGGCAAGCCCAACCCGCTGATGATGCGGGCCGGCCTCAATGCGATCGGCGCCCACTCGGAGACCTCCGCGATGATCGGCGACCGCATGGACACCGACGTCCTCGCGGGCCTGGAGGCCGGGATGCGCACCTTCCTGGTGCTGTCCGGCGTCACCCAGCCGGACGACGTCGACCGCTACCCCTTCCGGCCCTCCGAGGTCGTGGACTCGATCGCGGACCTCGTCGACCGGATCTGAACCGCCTCCGACCTGCGGGCATCAAACCTGTCACCACCCGTACGGAGCAACAAGGCGCCCCCCGAGGATGCGGGGGCGCCCGGTGCGGGGGAGCCTCCAGATATCTGGAGGTTCACGATGGGCTCTATTCGCCTCACTCTCTGTACCGGACTCATGGCCTGCGCCGCCGGTCTCGCCCCGGCGACCGCCCGTGCGGCGGACGGCCAGGGCGTCACCGTGACCCCTGCTTCCGCGCCCGCCGGCTCCGTGGTGGCGCTGCGGGCGAGCGGCTGCTCCGGTACGACCGGCACCGCCGCCTCGACGGCCTTCGTCTCGGACGCCCGCCTCGGCGGCACCGACGGCGACCTGACCGGCCAGGCCCAGGTCCGCTCCACGGCCGGCGCCGGCACCTACACCGTGCAGGTCACCTGCGCCGGCTCCGCCGTCACCGGCAGCGTCACCGTCGTACCGCAGACGTCGTCCCAGTCGTTCCAGCAGGACGCGCCCGGCGTGCTGCCCGCCGCGCCGTTCGCGCCCGTGCACGCGGGCGGCGGGGGCGCCGCCCCGCTCGCCGCGGTGGATGCCCGCTCGGCGGGTCCCGACATCGCGCAGGCGGTCACCGGCCTGCTCCTCGCCGCCTTCGCCGCGGCAGCCGTCGGGCTGCTGAGCGCGCGCCGCCGCCGCGGTTCGCGCTGAGGACGGGAGCACGATGTCCGACGACACCGAACCCTCCCCCGGCACCGGACGGCTGCTGACCGGGGTGGCCTGGGCGATCCTGCTGCTCGGGCTGTGGCTGTGGGGCCGCGGGGTGACCGAGATACCCGACGGCGTGACGGGGCCCACCACGGGTGACGTGGCCGCCGTCGGCCGCCCCCCGTCGAACCCCGAACTCCCGCCCGCCGCCAAGCCGTTGACCTCGGCCGTGCCCGAGCGCGTCGACATACCGGAGCTGGGCGTGCAGGCCCCCGTGGTCGCCCGCGGCCTCGACGAGGACGGCGGGGTCGACCCGCCGCCCTTCGACCAGCCCGGCGTGGTCGGCTGGTACGGCTCGGGCACCGACCCCGGCGCGGCCGGCACCGCGGTCCTGGTCGGGCACGTCGACACCGAGACCCGGCCCGCCGTCTTCTACAAGATCAGCACGATGCGTCCCGGTGAGACGATCCGCGTGGTCCGCGCCGACAACACGGTCGCCGAGTTCACCGTCGACGACGTGCGGGTTCTGCCCCGCGACCACTTCGACGCCCAACAGGCCTACGGCACCCGGGAGTCGGGCCGCGCCGAGCTCCGCCTGATCACCTGCGGCGGTACCTTCGACCGGACCACCCACAGCTACACGGCGAACGTGGTCGTCTCGGCGTACCTCACCGGAACCTCCGTATAGAGCTGCTGCGTCGGGTCCACCTGTCGCCCGGTCGACGGCCCGCTCCCCTGAGACCGCCGACCGGGCCGGTCCTCGACCACGCGCGCTCGGGCTGCGGGAGTAACCCGGCGTCAGGCGCGGGAGGCTGGGATGGCGGGCCGGTGTCCGGGCCGCCCGCAAGCGACTCTAGGGGGCGACGGGCCCCCGGGCCTAGGTTCGCGCTCGCCAAGCCTCCCTTCGCCCGCCGACTCGCCCGTCAACAGGGGCTGTAACAGCTGACCGACAAGAGTTGGGCGATCTCGTGGCGAGTGCGGTGGGTATGTCACGATTGGGCTCTGGCCAAGTGCACCCAGGGGGGAATTGGATGTACGACAGCAGGGGGGCCCGCTCGGCGGCCCGGGCCGGGGCACTGGGGGCGGCGCTGCTGCTCGCCGGCTGCTCCTCGGGCGGTGGCTCGGGCGGGGCCGGGCCGGCCGCGAGTCCGCAGGCGGCGATCACCCAACAGCCCAAGGACGCCGACCCGTTCTGGGTGAACCCGGACTCCAACGCGGCCCGCCAGGTGAAGGCCTACGCGAAGGCAGGCAAGGACGGCGACGCCGAGGAGATCCGCAAGATAGCGGCACAGCCGACCGGCGAGTGGATCGGCCCGGAGAACCCGGAGCAGGAGGCGCGCGGCTTCACCGAGGCCGCCCAGAAGTCCGACCGCACGGCGCTCCTGGTCCTCTACGACATCCCGCACCGCGACTGCGGCCAGTACAGCCAGGGCGGCGCGGCCGACGGCGACGCGTACCGGGCGTGGATCGACGGGGTCGCGAACGGCATCCAGGACCGCCCGGCCACGATCGTCCTGGAACCGGACGCGGTCCTGCACCTGGTGGACGGCTGCACCCCGGCCCGGTTCGCGGAGGAGCGCTACGACCTCCTGCGCGGCGCGATCACGAAACTCAAGTCCCTGAAGAACACCAAGGTCTACCTGGACGCGGGCAACGCCGGCTGGGGCCACCCCGACCAGATCTACCGGTCCCTCCAGCAGGCGGGCGTCTCCCAGGCCGACGGCTTCGCGGTCAACGTCTCCAACTTCTACTCCACCCAGGACTCCATCGCCTACGGCAAGCAGCTGTCGGAGAAGGTCGGCAACAAGCACTTCGTCATCGACACCAGCAGAAACGGCAACGGCCCCTACACGGGCGGCGACCCGGAGGAGCGGTGGTGCAACCCGCCCGGCCGGGCCCTGGGAGAAACGCCCACCACGAAGACAGCCGACCCGCTGGTGGACGCCTACCTGTGGGTCAAGCGCCCGGGGGAGTCGGACGGGACGTGCAAGGGCGGTCCCCAGGCGGGCAATTGGTGGCCGACCTACGCTTTGAAACTGGCACAGGGATCACAAACCTAGGGGCGCGGGGCGGAGCCGATGTGCGGCTCCGCCCCGCGGGCGCGACCAGCCACAGCGCTCCCGCACCCCGAGGTCCCATCCCGCGGGAGCGCTACGGCACCTTCACCCACTGCGCTTTGCTCGGCGTCCCCTGATCGTCGTCCACGAACAGCATGTACCACCCCGACGGCACCAGATTCCGGTTCTCCGGCACCGTCACGGTGATCCGGTTCCCCGACGTCTTGAAGTCCAGCGCGATGCTCCGCTGGTCCACGTCCGTCACATGGGTGGTGGCACTCGGCCGGATCAACCGCACCTTCCTGATGGTCGCCGCATGCTGCGACGTGAACGTCCCCGTCCCGCCGCGGGCGATGGTCTGCGGGCCCCCGCTCAGTGACGGCCGGGAGTCGCGGTACAGATACGGCGGCGTGTAGATCTCGATCCGCTGCTCGAAGACCCCCGGCCTGGTGTTCGCCTTGTCCGCGAAGAGCGGGTTGGAGCCGAAGAACATCACCCGGCCGTCGGGCAGCAGGATCGACCCGGAGTGGTAGTCGCGGCCGACCAGCGGGTCGGCCACCCTCCGGAAGGAGTTACTGGCGGTGTCGTAGATCCGGGCCTGTCTGATGTCGGAGGCGCCGCGGCCCCGGTAGTCCTCGGAGCCGCCCGACACCAGCACGGAGTCGTCGGGCAGGACGGAGATCTGCGGGTACCGCGTCCCCTTCTCCAGCGAAGGGCCGTCCACGAACTTCGGGTCGGGGTCCTTCAGGTCGATCAGCCGCGTCCTGTTCGTCGACAGTGCGGACTCGCCGACCCCGCCGCCCCCGACCACCAGGTACTTCTCGTCCTGCGCCGGAGGCAGCAGCACCGTCCCGGACGTCTCCAGCATGTTCGGGTCGCTGAGCCCGGACAGCTTGGTGAACCGGTTGGTGCCGACGTCCCAGATGCCGGGGTCCCGGCCGACGTCGTCCGGCCCGTACCCGGCGTTGGAACCCGAGTAGAAGAGCTTGCCGTTCTGCAGGAGGAACAGCGCGGGGTAGGTGGGGAACTGGCGCTTGTACTTCGTGTACGTCCACGTCTTCGTCTTCGGGTCGAAGACCTCGTTCTTGCCGGGCACCAACTGCCCGATGTCGTCGAGTCCGGAGACGCTGAGGATCTTTCCGTCGGACAGTGTCGTGAGGGTCGGATACCAGCGTGCCTCGTTCATCGGGTCGACCTTGATGTACTTCTCGGCGACCGGATCGAATTCGTAGGCGTTCTTGATGCCCTCGAAGTCCCGCTTGTCCATGCCGAGTTTGTTGGCGATGCCGTAGGTGTTGCGGGCGTCGGCGCCGGTCAGTCCCCCGATGCTGTAGTTGTCCTGGGTGCCGGTCTCGTACTTGGTGCCCTGCTGGGGCGCCTCGACGACGACCCGGGCGTAACCGGGGTTGTTGCGAAGGAACTTGCCGGTCTTCTTGTCGAAGACCTTGGTCGCGCGCGGGATCAGCACCGAGTCGTCGGAGACGAACGTCTTGCCGTTCTGCTTGCCGGTGAACCGGGTGCCCTTGGGCAGGGTCATCGGTTTGTCCGGGTTCTCGTTGTAGAGGATCATGACGCCGCCGGCCTTCTTGACGTCGCCCTTGAGCTTCTCGTACTGCTTGGTGCCGCCCGCGATCAGGATGTTGCCGTTGGCGAGCTGGGTGTGGCCGGTGCAGAACAGGTCGGCCGGGGTGGGCACCTTCTTGACCGTGCCCTTGACCGGGTCCCAGATCCGGCTGTCGTAGATCTTCGCGTCGAAGTTGTCCTGGTTGTTGCCCGAGCCCGCGACCAGCAGCACCTTCCCGGTGTGCAGGAGCACCGCGTGGATGGTGTCCTGGCGGTACTCCTTCGGGAACTCGATGATGTCCCAGTGGCCGTTCTCGGCCTTGTACTCCGGTCTGTTGATCTTGTACTGGTGGTATCGCTCGGTCCCGAAGCGGTACAGCCACGGCCCGTTCATCCCTGCCAGGGCGAGAACGACCACGGTACTGATCGCGAGCCGACGGGCCCGGCGACGGCCGGCACTGTCGTTCATTCCTCACGACCCCCCAGTCCGCCGCGACCCCCCGGTCCGCGGAGCGCGATCCGCATGGTCTGTTCGACGGGGGTGCCGGTGGGCGGCGTCCAGGTCGGCCGCTGCTGCGGCGCGTGTCCCGCGGGCAGGTATCCCGCCGGCACCGCGTCCTCCGGTTCGGCCACCGGCCCGGCCGCCCCGCGTTCCCTCCGCAGGGTGTACTGCCAGGCGAAGATCGGGGCCGCCGTGATCAGCAGCGCCAGCGTCGCCCAGGTGAGCATCGCCGGGTGCGAGTGGCCGCCGAGGAAGCCGGCGGCGAGCGAGCCGCCGAAGACCAGGATGAAGAACCAGTGGATGCGGAACGTTCCGAAGAGGGTGTCCGGGCTGGCCGACTCGCCCTTCGGGGTGACCACGAACCTGCTCTTGCGGCGCAGCACGGCGTCCATGAGCGAGCGGGCGTAGATCGGCGCGGAGAGCGCCGACATCACCATGCCGGCGACTCCGCCGGAGCCCTCCGGCTCGTGCGGGGAGACGTTGTGCCGGCGGTTCCAGATGTAGAGGCCGATCTGGAGCGCGGAGGCGTTGCCGTAGAGCATCAGCCACACGGTCGGGTCGATGTTGACGCCCGAGGCGCCCAGGCCCAGGAACAGCGCGCAGCTCAGGGCCGCCAGGATCCAGTTGAGGGCCGACATCGGGTAGAAGATGATCATCATGGTGTAGTTGAAGAGCTTGCCGGGCGGCAGCGAGAAGAAGCCCTTCCAGTACTGCTTGAGGATCGTCTCGTACGTGCCCCGGGACCAGCGCAGCTGCTGGGTGAAGAAGTCGGTCCAGGAGCTCGGGCCCTCGCCGACCGCGAGTACGTCCGGGGTGTAGACCGAGCGCCACCTGCGGCCGGTCGCCGGGTTCTTGGCGCGGTGGATCTCGAAGCCGGTCGCCATGTCCTCGGTGATCGAGTCGTACAGCCCGCCGATCTGCCGGAGCGCCCTGATCCGTACGACGTTGGAGGTGCCGACGAACATGGGGGCGCCGTAGCGGTTGCCGGCGCGCTGGATCAGGGCGTGGAAGAGGAACTGCTGGGACTCGGCGGCCTTGGTGACGAACGTGTCGTAGTTGCCGTAGACCTGCGGGCCGATGACGAAGCCGACGTCCGGGTCGCGGAAGTAACCCAGCATCCGCTCCAGGTAGTTGGGGAGCGGGACGTGGTCGGTGTCGACGGAGGCGAAGAAGTCGTACTCGTCGCCGTGCGCCGCCAGCCAGGCGTTGTAGTTGCCGTGCTTGGTCCTGGCGCGGTGCGGGCCCTTGGGCCGGTTCCACTTCTCGACGCCCTTGCGGGTGAAGTGGTGCACGCCCAGGCGCGCGCAGACCTCCTTCACCTCCGCATCGTCGCCCTCGTCGAGCAGCCAGACGTGCAGCAGCCCGCGATGGCGCAGCCTGACCGCCGCCTCCAGGGTCCGGGTGACCATGTCGAGGGGTTCCTTGCCGGGCACGAACGTGGTGATGAAGGCGACCCGGGTGCCGGTCTCCGGGACCACCGGGACCGGGTCGCGGGCGACCAGGGTGGCGTGCGCGTTGGACAGCACGTTCATGCAGCGGAAGAACTCGATCAGGCCGATCGACACCAGCATCACGATGTCGAGGGCCGGCAGGAAGTCGTACGACGGGTAGTCCCGTTGGGTCCAGTGCTCGGGCTGCAGCAGCCAGGTCAGCAGGACCAGCGAGAGCAGCGGGGCCGCGCCCAGCATCAGTGCGGCACGGACGCGGTGCGGTTCCTGGGAGAGCAGCGAGCGGTACTGCACGGTGTACGGCCTGCTCGGGTCGGGCTGGGTGAGGGGGCCCGCGAGCCTGCTGTAGTGCTCGTAGTCGTATCTGGGAAGGGTCTTCTTGATGCGGCCCAGGGCGCCCGCGGTGGCGCGGTGCGCGGGTATCCGGAGCTGTGCGGTCTGTGACGGGTCGTATTCCTGTTCCTGCCGGGCGCCCAGCGGCGTCGATGTCATGAGTCATCCCCCCACACGCAGGTCAGCGCGTGTTTCATCGGTACCGGAGCCCGCTCGGATCCCCCTCGACCCTGCCGGGCGTCAATGGCGGGGCACAGTCGTCCCACAGAAAATGGATACGGACCGTGACCGTCCGGTTGCATGATGCCCCCCTCGGCACCGATTCATGACGGGGCCCCTCAACCCCGCAGATCTGGCAACCGGCTACCTACCCCCCAAGTGCCTCGAAACACCGGCACTTTGGACAACCAGGGTTCTACGGTGCTCATCATGATCGCAAGAGCGAAACGCGGTGTTTACCGGTCATAGGTGTTCATTGTGGAGCATGTGGGGATTCTGTGGATGGCTGGTACCGGTTGTCCGCAGGCGGACTCGGCGGCCGGCGCGGCGACGCGTACGGCGGACTGCCGGCCCGGCAGGCCGTACTCGCCGGCACTCGCGCGAACCTGCGGCGGGCGGCCGTGGGGGCCTGGGCCGGCCGGTTCCTGGTGCTGCCCGGCACCGGCTCGGTCGAGGGCGACCTGCGCCAGGTGCTGCGCAGGCCCCTGTCCGCGAGCCGGGGTCTCACCCTGCTGCGTATCGCCGTGCTGCCCCACGACCCGGAGCGCTCCGAGGCGCGCCGGGTCTACTGGGGCGAGCGCCTCGCCCGCGTCGAGTCCTGATCCGGCGCGGCATCGACCGAGGGGAGCCGCGGGCCGACACCGACCCCCGCCTGGCGCTCGAACTGCTGGTCAGCCCGGTTCGGGCCAGGGTCCTGAGCTACGGCGAGCCGCTGGCCGACGACCTGCCGGACCGGCTCGTCGGCAGCGTCGTGAGGGGCATCCGGGCCTGACCTCTCGTCACCCGGGCCGGAACGCGCGAAGGCCCCCGGCCGCACGAGGTGCGGCCGGGGGCCTTCGATCATGTGCGCCGCCAGGGACTCGAACCCCGGACCCGCTGATTAAGAGTCAGCTGCTCTAACCAACTGAGCTAGCGGCGCCTGCTGACACCGAGAACTCTACCCGACGGGAAACCGTGCTCCTGACCATCGGCCACCAGGGCGACCCCCGTCCGCCCTCTGCCGTACATCATTCGGACCGTCAGCATGCGCACCGGGGTGTCAGTTGGGAAACTGATCAACGTGCACAGACCCGGACATATCAACATGAAGTGTGAGGGGAATCGCATGCCGGCCCCGGTCTTCGAGGAATTCGACCCCGCGGCCAGCTGCGAATGCCCCGGCTGCGTCCACTGGCGGCGGGTGAGCCCCTCCCCGCTGCCCGGCCGCTTCGGCGGGCACCCGGCCGCCCGAGGCGTCCTGGTCGTGGCCGCCGCCGCGTCCGCCGCCCTCGCCGCGTCCGCCCCGACGGCCGCCGCCCACACCACCCCGCCCGCCCCGCACCGGACCGCCGCCCCCCTGGATCCCCAGCCCGAGACCCCGCAGGGCACCAAGTCCCCCCTGCACGGGCCGAACGGCAAGCCCGACAAAGGCCCGGTCACCACGCCCCCCATCACCCGTACGCAGATCATCACCCGGGCCAAGACCTGGGTCACCGCCAAGGTGCCGTACAGCATGTCCCTCTACTGGACGGACGGGTACCGGCAGGACTGCTCCGGCTATGTCTCCATGGCCTGGGGGCTGACCGGCAACGAGTGGACCGGGAGCCTCGACCAGTTCGGCACGAAGATCACCAAGGAGGAGCTCCAGCCCGGCGACATCCTGCTCTTCCACAACCCGGACGACCCCGAGAAGGGCTCCCACGTCGTGATCTTCGGCGGCTGGACGGACTACACGCACACCTCCTACACGGTGTACGAGCAGACACCCCCGCACGCCCGCAGCCAGCCCACCCCCTACGCCTACTGGAGCAACTCCGCCAAGTACGTCCCCTACCGCTACAAGGGCCTGATCGCCGACCCGGCCACGCCCGGCGCCCAGGCCGCGAAGACCGCGGTGCCGTTCCCCGGGGCGGCCTACTTCGGCCCCGGCGCCGACAACAAGTACGTCACCCTCCTCGGACAGCTGCTGGTCGCCCGAGGCGCCCACTACCCCAAGGGCCCGGGGCCGGTCTGGGGTCAGTCCGACCAGCGGGCCACCCAGGCCTTCCAGCGGGCCCAGGGCTGGACCGGCGCCGCCGCCGACGGCCTGCCGGGGCCGCGCACCTGGGAACTCCTCGCCACCGGAAGGGGCAGGAACATCAAGTCCGCCACCGCGGCCCCGTCCGTGCCCGCCTCGCACGGAGTCGCGGGCTACCCCGGCAAGAACTTCTTCCGCCCGGGCGCCGCCAACGACTACGTCACCCGGCTCGGCAGGCAGCTGGTCAAGAAGGGCTACGGCCGTTTCTACCCGGACGGCCCGCATCCCGCCTGGGGCGACGCGGACCGCAGGGCCGTCGAGGCGTTCCAGCGCGCCCAGGGCTGGCGCGGCGGCGCGGCCGACGGCTACCCGGGGCCGGAGACCTGGCGCCGCCTGTTCCTGTGACGACCCCGACCCCCTGAGGACCACCTGAAGCATCTGGCGCGGAGGCTGGAGGCAGGCATGAGTACGACCACCGCACACACCCCTGATTCGGACGGACCCCCGGAGGGCGGGCCGCCCACCCGTCCGACCCCCCGGCTCATCCAGAACGAGATCACCACCGAGATCCCTGTCCACCTGCTGTTCCGTGACGACCCCGACCCGGTGTCGGTACCGCTGCGGCCCGCCGTGGTCGGCCGCCGGCAGGGCACCGGCGAGCAGCCCCGGCTGCGCCGCCCGTTCCCGGCCAAGCCCCGGCCGGCCGCCGCCGTCGACCCGGACCTGGTGGAGCGTCCGGCCCGGGTGCTGCCCGGCGCGGCCGGCGTGTGCGCCGGGCTCGGCGGAGTGGCCGGGGGGCTCGTCACCTCGTGGTGGGCGGGGGCGCTGCCGCCGCTCGCGGCGCACGCGCTGCTCCTGCCGGCGTACGGGGGCGCAGGGCTCGGCCCGGCGCAGTGGGCGGCGTACGCGGGGGCCGGCGCGCTCGGCCTGGCCGGCTTCACGGGGCTCGCGCGCGGGACGACCGGCCGGGCCTGGGTGCTCGGCCTGTTCGGCCGCTACCGGGGGACGGTACGGCGCACCGGCCTGCTCTGGGTCAACCCGCTGCTGCTGCGCCGCCGGGTCGACGTCCGGCTGCGGCACTGGCGCAGCGAGGAGATGCCGGCGGCGGACGGCAACGGGGTCGCGCTCCGGGTCGTCGTCCTGGTGGTGTGGCGGGTGCGGGACACCGCGCGGGCGGTGCTCGGCGTCGAGGACCACGAGACGTTTCTGCGCGAGTGCGTGGAGGCCGCGCTGGCCCGGGTGCCGGTGGAACCGCCGGGCACCGCCCGGGGTTCGGTGGAGGTGGCCACCGACGCGCTGACCCGGCTGGTCACGGCGGACGCGGCGGGCATCGGCCTGGAGGTGTTCTCCGTCCAGCCGGTCCGGGTGGAGTACGCCCCGGAGGTCGCGGCGGCCATGCAGCGCCGCCGGATCGCCGCGCTCGACGCGCGGCAGCGGGCCACCATGCTCACCTCGGTCGTGGACTCGGTCGAGGACACGGTGACCCGGCTGACCATGCGCGGACTCGTCGAGCTCGACGACTACGAGCGCAAGGTGCTGGTGCGGGACCTGACGGTGGCGTTCTGCTCGGGGCGTACCGAGTCCGTGCCGTGACGGGGACGGGCACCTCTTTTGGTATGGACATGTTCAACAAGCGGCAATAATCTGGGACTTGGTCTAGACCTGCACGGCTCACTGCACCTCCCCCACGTTCTCCAGGAGCGGCAGCATGCGTAAACGGACCAAGGTGTCGGCCGTCGTGCTCGGCGTGGCGACCGCCGGAGCCTTCGCACTCTCCACCGGCGGCGCCAGCGGGCACGGCTACACCGACCTCCCCGTCAGCCGGCAGAAGCTCTGTGCCAACGGCACGGTGACGAACTGCGGCGACATCCAGTACGAGCCGCAGAGCGTCGAGGGCCCGAAGGGCTTCCCGGCGGCCGGTCCCGCCGACGGCCAGCTCTGCAACGGCGGGCTGAGCAGGTTCGCCCAGCTCAGCTCGCCGAAGACCCCGTCGGGCGGCGCCTGGCCGACGACGAAGGTGACGGGCGGTCAGACGTACACCTTCCGCTGGCAGTTCACGGCGATGCACGCCACGACCGACTTCAAGTACTACGTCACCAAGCAGGGCTGGAACCAGAACCACGCCCTCGCCCGTTCGGACCTCAACACCACCCCGTTCCTCACCGTCCCCTACAACGGCCAGCGCCCGCCGGCCACCCTCAGTCACAGCGGCACCCTGCCGTCGGGGCTGAGCGGTCACCACGTGATCCTGGCGGTCTGGACGATCGCCGACACGGGCAACGCGTTCTACGCCTGCTCGGACGTCACGTTCTGACCGGCGTCGTTCGACGGCTGGGTAACACCGAGCTGATCTGAGCTTTGCTTGAGGACCCGCCGCAGGTCATGGGGGTACGTTCCCGACACACCGCTCGGTCGGACCGGTGTTCGGAAACGGGGGACTCTCATGGGCCTGATGGAAGCGTTCTTCTACGTCCTTCCCGGCATCTTCGTCGTCGTCGGTGTCCTCGGGCTGTACAAGACACTGAAGCGGTCGAGCCAGATCAGCCGGACGTGGCGTCACGGGCGTACCGCCGAGGCGCGCTGTCTGCGGTCGTACACGAGGACCAGCGGCGGTGCCGGGGACACGTCCGTGACGACCACGCTGCACCATGTCTACGAGTTCACGACGGCCGAGGGGCGGGTCGTCCGCTTCGACGAGGCGAGCGGGCGGTCGACCGTGGTCGAGGGCGACTTCGTGACCGTGTACTACCTGCCGGAGAACCCCGAGGGGGCGACGTCGCAGCCGCCCGCGCAGGGGAAGCTGGCGGTGGGGACCGGGTGCTCGGTGGCGTTCTTCGTGGTGTTCATCGGGTTTGCGCTGGCCTTCATCGTCGGGGTGCACTTCGCCTTTTCGGAGGCGGACAGTTTTGCTCCGTGAGTGCCGGTGAGGCCGTGGGCCTCTGCGAGCCGGTGGGGGCTGGTCGCGCAGTTCCTCCCCCAGCCTTCGGCCGGGGGTACCCCCAGCGCCCCTGGGGGTCCCGCCTACGGCGTTGCGAGGTGCTGGATGTCGCGCCATGACAGGGCGCTCCACATCTGACGGTGCGTCAATTACGCTGCCGCCCCATGAACTCCGACAGGCGCACGATCGCTGAAGCCGTCGCCGCCCGGTGGGGCGATCACCGGCCCGGGCTGTGGTTCGAGGAGCAGGTGCTGACGCATCACGAGGTGGCCGGTGGTGCTGCGGCCAGGGCGGCGCTCTTCGCCGACCTGCTGCCTCCCGGCGGTGTGCCCCACATCGGGGTCCTGCTCGACAACACCCCTGAGTTCCCGCTCTGGTTGGGTGCCGCCGCGCTCGCCGGAGCCGCTGTGGCCGGGGTGAATCCCACGCGCCGGGGGGCCGAGCTCGCCCGGGACATCCTGCACACCGAGTGCCCGGTGCTCGTCACCGAGCGGGCCCGGCTTCCGCTCCTCGCCGGGCTCGAACTGCCCGGCGTCCGCGTCCTCGTCACCGACGAACCGGAGTACGGCGCGCTGCTCGCCCCGTATCTCGGCGCCTTTCCCGACGCCTCCAGGGCGACCCCCGCGGACCGGATCCTGCTCTACTTCACCTCCGGTTCCACCGGGGCTCCGAAGGCCGCCCTCTGCTCGCAGGGCAGGCTGGCGGCGGCCGGGCGTTCGCTCGCCGGGCAGTTCGGGGTCCGCCCCGACGACGTGCACTACGTCTGCATGCCGATGTTCCACGGCAACGCCGTGATCGCCGACTGGGCGCCCGCGCTGGTGGCGGGCGCCGGAGTGGCGCTGCGGCGGCGGTTCTCGGCGTCCGGGTTCCTCTGCGACGTGCGGCGGTACCGGGCCACCTACTTCACCTATGTCGGCCGCGCGGTGCAGTACATACTCGCCACCGAGCCGCGCCCCGACGACCGGGACAACCCGCTGCGGCTCGGGTTCGGGACGGAGGCCGGGGCCGTGGACGCGGCGGCCTTCGAGGAGCGGTTCGGGGTGCGGCTGGTCGAGGGGTACGGGTCCTCGGAGGGCGGGGCGGCGGTCCAGTGGTCGCCGGGGACGCCGGCCGGGGCCGTGGGGCGGGCGGCGCCGGGGCTCGTCGTACTCGACCAGGAGTCGGGGGAGGAGTGTCCGCCTGCCGTCTTCGACTCGGGGGGAAGGCTGCTGAACGGGGAGGCGGCGATCGGGGAGTTGGTGAACCGGGCGCCGAACCCGTTCGAGGGGTACTGGCGGAACGCGGCGGCGGAGGCCGAGCGGCGCAGATGGGGGTCCCCCCGCTCGAGCGAAGCCGAGAGTGGGGGAGGGTGGTACTGGACCGGGGATCTCTTCTACCGGGACGGGGAGGGATACCTGTACTTCGCGGGGCGCACCGACGACCGGATCCGGGTCGACGGGGAGAACCTGGCGTCCGCGATGATCGAGAACATCGTGGCCCGGTACGAGGGGGCGGAGGCCGTCGCCGTGTACGGGGTGCCGGACCCGGTGACCGGGGACCAGGTGATGGCGACGATCGCGGGGCGGTTCGATCCGCTGGACTTCGCCGAGTTTCTGCTGGCCCAGGCCGATCTGGGGACCAAGATGGCACCCCGGTTCGTGCGGGTGGTGGAGCGGATGCCGGTGACGGCGACCAACAAGATCCAGCGGGCGGCCCTGCGGAGGGAAGGGGTGCGGTGTGCCGACCCCGTGTGGTGGCGGCCGCCGGGGGAGCGGGCCTACCGCAGGCTGACCCCGGAGGAGGCGGAGGCGTCGCGTCCGGCACGGCCACATGAAAAATGACCTGGGGTGGTAAAACCCCAGGTCATCACAGGTGCGCCGCCAGGGACTCGAACCCCGGACCCGCTGATTAAGAGTCAGCTGCTCTAACCAACTGAGCTAGCGGCGCATGACTCACGCCGACCGTTCGAACCGTCTTTCGACTGCCTCGCGCGGCTGGCGACGAAGAAAATAATACCCGGTCCGGCGGGGTGCTTCCGACCGCCGCCGGACCGGCCTAGATCGCGAGGGACAGCAGCAGTGGAGCCGCGCCGCGGTTCAGGGTGTCGGCGGCCTGCCGGAGCCGGTGTGCGTGCTCGACCGGCAGGGAGAGCGCCAGGCAGCCCACGGCCGAACCGGCGGTGATCGGGACCGCCGCGCAGACCGTGCCGATGGCGTACTCCTGGAGGTCCAGGACGGGGACCGTCGGCGGCTGCGCCTCCAGGCGGGAGAGCAGCAGCTTGTCGCTGGTGATGGTGCGCGAGGTGAGGCGGGCCATCTTGTGCCGGGAGAGGTGGTCGCGGCGGGCGTTGTGGTCGAGCTGGGTGAGCAGGCTCTTGCCGATCGCGGTGGCGTGCGCGGAGGAGCGGAAGTCCACCCACTCGTTGACCGCGGGGGTGGTCGGGCCGGCCGCGTACTGGCCGATCCGCACCTCGCCGTCGACGTACCGGCTGAGATAGACGGCGGCGCCGACCGAGTCGCGCAGCCGGTCGAGGGTCTGCTGGAGCTGCTCGCCGAGGGCCTGCTCCCGCTCGTGCGTGGAGCCGAGCCGGCGCAGGGTCTCGCCGGTCACGTACGCGCCGTCGGTCACCTGCTCGACGTAGCCCTCGCGGCGCAGCATGCGCAGCAGCGCGGTCAGCCGCTCGGGGTCCAGGCCGGTCCGGCGGGCCAGTTCGGTGTCGGTGACGCCGGTGGCGTGCCCCGCCACCGTCTCCAGGACGCGGAGGGCGTCCTGGGCGGAGTGGTACGGGGCGGTCGGCTCGTGCATCAGCGCCACGGTGCTCCCCCTGCGCTCGCTCGGTGATACTGCTTTCGGCTGCACTGCTTGGGCCGCGATCCGGACGGCGGATCCTCTCCACGATAACGGGCAAGCACCGGAAACGGAGGGGGTGTTGGCGAGATTCCGGCCCTCCCAACTGCGGAGAAGACCCTCTGGCATATGCCACCGGAATGACCCGGCCGCCGGACCTCGGGTGATCGAGCGTTCACTTCCCGTAGTCGTGCCACGGTGCGGGGAAAGTTTTACGGCACCGGCGGTGGAAATATCTACAGCACCGCGCTGAGGAACTCCCGGGTCCGCTCGTGCTCGGGTTCGCTGAAGATCCGCTCCGGCGGGCCCGCCTCGATGATCCGGCCCGAGTCGAACATCAGGACCTGGTCGGAGATGTCCCGGGCGAAGTTCATCTCGTGGGTCACGCAGAGCATGGTGATGTCGGTGGTGCGGGCGATGTCCCTGAGCAGGTCGAGGGCGCCCGCGACCAGCTCCGGGTCGAGCGCCGAGGTCACCTCGTCGAGGAGCAGCACCTTCGGGCGCATGGCCAGCGCCCGGGCGATCGCGACGCGCTGCTGCTGGCCGCCGGAGAGCTGGGTCGGCTTGGCGTCGCACTTGTCGGCGAGGCCCACCAGGTCGAGCAGCTCCCGGGCGCGTGTCTCCGCCTCGTCCTTGGGCAGGCCGAGCACGGTCACCGGGGCCTCGGTGATGTTGCGCAGCACGCTCATGTTCGGGAACAGGTTGAACTGCTGGAACACCATCCCGATCTGCTTGCGGACCTCCCGCACCTCCTTCTCGGACGCCGGGAAGAGCCGCTGCCCGTCGACGGTGATGGTGCCCGCGTCCGGCTTGGTCAGGGTCATCAGCATGCGCAGGATCGTGGTCTTGCCGGAGCCGGAAGGGCCGATCAGGGTGACGTGCCGCCCCGCCTGCACGGCGAGGTCGAGCCCGTCCAGGACGGTGTTGTCCCCGAACCGCTTGGTCACCCCCTCCAGGCGGATCAGCTCGGAGGCCGCGGTATCGGTGCTGCTCGGCTGCTTGCTGGTGTCAACGGACAAGGCGACGCTCCAGGGTGCGCAGGAGAAGGGAGGCGAGGTAGGAGATGACGATGAAGGCGACGCCGATCACCGTCACCGGCTCGGTGAACTGGAAGTGCTGCTGGGAGAAGAGCCGGGCCTGGCCGAGCATCTCCAGCACGGTGATCGACATCAGGATCGGCGTGTCCTTGAGCATCGAGATCACGTAGTTGCCGAGCGGCGGCACCACCCGGCGCACCGCCTGCGGCAGGATGACCGCGAGCCAGGTCCGCCGCGCCGGCAGGCTGAGCGCCGTCGCGGCCTCCCACTGCCCGACCGGGACGGCCTCGATACCTGCCCGGTAGACCTGCATGGTGTACGTCGAGTAGTGCAGGCCGATCGCGAAGACCCCGGTGGTCAGCGCGGAGAACGTCAGCCCCCACTCGGGCAGCACGTAGAAGAGGAAGAACAACTGCACCAGCAGCGGGGTGTTGCGCACGAACTCCGTCACCACCCCGACCGGCCAGCGCACCCACCGCGTGGGCGTCCGCATCAGCAGCGTCCACACCAGCCCCAGCGAGAACGAGATCAGCGAACCGAGCGCCAGCGCCTCCAGGGTGACCCACAGGCCGTCCCAGAAGTGCGGCATGAACTCGCGTACGGCACTCCAGTCCCACGTCACGCGACACCACCGACCCCGGTCGTCTCCCTGCGCTTCACCGCACGCGCCTCACGTTCGTTGCCCGGGTCCTTGCCGATGCCGGCCTTCAGCCGCTTCTCCAGACCGCGCATCAGCCGGGTGATGACGAACGCGATCACGAAGTAGATGACCAGCAGATACGTGTAGATGTGCGCGCTCTCCTGCAACGCCAGCCGCACCAGGTTCCCGCTGAACGCCAGGTCGCCCATGCCGGTGATGGACACCAGGGCGGTGCCCTTGAGCAGCTCCACGAGCAGGTTGCAGTAGGAGGGGATCATCTCCGGCACCGCCTGCGGCAGCAGGATCAGCCGCAGCCGCTGCCAGGGGGTGAAGCTCAGCGCTATCCCGCCGTCCTTCTGCGCCGGGTCGACCGCGCCCAGCGCCCCGCGCACGATCTCCGCGCCGTACGCGCCGTACGTCAGGCCGAGCGCGAGCGTCCCCGCCCACATCGGCACCAGCTGCCAGCCGAAGGCGACCGGCAGCACGAAGAACACCCAGAAGATCATCACCAGCGCCGAGGTACCGCGGAACACCTCGGTGTAGAGACCGGCGAGGAACCGGGCGAACCAGAGCCGGTTCGTCCGCGCCACACCCACCACCAGCGCCACGGCCGTCATCAACAGCCCGCTGAGCACCAGCAGTTGAACAGTCGTCCAGACCCCCTTGAGTACGAGGTCCCACAGTCCCGAGGTCATCCGCTCTTCCCTCCCCCGCACAGCTCCTTCGCCGTCAGGTCGGTCATCTCGGCCTCGGTGAAGCCGAACGGCCGCAGGATCCGGAACAGTTCGCCGCTCTTCTTCAGCTTGCGCAGCTCCACGTTGAAGGCGTCCCGCAGCTTCGTCTCCGCCGACCGGAACGCGAACGCGCCCCCGTCCACGTGCGGCTTCCCGTCCACGAGCGGTGCGAAGGCCTTGGTCGCCTCCGCCTTCGCCGACTTCTTGACGACCGCACGGGTGGTGAGCGCCGTACCGGCGAACACGTCCACCCGCCCCGCCTCCACGGCGTTCAGGCCCGCGACCTGGTCGGGAACGATCAGGATGTCGCTCTCCTTGTACCCGGCCTCGACCGCGTACTGGATCTCCGCATAGCCCGTGCCGGTGGCGAACTTCGCCTTCTTCGCCACGACGTCCTTGTAGTCGTGCAGCCCCTGGGGATTCCCCTTCCGCACGATGAACGAGTCGAGCATCTGGTAGTCCGGGTCCGCGAAGATCACCTGCGCGCACCGCTCCGGATTGACGTACATCCCGGCGGCCACGACGTCGAACTGCTGCGAGTTCAGCCCGGGGATCAGCGAACCGAACTCGGTCGGCACCGGCTGGACCTTGTCCACCCCGAGCCGCTTGAAGATCGCCTTCGCCAGCTCCGGAGCCTCACCGGTCAGGTGCCCGTCCTTGTCGATGTACCCGAAGGGGATCTCACCGGCGATGCCGAGCCGTACGACACCCTGGGCGCGCAGCCGTTGCAGCAGGTCACCGCCGTCGGTGGCGGCCGCGGTGGCCACGCGTGTACAACCGGCGGCGCCCAGCGCGCCGAGTGCGCCGACCGCGCCGGCACCCGCGAGCACGGCCCGCCGACTGTGTCTGGATTCGTACCTTGATGTGTCTGAATCGTTCCCGTGTGGTGGAGCCATGGCGGCGCGGCTACCCGACCCCAACCGACTTATGCACCATGGAAGGCATGACCGAACGATTCATCGAAGTCTCGCTGGTCAGCCGCGGTGTCACCGCCAAAGCCCAGCTCCTGGACGACCGCGCACCCGTCACCTGCGCCGCCGTCTGGGACGCCCTGCCGCTGTCCGGCGACGTCTACCACGCGAAGTACGCCCGCAACGAGATCTACGCCCTTTTCCCGCCGTTCGCACCGACGGAGCCGCCCCTGGAGAACCCGACGGTCACGCCCATCCCCGGCGACCTCTGCTACTTCTCGTTCGCCGGCACGGAGTTGGCCACCAAGGCCTACGGCTACGACCGCGAGGTGCGGGCCGGCACCACGGTCGTCGACCTGGCGCTCTTCTACGAACGCAACAACCTGCTGCTCAACGGGGATGTGGGGTGGGTGCCCGGGATCGTGTGGGGGCAGGTGGTGGAGGGGCTGCCGGAGCTGGCCGAGGCCTGCAACGACCTGTGGCGCAACGGCGCGGCGGAGGAGCGGCTGGCGTTCCGGGCCACGTGAAGCCGGACTTGACTTGGCCGCTGTTCCGCCGCCACGGCGCTGAGCCGCGACGGTGCTGTCCGGCGGTGGCGTTGTTCGGCGGTGCCGGACTCGTGCCGGCCGGGGCGCTGCTTGCTCTTCTGGCGCGGGGTGCCGGTTTTTCCATTCCGCCGCCACGGCGCTGAGCCGCGACGGTGCTGCCCGGCGGTGGCGTTGTTCGGCGGTGCCGGACTCGTGCCGGCCGGGGCGCTGCTTGCTTTTCTCGCGCGGGGTGCCGGTTTTTCCATTCCGCCGCCACGGCGCTAAGCCGCGACGGTGCTGCCCGGCGGTGCCGAAGCCACCCCCGCCTCGTACAGGGCGTGGGACGTCCGCAGGACCAGGTCGTCGCGGTGGCGGGCGGCCACGATCTGCAGGCCCACCGGCAGGCCGTCGGCGTCCGTCCCGACCGGGACCGTCGCCGCCGGCTGCTGGGTCAGGTTGAACGGGTAGGTGAAGGGGGTCCAGCCTGTCCAGCGGTGGTGGCCCGAGCCCTTCGGCACCTCCAGCCCCGCCTCGAACGCGGTGATGGGCAGGGTGGGGGTGACGAGGACGTCGTACGACTCGTGGAAGAGGCCCATCCGGCGGCCCAGGTCCATCCGGACGTCCACCGCGGCGAGGTAGGCCAGCGCCGACAGGCGGGCGCCGGTCCCGCAGATCTCCCGCAGCCCCGGGTCGAGCGACGTCCGCTGCTCGGGGGAGAGACGCTGCGTCACCCGTGCGGCACCGGCGAACCACAGCGTGTGGAAGGCTTCCACCGGGTCGCTGAAGTCCGGGTCGGTCTCCTCGACGTACGCCCCCAGTTCGGCCAGCCCCGCCACCGCCCGCCGTACCGCCGCCGCGACCGCCGGACGGACCGCCACCTGACCGCCGAGCGTCGGCGAGAACGCCACCCGGAGGCCGCGCACGCCCCCGTCCAGCCCCGCCACGAAGGAGCCCGGCGCCGGGCCGAGGGCGGACCAGTCGCGGGCGTCCGGGGTCCCGATCACGTCCAGCATCAACGCCGCGTCGGCCGCGTCCCGGGTCATCGGGCCCACGTGGGACAGCGTGCCGAAGGCGCTCGCCGGGTACAGGGGGACCCGGCCGTACGTCGGTTTCAGGCCGAAGATCCCGCAGAACGCGGCCGGGATGCGCACGCTGCCGCCGCCGTCCGTGCCGAGGGAGAGCGGGCCCGCGCCCAGCGCCACCGCCGCCGCGCTGCCGCCGCTCGAACCGCCCGCGGTGCGGGAGGGGTCGTACGGGTTGCCGGTGATCCCGGAGAGCGGGGAGTCGGTCACGCCCTTCCAGCCGAACTCGGGGGTGGTCGTCTTCCCGACGAACACCGCGCCGTGCTCGCGGAGCCGGGCCACGGACGGCGCGTCCTCCTCCCAGCTCCCCGCCGCCGCGATCGTCCTCGAACCGCGCAGGGTCGGGTGGCCGCGCATCAGGAGGATGTCCTTGACCGTCACCGGGACCCCGTCGAGCAGGCCCTTCGGCTCGCCCCGCCGCCACCGCTCCTGCGCCGCCCGCGCCTGTGCCAGGGCGTCCTCCTCGGTGAGCCGGACGAAGGCGTTGACCTCCGGCTGGATCCGCGCCGCCCGCTCCAGGACCGCCCGCACCGCCTCCACCGGGCCGAACTCGCCCTTGCGGTAACCGTCGAGGAGCTGTCGGGCGGTGAGGTCGGTGAACTGCATGGGGCCTCCTGGCGTCAGTGACCTGGCACGTATCCGCGCTTCTTGTCCACTACGTTCAGCAGAGATCTGCCCGCCGCCCACCGGTCGTACAACTCCAGGAACTGGGTGCCCAGTTCGTCCCGCCAGCCGACCGTGTCCCCGCTCATGTGCGGGGAGACGAGCAGCCCCGGCACGGTCCACAACGGGCTGTCGGCGGGCAGCGGCTCGGTCGCGAAGACGTCCAGGGCCGCGGCGGCGATCCAGCGCCGGGTCAGCGCCCGGACCAGGGCCTCCTCGTCGACCAGCTGGCCCCGGCCGACGTTGATGAAGCAGGCCGACGGCTGCATCACGCCGAAGCGGTGCGCGTCGAACATGCCGTACGTCTGCTCGGTCAGCGGGGCGGCCGAGATCACCCAGTCCGCGCGGGACATCAGCCGGTCCAGGTCGTCGGGACCGTGGATGCCGGTGCGCGGGACGCGGCCGACGAGGGCCGTGGTGATGCCGAGCGCCTTGAGGCTGCGGACGATCGCCCGGCCGATCGGGCCGGTGCCGACCACGCACGCACGCGTGCCACCCACCCGGCGCGCCTCGCGGTGCCGCCAGGTCCGCTCCCGCTGGAGATCGAGGGTCCGCGGCAGGTCCTTGGCGATGGCCAGCACCAGCGCGGCCACGTACTCGGCGATGGGCGCGTCGAAGACCCCGCGCGCGTTGGTGACGACCGTGTCGGACGCGGCCAGCTCCGGGCACATCAGATGATCGACGCCCGCGCTCGCCGTGTGCACCCAGCGCGGCCGCGGCCCCTCGCCCGGCCAGGCCTCGCGGACGGCGTGCGAGGCGAAGTCCCAGACGAGGAGGACGTCGGCCTCCGGCAGCAGGGCCGGCAGGCCGGCCGCGTCCGTGCGCACGATCCGGGCACGGCCGGTGAGCCGGCCCAGCCGCGGGGGCGGGTCGGCGTCGAGGACCAGCAGAGTGGGCACGGGCGGTGTCATTCGGGGCGGTCTCCCGGTGTCCGCCAGCGTCTGACGTGGGCGGACGGAACGTCTCGGATGCGCGGATTGACCACGCTGGCACCCGAACCTACCTTCGTCAACACGGGCGTATCCGTCGACCGTTGCCCCTTGATCTCCCACATGAGGCCGGTGGCCCCCATGGACGTCTCCTTTCTGGGCGGACCTCGTCCCCAGCGCGGTGTCGGCATCGTGGCGCCCTTCGACTTCGCGCTCGACCGCGAGCTGTGGCGCTGGGTGCCGGACGACGTCTCCCTGCACCTGACCAGGACACCGTTCGTGCCGGTCGAGGTGAGCCTGGACCTCGCCCGGCTGGTCAGCGAGCACGAGACCCTCGGCGAGGCGGTACGGGCGCTCACCGCGGTCGCGCCCGAGGTCGTCGCCTACGCCTGCACCTCCGGCAGCTTCGTCGGCGGCATCGCGGGCGAGCGCGCGATGTGCGAGGCGATGACCCGCTCCGGCGCGGTGCCCTCCCTCACCACCTCCGGGGCGCTCCTCGCCGCCCTGACCGAGCTGGGCGTACGACGGCTGGCGCTGGTCACGCCGTACACCGTCTCGGTGACCCGGGTCCTCGAGGAGTACGTGGCGGAGGCGGGCGTACAGGTCGCCGGCTGCGCGTTCATGGGGCTGACCCGGCACATCTGGCAGGTCCCGTACCGGGACGTGGTGGCCATGGCCCGGCAGGCGGTACGGCCCGGGGCCGCCGACGCCCTGTTCATCTCCTGCACCAACCTCCCCACCTACGACGTCATCCCCCAGCTGGAGGCCGAGCTGCGGATACCCGTCCTGTCGGCCAACCAGGTCACGATGTGGGCGGCGCTGCGCAGGCTGGGTACCCGAGCGGTGGGCCCTTATCAGGCACTGATCCGTCATCTCGACGAATCGGCGTCGTCCGGTCAGTGGCCCGTACTGCCGGAAGAACAGCAGGAAGGGTGGACATGACAGCGCTCGGACTCCTCTATCCGGGGCACTCCGCGGAGGACGACTACCCGCGTATCGAGCAGCTCCTCGGCAGCGACATCCGGGTGGACGTCGTCCACACCGACATCGGCGAGGACGCGCACCGGGTGGACGCGTTGCGCGAGATGGGGGCGGAGGAACGGCTGGCCGCCGGGGTGGCGGAGCTGCGGCTCGCGGGCGCGGACGCGGTGGTGTGGGCGTGCACCAGCGGCAGCTTCGTGTACGGCTGGGAGGGCGCCCAGCAGCAGGTGCGCGCGCTCGCCCGGGCGGCCGGGCTGCCGGCGTCGTCCACGTCCTTCGCGTTCGTGCACGCGGCACGGGAGCTCGGGGTACGGCGGGTGGCGGTCGGCGCGACCTACCCCGAGGACGTCGCCTCCCTCTTCGCCGACTTCCTGCGGGCCGGGGGCCTGGAGGTGACCGGCGTGCGGTCCTCGGGGATCGTGACCGCGGCGGAGGTGGGGACGTGGGGGGAGGAGGAGGTCCTGACCCTGGCGCGGGCGGCCGACGCCGAAGAGGCCGAGGCGGTGCTGCTGCCGGACACGGCACTGCACACGGCGGCCCACGTGGCCCTCCTGGAGAAGGCCCTCTCCAAGCCGGTGCTCACGGCGAACCAGGTGACCGTCTGGGAGGGCCTCCGCCTGGCCGACCGCCGGGTGAACGCCCCGTCCCTCGGCACCCTGTTCACCCGCGAACCAATCGTCCAGGCCTGACGCAGCCGCCGTACCAGGGGGCTCCGCCCCCTGGACCCCCGAAAACCCTCGCCCACCCACCACCCGACTCGGTCGCTTGCCACGGGAGGAGGGCGGGGCGCGGTCGGTCGTAGGGCCGGATCCTCCGCCCACCCGCCACCAGCCACCCGGCGCGGTCGCTTGCCACGGGAGGAGGGCGGGGCTCGGCCGGTTGTAGAGGGGCCGGATCCTCCGCCCACCCGCCACCCACCACCCGACTCGGTCGCTTGCCACGCGAGGAGGGCGGGGCGCGGTCGGTCGTAGGGCCGGATCCTCCGCCCACCCGCCACCCGCCACCAGCCACCCGCCACCAGCCACCCGCCACCAGCCACCCGGCTCGGTCGCTTGCCACGCGAGGAGGGCGGGGCGCGGTCGGTCGTAGGGCCGGACCTTCCGCCCACCCGCCACCCGGCTCGGTTGGTCGAAACGCGAGGAGCGGGGACGGGGAGGCTCGGTCGGCTCAAGGGTGGTGGACAAGCCTGCCGGCGCCTTTCGGTGCCGGGTGGCGCGGTCGGCCAAGGGGCGCGGGGAACTGCGCGACCGGCCCCCACTCAGCCGCAGTGATGTGACGAGATCAAGCGCAGGAATAAACGGAGACCTCCTCCTGTTATCGCCGCCCAGGACAGCTCACGCCCGTTACATCAGGAGGCTCTCACCGTGTCGGCAGACGAGATCCGGGGCATCACGCACGGGACCGCCCCCGTCCCCCTCTCCGTACTGGACCTGGTGACCGTCGGCACCGGCAGTACCGCCACCGATGCCCTGCGCACCAGCGCCTCGCTCGCGCGGCTCACCGAGGCCCGCGGGTTCCACCGGTACTGGGTCGCCGAGCACCACTCGATGCCCGGCGTGGCCTCCTCCTCGCCCGCCGTGATCCTCGCCCACCTCGCCGCCCACACGGAAAGGATCCGGCTCGGGTCCGGCGGCGTCATGCTGCCCAACCACGCCCCGCTCGTGATCGCGGAGCAGTTCGGGACGCTGGAGGCGCTGGCGCCGGGGCGGATCGACCTGGGGCTCGGGCGGGCGCCGGGGACCGACGGGGCCACCGCCGCCGCGCTGCGCCGTACCCAGACCCTCAACGAGGGCGCCGACGACTTCCCGCAGCAGCTCGCCGAGCTGACCCGGTTCCTCGACGACGACTTCCCGGACGGGCATCCGTACCGGCGGATCCATGCCATCCCGGGGCCCGTCCAGAGCACCACCGCCGGCGGCGTGCAGTCGCCGCACCGGCCGCCGATCTGGCTGCTCGGCTCCTCCGGGTTCAGCGCCCGGCTCGCCGGCATGCTCGGGCTGCCGTTCGCCTTCGCGCACCACTTCTCCGCGCAGAACACCGTCCCGGCCCTCGACCTGTACCGCGAGTCCTTCAGCCCGTCCGCCGTGCTCGACGAGCCCTACGCCCTCATCGGCGTCTCCGTCCTCGCCGTGGACGAGGAGCGTGAGGCGCAGCGCCAGGTGCGGGCCGGCGCGGTGAACATGCTGCGGCTGCGCACCGGGCGGCCGGGTCTCTTCCCCGACCCCGACGACGTCGAGAAGCACGAGTTCTCCCCGATGGAGGAGGAGTTCGTGCACTCCTGGACCGCCAACATCGTGCACGGCACCGCCGACGAGGTCCGCGCCGGCCTCGACGACCTGCAGAAGCGCACCGGCGCGGACGAGCTGATGCTCACCACCCACGCCCACCGCGGCGAGCTGCGGCTGCGCTCCTACGAACTGGTCGCCGACGCCTACGGTTTGCCGACCGGGGTGTCCGCGTAGGTCCTGGTGTCCAGCAGCTCGGAGATACGATCCGCCGTCACCGGCCGGGAGTAGAGCCACCCCTGGCCGGTGTCGCAGCCGATGTGGCGCAGGCGGGAGGCCTGCGCCGAGGTCTCGACGCATTCGGCGGTCACGGTGAGGCCCAGGCGGTGGGCCAGCTGGATCATCGCCTCGACGACGACCTCGTCGGCCGGGTTCGGGCGGTCGCCCGGGTCGTCGTACTGGAAGCCCCGGACGAAGGAACCGTCCAGCTTGAGGACCGAGACGGGGAGCCGGCTGAGGTAGGCGAGGTTCGAGTAGCCGGTGCCGAAGTCGTCGATGGCGATGCGGACGCCCATGTCGCTGAGGGCCTGGAGGGCCTGGAGCGGGCGGCCCGCCGAGCCCATGACCGCCGACTCCGTCAGCTCCAGCTGGAGGAGGTGCGGGGCCAGCCCGGTCTCGGCGAGGGTTTCGGCGACGTCCGCGACCAGGTCCGAGTCCCACACCTGGCGGACCGCGACGTTGACGCTGACGAAGATCGGGGGCTCGCCGGGGTGGTCCAGCTGCCAGCGGCGGGCCTGGCGGCAGGCGGTGGTCAGGGCCCAGCGGCCGAGCGGGACGATCGAGCCGTCCTCCTCCGCCAATCCGATGAACCGATTCGGCGTTAGTGTGCCGAACTCCGGATGGTGCCAGCGGACCAGGGCCTCGACCCCGTTGAGCCGGCCGTCCCCCATGCCCACCAGCGGCTGGTACTCGAGCACGAACTCGCCGCGTTCGATGGCCGGGCGGAGGGTGGAGGAGAGCGCCTGCCGGGTCACCAGGTGGGCGTTGCGCTCCGGGTCGAAGAGCGTCCAGCGGGACTTGCCGTCGGCCTTCGCCCAGTAGAGCGTCGTGTCGGCGGCCTGCATCAGACCGGTCGCGGTGGTGCCGGCGGCGTGCCGCTCGACCACCCCGATCGACGCGGACAGCGACAGCCGCTGGCCGGCCAGGTCGAAGGGCGCCTGGAGGGCCGCCAGTGCCGACTCGGCCAGATCGGCCAGCTGCTCCGTGCCCGTCGAGTCCTCGACCAGGAGGGCGAACTCGTCGCCGCCGAGCCGGGCCACCAGCGGGGCGCCGGCCCGCGCGAAGCCGGCCTCGTCGGCGACCCGGGTCAGCCGCTCGGCGACGGCGGCCAGCAGGCGGTCGCCGACCCGGTGGCCGAGGGTGTCGTTGACCGCCTTGAAGCCGTCCAGGTCCAGGTAGCACAGGCCGATCCGGCCGGTGCCGCTCTGCTCGTACGACTCCGCCTCCAGCGCCGCCGACAGCCGCTCGAAGAACAGCGTCCGGTTGGGCAGCCGGGTCACCGGGTCGTGCATCTGCAAGTGCCGTAGCCGGGCCTGGAGTTCGCGGCGGTCGCTGATGTCGGAGACCGAGATCAGCACACCCGGCGTGGTCCTGGCCAGCGGTGCGATGGTGACCTGGACCCAGACCGAGTGCCCGTCGGGATGCTTGAGCCGGCGGGTGCAGCGCAGCTTGGCCTGCCGGCCGCGCAGTACCTCGCGGTAGGCGTGCCAGGTGCGGGCGTCGGAGGCCAGGTCCACCAGGTCCGCGGCGATCCGCCCGGGCAGCCCGGCCTGATCGGCGCCGATCAGGGTGGCGAACGCCTCGTTGGCGGCGGTGACCAGCCCTTCGCGGTCGACCATGGCCATGGGCTGCGTGGCGGCCGCGAAGGCGTGTTCGTATGTCGTCGGCTCTGTCTTCTCGTCTGTCTTCTGGTACGACTTCCGGTAGGTCTTGTCACTCTCTGTGACGGCGGACCGGTCGAGGTCTGCCGCGGGCGTCGGCCCTTCGGACGTTCCGCTCACCGCTCGCTCCCGCAGTGCACTCGATCTCTGTCCGTGCAGGAAAGTGTGCCGATCATAGAGGCTGGCCCGAGGGCCTTCCAGCCACTGTCCAGTGTCCCCGATGAACCGGCGATTCTGACAGATCGTTTCTGCCCGCACCTGGACGGGTTCTTGGGTCGCACGACCACTTGTGACGTTCCGTTAGCGTCCCGGGGTGTCGGCCGTTCGGGTCTGCCTGTGGTGACCAGGTGGTTCCTCACCCTTCTGGTGCAGATAAACAGGTCATAAGGTGACAAACTCGCAGAGGCTGGGTGCGGTGTCCCGCGAACCGCCCCCGGAGGTCCTTCCGTGCCGCGTGTCCTGCTGCGCAGTTCCGCCGCCGTGTTCACCACGATGTCGGCGCTCGTCGCAACGACGATCCTGACCGGGCCGTCGGCCGCCGAGCCGTTCTCCACGACCCCCTGCGCCCTGCACCGCACCGACGCGCACCACTCCGAGGGCGTCGACACCTGGAACCCCGACTACACGCGCCCCACCCGTCCGCTTTCGGCCGTGATGGTGTTCCTCTCCTTCCCGGACGCGGTCCCGCAGACCACGCCCGCGGAGCTCGCCGCCGACCACTTCCCGGCCACCAGCCGCTACTACGAGCAGGCCTCCTACGGGAAGTTCACCATCCACCCGCACCCGCTCACCCACTGGCTGCGGATGCCCCGACCCTCGGTCGCGTACGGCATGCGACGCGACTGGAGCGTCCCGCTGCGGGCCGCCTACCTGCGGGACGCGTTCGCCGCGGCCGATCCCGAGGTCGACTTCTCGCGCTACGACGTCGTGTACCTCGTGGCCGACCCGGACGCGCCCGGCGTCGACTCCGACGCCACGAAGGTGGTCAACCTCGACACCCCGGTGCACGTGGACGGCATCGACGTCCGCCGGGTCGTCACGGTCTTCGAGAAGCACCCGCCGGACCGGCTGGTTCTCGCCCATGAGACCGGGCACGTCTTCGACCTCCCCGACCTCTACCACCGCCCGGTGGACGGCAAGGGCGACTGGGACACCTACGTCGGCGACTGGGATCTGATGGGCAGCCAGTTCGGGCTGTCCCCGGACTTCTTCGCCTGGCACAAGTGGAAGCTCGGATGGCTGGATCCGCGCCAGGTGGTGTGCGTCCGGGGGACCGGGCCCACCCGGCTGACCCTGGAACCGCTCTCCACCGGGCCCGGCGTCCCCGCGCGGGGCACCGAGGGTGCCGAGGCCTTCGGGCTCGGCGACGGCACCAAGCTGGCGGTGGTGCGCACCGGGCCCGACACCGCGCTGGCCTTCGAGGCGCGCGACACGTCCGGCAACGACAGCGCGGCCTGCCGGCAGGGCATCCTCGTCTACCGGGTCCGCGACGAGGCGGCCTCCGGCAGCGGCCCGATCGAGGTGGTCGACGCCCATCCGCACACCGAGGCGTGCTGGGAGAACTCGGTCTACCCACCGCTGGCCGACGCGCCGGTCGCCCTCGGCGAGAGCTTCACCGTGCCGGGGGACGGGGTCCAGGTGGCGGTGGAGGGGCGGACGGCGTCCGGCGCCTGGAACGTGAAGATCACACCGGCGAAGCCGGACTGAACCCTGCCGACGAAAAGGCGAAGGCCAAGCTCACAGGAGCTTGGCCTTCGCCTACTTCGCGTGCGCCGCCAGGGACTCGAACCCCGGACCCGCTGATTAAGAGTCAGCTGCTCTAACCAACTGAGCTAGCGGCGCCTGCTGACGTCGTAGACCTTAGCATCCTGATCGGCGGGAGGAAAAATCGATATGCGGACGGTCGCGTGGGCCGCGCGGACGGCCGCCCAGAGCAGGATCTCCGGGCCCGGAAGCCATGGGTGCCGGGTGTCCGGGGCGGCCAGCCAGCGGGTGTCGGCCCGGGCGGGGGAGGGGTCGCCGTGCGGCGCCGGGACGGTCACCGCGTCGCCGGTGCCGTGGCACAGCAGCGGCGGTACGCCCTGGCCGCGGCCGCCCCACTCCTCCCAGCCCAGCAGCGACGGCAGCCGGGCGGCGGTGCCGGGGGCGGTGAACAGGAGCATCCGGCCCCGGAAGACCGCGACCGGCCCGGAGCCCGGCCCCTCGTCCCACAGCCGGTCCAGCATGCGGCGGCCGAAGATCGCCGGGGCGTTCACCACGTCGAACACGGTCCCGCAGGGCAGGACGACCGGGGCGTCCGGCCGCTCCTCCCAGAAAGCGAGCGTGCTCCGCGGATACGTTCCTGCCGAGGCCAGCCAGGCAGCTCCGTCGGAGGTGACCCCGGCGGCGTCGCCGAGGTCGCCGGGGAAGGTCTCGTACGGTGTGCGGCTCATGGAGGAATTGATACCCCTCGTGAACACCCGCTCGCCGTCAGTTGCGGAAAACCCGGACAGGGCCGAGCGCAGAGGCGTATCTTGCCCACCCGGCATATGCCACGCGCTAGATCTGCTCGGGCCCCTGCCCTTCCCTCCCCTTCAGCAGATCCCGGCCGAACTCGACCATCTTCTTCGCGTAGTCCTCGGTCCACTCGGCCCGCTCGGCGATGTCGGCCGGGGTCAGACGGTCGAAGCGGCGCGGGTCGGCGAGCTGGGCGGCGGCCATGGCCTGGAACTCCACCGCCCGGTCGGTGGCCACCCGGAACGCCTGGGTCAGCTCCGTGGCACGGGTCAGCAGCGCCCCGGGGTCGTCGATCGACTCCAGGCCGAAGAAGTGCTCGGGGTCGGCGACCGCTTCCACAGGCTCGAAGAGCAGGGGCGCGGGGCGTAGCCGCGGTTCGTTCCGACGCGGCGTGGGCTCCGCCATGTCTGGTCCTCCTCGTACGGTGTCGATGACTGGGTCCGATGACCACCGTCCATTGTCCCGCGCCCGCGCAAGGGGACCCTAAGGCCGATAGCTGACTCTGTGCTCCGCGCGGGTTCCGGTGCCCGTCAGGGTCGCCACGCCACTCGGTGCTCGGCCAGATGCGCCAGCACCGCGTGGTTCGCCTCCCAGCCGTCCGGGGCTGTGTCCGTCGGCCGCCTCCGGCGGCGTGCCGGACTCCGTCCGGCGGGTGGGCGGCGCGGGTTCCGGGGCCCGTCAGGGCCGCCACGCCACTCGGTGCTCGGCCAGATGCGCCAGCACCGCGTGGTTCGCCTCCCAGCCGTCCGGGAACTTCACGAGGGTTCCCAGCTGGACCGGTTCCGTCGACGGGTAGTCGTCCAGGAGGTCGGTCACGCCGGCGCGGCAGATCATGATGCAGGCGTGGCGGTGGCGGGAGGCGAGGACGCAGAGGCGGCCCGTCTCCAGGTGGAAGGCGGTGGCGTCCGGGCGGCCGGACAGCGGGTGGAGGACGACCGTCACGTCGTACTCCCGGCCCTGGAGACGGTTCGCCGTGTCGACGGTGACGTCGGCCACGCCCAGCTCCGCCAGGGCCGCGCGGACGGCCGCCGCCTGGTCCCGGTGGGCGGTGCCGACGGCGATCCGGTCGGCGGTGAGGGGCGCGGGGTCGGGGGAGCGTTCCGAGAGGGCCGCGCCGCCGCGGTCGAGCAGCCGCCGTACCACCGTGGCCACCGCGCGGACCGCCTCCGGGTCGGTGCGCGGGGTGTGCCGGGCGGGCAGCTCCAGCAGGCCCCAGCCGGACTCCGCCGCCTCGTCGATGACCCGGTCGGGTCCTGAGCCGTCGGAGGGGACGGCAAAGGCGAGGCGCCGGTCGCCGTGGTCCGTGCCGCTGCGGAACGGGGTGTACGGGTAGAACGCGCCGGAGACCAGGGGGGCCGCCGACGCGGGCAGGCGCCAGGAGACCGGGAGGCGGTGCTGGGGGAGGCCCGGGTTGTGGGCGAGGAGGGTGGAGACGGCGGAGGCCGAGGGGTCGTACGACAGGCCCGCCCACTGCTCGCTGCCCACGATCGCGAACGGGTCCAGCTGGCCGGGGTCGCCCACGAACAGCGCCCGTTCGAACAGGCCGGCCACGGCGAGCAGCGAGTCCGAGCGCATCTGGTACGCCTCGTCGACGATCGCGTGCCGCCAGGGCTCGTCCACCTTGACGTGCGCCCACTTCGCGGCGGTGGAGAGCACGACCTGGGTCTCCCCGAGGTCGGCGGCCTTCGCCGACTTGCGGACGCTCGGCAGGTCGTCCAGCGCCTTGTCGTACGGGTCGGCGTCGCTGCTGTGGAGCCGGCCGACGGGCAGCTCCGGGTTCTTCTCGGCGAGCCGCAGGACTAGGTCGTCCACCTGCGCGTTCGTCTGCGCGACGATCATCAACGGGCGCCCGGCCTCGGCGAGTTCCAGCGCGGCCCGCACCACCAGCGTGGACTTGCCGGCGCCCGGCGGGGAGTCGACGACCACGCCCCGGTCGGTGCCGTGCAGGGTGTCGTGGAGGATCGCGGCGGTGGCCTGCGCGGCGGCCGTTGCGGGATCGAAGTCCGTGGTCGTCAAAGGATGTCCTCCGGCGTCGCGGTGTCGGCCGCCTCCGGCGCCGCCTCGCCCGGCGGGCCGCCGTGCGTCCACGGGGTGTCCTCCGGGTCGGGCAGCTTGGCCCCGCCGCGCTGCTCGTGTTCGAACAGGGTGAAGACGAGCCGATCGCCCTTCTCGGGGACCGACCCGGGTTCGGGTTCCTTGCCGCGGCCCATCTTGTCCAGGACGCGCAGCACCAGGACCCCGTCGGCCTCGTACCCGACGAACTCCGTCGACTGCGGCTTGCCGCCCAGCGAGCGGTACGCCTTGGCGCGCTCGCCCAGCTGCGGCCGGTCCTCCGTGCGCACGGTCAGCAGCGGGCGCGGGCTGGGCCGCTTGCCCTCGCTGTACGCCATGACGACGTCGAGGACCTCGCCCGCGAACGCCTCCCCGGACAGCCGCCGCCCTGCCATCACCAGCGGGTCGTCGAGCGCCTCCTGGGCGTCGAGCCGGGCCTGCTCCCGCTCGCGCGTGGCCAGCTTGTTGGCCGCGGTCACCGCGTCGTCGCGGCGCGGCTGCGGCGGCTCACCGGCCGCGACCCGGTCCCGGTGACCGGTGAACGACCAGCGGTCGCGGGTCCACCGCTCCTCGACCCGGGCGCCCTCCGGCAGCCCGCGCAGCAGGTCGAGCCCGTGCCAGACCGCGTCCCAGGTGGGCCGGGTACGGCTCTCGACCAGGGCGCGGATCTCCCGCTCGGCGGCGGTGAGGATCGCCAGCCGGTCGTCGGCCTGGAGACCGTCCTCGGCCTCGGCGAGGGCGGTGCGGGCCCGGTCGTAGCGATCGAAGGCGGGGGCCAGCAGTTTGTTGTCGAAGGCCGGGTCGGTGGCCGGGCCGGCCGGCGGGCACAGCAACTGCCCGTCGACGTCCCGCGCCAGCTCGGCCACGCGCGCGGCCGCCGCGCCCGTGCTCCCGTCCGGCGGGGCGATCCAGGCGAGCAGCGCGCCCAGGTGCTGGTCCTCGATGCCGGACTGGCCCGTGGCCCAGTGCCGGGACAGCAGGTCCGTCATGGCGAGGAGCAGGGAGGAGCCGGGGACCCGGGCGCGCTCGCCGAAGTGGGTGAGCCAGCGGCCGAGCAACGGCACCCGGGGCGGCGCCGGGTAGGGCGCCTCCGGGTCCTGTTCCGCCGTGCGCCGGAACCGCATCGACCGCCCCAGCAGCCGTACGTACTCGATGCCCGCGCGGCCCGGAACGATCAACTGGGGCGCGTCCGCGCACAGTTCGACCTCGACCTTGACCCGCTTGCCGGTCTCCGGGTCGGTCTCGGTGCGCTCGGCCGCCTCGACGGAGTCGGCGTAGGCGTCCAGATACGGCAGGACGACGTCGGCGAGCTCGGCGAGGAAGGCGAACCGCAGGTCGCGGTCGCGCGGCTGGGGTACGGCCAGCAGGCGCGGGGCGTCCCGGTCGGTGCCGACCAGGGCGCCGAGCGGGGCACCGGCCTCACCCGCGGTGGTGAGCGGCACGAAGACCAGCGGATGCTCGGAGAGGTGCCGGTGGCGGACGGTCGCGGCGGGCTGCGCGACGCCCGAGCTCACGGCTTCCAGACGGGCGAGGGTGGTGATCAGGGACACACGGCCCCCTGCAGAGCCTCCGCCCGCAGGGCCGCCGCCCGGCGCAGCGCCGCCACCGCCGGGTCGGCCGGATCGCCGCTCTCGCCGCGCGCCGCCGACAGCACGTCCTCGACGGTGGCCAGCCCGCCCAGCTCGGCCCGGGCCGCCCGGCCCAGCGCGGTCACCTCGTCCGCCGCGCGGGACCGCTGCCGGCAGTGGAAGGCCAGCTCGCAGGCGGACAGGCACTCGGGCGCGTACGTCGCGGGGACGGCGTCCACGGCCGCCGTGAGCTGCTCCGCCGGCAGGTCAGGGGCGAAGCAGGTGCCCTCGGGGAGGGTGTCGGCGATGTCCTGGACGCGGGTGAGCCGGGCCAGCTGACGGGTGGTGACCGCGCGCTGCTTGCGGATGTCCACGGCGGCGGCGGTCGGCAGGTTGGCGAAGTCCTTGGGGCAGACGAGCAGCACGTCGTGGCGCACGCGCGGGGCCGGGGTGAGCCGGGCCGCGACCTGCTCCAGGGCCAGCACGTACACGGCGGCCTGGCGGGCGGCCGCGCCCACCTTCGCCGGGTCGGCGGACCCGTCCAGCATCGGGAAGGACTTGATCTCCACCACCGTCCAACTGCCGTCCGGGTGCACCACCACCGCGTCCGGCTCCAGGAACGCGGGCGAGCCGGCCACCTCGAGCGCCAGCATCGGATGGTCGAACAGCGCCCAGCCGCCCGACTCGACGGCCTCGCGCAGCGCCAGGGCCGTACGGGCCGTACGCCCCTCGGGCCCGACCGCGGACAGGTCCGGCACGGCGGCCCCCTCGGCGGGCTCGGCGCCCGGGTCGAGGTGGGTGCGCACCAGCCGCAGCAGCTCGGCGCCGCCGTCAGCCTTCACCTTCGCCTCGAAGGCGTTGCCCCGGGTCAGCGCGAACTGCGACTGGCCGAAGGCCGACGGCGCGCCGAGGGCGCCCGCCAGCGCGGCCTTGTCCACCCCGGCGCCGTCCAGGATCGCCCGCCGCCTGCACCCCGGGTTCGCGGCGAGCGCCGCGAGGGCGCGCGCGTCGAGGGCCTTGGCCGGGACGGCGGGGCCGCGCAGCTCAGCGAGCCGGTGCCGGAGCGCCGTCCCCCGCGTCTGTGGGGGAAGCGTCCGGTTCGGCTGCGGAGGCGAGCCGGGACTCGCGCTGCGATGGAATTCGCTCACCCGCCGAAGTCTGGCATCCGTCACTGACAATCGGGGAACCTGCGCCGTCCGAGCGCGCTGCGACGAGGGAGGCGCGCGGGGTGATCCGCATCCTGACCAGGTCCGCGACCCGCATCACGTACGGCGCCAGCAGGTAGCCCACGCCCATCACGAACACGCCCGCGACCGCGTCCAGGAAGTAGTGGTTGGCGGTGCCCATCACGACGATCGCGGTCAGCAGCGGGTAGGCCACGCCGAGCACCTTGGTCAGGCGGTTGCCGCCGTGGCGCCAGAGCATCACCCCGCACCACAGCGCCCAGCCGCAGTGCAGGCTCGGCATCGCCGCGTACTGGTTGGTCATGCCGCCGAGGCCGCGCGGGGCGCTGGCGTCGCCGCCCCACCAGCCGTACGAGCTGTACTGGGCCATCGTGTCGACGAACCCGTACTTCACGTCCAGCAGCCGGGGCGGGCAGGTCGGCAGCAGGGTGAAGCCGATCAGGCCGATGAACGTGGACGTCATCAGCCAGGTGCGGGCCCGCCGGTAGATCTCGGCGCGCTTGCGGAACAGGAAGACCAGGATCACCGGGGTGACCAGGTAGTGCAGCGAGGCGTACCAGAAGTCCGCCGGTATGCCGAGCCACGCCTCCCGGGTGAAGAGGCGGTTGAGCGGGTGCTCGGCGTTGAGGTGCAGGGTCTTCTCGACGCGCAGGATCGCCAGGCCGTGGTCGACGGCGGCGGCCGTGTTCCCGCGCACGAGCAGGCGGCCGGCCGAGTAGCAGGCGTACACCAGCAGGATCAGCGGCAGCTCGGTCCACCAGCGCAGCCGGGTTCGCGCAGCCACCTCGGTGCCCGGTTTCTCGGTCTGCGGCATCCGACTGCCTCCCCCTTCTCGTCCCTGTCCGCGCGGCACCCGGCGGGCCGACCGTGACACTTTACGTGGCGCGCTTTCCCGCCCATGCGGGGGCGCTCAGCACTCAAAGACGCCGAGAACGCGTGCCGGGTTGCCCGCTCCCCAGCCCGTTCCCGGTGTCTTCCCGGCGTGTTCCCAGCGTGGGCGATGATGGAGGTGTCCCGCTTCCGAATTTCTCCCGAAAGGTTCTCCCGTCATGGCACCGCGCATCCTGCTGGCCCGGCACGGACAGACGGAGTGGTCACTGTCCGGCAAGCACACCGGCAGGACCGACGTACCGCTCCTGGAGGAGGGCCGGCGGGGGGCCAAGCTGCTCGGCGAGCGTCTGCACCGGCCGCCGTTCGACGGCGTGGCCGACGCCGAGATACGCACCAGCCCGCTGGCACGCGCGCGTGAGACGTGCGAACTCGCCGGGTTCGGCGAGCGGGCCGAGCGGTGGGACACGCTGATGGAGTGGGACTACGGGGCGTACGAGGGCCTGACCCCCGCCGAGATCCAGTCCGTCCGCCCCGGCTGGCTGATCTGGCGGGACGGGGTGCCAGGGGGCGAGTCCCTGGCGGAGGTGACCGCGCGGGCCGACGAGGCCGTCGCCTGGGCGCGCTCGGCCGACCGCGATGTGCTGATATTCGCCCACGGGCACATCCTGCGGTCGATCGGGGCGCGGTGGCTGGGGCTGCCGCTGGACTTCGCGGCCCGGATCCGGTTGAACCCGACGTCGCTGTCCGTGCTGGGGTGGGCCTACGGGGAGCCCGCGATCGAGAGCTGGAACGACTTGGGGCACCTGGCGGGGTGACGGGGGGTGGGGGGCAGCTATGTGGCTGACGCGACTGCAGCGCCCCTTTAGGGGCGCTGGGGGTACCCCCGGCCGAAGGCTGGGGGAGGAACTGCGCGACCAGCCCCCACCCACCCGCAGCCGTACGACTACCGGCTCACCCCTGTCGGCCCTACACGCCCCTCGGCGTGGACGCGTGCCGGTCCAGGAACTCCTGGACCCCGCTCGCCCGGCGGTGCGGCAGCAGCACCCGTGCCGTGCCCGCCAGCATCCCCTGGATCCTGGACGACTGGACCTGGTCCAGCAGGTCCAGGACCCGCATGCCCGCCGTCGCCGCCTCGTCGGGACGGCCCCCGCGCGCGAGGTCGTCCGCGAGTTCCGCCGTGTACAGCGCGATGTTCCTCGTGAAGTGCGGATCCTGCAGCTCGGCGGCCCGGTGCGCGTGGCGTGCGGCGCGTCGCCAGTCCCCCAGCATGGACCAGCACTGCGCCTCCAGGCCCTCCAGCTCGGCCTCTCCGTAGAAGCTCATCCACTCGGGGTCGGCGTCCGAGTGGCCCCGCTCGAAGAGGGCCTGCGCGCGGGCCAGCGCCTGTTCGGTGCCGGTGCGGTCGGCGAGCCCCGCCCAGCCGCCCGCCTCGCGCAGGGCGAGGAGGGACATGAGGCGGGCCGAGCCCAGCGGCCGGCCGACGCGTTGCGCGGCCTGGGCCGCCCGCACCGCCTCCCGGGGCCGCCCGGCGTCCCGCGCCAGGAACGCCGTGTTGCAGAAGGCGTGCGCCTCCAGCCCCGGGTCCCCGGTCATCCGCGCCGTCGCCAGCGCCTCCGCGTAGTGCGAGCGGGCGTCGTCGAAGCGGCCGGAGTCATGGGCCAGCCAGCCCACCGAGATGGCCAGTTCACCGGCGCCCGAGTGCAACCGCTCGGCGGTCGTCTGCCGGGTCGCGCCCGCGTCAAGGAGCGCGTACGCCGCGCGCAGCGGAGCCGCCGCGCGCCGGTACAGGCCGTCGGCGCCGTGCCGGTCGTCCAGCAGCCGGATCCGGCGTACGGCCTCCTCCAGGGCGGCCGCGTGCGAGGACCCGGCACGGCGCACCGGCCGGTCCGCCGCCACGGCGTCGATGGTGAACCCCAGCGGGCCCAGTGTGGCGGCGGCCACGGTGGCGCCCCCGCCGGTCATGAATAGGCGACGCAGCACGTCGCTCTCCTCGTAGTTGTCGTGCGTCTCGTACGGGTCCTGCGGGTTCCGCATCTCGTGCGGGTCATGCGGGTCATGCGGGTGGTACCGGTCCTGCGGGTCATACGGCCCGGCGGCCCCTTGGGTCTCACCTCCGGCGAGAACCGGGGGCCCGTCCTCCGGTGGCCGCGCCGCGCGTCCGCGGACGGACGAGCGGGGCGCGAAACCGAGGTCGGCGAGCGTGCGGCCGGGGAACATGTGCAGGAACACCCGTTCGTACGCGTAGTTCGGGCAGCGGATCTCACCCGCCTCCACCCGGCCGATGTAGCGCGCGTCACAGCTCACCCGCTCGCCGATCTCGCGGGCGGCACGCCGTACCAGCGCGGCGAACTCGGCCGGCGAGTGCCGGCCGCGCACCTGCCGGAAGGCGGTGTTCGGCCGTACCGGCCGATCGGGCTGCGACGAGGTCGTGGTTGACGACGCCATGGCCGGGTCCTCTCGTGCGAACCGTCGAACCATGCCGGACTCATGGTGAGTTGTCCGAGTGGACCCTTGTTTCCGGCGGGCAAGAACGTACCTGCTGTGTTGGACCCGTGACGCAGGGTTTGGCTACAAACCGGATATCTCATCCACGATCTGCCATGAACTGCCATCCTTTGCGGCTGACTTCCGCCGTAGCCGTTGACGCGGTGGCGCGTTGGACCTCATGGACGGCAAGAGGGCTGCGCGGTGGAGGCCGGGATGGAGACCAGCCAGAGCAACGATCCTTGTGATGATGCGGGATGCGATCTTGTGACGGTGTCGGCCCGGCAGGGCCTGGAGGCGGTCGACATCCTGCGCCGGGGGACCGGGGAAGCGGTGGGGCCCGTACTCCACGACGACGGGGGCGACACCCTCGGCTTCGTGGTCCCGGCCGGTACGGCGGCGGGCTGGGACGTTCCCGGCAGCACCTGTACCGGGACCGAAGGGCGTGGGCTGCGGCTCAACCCGGACCCACCGGTCGAGGGCTCCGACTGGCTGCTGCCGCCCGGCGAGGCCGACCTCGCGACGGATCCGGCGGTGCTGCGGCGGGCGCTCGGGGAGGCGGCCCGGATGATCGAGGCCGCGGACAGTTGCTGCTGAATTTCCCGGACGGCGGCTACCTGGGAAGATGGCGGAATGGGCAGGTCCAGGAACTCACGGCGCAGGGCGACTGCCGCCGACGCCGTTGTCGAGGCCGTCGACGGGGGCCTCGCCCAGCTCATCCCCGACCCCGACCGCGGCCGGGCCTGGACGCTGCTCATCGACGGCGCCCCGCAGTCGCACGTGGACCTCGACGACCCGGCGTACCTCTCCTTCGAGTACCAGCGCCGCCTCGGCCATGTGATCGACCTGGTCGCACCGCCGGGCAGGCCCGTGCAGGTCGTGCACCTCGGCGGCGGCGCGCTCACGCTGGCGCGGTACGTCGCCGCGACCCGGCCCCGGTCCACGCAGCAGGTCGTGGAGCGGGACGCGGCCCTTGTCCGGCTGGTACGGCGGGAGTTGCCGCTGGATCCCGCCGCGCGGATACGGGTGCGGTCCGTGGACGCCCGGGAGGGACTGGGCAAGGTGCCGGAGGCGTGGGCGGACCTGGTCATAGCGGACGTGTTCAGCGGGGCACGTACTCCGGCGCACTTGACGTCCACGGAGTTCCTGGACGAGGTGCGGAGGGTGTTGCGGCCGGGGGGTGCGTACGCGGCGAACCTCGCGGACGGCCCGCCGCTCGCCCACCTGAAGGGGCAGATCGCCACCGCGGGGGCGCGGTTCGCGGAGCTCGCGGTGGTGGCCGACCCCACGGTCTGGCGGGGGAAACGGTTCGGCAACGCCGTGCTGGTGGCGGCCGACGTGCAGCTGCCGGTGGCGGAGCTGACCCGGCGCTGCGCCTCCGACCCGCACCCTGGGCGGGTCGAACACGGGCGGGCGTTGCGGGACTTCACCGGTGGGGCGGTCGCCGTGACGGACGCGGCCGCCGTGGCCTCCCCCGCTCCGCCCCCGGCGGTGTTCCGGTAGCCCGGAGTACCCGCCGAGGGCGGTCGGTCAGAAGTCCAGCTCCTTGGCCGGCATCGGCGGATGCCGTTCGCAGAGAGCGGCCAGGTCCTCTTTCCCGTCCCCCTCCACCCAGTGCCGTACCAGCGCGGTGAAGACCGCGATGATCGCGGCTGCCGCGCACTCGACCTCAGGGTCGGACGGGTCACGGCCGGTGCGTTCGGCGATGATGCCGGTGATCACACGCTCACTGCGCTCCTGCTCGGCGACGTTGCGGGCCCGGATCGCAGGGTCCGTGAAGGCGATCCGGGTGCGCAGCAGCAGGTCCTCGCGGTCCTGGTCGAGGAGTTCGCCCATGGGGCCCTTGAGGGAGTCGACGACGGCTTCGACGACGGTCTCGTCGGCGGGGCGGGCGCGCAGTGCGGCGGCGAGCGCGGGGCCGTACTTTCACTTTGCCGGGCTCAGTACGTCTCCACCTGCACCTGCGGGGGGCCGTCGTGCCATGTGCAGAAGACCGACACCCGGTCCGTGCTCCTGCTGAACTCGATGCGGATCCACGACTCTGTCTTCCACACCTGCATCGACCAGCCCGTGCCCGGTGTCGCCGAGACCAGGGTCGCGCTGGTGTCGCCCAGGTCGAAGACCGCCCGGCCGCCGTCGGTGTCGTACGCCTTGACCTGGCCCGAAGCGGAAGCGGAACCGGTGGCGGACGGGCTCGGGGCGGTCGTGGAGGTCCTGGACGGCGTCGGCGTGGGAGATGCCGACGGGCGCGCGGAAGCGGTGCGCGAGGGGCTCGGGGCGCGGGACGTGGACGAGGCGAGGGGCTTGGCACCCTGGGTGGTCGGGCCGTCGTCCGCCGCCGTGACGGGGAGCGCGCGGGGCGGGTCGTAGGCGGTGGCCGCCATCACCGTGTGGACGCCCCACCACGACAGCGTGACCGCCGCGCCCGTGGCGAGCAGCCAGGCCATGACGTGTACGAGTCCTCTGCGCATCGCGGCCATACTGCCTCAGGGGTACCGCCCTGCGCACTCGACCCGAGTTATCCACAGGCCCCGACCGGCGCCTGCCGCATGGCGTACGGTGCGGCGCATGGCAAGTGTGCTCGTGGTCGAGGACGACCAGTTCGTGCGCTCGGCGCTCATCCGGCATCTCACCGAAGCCTCGCACACCGTGCGCAGCGTCGGCACGGCACTGGAGGCGCTGCGCGAGGTCGCCCATTTCCGCTTCGACGTGGTCGTGCTGGACCTCGGACTGCCGGACCTGGACGGCTCCGAGGCGCTGAAGATGCTGCGCGGCATCACCGACGTGCCCGTCATCATCGCCACCGCCCGCGACGACGAGACGGAGATCGTCCGGCTGCTCAACGCCGGTGCGGACGACTATCTGACCAAGCCGTTCTCCGTCGAGCACCTGTCGGCGCGGATGGCCGCCGTACTGCGCCGGGCGCGGTCGGGCGGGGGCGAGCCGGCGCCGTCGAGTGTGCTGCGGGTGGGCGGGCTGGCCGTCGATCCGCTGCGCCGGCAGGCCGAGTTGGACGGGGTGCGGCTCGACCTCACCCGGCGGGAGTTCGACCTGCTGGCCTTCCTCGCCGGGCGGCCGGGGGTGGTGGTGCCGCGCAAGGAGCTGCTGGCGGAGGTGTGGCAGCAGTCGTACGGGGACGACCAGACCATCGACGTGCACCTGTCCTGGCTGCGGCGGAAGCTGGGCGAGACGGCGGCCCGGCCGCGGTATCTGCACACACTGCGGGGGGTCGGCGTGAAGCTGGAGCCGCCGGGCGGGGAAGCGAGGCCGGTCGGATGAGATGGGCTCTGGTCAAGGTCTGTCTGGCGGTCACCGCGATGGTCGTGGTCGCCTTCGCCGTCCCGCTCGGCCTGGTTGTCAAGGAGCTGGCCCGGGACCGGGCGTTCTCCAACGCCGAACGGGAGGCCGCCGCCGTCGCCCCGGCCCTGTCCATCACCACCGACCGGGACAAGCTGGAGCGGGTGGTGGCCTCGGCCGGCGCCGACCGGGGCATGGCCGTGCACATACCGGCGGCCGGTGGTCAGGCCGCCGTCGACATCGGGCGGCAGCGCGCCGCCGACCGGGACATCGCGGCCGTACGGAAGCTGGGGCGGGCCTCCACGACCGGGGTGGCCGGCGGGTCGACCCTGCTGCAGCCCGTCGCGCTGAGCTCCGGTGCCATCGCGGTCGTCGAGGTGTACGTGCCCGAGTCCGAGGTGACCAACGGCGTCGGCACGGCCTGGGCGGTGCTCGCCGCCGTCGGCCTGGCGCTGATCGTCGGCTCGGTCGCGGTCGCCGACCGGCTGGGCGTACGGATGGTGCAGCCCGCCCAGCGGCTGGTGGAGGGCGCGCACGAACTGGGGGAGGGCAAGCTGGGGGCGCGGGTGCCCGAGGAGGGACCGAACGAACTGCGGCTGGCGGCGGTCGCGTTCAACTCGATGGCCGACCAGGTCGTCCAACTGCTGGCGAACGAGCGGGAGCTGGCCGCCGATCTGTCCCACCGGCTGCGCACTCCGCTCACCGTGCTGCGGCTGAACGCCGCCTCGCTCGGGGACGGGACCGCCGCCGAGCAGACCCGGGCCGCCGTCGCCCAGCTGGAGCGCGAGGTCGACACCATCATCCGGACCGCCCGCGAGGCCAAGCCGCAGACGGCGGCCGTCGGGCCGGGCGCCGGCTGTGACGCGGCCGAGGTGGTGCGGGAGCGGATGGGGTTCTGGTCGGCGCTCGCGGAGGACGAGGGCCGCAAGTGGCGGGTGGCCGGCGTGGACCGGCCGGTGCGCATACCCGTGGCCCGCGCCGACCTGGCCGCCGCGCTCGACGCGCTGCTCGGCAACGTCTTCCGGCACACCGCCGAGGGCACCGCCTTCGCGGTCGACGTGCACAACGCGGAGGACGCGGTGATCGTGCTGGTCTCGGACGCGGGACACGGCATCCGGGACCCGGAGGCGGCGATGGCCCGCGGGCGGGGTTCCGGGGCGGCCGGGTCGACCGGGCTCGGCCTGGACATCGTGCGCCGGCTCGCCGAGGAGACCGGCGGTGACGTGCGGATCGGGTCGTCGGTGCTGGGCGGGACCGAGGTGCGGATCTGGATCCAGCTGGACGGCCGGAAGCCGGAGCGCAAGGGGCACCGGGGAGCGGTGCGCCGGCGCCGTTCGCGCAGGCCGCCGGGGGACCCGGGCAGGAGGGGAACCGGGGGAACCACCGGAAGAATTGGTCTCGACCTTTAATCGGTCCCGATGCCTTCCTTAAGCGCACCCTAAGATCCTCAACAGCCGTCCCTATCAGGCCGTTTGTCCGATTCCCGGCCGCTAGCGTGCTGCCGCACCCCACCCCCTTTGGCAGGCGAAGGCAGGCACGGCATGAGCACGCACCGGCGCAGAATCAGCAGCGGGAACAAGGTGATAGGCGGTCTGGTCGCCGCGGCCGTGGTCGGTGGCGGGGCGATCCTGTTCACCGGGATCGCGCAGGCGGCCGGGGTCGGCGCGGCGTACACGAAGACCAGCGACTGGTCGACCGGGTACACCGCGCAGTACGTCGTCACCAACAACAGCGGTGCCAGGGAGCAGACCTGGACGCTGGAGTTCGACCTGCCGGCCGGCGCGAAGCTCAGCTCGCTGTGGAACGCCGAGTACACCGTCACCGGGCAGCACGTCACCGTGAAGCCGCCGAAGTGGGACACGGACGGCCTCGCGGCCGGCGAGTCGGACACCGTCGGCTTCGTGGTCAACGGCAGCGGGGACCCGACCGGCTGCCGTATCGACGACGCGAGCTGTTCTGCGGACGGCACGGCGACCCCGGAGCCGAGCGGCCGCCCGACGCAGTCCGCCACCCCGACCGCGACGGCCACCCCGACCGCGAAGCCGACGGTCACGGCGACCGCCACCTCCACCCCCACCGCGACGGCCACCCCCACCGCCTCCCCGACCCAGACCACCGGATCCGGCACCACCGCCTCCGCCGGGTTCGCCCCGTACGTCGACACCTCGCTCTACCCGGCCTTCGACCTCCTCGCCGCCGCGAACGCGACGGGCGTGAAGAACTACAACCTCGCCTTCGTCACCGACGGCGGCGGCTGCACGCCCAAGTGGGGCGGGGTGACGGACCTGGCGAGCGACGGCGTGGCGTCCCAGATCGGCGCGCTGCGCGCCAAGGGCGGTGACGTGCGGGTCTCCTTCGGTGGCGCGTCCGGTTCCGAACTCGCCACCACCTGCTCCTCGGCGGACGCGCTGGCGTCGGCGTACGGCAAGGTCGTGGACGCGTACAACCTGACCAAGGTCGACTTCGACGTGGAAGGCGGCGCGCTCCCCAACACCACGGCGAACACCAACCGGGCCAAGGCCATCGCCAAGCTCCAGGCCGCCCATCCGAACCTGGACGTCTCCTTCACCCTCCCGGTGATGCCGGAGGGCCTCACCCAGGACGGCGTGAACCTGCTGTCCAACGCCAAGGCCAACGGCGTGAGGATCAGCGCCGTCAACATCATGGCGATGGACTACGGCGCCTCCTACAACGGCGACATGGGCACCTACGCCATCCAGGCCGCCACCGCCACCCAGGCCCAGATCAAGAGCGTCCTCGGCCTCTCCGACTCCGCCGCCTGGAAGACGGTCGCCGTCACCCCGATGATCGGCGTCAACGACGTCTCCTCGGAGATCTTCAAGGTGGACGACGCCTCCCAGCTCGTCGACTTCGCCAAGTCCAAGGGCCTCGGCTGGCTCTCCATGTGGTCGGCCACCCGCGACCAGCAGTGCGCCGGCGGCGCCAAGTCCACCGCCGACGCCACCTGCAGCTCGATCACCCAGGACAAGTACGCCTTCTCGAAGGCCTTCGCGGCGATCGGCTGACCCGCACCGCTCTCCCCGCAAGGCATAGGCCGGAGGCATGTTCACCCACACGGCTGAACTCACTGCCTCCGGCCCTCTTGCCCGCCGCCGTCCCGCCACTTTCCGCGCATGGTCGGTTCACCGCATGAGGCGATGCATCAGATCTTCCGGCGAGGCGGGGAAACGCTGGGCGGAGTTCACCGAGACCGGTCTGGGAGACACCCGGGCCCGGACCCTGTGGAGGCACCTGATGGCCACGTGCACTCCCCGATTCCCCGGCAGCGGCACGCTCATCGAGGAGCCCCTCATCGAAGGTGAGACCAGGGGGCGCGCCGAGAGCCGCGCCGAGGACATCCTGCGCATTCTGGATCTCCGGGGCGTCGAGGTGGCCGAGGCGGAACGTGACCTGATCACGGACTGCGGGGACCTCGCGACCTTGGGCATATGGTTCGACCGGGCCGTCACCGCCACAAGCGCCCAAGAGCTGTTCGCCGACGAGTGACGGCCCCTGGAGGCCGGTTCAGAACCCGCCGTGAGCCGGACGCGCCCCAAAGGGGCGCGGGGCCGTATGGCATGTGCGGCTACCGCCGCGTGGGCGCGACCAGCCACGACGGTGCCGCAGCCGAACGACGTCGTCAGGCCGCCGCCCCCGTCGGCGGCAGCGTCCCCGTACGGGCCGCCTCTCCGTACCAGCGGGCGCTCGACTTCGGCGTCCGGGCGAGCGTCGCGTAGTCGACGTACACCGCGCCGAACCGCTTCCCGTAGCCGTACGCCCACTCGAAGTTGTCCATCAGGGACCACAGGTAGTAGCCGCGCACGTCCGCGCCGTCGGTGATCGCGCGCCGCACCGCCGAGAGGTGGCCGTGCAGGTAGGCGATGCGCTCCGGGTCGTGGACGCTGCCGTCCGGGTCGGGCTTGTCGTCGTAGGCCGCGCCGTTCTCGGTGATGTAGAGGGGCAGCCCCGGCGCCTCGCGCGTGTAGCGCATGATCAGCTCGTGCAGGCCCGTCGGGTCGATCGTCCAGCCCATCTCGGTGCGCTCGCCCGGCGTCTGGTGGAAGGTGACGTCGTCGGCGCCCGGCCAGGGGGAGTGGGCGCCGGCACCGTGGCCGTCCGCGCGCGGTCCCGTGGCCGCACCGGCCGTCGCCGACACCAGCGCGGGCGTGTAGTAGTTCAGGCCGAGGGCGTCCAGCGGCTGCTGGATGGCGGCGAGGTCGCCGTCCCGGACGTAGGACCAGTCCGTCACCGACGCCGTCGCCGCGAACAGCGACCGGGGGTAGGAGCCGTGCAGGATCGGGCCGTGGAAGACGCCGTTGGCCAGGTCGTCGATGGTGCGGACCGCCACCAGGTCCGCCGGATCCTGCGAAAGCGGCCGCACCACCGAGGAGTTGAGGCTGATCGCCACCTGGTTGCGGGCCGGCATCACCGAGCGCAGCGCCGAAGTGCCCAGACCGTGCGCGAGGTTGAGGTGGTGGGCGGCGCGCAGCGTGGCCGCCGGGTCGGTACGGCCGGGGGCGTGCACGCCGGCGCCGTAGCCCAGGAAGGCGCTGCACCAGGGCTCGTTGAGGGTGATCCACTGCTCCACGCGGTCGCCGAGCGCCTCGCCGACGATCTGCGCGTACTCGGCGAACCGGTACGCCGTGTCCCGCTCCGGCCAGCCGCCCGCGTCCTCCAGCTCCTGCGGCAGGTCCCAGTGGTAGAGGGTGATCGCGGGCCTGATGCCCTTCGCCAGCAGCTCGTCGACCAGCCGGCGGTAGAAGTCCAGGCCCACCTGGACGGCCGGGCCGCGGCCGGTCGGCTGGACGCGCGACCAGGAGACCGAGAACCGGTAGGCGTTCAGGCCGAGGTCCGCCATCAGCGCCACGTCGTCGCGGTAGCGGTGGTAGTGGTCGACAGCGATGTCGCCGGTCTCACCGCCGGCCGTCTTGCCCGGCGTATGGCTGAAGGTGTCCCAGATCGAGGGGGTGCGGCCGCCCTCCCGCACCGCCCCCTCGATCTGGTACGCGGAGGTCGCGGCGCCCCAGAGGAAGGCGGGAGGAAAGCTCTCGGTCGGCGAATCGGGCATGGAAGCGCTCCCATGGTCGGCTTGGCGCCATTATGCATGGGAGCGCTCCCATGGCAAAGAGGGGATGCCAGGCCCCGCGGTCGCGTCAGGGGCGCGGGGCGCCCGGTTCCCGGGAGGTGCTCCGGACAGCTCATCGTTCACCTCTCGGCGTCCCCGGCGAGCGGGCCGCGTCCCGGTCCCGGAAACCCCGAGGGCGCCGCGGTGCGCGTCGCAACTCCTGGGACGCCAACCGCCGTCGCGCCTGTGACCTGCGTGATTCCTGGATGAGACAGGTTGATGTCGGACCGGTGAAACCCCCCGGCGCGACACGTTCCCGTGACGTCCGGAACACGCTTAGGCAACAACGCCGTTTTCAAGTCTTGACAGTCGGCCCGACAGGAACCAGTCTTCCGGCATGCCGCGTGGGAGCGGTTCCACGGTTGGCCGGGGAATCTCCCCCGTGCGGCGCGAACCACCCCATGGCCTTTCCCTCTGTCGTCACCGCACCTCGTTGACCAGCACCTTTTCACCGCACGTCACGTGCTGTGGGCCGGCCGCTGCTCGCACCGAGAGGGCAGGTCCGGATCGCCGGTCCCCGGCGGTCCGATTCCTGAGATCCCGTTCCCCACTGGAACAAGGAGTAGTGGAATGCGCATCACCCGTACCGGTCGTCGCGGCCGCAGAGCGGCGGCCCTGACCACAACGGTCCTGACCGCCTCGGCGCTGCTGCTGACCGGTTGCAGCAGCGACGGCGGCTCGGACGCCTCAGACTCCAACGGGAACATCACTCTCACGGTCGCGGACTTCGGGCAGTTCGGCTACAAGGAGGCCGACCTGTTCGCGAAGTACCACAAGCTGCACCCGAACATCACGGTGAAGGAAGAGACCACCGCCAACGAGCAGGACTACTACCCCAAGCTCCTTCAGCAGCTGAACACGGGCAGTGGCCTGGCGGACGTCACCGGCATCGAGGTGGGCCGCATCAAGGAGGTCGTCGACACCCAGGCGGCCAAGTTCACCGACCTGAGCAAGACGATCAACGTGGACGACTGGGTCTCCTGGAAGGAGAAGCAGGCCACCGCCTCGGACGGCACGGTCATCGGCGCCGGCACCGACATCGGCCCGATGTCCCTGTGCTACCGCAAGGACCTCTTCGACAAGGCGGGTCTGCCCTCCGACCGCGACGCGGTCGCCAAGGCCGTCGCCGGCGGCTGGGAGGACTACCTCAAGCTCGGCGAGCAGTACAAGAAGAAGGCCCCGTCCGGCACCTACTTCATGGACTCCGCGAGCGCCATGTACAACGCGGTCGTCAGCTCCTCGGCGCAGCAGTACTACGACGCCTCCGGCAAGCCGATCTACAAGGACAGCCCCTCCGTGCAGCAGGGCTGGAACCTGGCCGCCGAGGCCGCCTCGAAGAAGCTGACCCAGGGTCTGGCGCAGTTCACCGACGCCTGGACGGCGGCGCTGCGCAAGGGCAGCGTGGCGACCGTGGCCTGCCCCGCGTGGATGGCCGGGCAGATCTCCACCAACTCCGGTGACGCCTTCAAGGGCAAGTGGGACATAGCCAAGGCCCCCGGCTCGACCGCGGCCAACTGGGGTGGCTCCTTCCTGGCCGTGCCCAAGAGCGGCAAGCACGCCAAGGAGGCCGCCGAGCTCGTCAAGTGGCTGACGGCCCCGGAGCAGCAGGCCGAGGTCTTCAAGGCGATCGGCGTCTTCCCGTCGAACAAGGGCGCCTATGACCTGCCCGGCGTGAAGAACGCGACGCTCCCGTACTTCAACAACGCGCCGATCGGCCAGATCTACGCCGACGAGGCCAAGACCATCCCCGAGGCGGTGCTCGGCCCGAAGGACGCGACGATCAAGGACACCATCTCCACGCAGATCAACAACATGGAGCAGCGGGGCACCAAGCCCGCCGACGCGTGGAAGGCCGCGACCGAGGCGATCGACAAGGTGATCGGCTGACGACCGGTACCCCCGGCGTACGAGGTTCCGGTGCCCGGCGCGGGGGTAGGGCGCGCCGGGCACCGGACACGCCGTGTCTCCCGGACCGCTGACCGGTCCGGGAGACACGGACACCGGCAGGTCACGGACACGGAGAAGCAGTTCCGCACCGAGTCCGAGCCTGAGCCCGGGCCCGCAGTCCGAGCCCGAGCCCGAGCCCGAGCCCGAGCCCGAGCCAGAGCCCGAGTCCGAATCCGGGCCTGAGTCCGAGCCTGAGCCCGGGCCCGCAGTCCGAGCCTGAGCCCGGGCCCGCAGTCCGAGTCCGGGTCTGAGCCAGAGTCCGGGCCTGAGTCCGGGTCTGAGCCAGAGTCCGGGCCTGAGTCCGGGCCTGAGCCTGAGCCCGAGCCCGGAGTCCGGGCCTGAGCCCGGGCCCTGAGTCCGAGCCCGAGCCCAGGCCTGAGTCCGAGCCCGCAGTCCGCCGGCCGCCCGGCCGGTTTCGTTCCGGCGGGAGCCCCCGACGCCCCCGCCCCGTATCCGGCCGAACCCCCCAGGAAGGAAATCCCCCGTGGCAACGACGACACCCACACGGGGTGCCCCCACCCCGCCCGCCGGCGGCTCCGGTGCCGTACCGAACGGACGCGGCACCTGGCGCAGCCGGCTGTGGCGCTTCGACGACCTCGCGTCCCCGTACGCGTACATCGCTCCGTTCTTCCTCGTCTTCGGTGCCTTCGGGCTCTACCCGCTCCTGTACACGGGCTGGATCGCCCTGCACCGGGTGGAGATGACGAGCCTCAGCCAGTCGCAGTGGGTCGGCTTCGACAACTTCACCAAGATCCTCCAGGACTCGGAGTTCTGGACGGCCGTCACGAACACCTTTCTGATCGGCGTCATCTCGACCGTCCCGCAGCTGCTCGTGGCCCTCGGCCTGGCCCACCTGCTCAACTACAAGCTGCGCGCCAGCACGTTCTGGCGGACGGTGGTCCTCACCCCGTACGCCACCTCGGTGGCGACCGCGGCCCTGGTCTTCGCCCTGGTGTTCCGGGCCGACGGCGGCATCCTCAACTGGGTGCTGCACTTCGTCGGCATCGGCAACACCGACTGGGGCAACGGCGAATGGACGTCCAAGATCGCTATCTCGGTCATCGTGATCTGGCGCTGGACCGGCTACAACGCGCTGATCTACCTGGCGGCCATGCAGGCCGTGCCGACCGACCTGTACGAAGCCGCCTCCATCGACGGGGCGACGCGCTGGCAGCAGTTCCGCAAGGTGACCATTCCCTCGCTGCGGCCGACGATCCTGTTCACCATCGTCATCTCGACGATCGGCTCCATGCAGCTGTTCGGTGAGCCGCTGCTGCTCCAGGGCGGCACGCTCGGCTCCACCGGCGGCAACGAGCACCAGTACGAAACTCTCAGCATCTACCTCTACAACTACGGCTGGAAGCTGGGGCATCTGGGTCCGGCCGCGGCGGTGGCCTGGGCCATGCTCGCCCTGCTGCTGCTCATCGCCCTGATCAACCTGATCGTCGGCCGGTTCGTGCGCAAGAGCGCGGCCTGACGGGAGCGATATCGATGACCACGACCAGCCCCACCAACACCGCACCGAGCCTCGACCCGGTGCCGCCGGCCGCCTCCCCGGCCAGGAACCGCGTCCGTCTCAAGCTCGGCGCCGGGCAGCAGCTCAAGGGCGGCCCCCTCACCTACCTCGCCCTGGTCGTCGTCGGCCTGGGCTCGATCTTCCCGCTGTACTGGACGCTGGTGGCCGCCTCGCACGACCAGCAGCGGGTCCTCGACAGCCCACCGCCGCTGCTGCCGGGCGGCAGGCTGTGGAGCAACCTCCAGACCGCCTGGGAACAGGCCCACCTGGGCAAGGCCATCGTCAACAGCGTGATCGTGGCGGGCTGCATCACCGCGGCCACCCTGTTCTTCTGCACCCTCGCCGGCTACGCCTTCGCCAAGATGCGGTTCCGCGGCCGGGGCGCCCTGATGACCGCGGTCATCGCCACCCTCACGATCCCGCCGCAGCTCAGCGTGGTGCCGCTGTTCATGATGATGGCCGACATCGGCTGGGGCGGAAAACTGGAGTCGGTGATCTTCCCGACCCTGGTCGGCGCCTTCGGTGTCTTCTTCATGCGCCAGTACCTGCTGGAGGCCCTGCCCTACGAGCTCATCGAGGCGGCCAAGGTGGACGGGGCGACCAACATCCGCATCGTGTGGAACGTGGTCCTGCCCGCGGCCCGGCCCGCGATGATGGTGCTCGGCATGCTCACCTTCGTCCAGGCGTGGAACGACTTCTTCTGGCCCTTCCTCGCCCTGAACCAGGACAACCCCACCCTCCAGGTGGCGCTCGGGCAGCTCAGCGCCTCCTACACCCCCGACCAGAGCATCGTCATGGCCGGTGCACTGATCAGCACCCTGCCGCTGCTGCTCGTCTTCGTGATCTTCGGCAAGCAGATCGTCGGCGGCATCATGGCGGGCGCCGTGAAGGGCTGACGCCGGGCGGGCCGCCCCATCCGTCTCCGGCGGTCCGCCCCACCGCGTTCCGGCGGTCCGCTCTTGGCCTCGCGGCGTCCCGCACAACCCGCCGGTCCCGTACGGGACCGCCCCAGGAGCGGGCCCGTACCCGGCCGGGTGCCCGCGTGCGTCCCGGCCGCCCTCCCCGCAGCAGGACCGTGTCCGACCCCCCTTCCCCCTTCCCCACGCCACTTCCGGAGAGTTCTCACGATGACCGCCGTACGAACCGAGACCACTGCCCAGTCGGCCTCAGACACCTCCTTCCCGCCCGGCTTCGTCTGGGGTGCCGCCACCGCCGCGTACCAGGTGGAGGGCGCCGCCGCCGAGGACGGTCGTACGCCGTCCATCTGGGACACCTTCAGCCACACCCCCGGGAAGGTCCGCAACGGCGACACCGGTGACATCGCCGCCGACCACTACCACCGGTACAAGGGCGACGTGGCGCTGATGAAGGACCTCGGCCTCAAGGCCTACCGGTTCTCCGTCTCCTGGTCCCGGGTGCAGCCCACCGGACGGGGCCCCGCCGTCGAGCGCGGCCTGGACTTCTACCGGCGGCTCACCGACGAACTCCTGGAAGCGGGCATCACCCCGGTCGCCACCCTCTACCACTGGGACCTGCCCCAGGAGCTGGAGGACGCGGGCGGCTGGCCGACGCGGGACACCGCGCACCGCTTCGCCGACTACGCCGAGGTCACGGCCCGCGCCCTGGGGGACCGCGTCGGCGTGTGGACCACCCTCAACGAGCCCTGGTGCAGCGCCTTCCTGGGCTACGGCTCCGGCGTGCACGCCCCGGGACGCACCGACCCGGCCGCCACCCTGCGCGCGGCACACCACCTGAACCTGGCCCACGGGCTGGCGATCGGGGCGCTGCGGGAGCACCTGCCGTCGACCGCGCAGACCTCCATCACGCTCAACCTGCACCAGGTGCGCCCGCTGACCGACAGCGCGGCGGACGCCGATGCCGCCCGCCGTATCGACGCGGTCGGCAACCGGATCTTCACCGGTCCGATCCTGGACGGCGCGTACCCCGAGGACCTGCTCGCCGACACCGGGCACCTGGTGGACTGGGCGGAGCTGGTGCACGACGGCGACCTCGCCGAGATCTCCCGCCCCATCGACCTGCTCGGCGTCAACTACTACTCGCCGACCGTGGTCTCCGCGGCCGTCGGGGGCGGTGCCAGTACCCGCGACGACGGTCACGGCGCGAGTGCCCACTCGCCGTGGACGGGCGCCGACGACGTCGCCTTCCACCTGGCCAACGACCAGCTCACGGCGATGAACTGGGCCATCGACGCGAGCGGGCTGCACACGCTGCTGACCGGCCTGGCGGCCTCGCACCCGGGGCTGCCGCTGATGGTCACCGAGAACGGCGCCGCGTTCGACGACTACGTCTCGCCCGAGGGCCGGGTGAACGACCCGCAGCGGATCGCCTACCTCCACTCCCACCTGGACGCCGTCCGGCAGGCCGTCGCCGACGGAGCGGACGTACGCGGCTACTTCCTGTGGTCGCTGCTGGACAACTTCGAGTGGTCCTACGGCTACTCCAAGCGCTTCGGCACCGTCTACGTCGACTACGGCACCCAGCGCCGCATCCCCAAGGCGAGCGCACACTGGTACGCGGAGGTGATCCGCCGGAACGCGCTGCCGAGCGCCGGTGAACAGGGCTGACCCGGTACGGCCCTGGGGGGGGCGACGGGGCCCGGAGCGGCCGGGTCACGGCTGTTACATTTCCTGGCCTGAAGGCTGCGAACGGAAGGCGGCGACTATGGCGGTCAAGGGTGAGCGGGGCCGGGGCACTCGGCGGCCGACCCTGGAGGAGGTCGCCGCCCGGGCCGGTGTGGGCCGCGGCACGGTGTCGCGGGTGATCAACGGCTCGCCCCGGGTCAGCGACGCGACCCGCGCGGCGGTGGAGGCGGCCGTCAACGAACTCGGTTACGTCCCCAACACCGCCGCCCGTGCGCTGGCCGCCAACCGCACGGACGCGATCGCGCTGGTCGTGCCCGAGCCGGAGACCCGGTTCTTCGCGGAGCCGTACTTCTCCGACATGCTCAGCGGCGTCGGTGCCGAACTCTCGGAAACCGAGATGCAGTTGCTGCTGATCTTCGCGGGCAGCGACCGCGAGCGGCGCCGGCTCGCCCAGTATCTGGCCGCGCACCGGGTGGACGGCGTGCTGCTGGTGTCCGTGCACGCCGACGATCCGCTGCCCGACCTGCTCGCCCAGCTGGAGATCCCGGCCGTGATCAGCGGCCCGCGCTCGGCGGAGGAGACGCTGACCTCGGTGGACTCCGACAACTACGGCGGCGCCCGGTCGGCCGTGGAGCACCTGCTGGCCCGCGGCCGCCGCACGATCGCCCACATCACGGGCCGGCTCGACGTGTACGGAGCCCAGCGCCGCGTCGACGGCTACCGCGACGCCCTGCGCGACGCCGGCCGGACGGCGGACGAACTCCTCATCGAACCGGGCGACTTCACCGAGGAGGGCGGCCGGCGGGCGATGGCCCGGCTGCTGGAGCGCGAGCCCGGCCTGGACGCCGTGTTCGCCGGCTCCGACGTGATGGCGGCGGGCGCCCGCCAGGTGCTGCGCGTGGCGGGCCGCCGTATCCCCGACGACGTGGCGCTGGTCGGGTACGACGACTCGGCCATCGCCCGCCACATGGACCCGCCGCTCACCAGCGTCCGGCAGCCGATCGAGGAGATGGGCCGGGCGATGATCGACCTGCTGCTGGCCGAGATCGCCGACCGGCGTCCGGCCGCGGCCCGCGGGCTGGAGCGCCGGCACGCGGTCCTGCCGACGGCGCTGGTGGCCCGGGCGTCCTCCTAGTACATCGGGGGCAGGTCACTTGGTGGCGTAGGCGGCGGTGTAGCCGCCGATGAGGGGACGGGCCTCCACCTTGGCGAAGCCGGCGTCCCGGAGCCACTGGGTGACGTCCGCGACCGTGTACTCGGATCCGCCCTCCGTGTCGATGAGCATGTTGAGCGACAGCATCAGGCCGTAGGTGCTGTGGCGGCGCTCGTCGTCGATCATGGCGTCGTAGACGATGAGGGTGCCGCCCTCGGGCAGGGCGTCGTAGGCCTTCTTGAGCAGGAACCGGCGCTGTTCCAGGTTCCAGTCGTGGAGGATCTGCCCCATGACGTAGACGTCGGCCTCGGGCAGCGGGTCGGAGAAGAAGTCCCCGCCGTGGAAGGTGAGGCGGTCGGTCAGGCCGTGGGCGGCGGCGAACTCCTCGAACACCGGGCCGACGGGGGGAAGTTCGAAGACGCCTCCGGTGATGTCGGGGTGGGAGCGCAGGACGGCGGCGGGCACCGCGCCGAGGGCTCCGCCGAGGTCGACGACGCGGCGGCGGCCGGTCCAGTCGAAGTCGGCGGCCAGCGCGGCGGCGAGCGGCGTGCTGACGCCGTTCATGCCGTTGAGGAAGGTGCGCCAGGCGACCGGGTCCTGGCTGAGCGTCGCGAAGAACGGGGCGCCGCTGTGCGCGACCTCGTTCTGCGGGGCACCGGTCCGCAGCGCGTCGGTGAGGTTGTTCCAGAAGCCGAAGAGGCGTGCGTTGGCCATCTCGAGGATGCCGCCCACGTACGACGGCTTTGCCCGGTCCAGGAACGCGTCCGCGGCGGGGGTGTTGCGGTAGGTGCCGTCCTCGTCGCGGGTCAGTACGCCGAGCGACACCAGGGCGTCGAGGAAGTCCGCGGAGGATCTGGGGTGCAGGCCCACCTCCGAGGCGAGGGACTCATGGTCGCGGCCGCCGGCGGCCAGTGTGGTGAAGACCCCCAGCTCCACCGCGCTCAGCAGTGTCTTGGAAGCCATGAAGCCCAGGCCGAGCTGAAGCAGCGGCTCGGGGGTGATCGGTGCGTCGACCGACATTGGTTTTCTCCACTCGGGTTGGTTTTTGGACGGTGAACGGGTCCTGTGTGCCCGGCCTCAGAGCGTCTTGGTCTGGCCGCCGTCGACGAGGGTCTCCGTGCCGGTGATGTTGGCGGCCAGGGGTGAGGCGAGGAAGAGGGTGAGGTCAGCGACCTCGGACGCCTCGCTGATGCGTCCGGACGTGATGCCCATGCTCTGCGGCACGACGACGTCCAGCGCTTCCTGCGCGGTGGTCCCGGCGGCCGCGGCGGTGGCGTCGGCGAAGCCGCCCGGCGCGGTCCAGAACGGCGTGCGGACCGGGCCCGGAGCGATGGCGTTGACGCGCACGCCCTGCGGCGCGAACTCCTCGGACAGGGACTTGTTGAGGTTGGTCAGTGCGGCCTTGGCCGCCGAGTAGTCGACCACCATGGGGAAGGGCAGCCGGGCGTTGATCGAGCTGATGTTGACGATGGCCGCGTCGCCCGCCGCGATCAGATGGGGGAGGGCGGCGCGGGTGGTGCGGACGGCGCTGAAGAAGGTCAGGTCGAAGATCCGCTGCCAGTCGGCGTCGTCGACCTTGAGGAACGACTCGCGGGGTTCGGCGGCGCCGACGTTGTTGACCAGGATGTCCAGGCGCTGGTGGCGCTCCACGGCCTGCTGGACCAGGGTCTCCGCGCCCGCTGTGGTGGACAGGTCGACCGGCACGAACGTGACGTCGTGGGCGGCCGCCAGGGCGTCCAGCTCGGGGGTGGAGGAGCGGCTGCCGGCCACGACCTTGACGCCCTCGCGGGCCAGCTTCTCGACTACGGCCAGGCCGATGCCCTTGCTGGCTCCGGTGACGACGGCGACCTTGTCCTCGAGGTGCAGTTCCATGACAGTCTCTTTCTGGATTGATCAATACATAATTACGGTATGAGCGGTGGCTGTGCGGGCACCGCGAAGGCGGAGTCCGCCTGCGGCGGTCAGTCCAGCACGCGCATCGCGGTGTCCAGGGCGTCCTCCGCGAACTCCCTGCCCGTGCGCGCCTGGCCGACTATGCGGATCCCCTGGACGAACGTGGTGAGGAACCGGGCCAGCTTCCTCGGGTCCTTGTCCGGGGAGATCTCGCCCCGCGCCTGTGCCTGCTCCAGGGCGCCGGCGAGGAGGGACTCGACCTGCCGTATGGCGGCGGTGACCCGGTCCGCCGCCGCAGGCTGCTCGGCGCACTGCGTGGAGGTGTTGACCACGAGGCAGCCGCGGGTGGGGTCGGCCAGGTCCGCCTCGATCATGGAGCTGAGCACCTTGCGGATCGCGGGCCGGATCTCGGTCGTCCCGTCGAGGGCTTTCTCCAGGTCGCTGCCCTGGAGCGAGGTGTAACGGTCCAGGGCGCGGACGTAGAGCTGTTCCTTCGAGCCGAAGGCCGCGTAGAAGCTGCCGCTGCCGATGGCCAGCTCCTGCAGCAGGTCCTGCAGGGATGTCTCGGCGTAGCCGCGGCGCCAGAACAGGTCCATGGCGCGGTCTGTCGCCTGGTCTATGTCGAACTCCCTGGTGCGTGCCATGCCGCAAGAGTAGCTCACTTTCTGGAATAGTCAATCCACAATTGGGTCCGGCTCAGGATCCGTTCTCCCGTTGCAGGGCACCGGCCGTGGCGCAGTAACCTGACCTTCCTGAAGACCGAGTCCGGGGACCCGGCTGATGGGGGGAACGTGGAGCTCATCGGCCGGGACGACCAGCTGGATCTGCTGCGCCGGCTGCTGGCCGAGCCGCGGAGCCACGGGAGCGCGGTGCTGGTCCGCGGGGCCCCCGGCATCGGGAAGACGGCGTTGCTCGCCGAGGCCGCCGCCCTCGCCGAGGGCCTCGGCCACCGGGTCCTGCGCACCAGCGGTGCCGAGGCCGAGAGCGACATCCCCTACGCCGGTCTGCAGCTCGTCCTGCGCCCGTTGGCCGCGGGAGCCGCTGATCTGGCCGCGCCGCACCGGCAGGCGCTGGACACCGCTCTCGGGCACGCCGAGGCCGGTGTCCCCGACGTCTTCCTGGTCGGTCTTGCCGTCCTCAACCTCCTGGTCGACGCGGCCGCGGCCGCGGCCGCGCCGGTGCTGGTCCTGGTCGACGACGTCCAGTGGCTCGACGACGCCACCGCCAGTGTCCTGGCCTTCGTGGCGCGCAGGGTCGGCACCGAGCCGGTGGTCCTGGTGGGAGCCGCACGTGACGGCTACCGTTCGCGTCTGGACTCCGACGAACTCACCTCCGTGACGCTGAGCCCGCTCACGGACGGCCAGGCCGCGGAACTCCTCGCGGTACGCGCCCCGGAGCTGCGGCCGACCGCGCACCGCCGGCTGCTGGCCGAGGCCGCCGGGAACCCCCTGGCCCTGACAGAGCTCTCCCGCGCCCTCGGCGCGTCGGCCGATCCGCACCTGCCCCAGCTGCCGCTCACCGAGCGGCTCGAACGGGCCTTCACCGACCGCCTGGAGACCCTGCCCGAGATCACCCGCAGTCTGCTGCGGATCGCGGCTCTCCACGACAGCACGTCGCTCACCGAGATCTGCCGGGCGACCCGGCGGTTCACCGGCAGGCCGGCCGGACCGGCGGAACTCGACCCGGCCGTGCGCGCCCGGCTCGTCCAGGTCGTCGGTACCGAAGTGCGGTTCGGGCATCCGCTGATGCGGTCGGCGATCCACCAGACCATGCCCGTCGGCGTCCGCCACGCCGCGCACGCCGCACTCGCCGCTGTGCTGGACGAACACCCGGACCGGCAGCTACGGCACCGGGCCGCGGCGGCCCACGCACCTCAGGAGGCGGTCGCCGCCGCGTTGGAGGAGGCCGCGCACCGGGCCGCCCGCCGCGGCGGCATCGCGGCGGCCGTCACGGCCCTCGAACAGGCCGCCGCGCTCAGCGAGGACGCCGACCGCCGAGCGGAACGCCTGTTGCGGGCCGCCGACTTCGCCGTCGAACTCGGCCGGCCCGAGACCGTGACCCGGCTGCTGGACCAGGCGCTCACCGGACCGCTGTCACGGCGGCAGCACGCCACGGTCGTCTGGCTTCGCGGCAGCTTCGACGAGGGACTGCTCAGCCACTCGTCCGGCGCCAACTCCCTGACGGCACTCGCCGAGGAGATGGCCGCGGAGGACCGGGCGCTGGCGCTGCGGATCCTGTGGAGCGCCGCGCAGTTGTGCTTCTGGACCGATCCGGGCCCGGAGGTCCGCCGCACGGTTCTGCAGGCCGTGGAGCGGATGGAGCTCGACGAACTCGATCCGTGGCGCCTGGCCATCTGTGCCTACGCCGCGCCGGTCGACCGCGGTGCCTTCGTCCTGGACGGTGCCCGGCGCGCCGTCCCGCAGGAGGGCGACGACGGCCGTGCCTACCGCATGCTCAGCACCGCCTCGCTGCTCGTCGGCGGCTTCCACCTGGCGCGGGCGTTCTCGGCGGCCGGCGGCGCGCCGCTGCGTGCCCAGGGACGCCTGGGGCTGCTGGCCCGGACGGTCGGCGCGGACGCGTGGAGCGCTCTCGTGGTCGGCGACCTCGGCGCGGCGATCGCCGCGACCGCGGAGTCACGAAGGCTGGCGCGCGAGACCAGCCAGACGATGATGTACGCGTTGATGACGGCCACCGCGGCCAAGCTGGCCGCGTTGCGCGGTGAGGTGGACTCCGCCGTGCGGCTGGCCGAGGAGGCGGAGGGGATCGGACTGCCGGCCGGGGCACGTCCGGTGCTGGCCACCGCGTCCACGGCACGCGGGCTGGCCGCGTTGGGCGCGGGCCGGTTCGAGGAGGCCTTCGGCCATTTCCGCAGGCTGCACGATCCGGCGGATCCCGCGTTCCAGATCGCCCTGCGGCTGACGACCGTGGGCGACCTCGTCGACGCGGCGACGCACTGCGGGCGGCTGGCGGACGTGCTCCCGGTCGTGACGGAGCTGGAGGAGGTCGCGACGGTGACCCCCGCCCCGGTGCTGCACGCCGAACTGCGGCTGGTCCGGGCGCTGCTGGCCGCCGACGAGGACGCCGACCCGCTCTTCGCGGGCGCGCTGAGCGCCGACCTCGGCGCGTGGCCGCTGATCAGGGCCCGTACCCACCTGGCCTACGGCGAATGGCTGCGGCGCCGGCGGCGCAGTGTCGAGTCCCGCGACCACCTCCGTGCCGCCCGCGACATGTTCGACGCGCTCGGCGCGATCCCCTGGGGGGAGCGGGCCCGCCAGGAACTGCGCGCGGCCGGCGAGACCAGCCGCCGCCGGGCCCCGGACGCCCGGGACCAGCTGACCGCCCACGAGCTGCAGATCGTCCGGCTCGCCGCGGACGGGCTGACCAACCGCGAGATAGGCCAGCGGCTCTACCTCTCGCACCGCACCGTCAGCTCGCATCTCCACCGGATCTTCCCCAAGCTGGGCGTGACCTCGCGCGCCGAGCTGCGGACGGTGGTCGGCACCCTGCGCTGACCACCGTCACATGACGCTCGCTTCCGGCAGCGCGGCGTTCCTAGCGTTCTCCATGTCAGGACATCGACAAGAGGAGAGCGGTCCCATGGGGTGGAACGGCGTCCAGCCGGCATCCGAGCCGCCGATGGTGGGCCGCCACGCCGAGCGTCAAGCCATCGGACGACTGCTCGACACGGTGCGCGACGGCCTCGGCGGAGCCCTGGTCCTGACCGGCGAACCCGGGATCGGCAAGACCCGGCTGCTCGAGTACGCCGCGGCCCGGGCCGCGGAACTCCGCGTGGTCCGGCTGACCGCGGTCGAGCCCGAGACGGGTCTCGGCTTCGGCGCGCTGTACCGGTTGCTGCGGCCGTTCCTGAACCGGACGGGCCGGCTGCCCGGACCGCAGCGGGCCGTGCTGGAGGCGGCGCTCGGCCTCGTCCCGGGACCGCCCGCGGACCGCTGTCCGGTCGGGCTGGCGACGCTGACACTGCTGTCCGAGGCCGCCGCCGAGCAACCGCTGCTGATTCTGCTCGACGATGCGCAATGGCTGGACCGGGAGTCGGCCGAGGCGCTCGCGTTCACCGCCCGCCGGTTGCACGCCGACTCCCTGGGCCTGATCATCGCCGTCCGCGCCGGGCTCGGGGACAACGGCCTGTTCGCCGCGCTCGGCGTGCACTCCGTGACCGGTCTGCCGGAGCCGGAGGCCAGGGCCCTGCTCGCCGCCGGCACCCGGCGGGTGGACCCGGCGGTGGCCGACCGGATCGTCGCCGGTACCGGCGGCAATCCGCTCGCACTGCTGGAGCTGGCCGACACCCTCGCCGCCGAACAACTCTCCGGTGTCGCCCCGTTGCCCGATCCGCTGCCGGTGGGCCGGCTGCTGGAGGGGCACTTCCGGCGCCTGGTCCGCGCCGTGCCGCCGGAGACCGCAGCCCTGTTGCTGCTGCTCGCGGCGGCCCCCTCGGACGACTCGGGAACGATGTGGCGGGCCGCCGGGCGGCTCGGCCTGTCGGCCCGCGCCGTCGAGCCGGCGGTCGCCGCGGGAATCCTCGACCCGGACACGCCGTCGGGCTTCCGGCATCCCCTGATCCGCTCGACGGTCTACGCCGCGGCCGAACCCGGCGAGCGCCGCCGCACGCACGCGGCACTGGCCGCCGCCTGCGACCCCGTGGCGGACGCCGACCGCCGCGCCTGGCACCGGGCCGAGGCCGCCGAGGGCGTGGACGACGGAGTCGCCGACGATCTGGAGGCCGCCTCCGAGCGAGCCCGCTCCCGCGGCGGCTACTCCCAGCAGGCTCTGTTCCTGTCGCGCGCCGCCGATTTCACCGGCGATCCGGACCGACGGGCCGAGCGGCTGCTGGACGCGGCGCAGGCCCATCTGACGTCCGGGGACGCACCGGCGGCAGGGGCCGCGATGGAACGGGCAGGCGCCGACATCCGGGGCCCGGTGATGCGCACCCGCGAGCTGCGGATGCGGGCGACCGCGCAGATGTTCCAGCTCGCCGTCGCCGACATCCCGGCGATGCTGATGGACGCCGTGACGCGGCTCGGCGCGCAGGACCCGCGGCTGACCTGGGAGTTGCTCTGTGAGGCACTGCACGCCGCGTTGGTCGCCCACGACACCGTGCGGGGCACGTCGCTGACCGAGGTCGGGGCGGCCGTCGTCGCCGCGCGCCACGCCCCGGACTCCGCGGTGCGCGGCCGGGACCTGCTCATGGAGGGCCTGGCCCGGCGCGTGGCCGAGGGGTACGAGCGTGGCGCGCCCGTGCTGCGTGCCGCTCTGGACGGGCTGCGGGGCGGCGGTGGGATCGAGGACGCGCACAGTCCGTTCGCGGTGATGCTGTTGATGGCCTGCGACGATCTGTGGGACGTCGAGGCCGGGCGGGAACTCGCCGACCGCCTGGCGGCGGCGGACCGCGAGGCGGGCGCGTTGTACGCCCTGAGCATCACCCTGCTCGTCGAGGCGCGCTACGAACTCCTGGACGGACGGTTCACGGAGGCGGAGGCCCGCTACGTCGAGTTCGACGACATCGTGGCCGCCACCGGGTTCCCCGGCGGCGGCGACATCAACAGGCTCCACCTGCTCGCCCTGACCGGCCGGGAGGCCGAGCTGCGGGCGGCGGTGCGGCGGGCCGCGGGGATGAGGAGCATGGGCCACGGCCTGCTCCAGCTGATGGCGCAGCATGCGCTGACCCTGTTCGAGCTGGGGCAGGGCCACTACCGGCAAGCGGTGCAGCACGCGCGGGCGGTTTTCGAGGAGGACCCTCCGACCTGCGGCAACCTGGTCCTGCCGCTGCTCATCGAGGCCGGTGTCCGCACCGGTGACCGGGACGGCGTGACGCGGGCCCTGTCCCGGCTGGCGGAACGGGCACCGCTCGCCGGAACTCCGTGGGCCCTGGGCACCCTGGCCCTCGGCCGGGCGCTGACGGCCGACGGCGACGAGGCCGAGAAGCTCTACCGGGAATCGGTCGAACTGCTGGGGCAGGGGCCGCTGGCCCTGGAGCGGGCCCGCGCCCGGCTGCTGTTCGGCGAGTGGCTCCGCCGCCGCAAGCGGCGCTCCGACGCCAGGAAGCAGTTGCGCGCCGCGTACGAGAGCTTCGACGCCTTCGGCGCGGTGCCCTACGCCGAGCGGGCCAGGACCGAGCTGCTGGCCACCGGCGAGACAGCCCGCAGGCGGACCGAGGAGACCAGGTTCGATCTCACCCCACGGGAGCGGCAGGTGGCCTCCATGGCCGCCTCGGGGCTGACCAACGGGGAGATCGCGACGCGGTTGTTCGTCACCGCCTCGACCGTCGAGTTCCATCTGAACAGGGTGTTCGGCAAGCTCGGCATCGCCTCCCGGAAGCAGATCCCCCGCCGGATCGGCGAACCGGACCCGGCGAGCGGGAGCTGAGCCGTCATTCCTCCGCGGCCGCGAAGAAGTCGAGGTAGTGGCGTGCGAGTTCGGCGGGTGCCTCCAACGGGATGTTGTGCCCCGCCTGCTCGATCACCACAGGTGTGACGTTCACCGCGACCTGGGCCATCTGTTCCCCGGGCTCTGCGGCAAGGTAGGCACGGCCCCCGACGGCCAGCACCGGGCACTCCAGCGGGACGGCGAACTGCGGCCGGTTCTGGTCGGCGTCGGTCTCGGTCGCCCGGTACAGCTCGAACACCGCGTGGCTGCCGCCCGGTTCTTCGAGCCCCCGGGTGTACGCGTCCTCGTCGGCGTCCGTGTACGCACTCGGGTCCCACATGATCCGCCGCATGAAGTACGTCCAGAAGGCACGCTCACGGCCGGCGATCAGCAATTCGGGGTAGTGCGGGAGGCCGAACAGCGAGCGGTGCCAGCCGGTGCGGGGATCCTCGGCGGCGAGCGGCCCGAGGTCGGGAACCGGCAGGCCGGGCAGTCTGGTCTCCTGGAAGACGAGTTGGACGACCTTCGGGCGGTGGAAGGCCGCCACGGCGTAGGCGACGGCCGCACCCCAGTCCTCGCCCACCACCCGGTACCGGTCGTGTCCCAGTGCCGCCATGAGCGCGGCGATGTCGGCGGCCAGCGTCCGCGTGTCGTACCCGGACACCGGACGCCCGGAGCCGCCGAACCCCCGCAGATCCACCGCGACGACCGTGTGGTGCGGGGTGAGCAGCGGGATGACGTGGCGCCAGAAGAACATGGTCTTCGGCACCCCGTGGATCAGGACGACCGGGTCGCCACTGCCGCCCGTCGCACAGTGCAGATCGACCCCGTTGACCCGGGGCCGGCCGTGGACGAGCGGGACGCCGGCGTGATCCGTCATCCTCAGCGCTCCGGATCCCGTCATCGCCGCCTCCTCGTGTGTGCTTCCCGCCGGCGCCGACCGCGCGGGCGGGTCGTATCCCGCAACCGGGCGGCTACTTCGCCAGGAAGGCCAGCAGCGCGGCGTTGACCTCTTCGGCGTGCGTCCACAGCAGGCCGTGCGGGGCACCCTCGACCTCGACGTACTCGGCCGAGGGCAACAGCGCGTGGAAGGGCCGACCGGTGGCGTCGACCGGCAGGATCCGGTCGGCGGTGCCGTGCAGGATCAGCGTCGGTACGTCGATCCTGGCGACGTCGGCGCGGAAGTCGGTGATCCAGGTGGGCACGCAGGCCACCGACGCGTACGCCGACGCGCCTGCCGCCACGTTCCAGCTGGCCCGCACGGCCTCTTCGCTGATCCGGCTGCCGAGCGTCTCGTCGAGGTTGTAGAACGCCTCGTAGAAGCCGGTGAAGTAGGCGTAGCGGTCCTTGGTGACCGCCTCCAGGATGCCGTCGAAGACGGCCTGGTCGACGCCGTCCGGGTTGTCGTCGGTCTTGACCAGGAAGGGTTCGAGGGAGGCCAGGAAGGCGGCCTTGGCGACGCGCTGCGAGCCGTACGTCCCCAGGTAGCGGCCGACTTCGCCGGTGCCCATGGAGAACCCGACGAGTACCGCGTCGGTGAGGTCCAGCTCGGTCAGCAGCGTGTTGAGGTCGGCGGCGAAGGTGTCGTAGTCGTAGCCCGTGGTCGGCTGCGACGACCGGCCGAAGCCGCGCCGGTCGTAGGTGATGACCCGGTGGCCCGCGTCGAGCAGGGCCGGGAGCTGCTTCTCCCAGGAGTGGCCGTCCAGCGGGTAGCCGTGGATCAGCACGACGGGCTGCCCGCTCCCGTGGTCCTCGTAGTACAGCTCGATGTCGGCGGAGTTCTCCTGGCCGACGGTGATGTACGGCATGTCGGTTTCCCTTCGTGGATGTGGCGGACCGGGGTGCGGTGACGGCGGGTCAGAGGGATTCGACGAGGCCGCCGTCGATGACGAAGTCGGCGCCGGTGATGTTCGCCGCCCGGGGACCGGCGAGGTAGACGACGAGGTCGGCGACCTCCGACGGCCGGGTGAAGCGGCCGGTCACCGACTGGCCGGCCGCGCCGCGGGCCACCTCCCGGGGGTCGACGCCCCGGGACCGGGCGACCGTGTCGGCGACGCCGCCGGCGCCCTGCCACAGTGCCGTCTCCACCGGTCCGGGACCGACGGTGTTCACCCGCACACCGCGTGGTCCCACCTCCTTGGACAGGGCCTTGCAGAAGTTGGTCAGCGCCGCCTTCGCCGCCCCGTAGTCGATGACCAGCGGGTCCGGCAGCCGGGCGTTGACCGAGGAGACGGTGACGATCCGTCCCGCGCCGGTGGCGAGCAGGTGCGGCAGGGCGGCCCGGGTGGCGCGGACGGCGGCCATGAAGTTGACCGTGAACGTCCACTCCCAGTCCTCGTCCGCCACGCTCAGGAAGCCGTCCACCCGCGGCCGTACCGCCCCGACGTTGTTCACCAGGACGTCGACACCGCCATGGCTCGCCACCGCCTCGGCGACCAGCGCGGCCGGACCGTCGGGCGTCGCGAGGTCGACCTCCACGACGGTGAGCTCGGCCCCTCGCTTCACGTGCTCGTCGAGGGCCTCGGTGCGTTCCCTGGAGCCCGCGACGACGCGGGAGCCGGCCGCGAGGAAGGCCTCGACGACGGCCAGCCCGATACCGCGCCCGGCGCCGGTGACCACGACGGTCCGCCCGACCAGGCCGGCGTCGGCACCGGCCGTTCCGGCGTCCTCGGGGCGGGAGTTCATCGCCCGGCCCCCAGGCTCTGCTGCCGCAGCCAGGTGAGAACGGTGTCCGCGACCTCGCGCCAGCCGCCGTCGATCGTCAGGGAGTGCCCGCGGTCGGGGAAGTTGATGATGTCGGTGACGGCCTCGGAGTGCCGGTACTGCTTGAGGGTGGCCCGGGTGACGACCTCGGGCACCGTGTGGTCCTTGCCGCCGGATATGAGCAGCAGCGGGCCGCGTCCGCTGTTGTCCGTGTCGACCTTCGCCGGCGAGTGGGGGTTGAAGTTGGCGGAGGCGGCCTCGTACAGCGGCTTGCCCGGCGCGGGGATGGTCCAGCGCTCGTACAGGGCCGCCGATTCCTCCTCGGCGACGGCGTTGCCGAAGGCGAACCGGAACTGCTCCGCGCTCAGGGACACCGACCGGCGCCTGTTGGCCGGGTTCCTGAAGACCGGGAGCGTCGCCTTCAGCGCGGACAGCGGCAGGGGCAGGACGCCCTTGATCTGTGCGGCGTCGATCGCGACCGCCGCGGCGGCGCGGTCCTGGCCGAGCAGCTTCTGCGCGATCATCCCGCCGAAGGAGTGGCCGATCAGGATGGGCCGTACGGGCAGGGCCTCGATCAGGGCCGCGTAGTGCGCGACGACGTCGTCGATGCCGTGGTCGGCGATGCTCTCGGGGTTCTGGCGGGCCTCCTCGACGGTGTCGGGGTCGCCGGGCCACCCGGGCGCGGACGGGTCGTAGCCCTCGTCGCGGAACAGGTCGATCCACGGCTGCCAGGAGGTGCTGTGCAGCCAGAGTCCGTGGATGAAGACCACGGGAAGAGGGAGGGGGACGGTCATGGCTGGGCCTCTCTTGTGTGGGTGTACTGACCCGGCGTGTGCACACGAGACCAGGACCCCCGGCGCCTTCGCACCGGGGATCCACCCCAGTGGTTCAGGGGTGGACGCCGAACGGCCCGAGGACACCGGCGTCGATCCGCAGGGACTCGAGGAGCGTCCACGCGTTGTCCCGTGTGAAGACGTCGGCGGCGGCGAGGACTCCGGTGTACTTCGCGGTCACCGGAGCGGCGGCGGCGTCCGCGACCGCGTCGAGGAAGGTCTTGAAGATCGCCCACGAGTTTCCCTGCGCGCCGTACTTGGCGAAGAACGGGGCCGGGTCGACGGAGGCGATCGCGGACCGGGTGCTGGCCTCCAGATCGTCCATGTACCGGATCTGCAGGGCGCCGTCCGCGCGGACTCCGAGCCGCCCGAGATGGCCGCCGACGAACGTCTGCCACGGGTACTCCATCGCGATGCTCTGGGCCTTGATCCAGTCGGGGATGTCCTGGGAGACCGCGAGGTTCTTGAACGGCACCCAGCCCGGGTACAGGACGTCGACCAGCATCAGGGTGTCGTACTCGGGCGCGTGGACGAAGATGTTGTCGGGGGAGTGGTTGGGGCCGTGGTATGCCAGGCGCAGGGTCTCCCCGCCGACCTTGAGCTGGTACCTGTCGTGGAACGTGACCGTCGGCAGCGGCCGGTTGGGGTCCGCCGCGCGGGCCAGCAGACCGGCCGTCGCGGCGTGCGAGATCCGGACGACGTCGGTTCCGAACAGGCCGGCGGCGCCGATGTGGTCGGCGTGCGAGTGCGAGTAGACGAGGTGTGTGACCTTGCCCGGCCGGCCGTTGGCCCGGGTGACGTCGTCGATGGCGCGGAGCAGGTTGTGCCCGATGGTCGGCGGGGCGTCGACGAGGACGACGCCCCGCCGGGTCGTCAGGAACATGGCCTGGTAGTAGGAGTCCGTGACCCAGTAGAGGTTTCCGGCGATCCGGCCCACGTAGTAGCCGTCCTCGTTCACCTGCGGCCCGGCCGCGGCGGCCGGGATCGGCGCGAAGTCGGGCAGGCCGCCCTCGTCGGCGTGGGCGGGCTCGGCCAGCGCACCGACGCCGACGAGGGTGGCGGCGGCCGGGACGGCGAGCGCGCCGGCGGCGCCCTTGAGGAATCCGCGGCGGCCGGTCGGAAGCAGGGGTTCGGAAGGCATAGGAAGGTGGTCGCCTTTCGGCTCGGGGACAAGGAAGTGCGCTGGGGGCAGGGAGTTCAGCCGGAGCAGGGGCGCAGGCGTCGAGTGGGCCGGTGACCGTCGCCGGCCCGATGGTGGCCGACCACGTCAGGACAGCACCGCAGGAGCAGCGTTCGCACTGGGGCTCCACCCCAGCAGCTCCCTCCGGCGGCGGGACCGAAGTCCGCAACTCGCAGCGGAAGCGGACCGGGTGCGGTCGGCGTCGGTGCGCGGTCTCTGCCGCGGCCGGCGACCACGGCTCCAGAAGCCCTCGTGCTGCCGAGCCGGCGGGTGTGCCGCTCACGTCATGGGGTCGGCACGCACTGCTGCTCGCGGTGGTCCGCGGCCGCGCGGTCAACGCATCGACGAGGTGGCGCACGGCTCGGTTCACCGCGGCGGCGTAAAGATCCGTTCATGGTTCTCGCGCGAACAGAGACAGTAACTGTCGTGACCTGATAAAAAATGCGCACACTTCGGTTAAGAGGGATAGCTCCTGCACACCACGTGACGTGGATGCGCCTGTCGGCCCGAGTGACGCTTCGACCGCCGTCACAGCCATGAATGTGGCGGCGCGTCAGTTTTTAGGAGATTTCTGCATGGCCAAGAAGGTCCACGCCGGGCCGGGACGTCCCGGACGCGCGGCAGCCAAGACCGGCAGACGGGCCAGGGCGATCACCGCGGCTTCCACCGCTGCCATCGCCCTCATAGCCGTCACCGCGACCGCCAGTGGCGCGGTCGCCCAGGGGGGAGTGGCCGGATCGGCCGCCCCCAAGCGAATAGGGGCGGCCCCGCGTGTCCCGACCGGTGCGACGGTGACCGGCGCGACCGCGTCGGGAACCACGCTGCACCTCAGCGTCAACCTCGCCCCACGTGACCCGCAGGCGCTGGCGGACTTCGTCACCGCGGTGTCCACACCGGGGAACGCCCAATACCACCACTACCTGGCCAAGGGGCAGTTCGCCTCGGTCTTCGGTCCCACGCAGGCCACCATCGCGGGAGTCTCACAGGCGTTGAAGGCGGCCGGTCTCTCTCCCGGCAAGGTCAGCCCGGACGGCCTGTCCATCCCGGTCACCGCCACCGCCGCGCAGGCGTCCCACGCCTTCGGCACCGGCTTTCGCGACGTCCGGCTCAAGGACGGCACCACCGACTACCTCAACACCTCGGCACCCTCGCTGCCCGCGGACGTGGCGTCCTCGGTGACCGGGATCGTCGGCCTGAGCAGCATCAACACCGTCAGCAGTCACCACTCCCCGGTGCGTCGTGCGAGCAGGCACAGCACCGCCACCGTCTCCGGGCGCAGTTCGCGCACCGTGACCCCGCACACGTACACCCCGGCACTCTGCGCCGACTTCACCGGCTCGGGCCTGACCGACGGCATCGACTACTACAGCCCCGGCAAGCTGGCCGGCGCCTACGGGATGGCCAGCTCCGCCACCGCCGGTGCCGGGCAGACCGTGGCCGTGTTCGAGCTGGAGAACGTCGACGCCGGCAGCATCGCCGCGTACCAGTCCTGCGTCGGTACCAGCACCTCGGTGTCCCACGTGTACGTCGACACGACGGCAGGGGCCGGCGCGCCGGCCACCGACGGATCGGTCGGCGTGGAGTCCGCGCTCGACATCGAGGACCTGATAGGCCTGGTGCCCGGCGCCGCGATCATCGACTACCAGGGGCCGGACGCCGCGTCCGCGACCGACCAGAACGTGATCGACGTCTACCAGCGGATGGTCACCGACGACCAGGCGCAGGTCATCTCCACCAGCTGGGGTGAATGCGAGGCGGTCGAGAGCAGCGCCACCGCGAATGCCGAGAACACCGTCTTCGCGGAGGCCGCCGCGCAGGGCCAGAGCGTCGTCGCCGCCTCGGGCGACGACGGCTCCAGCGACTGCTACCGCGCCACCGGCTCCACGGCCAAGGCCGTCGACGACCCCGCGAGCCAGCCCTACGTCACCGGTGTCGGCGGCACCACGATGACCACCTCGGGCAGCACCACGACCCAGACGACGTGGGGCAACGCCTCCGGCGGTACCGGTGGCGGCGTCTCCTCGCGCTGGGCTCCCGTCGTCTACCAGGGCGGTGTCGCCACCACCAGCAAGCGTGCCGTTCCGGACGTCTCCGCTCTGGCGGACCCGGCCGACGGGTATCCGATCTACTACCAGGACGACAGCCAGTCCTCCAGCCCCGTCCCCGGTCTCGTCGGCGGCACCAGCGGCGCGGCCCCGACCTGGGCCGCCGCGATCGTCCAGGCCAACGCCGGCACGGCCTGCCAGACCAACGGCCAGGTCGGCTTCCTCAACAACGCCCTCTACAAGGCCGCACGGAGCAGCTACCCGACCAGCTTCTGGGACGTCACCAGCGGCGACAACTCCGTATACGCCACCGGCTACACGGCGGCCGCCGGCTACGACGAGGTGACCGGCCTGGGCTCGCCCAAGGAGGCCGGCCTGACCACCGCACTGTGCGCGGCCAAGGGCACCGCCGCCACGGGCGCCGCCACCTTCCACCCGCTCAGCAGCCCCAAGCGCCTGCTGGACACCCGCAACGGCACCGGCTGGGGCCTCAGTTCCATCCCGACCACGAAGCCCCTGGTCGCGGGCGGCACCGCGCCGGTCAAGATCGAGGGCGCCGGAGGGATCCCCAGCAGCGGCGTGACCGCTGTCGTGCTCAACCTCACGGTCACCGGCACCACCGGCGCGGGTTCGTTGATCGCCTGGGCCGACGGCACCAGCAAGCCGGCGACCAGCAACCTCCACTGGACCGGCGCGAGCCAGACCATCGCCGCCTCGGCGACCGTCAAGGTGGCGGGCGACGGCGTGGTGGACCTCTACACGAGCAGCACCACCCACCTGATCGCCGATGTCCAGGGCTACTACACCAGCGGCACCACCGGCTCGAAGTACACGGCGCTGACCCCGGCCCGCCTGCTGGACACCCGCTCCAAGGTCGGCATCCCCACCACCAGCAAGATCTCCAACAAGGTGATCAGCCTCAAGGTCCGCGGCCATGGGGGCGTGCCGACCGGTGCCGGCTCCGTGGTGCTCAACCTGACGGCCACCCAGACCGTCGGCGGGGGCTACCTGGAGGCCTACCCCGAAGGCGCCACCCGCCCGACCGCGTCCAACGTCAACTGGTCGGCCACCGGGACCACCATCCCCAACCTGGTGGTGGTGCCGATCGGCAGCGACGGCAACGTCAGCATCTACGTCCACGGCACCAGCCACGTGATCGCCGACGTCTCCGGCTACTTCTCCACCAGCGGCTCGGCCTTCCACACGGTCACCCCGCTGCGCCTGCTGGACACCCGTCAGACGACGGCGCTGGGCGCCGGAAAGACGCTGGCCCTGCAGATCTCGGGGCGCGACGCCATCCCGTCCACCGGCGTCAAGGCGGTCGTGCTGACCGTCACCGTCACCGGCACCACCGGCGGCGGCTACCTCACCGCCTGGGCCGACGGCGGCAGTCGTCCGACGGCCTCCAACCTGAACTGGGCGTCGGGGAAGACGATCGCCAACCAGGTCATGGTGCCCGTCGGCTCCGACGGCAAGGTGGACTTCTACACGAACAGCACCACCAACGTGATCGCGGACGTGGCCGGCTACATCGGCTGACGCCCACCGACGACCCGACAGCGATGCCCCGCCGACCATTCCGGACGGCGGGGCATCGCTGTCGGTCGTCATCCTCGTCGCCCGGTCGCCTGTCCGATCAGTTCGGGGTCCACTCCTCGCCGATGTGCCTGCCACGGATCCGGCGCAGTCCTCGAGCCCGCGCTTACGCGTTCGGGCGCCGGCGAGTCATGGCGGCACTTCTCAACTGTCCACGGACCGGCACGGATGCGAACGACTGCCGACTGGTGTCGGTGTCGGTGTCGGTGTCGGTGTCGGTGTCGCGAGAATCCCACAGCGTGCGACGGGACGTATTCGCCGGTGGGTGAACGCCGGACGGGCCCGTGATCTGCGTTCCGCAGATCACGGGCCCGTCCCATGGGGTGAGTGACGGGACTCGAACCCGCGACATCCTGGACCACAACCAGGTGCTCTACCAGCTGAGCTACACCCACCACGACCGGCGGTCATTCTGTGGTTTCTCCGACCGGCCGAGAAAAAGTGTACAGGGTCCGAAGGGGTGCTCGCGCACGGCTTTCCCGGTGCCCCTCCGGAGACCTCCAGGACCCTCCGCCGAGGGCTACTCCGCAGGCAGGACGTGCTTGGCCGCGATCGTCCGCGCGGTGTCCGAGTCCGGGCCGGGCTGCGGTACGAAGATGGCCTCGCGGTAGTAGCGCAGTTCGGCGATCGACTCGCGGATGTCGGCGAGGGCGCGGTGGTTGCCGTTCTTCTCCGGGCTGTTGAAGTAGGCCCGCGGGTACCAGCGCCGGGCCAGCTCCTTGACGCTGGAGACGTCGACGATCCGGTAGTGCAGCCAGCGCTCCAGGGCCGCCATGTCCCGGGCGAGGAAGCCGCGGTCGGTGCCGACGGAGTTTCCGCACAGCGGGGCCTTGCCGGGTTCCTTCACGTGTTCCCGGACGTAGGCCAGGACCTGCTCCTCGGCCTCGGCGAGCGTCGTGCCGCCGGCCAGCTCGTCGAGCAGGCCGGACGTGGTGTGCATCTGCCGCACCACCTCCGGCATCGTCTCCAGTGCCTTGGCCGGCGGACGGATGACGATGTCCACGCCCTCGCCGAGCACGTTCAGCTCGGAGTCGGTGACCAGTGCGGCCACCTCGATGAGCGCGTCGTCGGACAGCGAGAGGCCGGTCATCTCGCAGTCGATCCACACCATGCGATCGTTCATGCGACCACCCTAAAGCTGAGGTCGGCGTTTGTGGGCCCCCGGGTGCAACGCCGACCGCCTCCGGGGACTGCCGCCCCGCACCCCCGCATCATCGGCCTACGGCCTCGCCCTCAAGCGCCGGACGGGCAGGAGGGTGGCTGAGCGCGGTTGTCATCAGGTGCCGGCCGGGCTGGGTGGGTGGGTGGGTGGCTGAGGGTGGTCGTCCTTGGTCGCCGGGCGGGCTGGGTGGGGGGTGAGCGTGGTCTTCCTCAGACGTCGGCCCGCCGGGTGGGTGGCCGAGGGGGGCGTCCTTGGTCGCCGGGCGGGCTGGGGTGGCTGAGCGTGGTCGTCCTCGGGCGTCGGACAGGCGAGCTTCGGCGCCTCGCGGGCCCGGTGGCCGGGAGAAGGGTGGTGGGGGGCCGTCGTTTTCGGCCCTGCCCTCTGTCCTGTCGAGTCGGGTGGTGGGTGGAGGGCGTGGCTGGGTGCCGTTGTCCTCGGCCTCGTCGGTTCGGGCCGTCGAGTCGAGTGGCCGGTGGCCGGGGTGCGACCGGGAGTCGTCTTCGGCGTCGCGGGGTGTCCCAGCGTGTCGGTCGCGGGTGTGGCTGGGTGCCCTCGTCTTGTGCCTCAGCACTTGGCCTACCGAGTCGGGTGGTGGGTGGAGGGCGTGGCTGGGTGCCGTTGTCCTCGGCCTCGTCGGTTCGGGCCGTCGAGTCGAGTGGCTGGTGGCCGGGGTGTGACCGGGAGTCGTCTTCGGCCTCGCGGGGTGTCCCAGCGTGTCGGTCGCGGGTGTGGCTGGGTGCCCTCGTCTTGTGCCTCAGCACTTGGCCTACCGAGTCGGGTGGTGGGTGGGCGAGGGGGTTGTCCCCCGCCCACCCGAGGCGTCGGGTGGGCGGGGGGAAGGGTCAGCTGCCGGTGCGGGGGCCCGGCAGGCTGGCCGAGAGGCCTACCGTGGCTGTCCTGCGGGTCTGCATCGGCAGTACGCCTTCGGGGTACGGGACCGCGAGCGGGCCCGTCGGCGGCAGCGGTGCCGGTTCGGGCGCGTCGGCCCGCTCGGCCTGCGGCCGCCTCGCCCGGTACGCCGCCCGGTACGCCGCCGGGGACGAACCCAGCTGGCGGCGGAAGTGGCCGCGCAGAGCGACGGGGGAGCGGAAGCCGCAGCGGCCCGCCACCTCGTCCACCGAGTAGTCCGACGTCTCCAGGAGGCGCTGCGCCTGGAGGACCCGCTGTGTGATCAGCCACTGGAGCGGGGCCGACCCCGTCAGCGACCGGAAGCGGCGGTCGAAGGTGCGCCGCGACATGTACGCGCGCGCCGCCAGCGTCTCCACGTCGAACTGCTCGTGGAGGTGTTCCAGCGCCCAGGCGACGACCTCGGCGAGCGGGTCGGCGCCGATCTCCTCTGGTAAAGATCGATCGAGGTAGCGCTCCTGACCGCCCGAGCGGCGCGGCGGGACCACCAGGCGGCGGGCGAGTGCACCGGCCGCCTCGTTGCCGTGGTCCGTCCGCACGATGTGGAGACAGAGGTCGATTCCGGCCGCCGTACCGGCGGACGTGAGGACGTCGCCGTCGTCCACGAAGAGTTCTCGTGGGTCGACGTGCACCGACGGATAGCGCTTGGCCAGCGTCGGCGCGTACATCCAGTGGGTGGTGGCCGGGCGGCCGTCCAGCAGGCCTGCGGCGGCCAGCACGAACGCACCCGTGCACAGCCCGACGATGCGGGCCCCCTCCTCATGGGCGCGGCGCAGCGCGTCCAGCGCCTCTTCCGGTGGCGGCGCGGTGATCGAGCGCCAGGCCGGTACGACGACCGTGCCGGCGCGTGAGATCGCTTCCAGGCCATGCGGCGCGGTGAGTTCCAGGCCCCCTGTGGTCCGCAGCGGGCCCTCCTCGCCACCGCACACCAGCAGTCGGTAGCGCGGTACGCCGGCGTCCTGGCGGTCTATCCCGAACACCGACAGCGGTATGGAACTCTCGAAAATGGGGCCGCCGCTGAACAGCAGCACCGCGACGATCTCCTTGCGCCGTCGCCCGGACAGTTTCCGGGCCGCGGCTTCCGGCGCGGCAGTGGAGTCGTGGCTCATCCTGCTAAGCCCCCCTTGGTGGTCGCGGCTCCTCGGTTGTGTCGCTCCTGCACGTTTCCCCTCGGTCCTGCACGAGTCCCCCGCCGTAAGACGTCAAGATCGAATCTACTGGTTTCCGCGGTCTCGCGGTGACCAGTTCGACACGCCGTCGATTGTCGACATGACAACTTGGCGTGAAGCATTCGATCACGAAGGGTTGCACTCACAGGCCGTGCAGGGAAGTGCGCCTCGTCGCAGTGGCCAAACCGCGTAGGGTGCGGAGGGTCTTGCGGACCCTGTCCGTGCAGGTGGAACGGGGGTTGGGGGGTGGTTGGTGCCCCTCTTGCGCGGGTCCGCCAAGTTGGCTGAAAAGAAGCGTTGGCGTGCGCGGAAACCGGTCAGTCGACCGGTGTACTGCTCCGGGTGTGACGTCCGCCTCCCCGGGCCGCCCTCCCGCGCTCGGCGCCGAGCCTCGCGCCGAGCTCCGAGCGGCGCAACAGGAAGCGGCAGGCGGCGGTGACGGCGGCGAGGCCGAGTGCGGTGCCGGCGGCGCCGGCCGGCGAGGTGCCGTACCAGAGGAGCACGACGGGGACGAGCGCGCAGGAGAACGCGGCCCAGCGGACCACGTCGCCGGCGGTGTCCGGAGCGCGGTGCGGGTCGGGGGCGCGGCGCTGCCCGGGGGCGCGCCGCGGGCTGGGGGAGCGCCGCGGGCCGGGGGAGCGGTGCGGGCCGGGGCTGCGGTGCGGGCCGGGGGTGGTGGGGCGCGGTCCGGACATGGTCGTACTCCCTCGTCGTACTCGTCGTGCTCCCCCGCGCTCCCTCGTGACGCGCTCGTACAGGGATCAACGCGCGTTCGAGCCGTCGGTCACCGTGCGTGGGGGCTCCGGTGCTGTCCGAATCCTGTGCAAACCGCCTGTACGGGGCAGCAACCATTGCGTTACGGGCGCGGCTCGTGCATGCTCCCTGGAACCCCTAACCGACTCCGGGGAAGGTCCCCTACGGAGAGTGCGCGGGATCTGGGCTGAGGAGGCGTGCCGCCGTACCCTTGGGGGTATGGGGTTGGGAAGATGTTTCCCGGACACAAGCTCGCCGCACACTGTCGTCCCTCCCACACAAGGATCACAACGCCGAGACAGCCATGGCCGGTCACGAATTCTTCGATCCAGCGGACCGCAAGCGGCCGGTCGCCGACCCCACGGCGGCCGATGCGCTGGCGGCGGAAGAGTCACGCCCTTCCTGCGATCCCGCCTTCAAGCACGGAGTGGTCGTCGGCTTCGACGGCTCCACCTCCAGTGAGCGCGCCCTCGCCTATGCGATCGGGATGGCGCACCGCTCCCGTGCAGGGCTGATCATCGTCCACGTCGCCAACCGACTGCCGACCACCGTGTGGGCCGGCTGCGAGCCACCCGTCTTCGTCGACGTTCCGGACCACCGCACCGAGGTGCTCGGTCTCGAACTCGCCTGCGCCGAGTACCTGGCCGAGGTGCCCTGGATCCTCGTCGAGCGCGGCGGTGACATCTGCCACGAACTCGAAGAGGTGGGGCGGGAGTACGAGGCCGACGCGATCGTCGTGGGGTCGACCCACGGGATCGTCGGGCGGATCTTCGGCTCCGTCGCCGGGCGACTCGCCAAGCGGGCCAAGCGCCCTGTCGTTGTCATTCCGTAACTCCACGTTCTCCCAGGTGAGATGCGCCGTGGGAACGGTCCGGCTCTCTTCGTGCAGTGCCTGAAATTCCTGGCGCGCAGAGGTGTTTGTGCCCTTGTGAAGGGCATATATCGGTCACCGCGCACAACTGCACAGAGCATGAAGGGAGCCCGCCGTGGACAACGACGTCTCTGCGGGAAGCGGAACCACCACCGTGGCCGGTCGACTCGCCCTGGGAATCACCCTGTTGGCGTTCGGACTCGGCACCACCGGTGTCATCGACAACGTCACCACCTCCGACGCCGTGTCAATCGCCCACTACGTGGGCGGAGTCGCCCTCTTCCTCGTCGGCCTGCTGGCCTTCCGTGACCGCGACGCCGCGAACGGCACGGGCTATGTGGCCCTCGGCGCCCTCTGGTTCACCTGGGCCGTCTCGTCCGGCGGCCACGCCTCGGCCAACGGGGCCGGGCTCTTCCTGCTCCTCTTCGCCCTCGTGGCCCTGTCGTTGACCCTCGCGGGCGGCGAGCAGCTCGGACAGGCCATGCACGGGCTGCTGTTCCTGGCGATGCTGGTGCTCGCCGTCGCGCAGTTCGCCGACAGCTCGTCACTGACCAAGGTCGGCGGCTGGGTTGCGGTGGCGGCGGGGGCGGTGGCCTGGTACGCCGCGACGGCCGCGCTCGCGCACTGGCCGACGGTGCTGCCGGGGCGGGCTGCCGGCCGGGGGGTGACGGCCCACGGCTGATAGGGCAGCCGACGCCGGGGAGTTGGGCGTCCCCGGCGATCCAATGAGCGGACCCCTTCGTTGCCAGTGGCACACGAGGGGGTCCGTTCGGTCGTCCGGCCCGTGCGGGTGCGTGGGGGTTGCTCGCGCAGTTCCCCGCGCCCCTAAAGGGGCGCTCGCCCCTGGTCTTTTAGGGGCGCGGGGAACTGCGCGACCAGCCCCCACCGGGCCGCAGACTCAAACGGCGCTACTCCACCGTCACCGACTTGGCCAGGTTCCGAGGCTTGTCGATGTCCCGGCCCAGCGCCTTCGCCGTGTGGTAGGCGAGGAGCTGGAGCGGGATCCCCATCAGGATCGGGTCGAGTTCGTCCTCGTTCTTGGGGACGACGATCGTGCGGTCCGCCTTCTCCTGGTGCTGGTGGGCCACCGCCAGGATCTTGCCGCTGCGGGCCTTGATCTCCTCCAGGGCCGCGCGGTTCTTCTCCAGGAGGTCGTCGTCGGGGACGATCGCCACCGTCGGGAGGGCCGGCTCGATGAGGGCGAGAGGGCCGTGCTTCAGCTCGGACGCCGGGTACGCCTCCGCGTGGATGTACGAGACCTCCTTGAGCTTCAGGGAGGCCTCGCGGGCCACCGGGTAGCCCCGGACGCGGCCGATGAAGAGCATCGAGCGGGCCTCGGCGTACTCCGCGGCCAGCTTCTCGATCTCCGCCTCCTGGGCGAGGATCTCCGAGATCTGGGCCGGCAGCCTGCGCAGGCCGTCGATGATGCGCTTGCCGTCGCGGACCGAGAGGTCGCGGATGCGGCCGAGGTGCAGCGCCAGCAACGCGAACGCGACCGTTGTGTTCGTGAAGCACTTGGTGGACACCACGCAGACCTCCGGGCCCGCGTGCACGTACGTCCCGCCGTCCGCCTCCCGCGCGATCGCCGAGCCCACCACGTTCACCACGCCCAGCACCCGCGCGCCCTTGCGCTTCAGCTCCTGGACGGCGGCGAGCACGTCGTAGGTCTCACCGGACTGCGAGACCGCGATGTACAGGGTGTCGGGGTCGACCACCGGGTTGCGGTAGCGAAACTCGGAGGCCGGCTCGGCGTCCGCGGGGATGCGGGCCAGCTCCTCGATCATCTGGGCGCCGATCATGCCCGCGTGGTACGACGTGCCGCAGCCGAGGATCTTCACCCGGCGCACGGCACGCGCGTCGCGGGCGTCCAGGTTGAGGCCGCCCAGGTGCACGGTGGAGAAGCGGTCGTCGATCCGGCCGCGCAGCACGCGGTCGACCGCGTCGGGCTGCTCGAAGATCTCCTTGTGCATGTAGGTGTCGTGGCCGCCCATGTCGTACGACTCGGCCTCCCACTCCACCGTGGTCGGCTCGGCCGTCGTCCGGGTGCCCTCGGTGGTGTAGGTGCGGAAGTCGTCGGCCTTGAGGGTGGCCATCTCGCCGTCGTCCAGGGTCACTATCTGGCGGGTGTGGGTGACCAGGGCCGCGATGTCGGAGGCGACGAACATCTCCTTGTCGCCGATGCCGAGGACGACCGGGGAGCCGTTGCGGGCGACGACGATCCGCTCGGGGAAGTCGGCGTGCATGACCGCGATGCCGTAGGTGCCCTCGATCACGCGCAGCGCCTGGCGGACCTTCTCCTCCAGGGTCTCCGCCTGGGAGCGGGCGATCAGGTGGGTGAGGACCTCGGTGTCGGTCTCCGAGAGGAACACCACACCGTCCGCCTCCAGCTTGCGGCGCAGCTCGGCGGCGTTGTCGATGATGCCGTTGTGGACGACGGCGACCTTCTGGTCCGCCGACATGTGCGGGTGGGCGTTCACGTCGGAGGGGGCGCCGTGGGTGGCCCAGCGGGTGTGGGCGATGCCGGTGGTGCCCTTGAAGCGCCCCGGGACCCTGGCCTCCAGGTCGCGGACCCGGCCCTTGGCCTTCACCATCTTCAGACCGGCCGTCTTCGGCGTGGACACGACGATGCCCGCCGAGTCGTAACCGCGGTATTCCAGCCGCTGGAGACCTTCGAGGAGAAGGGGGGCGACGTCGCGCTTACCGATGTATCCGACAATTCCGCACATATATAGGTGTTCCGTATCCCTAAGCCGTAGTCATCCGTAGACCATGCGACGCAGTTGCCGGAGGGTGAGCTCCGGCGGGGCGACCGCCCTGTACTTCAGATCCGCCGCGATCCGGTCGAAGATCTCCGCGTTTACCAGGCCTTCCGCCTGGAGCTCGCGGTGCCGGCGACGGACGTAGTCCGCGGTCGTCTCGTCGAAGTAGGCGAGCACGTCCTGGATCACCCGCAGCGCCTCGCCCCGGCTCAGGGGCGAGGACCGCATCAGATGATCAACGAGTTCGTCGTGCACCCGGTAGATCCTCGGATACCGGAGCCGGTTTCGCAAGAATCCTGCCCGATTCCGGGCAACGGACTGTTGAATCTCTTATGGGGTGCTGTTCGCAGCCTGTCCATCCGGTGTCTTGCGCCACGTTGCTTGTGGAGACGATTTTCAGACGCCATGGACATTCCTCGTATGGGCGTACCCGATGAGCTCGCCGACCGCATGAGCATGGCCGAGCAGCACGAGTACCTCCGCGCCAAGTTCTCCCGGCGCTCCATGATCAGAGGCGGCGCCGTCACGCTCGGCGCCGTCACGGGCGGCTCGTTCGTCCTGGGCGGCACCGCTCAGGCCGCCGTCCCCACCCAGTCCTCCGCTCCCGCCACCCAGTACGTCGACGGTGCCTACGTCGCCCCGTTCGGCCGCCACCTGGCCTTCGGCGACGACGCCGCCACGGAGATGACGATCTCCTGGCAGGTTCCGGTCGCGGTCAAGAAGCCGTTCGTCCGCATCGGCACCCACGCCTCGCACCTCTCGGTCAAGATCGACGCCGAGATCCGCACCCTCTACACCCCGGCCGGCATCGGCGCCAGCGGCGACCACACCCAGTACTACGTGCACGCCAAGGTGGCCAACCTCAAGCCCGGCAGGACGTACTTCTACGGCGTCGGCCACGACGGCTTCGACCCGGCCTCGCCGAAGTTCGCCGGCACCATAGGCACCTTCACCACCGCGCCCCGCACCAAGCAGCCGTTCACCTTCACGGCCTTCGGCGACCAGGGCGTCAGCTACCACGGCCTGGCCAACGACAGCCTGATCCTCGGCCAGAACCCCAGCTTCCACCTGCACGCCGGCGACATCGCCTACGCCGACCCGGCCGGCCAGGGCAAGGCCGCCGACACCGGCTTCGACTCCCGCATCTGGGACCAGTTCCTGGCGCAGACCGAGTCGGTCGCCAAGTCCGTGCCGTGGATGGTGTCGTACGGCAACCACGACATGGAGGCCTGGTACTCGCCGAACGGCTACGGCGGCGAGGAGGCCCGCTTCACCCTGCCCGACAACGGGCCGGACAAGAAGAACCTGCCGGGCGTCTACTCCTTCGTCCACGGCAACACGGCGATCATCTCGCTCGACCCGAACGACGTCTCCTTCGAGATCCCGGCGAACCTGGGCATCTCGGGCGGCACCCAGACCAAGTGGTTCGAGGCGCAGCTGAAGAAGTTCCGCGCCTCGAAGGACATCGACTTCATCGTCGTGTTCTTCCACCACTGCGCCTACTGCACCTCCACGGCGCACGCCTCGGAGGGGGGCGTGCGACAGGAGTGGGTGCCGCTGTTCGAGAAGTACACGGTGGACCTGGTCATCAACGGCCACAACCACCAGTACGAGCGCACCGACGTCATCAAGGGCAACACCGTCGTCAAGAAGCTCCCGATCGGCGAGACGGCCTACTCCGAGACCGAGGGTGTCGTCTACGTCACCGCGGGCGCGGCCGGCCGCAGCCTCTACGCGTTCACCGCCCCGGACTCCTACGAGGGCCACCTGAACGAGGTCGACTCCGTCGCCTCCTTCATCAACACCAAGGACGGCAAGGTCAACGAGACCGTCGCCTGGTCCCGGGTGCGCTACCTCAACTACTCCTTCCTGCGCGTCGACGTCGAGCCCGCCCCGCGCGGCCAGTACGCCAAGCTGAAGGTGTCGGGCATCGCCGAGACCGGCGACCGCATCGACCACTTCACCGTGGCGCGCAAGGCCAAGTAGGGCCCGGCGAGCGCAGGCAGTAAGGCCGTACGTCCGGAAGGCAGGGCGCAGGGCACCCGCAGGCGGTCCTCACAAGCGTTTGAGGACCGCCTGTTTGGCCGTCGCGAACTCCTCGTCCGTGAGCACCCCCTCGCGGTGCAGCTCGCCCAGCTCGCGGAGCCGCCGCAGCAACGCGTCGTGATCGGCCCCGGCCGTCTCGGGTGCCCCCGGTTCCCGGGACGCCTCGGGTGCGACGGCCGCCGACGGATGCGGCAGCCGTGCCTGCACCGCCGCCGCGACCAGCGCCATCAGCGGATCCCGCTTGAACCCCCACAGCTCCACCGCGTTCGGGTCGTACTTGGCCCGCTCCCTGGCCGGCGCGCCGGCCACCCGGAACCGCAGATGGCCGTTCTCCAGACCGGCGGACGGCTGCCACTCCACACCGAGGATGTCCGCCAGGGCGAGTGTGCGCGGCCCCGCGGCGGCCTTGACGTCCTCCGTCTTCCAGTTCCACTCCAGGCGCACCCGCTCCCCGTCGAACGACGCCGTGCCGTCCCCGGCGGACACCGACAGCGGCAGCGTCGGCCCCGGCAGCAGGTACTCGCTCACCGGCGCGCCCGGCACCCGTTCGAGGAGCAGCGCGTCGCGCACCTCGTCCGTGAAGTACTCGGCGACCCCGTACCGGTCCGACTCGACCGTCAGCTGATAGGGGTCGTGGGGTTCGGCGAGGCGCCCGCCGGTGGCGTGCAGCAGCGGATCGGCGCCGTCCCGCAGCCGCAGCCTCAGCCGCCCCTGCCTGCGGCCCTGTTCGAACGAGATCCCCGCCAACGCGCCCAGCGGGACGACCAGTTCACCCAGAGTCCGGCGCAGCACACCGACGCTCCTGTCCCGTCCGGGAGTCAGTCGCAGGGCGTCTCCGTCGAAGGCCCAGATGCCGTCCTTCTGGATGATTTCCGCCATGCGGGGATTGTTCCACCGGATGTGCGGGAGAGTGGTCTCGACCAATCCTGGTCGGTCTCGACCCCCGCTGAAGGGAGCGCATGTGCGATCGCACCACGGAACGACTCCCCGAACTCCCCGTATGGGCCGCGTCCTCGGGTCCCTGCTGCTCGTCGCGGCGGCCGGCGCCTTCACGGTCGGCGCCACCCCGGCGACGCCCCCGTCCGCGCCGACCCCGCTCGGCCGGGTCGTACCGGCGCCCGCCTCGGTCACGCCCGGCGGCACGCCGTACCGCATCACCCGCTCCACCGCCATCCGCGTCGACGGCTCCGAGGAGGCCCACCGGGTCGCGGAGTACCTCGCGGGCCTGCTGCGCCCGTCGACCGGCTACCGGCTGCCCGTGACCACCCACGGCACGGCGGGCATCCGGCTCGTCCTGTCCCACGGCCCCTTCGGCGCCGAGGGCTACCGACTCGACAGCGGCCCCGACGGCGTCACCATCACCGCCGCCGAGCCCGCCGGTCTCTTCCACGGCGTCCAGACCCTGCGCCAGTTGCTCCCGGCGGCCGTCGAGAAGGACACCGTGCAGCCCGGCCCGTGGCTGGTCGCGGGCGGCACCATCACCGACCGCCCCCGCTACGCCTACCGGGGCGCGATGCTCGACGTCTCCCGGCACTTCTTCACCGTGGCCCAGGTCGAGCGCTACATCGACCAGCTGGCCCTCTACAAGATCAACGAGTTGCATCTGCACCTCAGCGACGACCAGGGCTGGCGCATCGCGATCGACTCCTGGCCGCGCCTGGCGGCCTACGGCGGCTCGACCCAGGTCGGCGGCGGCAGGGGCGGTTTCTACACCAAGGCCGAGTACCGGGAGATCGTCCGGTACGCCGCCTCCCGCTACCTCGAAGTCGTCCCGGAGATCGACATGCCCGGCCACACCGACGCGGCCCTCGCCTCCTACGCCGACCTCAACTGCGACGGCACCGCGCCGCCGCTGTACACGGGCACGGAGGTCGGCTTCAGCTCGCTGTGCGTCGGCAAGCAGGTGACGTACGACTTCGCCGAGGACGTCATCCGCGAACTGGCCGCGCTCACCCCCGGCCGCTACCTCCACATCGGCGGCGACGAGGCGCACTCCACCAGCCATGAGGACTACGTCACGTTCATGGACCGGGTGCAGCCGATCGTCGCGAGGTACGGCAAGACGGTGATCGGCTGGCACCAGCTGACCGGCGCCCACCCGGCGCAGGGAGCCCTGGCGCAGTACTGGGGGTCGGACGACACGAGCGCCGCCGAGAAGGCCCAGGTCGTCAAGGCCGCCCGGAGCGGCACCGGGCTGATCCTCTCGCCCGCGGACCGGGTGTACCTCGACATGAAGTACACCGAGGACACCCCGCTGGGCCAGGACTGGGCCGGACTGGTCGAGGTGAAGCGGTCGTACGACTGGGACCCGGGCGACTACCTCGCCGGCGCCCCCGCTTCGTCGGTCAGGGGCGTCGAGGCACCGCTGTGGACCGAGACGATCGTCACGGACGCCGACATCGACTACATGGCCTTCCCGAGGCTGCCGGGAGTGGCGGAGCTGGGCTGGTCGCCGGCCGCCACCCACTCCTGGGACGCCTACCAGGTGCGGCTCGCCGCCCAGGCCCCGCGCTGGGACGCCCTCGGCATCCCCTACTACCGCTCCCCGCAGGTGCCCTGGCCCGCACACCGCAGTGACGTGAAATGACCGACGGGCTCCCCCGAGGACCGTACTCGGGGGAGCCCGTCCGCCCGGATCAGAACCCCGCGACGGGATTTTCCAGGGTTCCGACCAGCTGGAGGGCGCCCGACGGGTCCGCCAGGTCCACCATCTGCCTGTTGTCGCGCAGCTGGAGCCGGTTGAGGCAGGACAGCGCGAACTCGGGCGCGAACATGTCGTACTGCGCGAATCTGTCGGCGAGTTCGGGCGCCGACTCCTGGTACTCACGGGTGACCTCGGCGACCGTCCGCCAGAAGTCGTCCTCCGCCAGGACCCCTTCGGCCGCGAGGTTCGCGGAGAGGAAGCGGAAGAAGCAGTCGAAGACGTCCGTGAAGACGGAAAGGAGCTTCTTGTCCTCCGGGACCTCGACGCGCAGCCGCTCGACCGCCGGCGGCAGCACCGCGTCCGGGTCCATGACCGCGATCTCCTCGGCGATGTCCTTGTAGACCGCCCGTCGTACGACCCCGTCCGCCAGGACCAGGATGACGTTCTCGCCGTGCGGCATGAACACCAGGTCGTAGGCGTAGAAGCTGTGCAGGAGGGGCGTGAAGTAGGCCCGGAGGTAGGCGCGCAGCCACTCCTTCGCCGGCAGTCCGCTCCGCTCGATCAGCGCGGCCGCGAAGGAGGCGCCCTCGTGGTCCACGTGGAGCAGCGAGGCCATGGTGGCCAGGGACTCGCCCTCCCGGAGGGAGGCGACCGGGCTCTCCCGCCACAGCGCGGCCAGCATCTTCCGGTACGGCGAGTAGCGGTCGGTCGCCTTCTCGTACTCCAGGTGCCGGTAGCCGACGGCCGCCCGCTCGCGGATGATCGACAGGCCGGTGGACCGGAGCACCGGGTCGTTGTCGATGAGCTGGGCCAGCCAGTCGTTGATGGCCGGGGTGGCCTCCATGTAGGCGGCCGAGAGCCCGCGCATGAAGCCCATGTTGAGGACCGACAGAGCGGTCTTCACGTAGTGCTTCTCAGGATGCGAGGTGTTGAAGAAGGTCCGGATGGACTGCTGGGCCAGGTACTCGTCGTCGCCCTCGCCCAGGCAGACGAGGTACCCGCGGGCGACCTCGGCGGCGAAGGTGACGGTGAGCTTGTTCCACCACTGCCAGGGGTGGACCGGGATGAGGAGGTAGTCGGCGGGGTCCAGGCCCCGGTCGCGCAGCACGCCGTCGAAGCGCTCGACGGTCCGCGCGCCCAGCTCCTCGCGCACGAAGGACTCGTACTCGATGCCGACACCCGCCGTGAACGCGGCGCGTGACCTGTGGGCCGCCAGCCACACCAGACGGACCGGGCTCGCGGTCTCGGGGGCGTACGACAGGTACTCGTGGACGCCGAAGCCGAGCCGCCCGTTGTTGGCGACGAAGCAGGGGTGGCCCTCGGTCATGCCGGTCTCGATGGCCTGGAAACCGCTCCGGGCGAGCTCGGCGACCGGGACCTGGGGCTTGGTGAGCTTGTAGCAGGTGCCGGAGAGGGTGGAGGAGATCTCCTCCAGGTAGACCGGCAGGATCTCGTCGCTCAGGCCCAGTGACTCCTTCAGTTCGATGAAGAAGTCCAGTGCCGCCGGCGGAAGTTCGGAGCCGTCGCGGGTGCGGGTGATGGACTCGGGCGCCACCTCCCAGTGGTCGAGGGCACGGCGGACGGCGGTGAAGCGGTAGCGGGTGAGCCCGTCGTCGCTGCGGACGACGTAACCGGTCCCGTCCGCCTCAGGGGTGATCAGGCGCTCGTGGGCGAACTCGGCGAGCGCCTTGCGTATGAGCAGCCGGTTGGCCTTCTCCCAGCGCTCGGGGGAGAGGTGGGCCACGGCGTCGGCGAGGGTCATACGGCGGCCACCGCCCTCTCGAACCGCTCCCGGGTGCAGTAGCTCAGCAACGCCTTCTTCTCCGGCTTCTGGATCTCCCGTACGGGCACGAACCCGACGGCCTCGTTCAGAGCGTGCACGGCCTTGTTGCCGACATCCGGTTCCACGACGATCCGGCGGGTCGCCGGGTCCTCGAAGAGACGGGCCACCACGGCCGTGATGACGGCCTTCGTGAAGCCGTGCACGGGCCTGTCCGTGGCGGGGGTGAGGAAGTGCATCCCCACGTCGCCGGGCTCGGGCTCGTACAGCCCGGCCAGCTCGCGGTGGACGGGGTCGTAGTACTCCATGAGGAAGGCCGGCTCACCGTCCTCGCCGAGGCCGAGCAGCGCGTGGTGGTGCTCGTCGGCCGCGATCTCCATGTACGCCCGCTCGACGTCCTCCAGCCGGGCGTCCTGCATCATCCAGTAGGCCGCCTTGGGGTGGGTGACCCAGCGGTGCACCAGCTCGGCGTCCCGGAGGGGGTCGAGGACGCGGAAGGCGAAGGCCCTCGTCATCGTGGTCATACCGCGAACTCCTGGAAGGCGATCGTCTTCTCCACCGGGTAGTACTCGGAGCCGAGCAGCTCGCGGATGATGTACGCGTTCCGGTAGGGGCCCATGCCCAGGTCGGGGCTGGTGACGCTGTGGGTGTGGACGCCGGCGTTCTGCAGGAAGACACCCCGGCCGGTGACGTCGATCGCGTAGTTGCGGGCCACGTCGAAGTTGCCGTGCGCGTCGTAGCGCAGCCGGTCCCGGACGGGCCCGAGGAACTCGGGCTCGGCGTACCGGTAGCCGGTGGCCAGGACCAGGCCCTGGGTCTCGATCTCGTACTCCTTGCCCTGCTCCTCCTGGCGGAGCTTCAGTTTGTACGTGCCGTTGTCGTACGTCGCCGCGTTCAGGGACGAGTTGGTGAGCAGACGGGTGGGGACCGGGCCGCCGAGGTTCTTCTGGTAGAGTAGGTCGAAGATCTCGTTGATCAGGTCCCCGTCGATGCCCTTGAAGAGGCCTTTCTGCTCGGCGGTGAGCCGGTAGCGGGTCGCCTCGGGCAGCGCGTGGTAGTAGTCGATGTACTCGGGGCTGGTCATCTCCAGCGTGAGCTTGGTGTATTCGAGCGGGAAGAAGCGGGGGGAACGGGTCACCCAGTTCAGGCGGTAGCCGTGGACGTCGATCTCGCCGAGCAGGTCGTGGTAGATCTCGGCGGCGGACTGGCCGCTGCCGACCAGGGTGATCGACTCCTTGGACTGGAGTTCCTGCTTGTGCCGCAGGTAGCGCGAGTTGTGGATGAAGTCGCCGCCCAGCCCCTGGCAGGCCTCGGGGATGTGGGGCGGGGTGCCGGTGCCGAGGACCAGGTGCCGGGCGCGGTAGGTCTCCCCGGCGGCCGTCGCCACGACGTAGACGTCGTCCTCGTACCGGACCTCCGTCACCGTCGTGCTGAAGCGGACGTTGGTCAGCCGGTGCGCGGCCCAGCGGCAGTAGTCGTCGTACTCGACCCGCAGCGGGTAGAAGTTCTCACGGATGTAGAACGAGTACAGCCGGCCCTTCTCCTTCAGGTAGTTGAGGAAGGAGTACGGCGAGGTGGGGTCGGCGAGGGTGACCAGGTCCGACATGAACGGGGTCTGGAGGTGCGCGCCGTCCAGGAACATCCCGGCGTGCCACTCGAAGTCGGGCTTCGAGTCCAGGAAGACGCCGTCGAGTTCGGCGATCGGCTCGGTGAGGCAGGCGAGGCCGAGGTTGAACGGGCCGAGCCCGATCCCCACGAAGTCGTAGGTCTTGCTCGGGGCTTCAGGACGCGCGGTCAAGGGACTCTCCCAGGTACTGCTCGGCGTGGCCGGCGATCAGGTCGAGGACGGCGGCGATGTCGGCCGTCGTGGTCTCGGGGTTGAGCAGGGTGAACTTCAGGTAGTGGCGGCCGCCGACCTTGGTGCCCGCGACCACCGCGTCGCCGGAGGCGAACAGGGCCTTGCGGGCGTACAGGTTGGCGCGGTCGATCTCGGCCGGGTCGGTGACGGCCGCCGGGATGTAGCGGAAGACGAGGGTGGACAGGGACGGCTCGACGACGACGTCGTAGCGCGGGTCGGCCACCAGCAGCCTCCAGCCCTCCTCCGCCAGCTCGCAGACCTCGTCGAAGAGTTCGCCGATGCCGTCGGCGCCCATGGTGCGCAGGGTCATCCACAGCTTGAGGGCGTCGAAGCGGCGGGTGGTCTGGAGGGACTTGTCGACCTGGTTGGGGATGCGTTCGGTGACCATGCGGCGGGGGTTGAGGTAGTCCGCGTGGTATGTGACATGGCACAGGGTCGACCCGTCCCGGACCAGCACCGCGGACGAGCTCACGGGCTGGAAGAAGGACTTGTGGTAGTCCACGGTGACCGAGTCGGCGCGCTCGATGCCGGCGAGCCGGTCCCGGTGCTTCAGGGAGGCGAGCAGCCCGCAGCCGTAGGCGGCGTCGACGTGCATCCAGACGCCGTACTGCTCGCACAGCTCGGCGATCTCGGGGAGCGGGTCGATGGAACCGAAGTCGGTGGTGCCGGCGGTGGCGACGACCGCCATGGGCACCAGGCCGTCGTTCTTGCAGCGCTCCAGCTCGCGGGCGAGGGCGACGGTCTGCATCCGCTTGTCGGCGCCGACGGGCACGGAGACCACCGCGTCCTGGCCGAGACCGAGCAGTTTCGCCGACTTCCTCACGCTGAAGTGGCTGACCTCGGAGGCGAAGATCCGCAGGTCGGCGAGAGAGTCGGCCTTGGCCTCCTCCCGAGCCAGCAGCAGCGCCTGGAGGTTGGACTGGGTGCCGCCGGAGGTGAACACGCCGTCGGCGGCCGGGCCGAGGCCGATCCGCTCGGCCGTCCAGTCGATCAGTTTCCGCTCGATGAGGGTGCCGCCGGCCGACTGGTCCCAGGTGTCCAGGGAGGAGTTGACGGCGGAGAGCACCGCCTCGCCGAGCACCGCCGGGATGACCACGGGGCAGTTGAGGTGGGCGAGGTAGCGGGGGTGGTGGAAGTAGACGGCGTCCCGGAGATAGACGTCCTCCAGCTCGTCAAGGACCGCGGTGGTGTCGTGCAGCGGGCGGTCGAGGTCGATGCCGTCGATGCGGGGGGAGAGGGCGTCGACGGTGACACCCGTGAACGGACGGTCGGTGGTGGCGAGTTTGGCCGCCACCCGCTCTACTCCTTCGGTCACGGAGCGGCGGTACTGCTCCGCGGTGAGGTCATTGAGCAGGTGCGAGCGCATGAGGGGGTCCTCCGGGACGATCCGTGCGGGGGGGAAGGGAGTGATCGACGGCACTTAGGTTAGCCTAACCTAACCAACGCGGGTAGGACGCTGCCCACGTGACAGCCGTCACGTCGGCCGACAGTCGTCACGTCGGCACCGGACCTGCTCGTCCGCCTCGGACTACTCACCGGCCGCCCGGAGTTGTTCCTCCGTCAGGCCCTGCCGCCAGTAGCCGACGAAGGTGACCCGGCGCCGGTCGATCCCGCGCTCGCCGACGAGGTGCCGGCGCAGCTCCTTCACCCGCCCCGACTCCCCGGCGATCCAGGCGTACGGGTGTGCGTGGGCGGGGAGTTGTGCCGCACGGATCTCCGCCGCGGCCTCGCGGCCGCCCACCAGCCAGGTGATCTCCGCGTCCGCCAGGGTGGCCACGTCCTGGACGTCCTCGGCGCACGGCACCTCCAGCCAGGCGCGCACCCGGGTACCGGCGGGCAGGGATTCGAGGACGGCGGTCGCGGCCGGTACGGCGGTCTCGTCGCCCCAGACCAGTACCAGGTCGGTGTCCTCGGGCGGCCGGAAGCGGATCGCCCGGTTGTCGGGGACCGCGGGTCCGAGCAGGATCACCCGGTCACCGGCGGTGGCCCGCGACGCCCACCGGGAGGCGGGCCCCGCGGGGGTGGCGGCCCCCGGCTCGACCCCGTGCAGCACGAAGTCGATGTCGATCTCGTCCGGGTCCCGGCGCAGCGCCCGCAGGGTGTACGACCGCATCACGGCCCGTACGTCGTCCGGGAGTTCGCGCCAGCCCTGCCACCAGCCTCCCCCACTCTCGGCTTCGCTCGAGCGGGGGGACCCCCATCCGAGTTCGATCGGCACCGCGGGCTCGGTGCGCCCCTCGGCCGGGAGGAACAGGGAGAGCGACTGGTCGCGCCCGTGGGAGCGGAAGTGCGCCAGGTCGGCGCCGGCGAAGGTGACCCGGACCAGAGACGGACCGAGCCGCCTCGTCCGTACGACCTGGAGGGAGAAGAAACGGAACGGGGCGGCTACGGCCGTCGTCATATGAGCTCCTGGGAGTCAGGAAGTTGTACGAACGTGTATGGAGGGTCAGCTGACCTTCTTCGCCGTCTCGATCGCCTTGGCGAGGTTCTCCACCATCGCGACGCACTTGTCGTAGGAGAAGATCGGCTCGGGGGAACGGGCGATGACCTGGCCGGCCTTGACCGCGGGGAGCTTCTTCCAGGTGGCCTGGGTGATGTCGGCGGGCTGGATGGTCGCCGTACGGTCGTCCATCATGATGATGTCGGCCTGGTACTTGTCGACGTTCTCCCAGCTCAGCGACTCGTACCAGCCGCCGCTCGCCTTCAGTACGGACGCCGACGGCTCGACGAAGTTCACGCCGAGGGCCTTGAAGTACTCCAGGTCCACGGAGAGGTTGGAGCCGGAGACGTAGAACAGGTCCTGGGCGGCGGAACCGGCCATCACCGTGATGTCGGGGTGCGCCTTGGCGGCGGCGCGCAGCCGGGAGGACGCCTCCTCGAAGCGCTTCTTCGCGTCCGTCACCTTGCTCGCCCTCATGTCCGCGCCGAGCGACTCGGCGAGCGCCCAGACGCGCTGGAGCGGGACGGTGAGCTGACGGTCGTAGGCCGAGATGCCGACGCTCGGGGCGAGCTTGGCGATCTTGTCCTTGGACTCGTCCGGGACGTACCAGAGGGTGCCGGCGCCGTCGAACATGGTGGTGATGAGGACGTCGGGCGCCAGCGCCGCGTACTTCTCGACGTTGAACTGGCCCCACTCGTTGCCGAGGATGGTCAGCTTGCTGATGTCCATGTCGCCGGCCTGGACGTCGGCCTTGCCGGCCTTGGTCTTCGTGGGCCCGAAGACGCCCTTGACGCTGATGCCGTAGTCGTACAGCGCGGCGGCGACGCCGACGAACGCGACGATGTTCGCGGGGACCTTGTCCAGCTTCACCGTGGTCCCGCGGTCGTCCTTGAACGTCCAGGGACCGGACTTGGCGGCGGCCGTCGTCTCCTTGTCGGAGGAGCCACCGCTTTTGTCGTCGTCACCGCAGGCGGCAAGCACGGCGCCGAGGCCGAGGGCGCCACCGGCGGCGAGGATGCCACGGCGGGTGGGGTGGGCTGCTCTGGCGTTGGACATGGCTGTGGCTGCTTTCGGACGTGCGGGAACACCGCCGGACGGGATGGAGATTAGGTTAGCCTAACCTCAGATCATGTCCAGGACCAGCCCCTGGGCGTTCCGCCCGGGAGTCGGCTCACCGAAGCCAACTCCCGGATGAACAATTCTCATTGACCCTCGCTGCTCCCCGAGGGCGGGACCTGCTGATAGACAGGTGCGATGGCGGACGTACAGGCGGATGAGTTCCGGGCGGGGCAGTCGGGGCTGATCGTGAGGGTCCCGGAGGCGGAGCCCGCGGTGGGAACATGGCGTGACCGCCTCGACCCCGCGGCTCGCGCCGGTGTACCGGCCCACGTCACCGTGCTCTTCCCGTTCCTTGACGCGGGCCTGATCGACGGCGGTGTCCACGCCGCGCTGGGCGACCTGCTCTCTCACCACCGGCCGTTCGACGCCCGCTTCGACCGCTGCGGCCGGTTCCCCGGAGTGCTGTACGTCGCCCCCGCCCCCGAACCGGCCACCCGCTTCAGACGCCTCACGGAGGCGATCGCCGAACGGTGGCCGGAGAACCCGCCGTTCGGCGGCGCATTCGACGACATCGTCCCCCACCTCACGGTCACCCAAGGCCAGGACGAGTCCGTCATGGCGAGGGCCGAAGCGAGCGTGCTGACCAGCCTCCCCATCGTGGCGCGGGTGTCGACGGTCGACCTGCTGGTCCACGACGGGAGGCGCTGGGAACGGCGGGCCTCCTTCCCACTGGGTTAGGCCTTTGCGGTCACCGGGGCCGGTAGGCGGTGGCCAGCACGGAGACGGTGACCCGGTCGGGCAGCGGGGCCTCGCCGCTCAGGTCCGCCTGGTTCAAGTGGCGTGCGCTTGGAGTCATCGCCAGCAGGTCGAGGGCCTCCTCCCTGGCCAGGGCCGCGCCGTACTCCACCTGTTCGGCGGCGGCGACGGCGAAGAAGGGATCCAGCGCCCGGTGCAGGCGCCGCTCCTTGGCCGGATCGACGGTCACCGTCGCAGGCAGTTGCTCGCGCAGTTCGGCCAGGTGGCGCCCGGTGGGGCGGACCACGATCAGCCGCCCGGTCGGGCGGAGCACCCGGTGGAACTCGGCCGGGTTCCGCGGGGCGAACACGTCCAGCACGACATCGGCGACCCCGGTGGCCAGCGGAAGGGGACGGAAGACGTCCCAGGCCGCGGTACCGGCTCGGTCATGGGCCCGCGCCGCCGCGCGCAGCGCACGTACCGATGTGTCCAGTCCGAGGCCGCGGGCGCCGGGCAGCCGGTCGAGAACGCCGGCCAGGTAGTAGCCCGTGCCGCAGCCCACGTCGAGCACCGTGGCCTGCTCGGGCGCGGTCGCGGCCGCCAGGCGTGTCACGGCGTCACCCGAGGTGTGAGGCGTTCAGCCGGATGTCAGCTGAGTCGTTGCTTCCCAGCCGTTCAGAGCGCGGCTGATCTCCAAGAGGCGGCCCTCGGGCAGGGCGAAGGCGTTGCCGGGGTTTCGATATGAGTGCCTGCCATCGTTGATGCAGGCGCCGTCTCCCAGCCGCCAGTGAGCAGGAGACCACTGGCCCTGGTTTTCCAGAAGCATGTTCGCCACTTCGGATGTCTCTTCGATCAGGGTGAGAGCTGTGAGCGCGGTGGTGAGCGGAACGGCTGCGTCGTCGGGAAGCCGCGCGTCGCCGAGTGCCGGGAAGAGCAGCAAGAGACGGGCGTCGGGGTCGGTAACGCCTTCCGTGGCCGGCTGTCGGGCAGTGGACAGCAACTCCGGCCAGGCCATGCCGGGCCCCATGAAGTGACCGTCGTCCACGGCAAGGGTTTCCGCTGCGGACCACGCCGGGTGATGTATCAGGTAGTCCACGCCGCGGTCGCCCTCGATGTTGCGGTAGACGACATGGATCGTGTGTCCCGAGGACAGAGGCACGCTGAAAACCGGCCACTCCCGCTCGGCCGACATCACGTGATACAGCTCCATGGCCGCGTCCCAGTCGGCACCGAACGCAGCTCGCTGCGCATCCTCAACACGCAAGCAGGAGCCGAGATGCACGGGCCAGAACAACGGCTCATCCAGGTAGGCAGTGCCCTGCACCAGAGGACCATCTTCGTAACCGGGGATCTTCAGCACCTGAGGATGATGGCACGAGGGTCGGACACCGCCCCGGGGTTCGAGGCTCGGCCGATCCGTCTCATTTTCCGCCTCATTCACCACCGTTCGCCGACGTTCAGCCGAGACCAGAAGGCCGCTCCCGGCCCCAAGTCGCTTCTGTCGGCGACGAAGCATGGCGTCGGCGTGGCCGCTCTCGCAGCGAGACGAGGTATCGGCCGCACCGAGATCACGGACGACTGGCGGGACTGGTAGGGCCCTCCCCGCAGCCTGCATGAAGGCCTGCACCAGTTCCAATGAGGGCGGCACGGGTGGCTTTCACGCGACCTGCGACCACGGTCCCTCGGTGTCGGACTTCGGGATCCAGAGCAGTGGTTGACTCGCCCGGCAGTAGTCGGTCACCCCGTCCTCCCAGGGGAAGCGTCCGGACTTGTCGGGCCAGAACAACTGCGTGACGGGCCACGGAGGGGCCTGGCAGAAGTCGATGCCGGCACCGAAGAAGTCCCGGTACCAGCTGGGGTGGACAGGCCGGACGGCGACGTCGTAGCCGTTGAGGACGTCGTCCCTGCGCTGGTCCGGCTCCAGGGGAAGACCACCGCGGATTCCAGCTCCGGCCGCGTTCACGACGGGCATGGCGACATCCGTCCGCAGGCCGAAGACACAGACCTCGGGACTGCGCAGCGTGTGCCACAGCCCGATGGAGTATGCCCAGTCCGCGGGTGCGTCGCCGCCGGCGCCCACACCCATGACGTGCCAGCCGAAGTCGGTGACGCTCCTGGCTATCCGGCTGTCCCGTTCTTCGAAGGCCGGGCCGTTCGGGGGCGGTTCGCAGAGGATGCAGAGGCAGGGGGAGTCGTCCATCAGGAGAGGGTAGATCAACTCGGAGTCCGGGCTGTCCGAGGGGCCGATCGCCGACCGGCCGAGCGACGAGTAAGGGCGAGTGAAGATCGCGTCGACGGCGATCCCGGCCACGCCCGTGACATTGGCCGGCCCGTCGCGCCCCCCTCGCGATGATCCGCGTGACGTGAACCGAGGTGGAGGTGTACTGGTCGGCACGTCCGATGGCGCTGGGCCGAGCGGTCGGAGCAGTTTGCGGTGGCCTGCCCGGTGTCCAGGCGCCGTCGGTGAGAGGCTGGGGGCATGCTGCTCCCGCCGGCCCATGGGAAGACCGAACTCATCGAGGTCGTCCGCATCACCGACCCCGTCCGGCACCTCGGTTCGGAGGACCTGGACGGCGACACTGTCGCGATCTGGGAGGGGGATCAGGCCCAGCAGGCCCTGTCCCTGATCACCGGCCTTCCAGGAAGCGAGCCGTACCGTTGCTTCCTCCCGGGCTGGGGAATCCGGGCGCACGGCTCCGCCGGTCCGCTTCTCGAGATCGCCTTCTGCTTCCGCTGCCACGGTGCCCGTGTCTGGGCGCCGGCTCTTCCTGCCGAACAGCGGGGCCAGACCTTCGACGCGGAGAGCCCTGCCGCACTCGAACTGCTCCACCGGTTCCGCGCCTGCCTGCCGGACTGATGAACGGGTCCCGGACACCGTTCCCCAGGCTCACGTGCCCTGGCGCCCCGTAACCGGAAAGAGCATGCAGCTGCTGGTCGCATGGGCCAGCAACCGGTCCTCGGAGTCGCGGAGTTCCGCCTGGGCGAGGGCGGTGCGGCGGCCGCTGTTGAGGACGGTGCCGATGGCGCGGACCTTGCCGGTGTCGACGGTGATCGGACGCAGGAACTTCAGGGTCAGGTCGATCGAGGTGTACCCGGCGCCCTGGGGCAGTACGGACTGCACCGCGCAGCCGGCCGCCGAGTCGAGGAGCGTGGCGTAGACGCCGCCGTGGACGCTGCCTATCGGGTTGTAGTGCTCCTCGCCCGGCACCAGGGCGAAGACCGCCCGGCCGTACTCGGCCTCCTCCAGGGTGAAGCCCAGGGCGGCGGCGACCGGCGGGGCGGGCAGGCGGCCGGCCAGGATCTCCCGGAGGAAGCCGAGGCCGCTGTGGTGCGGGACGGCGCCGGCGGAGACGGCGGGGTCTCCCCAGCTGAACGTGCGTGACCTGGTCCCCTGGCCGGGCTGGAAGTCGAGCGTCAAGACAACTCCTCGTAGTGGGTGGGCGCGGGCGCGGGCGCCGTGGCCGTCCGCCGGGCGTCTCAGTCGCCGTCGGGGTCCGGGTCGGGGCCGTCCGGGGCGACGCGGATGAGACCCGGGCCGGCGTCCACGAACGATTCCCCGCGTCGCACGTCGTGGCCGTCGTCGCAGCGCAGCACAGCGTGCACCGCGGCGCCGCAGTCCCGGTGGCGTACGACCACCGGAGGCCCCTGTTCGTCCGCGGCCCAGGTGTCGCCCCACTGCCGCAACGCCGTGAGGACGGGCAGGAAGTCCCGTCCCTTCTCGGTCAGCCGGTAGGCGTACCGGGTCCGCTGGCCGGGTTCCTGGTAGGGCACGCGTTCCAGGAGCCCGGCGGCGGTCAGTTCCTTCAGGCGCGCCGAGGCGGCGGGTTCGCCGATGCCCACCCGCCTGGCGAAGTCGTCGAACCGGCGGGTGCCGAAGAACGCCTCGCGCATGATCAGCATCGCCGTCCTGTTGCCGACGATCTCCAGAGTCCGGGCGACGGAGCAGTTGGCCATGGACCAGGCGTCCCGTTCCCGCACCAGGTCTGTCATCTCTCCGCCCTCCAGCTGACTTGCCTCATCCGAAGTCAGCCTATAGCGTCGAGCTGACTTCATCAATCGTAAGTCAGCTCGGGTCATCGAGGGCGCTGCCGCCTGCTGCCTGCCGCCCGCAGCCCGGCCGAGACGAGGACACGATGGCCACCACCCCTTCCCCCGCCCCGGGCCGGCTCAAGCCGACCGACCGGCCGCCCGGCGACCGGCCCTCCTCCCAGCAGCCCTCCCGGCGCGCGGCCGGCCTCACCCTCGTCGCGATGTGCCTGGGCGCCATGACGACCTTTCTGCTGATCACCGCGTCCGTGTCGGCGCTGTCGGCGATCCAGGACGACCTGCACGTCTCCCCGACCGGCCTCGTCTGGATACCCTCCGCGTACACCTTGCTCGTGGCCAGCCTGGTGATGTCCGCGGGCACCATCGGCAACCTCTACGGCCGCAAGCGCGCGTTCCTGGCCGGGGCCGCGGTCATGATCATCGGGTCGCTCACCGTCTACGCCTCGGGGTCGACCGCGGGCGTCATCGCCGGTCAGCTCGTCTCCGGCCTCGGCGGCGCCCTCATCCTGCCCAACAGCCTGGCCATCCTGGGCGCCGCCTTCCCGGACCCGCACCGGCGCACCGAGGTCGTCACCGCCTGGGCGGCCGCCTCCGGCATCGGGCTCGCCGCCGGCCCGCTGATCGCCGGCACCCTGCTGGACCACTTCCACTGGAACACGGTCTTCCTGTCGACCGCCGCCCTCGCGGTCGTCACCATGGCCGCCGCCGTCTTCGTCGCCGAGTCGCGCGGCCCCGCCGGCAAGCTCGACATCCCCGGCCAGCTCCTGGCCGCCCTGGGCATCGCCGCCCTCGTCTACGCCCTCATCGAAGGCGGACACGACGGCTACACCAGCCCCCGGATCCTGACCGCCTGGGTCGTCGCGGCCGCGGCCCTCGGCGGTTTCGTCCTCGTCGAGCGGGCCGCCCGCACCCCCATGCTGGACATGAGCCTGTTCCGGTCGGCGTCGTTCAGCGCCGTCATGTTCGTCGCGGCCGTCTCCCTGTTCGGCTTCACCGGGGTGGCCATCCTCTCGGTGCTCTTCTACGAGCGCGTCCAGCAGCTCTCCGCCCTCGACGTGGGCTGGCGGCTGCTGGCCTTCTTCGGCGTCTACGTCGTCGTCGCCTACGCGACCGGACGCGTGATCCGCCGTACCGGCTTCAAGCTCCCGCTCACCCTGGGCTTCCTCGTCGGGGCCGCCGCCACGGCCGGATTCACCACGCTGGAGCCGACCACCCCCTATGCCCGGGTGTGGTGGCTGTACGTGCTCTTCGGCGCCGCGTCCGGGATGGTGGCCGCGCCGAGCACCGCCGCCGCGCTGGTCAGCGTCTCCCACGAACACGCCGGCATGGCCTCCGGAGCCGTCAACGCCTTCCGCCAGATCGGGTCCGTCACCGGCTCCGCCCTCCTCGGCGCCCTGCTCGCGAGCCGGCTCCAGTCCCGGCTGCCCGACCGGCTCGACGCCCACCACGTCCCCCGGGCGGCCTGGCCCGCGGTCGAGCACGCCGTCTCCACGGGCACCGGCGGTCACGGGGCGACCCCGCCGAACGTGACCGCCGCGGTCGGCGACGCCTTCACCTCCGGCGTCCACGCCGGCATGGCCGTCGTCGCCGCCGTGTTCCTGTGCGCGGCCCTGGTCTCGGCCCTGCTGGTGCGCAACCGGCCGCACCACACCACCGCGGCGACGGACTGACGCGCGACGTGGATGCGCCCGCGGGCGTGCGCCGGCACCGAGGCCTGCCGAAGCTCACGCCGCCGGGCCTCAGCTCACCAGCCCCAACTCCCGCGCGATCAGCATCCGCTGCACCTCGCTCGTGCCCTCCCCGATCTCCAGGATCTTGGAGTCGCGCCACATGCGGGCCACCGGGTACTCGTTCATGAACCCGTAGCCGCCGTGGACCTGGGTCGCGTCGCGGGCGTTGTCGACGGCGATCGTGGAGGAGTAGAGCTTGGCGAGGGCCGCCTCCTTCTTGAAGGGCTCGCCCGCCACCAGGCGGGAGGCCGCGTCGCGCCAGGCCAGGCGGGCCGTGTGGGCCTTCATCTCCATGTCGGCGATCTTGAACTGGATGGCCTGGTTGGCGCCGATCGGACGGCCGAAGGCGTGGCGTTCCTTCGCGTACTTGACGGACTCGTCCACGCAGCCCTGGGCCAGGCCGGTGGCGAGGGCCGCGATGGCGATCCGGCCCTCGTCCAGGATGCGCAGGAACTGGGCGTAGCCGCGGCCCTCCTCGCCGAGCAGGTTGGCGGCGGGGACCCGGACGTCGGCGAAGGACAGCTCGCGGGTGTCGGAGGCGTTCCAGCCGACCTTCGAGTAGGGGGCGGCGACCGTGAAGCCGGGGGTGCCGGAGGGGACGATGATCGACGAGATCAGCGGCTTGCCGTCGGGCTTGCGGCCGGTCACCGCGGTGACCGTCACCAACCCCGTGATGTCCGTGCCCGAGTTGGTGATGAAGCACTTGCTGCCGTTGATCACCCATTCGCCGGTGGCGGGGTCCAGGCGGGCGGTCGTCCGCGTGGCGCCCGCGTCGCTGCCGCCGTCCGGCTCCGTGAGGCCGAAGGCGCCGAGGATCTCGCCGGAGCACAGGCGGGGGAGCCACTCGCGCTTCTGCTCGTCCGTGCCGAAGAGGTGGATCGGCATGGCGCCGAGGGAGACCCCGGCCTCGAGCGTGATCGCCACCGACGAGTCGACGCGGGCCAGCTCCTCCAGGGCGATGCCGAGGGCCAGGTAGTCGCCGCCCATGCCGCCGTGCTCCTCGGGGAACGGCAGCCCGAACAGGCCCATCCGGCCCATCTCGCGGACGATCTCGTACGGGAACTCGTGCCGCTCGTAGAAGTCGCCGATCTTCGGCGCCACGACGTCGTGCGCGAACTCCTCCACCGTGCGGCGGAGTTCTTCCAGTTCGGGGGAGAGGCGGTGGTCCATGGTCGTCACTCCTGGTGGGAGAGGGCGCGGACGGTGCGGGACGGGCTGGGTCGGCCCAGTTGTTCGGCCATCCACACGCTGGTGGCGGTGAGTTTGCCGAGGTCGACTCCGGTCTCGATGCCGAGGCCCTGGAGCATCCAGACCAGGTCCTCGGTGGCGAGGTTGCCGGTGGCGGACTTGGCGTACGGGCAGCCGCCGAGCCCGCCGGCGGACGCGTCGACCGTCGTCACGCCGTGTTCCAGGGCCGCGTAGGTGTTGGCGAGCGCCTGGCCGTAGGTGTCGTGGAAGTGCACGCCGATGACGTTCGTCGGCACGCCCTCCTCGTTGAGCAGGGAGAGCAGTTCGAGGACGTGGCCGGGGGTGGCCACGCCGATCGTGTCGCCGAGGCTCAGCTCGTCGCAGCCCATGTCGCGCAGCGCCTTGCAGACCCGGACCACCTGGTGGAGCGGGACCGCCCCCTCCCAGGGGTCGCCGAAGCACATCGAGACGTAGCCGCGGACGTGCACGTCCGCGTCCTTCGCCTGTCGGACGACCGGGTCGAAGACGGCCAGGGACTCGTCCAGCGAGCGGTTGAGGTTGGCCTTGGCGAAGGACTCGGTGGCGCTGGCGAAGACGGCGACCCGGCGGGCGCCGAGGGCCAGGGCCCGGTCCAGGCCGCGCTGGTTGGGGACGAGGACGGGGAGGGCGACGCCCCGGAGATCGGCGAGCTGGGGGAACAGGTCCTCCGCGTCGGCCAGTTGGGGGACCCACTTCGGGTGGACGAAGCTGGTCGCCTCGATCGTCGTCAGGCCCGCGTCCGCCAGGCGGTGGACGAACTCGGCCTTCACCGACGTCGGTACGGCCGTCTTCTCGTTCTGCAGGCCGTCGCGCGCGCCGACCTCGTGGATGCGGACCCGGGCGGGCAGGTCCGTGGCCGGTACGACCATGGGGAGGGCGCTCTCCGGGGCGGTCATGCCGTCTCCTCCTCGTGCGGGGCGATCACGGCCAGCACCTGGTCCATGGCGACCGTGGTGCCGGGCTTCACGTCGAGTTCGGCGACCGTGCCGGCGTGCGGGGCGGAGATGACGTGCTCCATCTTCATCGCCTCCACCACCAGCAGGCTCTGCCCGGCGGTCACCTCGTCCCCGACGGCGACCTTCACGACGGTCACCGTGCCGGGCATGGGCGCGGTGAGCGAGTCGGCGCCGGCGTGCGCGGTGCGGTTCAGCGAGGCGGCGACCGGGTCGTGGTCGCGGACCTGCCAGGCGTCGCCGTCCCGGCCGATCCAGTCGCCGGCGCGGTGGAAGGTGTGCCGGACGCCGTCCAGGGTGACGGACACCTGGTCGGCGGTGACGGTGTGCGTGCCGTGCGGGGCGTACTCCACCGGGTCCTGCACCCGCAGGTGGAAGCCGATGGGCCGGGGGGTACCGCCGAGGCGCCAGCCGCTGGGCACGGAGAAGGGATCCGTCCAGCGCCCGTCCGCCGCGACCGGCCGCAGCGCCTCCAGCCGTACGGCCGCCGCCGCCTCGTACACCTCGTCCGGGACGTCCGTGGTGACCAGGTCGTCCACCACCCGCTCGACCAGGCCGGTGTCCAACTCGCCCGCCACCACCGCCGGATGGGCAAGGAGGCGACGCAGGAAACCCGCATTGGTCTGCACGCCGAGGGTGACCGTCTCCGCGAGGGCCCCGCGCAGCTTCCGGAGCGCGGTCTCCCGGTCCGGGCCGTACGCGATCACCTTGGACAGCATCGGGTCGTAGAGACTGCCGACCTCGGTGCCCTCGCTGAGCCCGGAGTCGGTGCGGACGCCGTCCCCGGAGGGCTCGTTCAGCAGGAGCACCGTGCCGCCGGTGGGCAGGAAGCCGCGCGCCGGGTCCTCGGCGCAGATCCGGGCCTCGACCGCGTGCCCGGTCAGCCGGACGTCCTCCTGCGCGAACCCGAGCCGCTCCCCGGCCGCCACCCGCAGCTGCCACTCCACCAGGTCGAGGCCGGTGACGAGCTCGGTGACGGGGTGCTCCACCTGGAGGCGGGTGTTCATCTCCATGAAGTAGTACGACGAAGGGTCGCCGCCCGGCACGATGAACTCCACCGTGCCCGCCCCGACGTACCCGCACGAGCGTGCCGCCTGCACGGCGGCCTCGCCCATCGCCGCCCGGGTCTCCTCGTCGAGGAGCACGCTGGGCGCCTCCTCGATCACCTTCTGGTGCCGGCGCTGGAGGGAGCACTCGCGCTCGCCGAGGTGGACGACGTTGCCCTGGCCGTCGGCCAGGACCTGGATCTCGATGTGCCGGGGGCGGTCGATCCACCGCTCGACGAGGAGGGTGTCGTCGCCGAAGGAGGCGCGGGCCTCGCGGCGGGCGGCGGCGATCTCGTCGTCCAGGAGCGTCAGGTCGCGCACCAGCCGCATGCCCTTGCCACCGCCGCCGGCGGACGGCTTGAGGAGCACGGGTGCCCCCAACGCGCGGGCGGCCTCCGCGAGTTCGGGGTCACGGCCGCCGGGCACCACCGGCACCCCGGCCGCCGCCACCGTCTCCTTGGCGCGGATCTTGTCGCCCATCAGCGCGATGGCATCCGCGGGCGGGCCGATGAAGACCAGCCCGGCCTCCTCGCAGGCCCGCGCGAAGGCCGCGTTCTCGGCGAGGAAGCCGTAGCCCGGGTGGACGGCCTGGGCGCCGGTCCGCGCGGCCGCCTCCAGCAGCCGCGGCACGGACAGATAGCTCTCGCCGGCCGGCGCCGGACCGATCCGGACCGCCGTGTCGGCCTCCCGGACGTGCCGTGCGTCCGCGTCGGCGTCGGAGTACACGGCCACCGAGCGGACGCCCAGCGAGCGCAGCGTGCGGATGACCCGGACGGCGATCTCGCCCCGGTTGGCCACGAGTACGGTGTCGAACACGAGTCCCCTCCTCACATCCGGAAGACGCCGAACTGGGGGTCACCCAGCGGCGCGTTGCCACAGGCCGTCAGGGCCAGTCCCAGCACCTGCCGGGTGTCGAGGGGGTCGATGACCCCGTCGTCCCAGAGGCGGGCGGTCGCGTAGTAGGCGTTGCCCTGGCGCTCGTACTGGGCGCGGACGGGGGCCTTGAAGGCCTCCTCGTCCTCGGCCGGCCAGGACTCGCCGCGTGCCTCCAGCTGGTCCCGTTTGACCGTGGCCAGCACGCTGGCGGCCTGCTCGCCGCCCATCACCGAGATCTTGGCGTTGGGCCACATCCACAGGAAGCGGGGGGAGTAGGCCCGGCCGCACATGGAGTAGTTCCCGGCGCCGTACGAGCCGCCGACCACCACCGTCAGCTTCGGCACGCGCGTGCAGGCCACCGCCGTGACCATCTTCGCGCCGTGCTTGGCGATGCCGCCGGCCTCGTAGTCCTTGCCGACCATGAAGCCGGAGATGTTCTGCAGGAAGACGAGCGGGATGCCGCGCTGGTCGCACAGCTCGATGAAGTGGGCGCCCTTCTGGGCGGACTCGGAGAAGAGGATGCCGTTGTTGGCGACGATGCCGACCGGGTGGCCGTGGATGCGGGCGAAGCCGGTGACCAGGGTCTGCCCGAACTCGGCCTTGAACTCGGCGAACCGGGAGCCGTCGACGACCCGGGCGATGATCTCGCGGACGTCGTAGGGGGTGCGGGAGTCGACGGGGACGGCGCCGTAGAGGCCGTAGGGGTCGGCCTTGGGCTCGGTGACGGGCGCGACCTCCCAGGGGAGCGCGCGCCGGGCCGGCAGCGTGGCGGCGATGTTCCGGACGATGCGCAGCGCGTGCGCGTCGTCCTCGGCGAGGTGGTCGGTGACGCCGGAGACGCGGGAGTGGACCTCGCCGCCGCCCAGCTCCTCGGCGGTCACGACCTCGCCGGTGGCCGCCTTCACCAGCGGGGGGCCGCCGAGGAAGATCGTGCCCTGGTTGCGGACGATGACCGCCTCGTCGCTCATGGCCGGGACGTAGGCGCCACCGGCGGTGCACGAGCCGAGGACGGCGGCGATCTGCGGGATGCCCGCCCCGGACATCCGGGCCTGGTTGTAGAAGATCCGCCCGAAGTGGTCGCGGTCCGGGAAGACCTCGTCCTGCATGGGGAGGAAGGCGCCGCCGGAGTCGACCAGGTACACGCACGGCAGCCGGTTGTCGAGGGCCACCTCCTGCGCGCGCAGGTGCTTCTTCACGGTCATCGGGTAGTACGTGCCGCCCTTGACCGTGGCGTCGTTGGCGACGATCACGCACTCGCGCCCGCTGACCCGGCCGATCCCGGCGATCACGCCGGCCGCCGGGGCCGCCCCGTCGTACATCCCGTCGGCGGCCAGGGGAGCCAGCTCAAGGAAGGGGGAGCCGGGGTCGAGGAGGGCGTCCACCCGGTCCCGGGGCAGCAGTTTCCCGCGCGCGGTGTGGCGGGCCCGCGCCTTCTCGCCGCCGCCCAGCGCGGCCGCGGCGAGCTTCGTGCGCAGCTCTTCCACGAGGACGCGGTGCGCCTCCTCGTTGGCCCGAAAGGCCTCCGACGCGGGGTCCACCGCGCTCGTCAGCTCCGGTGCCTGGTCCATGCCGCGATCCCCTCACTTTGTTAATGAGCGTTAACGCATTGCCTTCAGGTTAACGACCGCTAACCTCCCTGTCTAGAATTGCCTTCATGGTCACGAGAACCGACGCCCCGAGCCGCCGCGAGCAGATCCTCAAGGAGGCCGCCCGGCTCTTCGCCGAGCGCGGTTTCCACGGCGTCGGCGTGGACGAGATAGGGGCCGCGGTCGGCATCAGCGGGCCCGGTCTCTACCGGCACTTCGCGGGCAAGGACGCGATGCTCGCGGAGCTGCTGGTGGGGATCAGCGGGCAGTTGCTGACGGGGGCCAAGCGCCGCCTGGCGGAGGCCGACGGGGACACCGCGCCCTCGGCGGTCCTGGACTCCCTCATCGAGGGCCACATCGACTTCGCCCTCGACGACCGTCCACTGATCACCCTGCACGACCGGGAGCTGGACCGCTTGCGCGACAGCGACCGCAAGCTGGTGCGGCAGCTCCAGCGGCAGTACGTCGAGCTGTGGGTGGAGGTGGTCCGCGGCGTCTACCCGGCGCTCCCGGAGCCCGCGGCCCGCTCGGCGGTCCACTCGGTCTTCGGCCTCCTGAACTCCACCCCGCATTTGGGCCGACCGGGTTCCCTGCCGGGCCGCGGCGCGACGGCGGTCCTGCTGCACCGGATGGCGCGGGGCGCCTTCGGTGCGGCAGCGGAGGAGTGACGGGGGAGGAACGACGGCACCTTTCCGGGCCTGGCGCACCGCACCGCCCACTCCCCCCAATCCGCCGCGACGGCGATCAGCCACGACGGTGGTGCTCGGCGGTGCCGCAATCGCTCGGGTCGGTTCGGCACCGCCGGACCGCGCCATGGTGGCTGATCGCCGTCGCGGCGGGACTTGTACGGGCGGGGCTCGAAGGCCCAGGGGGCTTCTCGTGGGCGGGGCGGGATTTCTTGCCGGCGGGGCCAGGAGGGCTCTGTCGTCGGCGTGACGAGCGTTACCCCCTTGCTCCCCTTCCCGCCCTGGACCCGTCGGCCTACCCACCGGTACTTTGGAGTCTGAGCAAGCGCTTAGACATGCCGAAGTCCGTGGAGGTGGCGGCCGTGCGCCGTACGTTGTTCGACGAGGATCACGAGGCGTTCCGGGAGACCATCCGCGCCTTCATCGAGGCCGAGGTCGTACCGGTGTACGACGAGTGGTTCGCCGCTGGCCAGGCCCCCCGTGACTTCTACTACAAGCTCGCCGAGCTCGGCGTCTTCGGCATCCGCGTCGACGAGGAGTACGGCGGCGCCGGCATCGACTCCTACAAGTTCGAGGCCGTCCTGTACGAGGAGACCGCCCGTGCGGGCGTCGCCTTCGGCGGCTCCGGCGTGCACGTGCTGCTCGGCCTGCCGTACATAAAGCTGCTCGCCACGGACGAGCAGAAGAAGCGATACCTGCCCAAGTTCGTCTCCGGCGAGGAGATGTGGGCCATCGCGATGACCGAGCCGGGCACCGGCTCCGACCTCGCGGGCATGAAGACCACCGCCAAGCTCAGCGAGGACGGCACGCACTACGTCCTCAACGGCGCCAAGACCTTCATCACGGGTGGCGTGCACGCCGACCGGATGATCGTGTGCGCCCGGACCTCCGCGCCGACCAAGGAAGACCGCCGGCACGGGATCTCGCTCTTCGTCGTGGACACGAAGGCGGAGGGGTATTCGGTCGGGCGCAAGCTCGACAAGCTCGGTCTCAAGACCTCCGACACCGCCGAGCTCGCGTTCGTCGACGTCAAGGTCCCGGCCGAGGACCTCCTCGGCGAGGAGAACAAGGGCTTCTACTACCTCGGCCACAACCTCGCCTCCGAGCGCTGGGGCATCGCCTTCGGCGCCTACGCGCAGGCCAAGGCCGCCGTCAGGTTCGCCAAGCAGTACGTGCAGGAGCGGGTCGTCTTCGGCCAGCCCGTCGCCGCCTTCCAGAACACCAAGTTCGAGCTGGCCGCCTGCCAGGCCGAGGTGGACGCGGCCGAGGCCGTCGTGGACCGGGCGACAGAGGCTCTCGACGCCGGTGAGCTGACCCCGGCCGAGGCCGCCAGCGCCAAGCTGTTCACCACCGAGGTCGCGCACCGCGTGATCGACCGCTGCCTCCAGCTGCACGGCGGCTACGGCTTCATGAACGAGTACCCGATCGCCCGCCTGTACGCGGACAACCGCGTCAACCGCATCTACGGCGGCACCAGCGAGATCATGAAGACGATCATCGCGAAGGACATGGGCCTGTAGGGCTGCCGCAACATCCCGCCAGTAGAAAAGGTGCCATGAACCAGGCACTAAGTGATCTCCTCGACCTGCTCGACCTGGAGCAGATCGAGGAGAACATCTTCCGCGGCCAGTCCCGGTCCGCCGTCGTCCCGCGCGTCTTCGGCGGACAGGTCGCGGCCCAGGCGCTGGTCGCCGCCGGGCGCACCGTCCCGGCGGACCGGCACGCCCACTCGCTGCACGCGTACTTCCTGCGCCCCGGCGACCCGGGCGCGCCCATCGTCTACACCGTCGAGCGCATCCGCGACGGCCGCTCCTTCACCACCCGGCGCGCGGTCGCCGTCCAGCACGGCCGGCCGATCTTCGCCCTGTCGGCCTCCTTCCAGCTGGCCGAGGAGGGCCTCGAACACCAGGCCCCGATGCCCGCAGCGCCCGACCCGGCGACCCTGCCCACCTCGGCGGAACGCTTCCGCGACTACGGCCACCTCGACCCCGCCGTCGTCGAGAAGTTCCTCGAGGCCCGCGAGGCGATCGACCTGCGCTACGTCGAGGAGCCGCCGTTCGGCAAGTACGGCGAGCCGCGCGAGCCGCACAGCCAGGTGTGGTTCCGCACCAACGGCAAGCTCGACGACGACCCTCTCCTGCACGTCGTCCTCGCGACGTACGTCTCCGACATGACCCTCCTCGACTCCGTCCTGCTCGCGCACGGCCGCGGCGGCTGGGCGGTCGGGGACGTGGTGGGCGCCTCGCTCGACCACGCCATGTGGTTCCACCGGCCGTTCCGCGCCGACGAGTGGCTGCTGTACGACCAGGAGTCGCCGTCCGCACACGGCGGCCGCGGGCTCGGCCAGGCCCGGATCTACACCCAGGACGGTTCACTCGCCATTTCCGTGATCCAGGAGGGTGTGGTCCGCGTCCCCAGGTAGAACTGGGGCATGGCCCAAGTCGAACACCTCGAACAGACCCGGCAGGGCGGCGGCGAGAGCACCGTCACGGTGATCGTCGCCGCCGTCGCCAACCTCGGGATCGCGCTCGCCAAGGCGGTCGCCGGGGTCATCAGCGGCTCCAGCGCGATGCTCTCCGAGGCGGCGCACTCGGTCGCCGACACCGTCACCGAGCTGCTGCTGCTCACCGCCCTCAAGCGCAGCGAGAAGCCCGCCGACGAGGAACATCCGCTGGGCTACGGCCCCGAGCGGTACATCTGGGCCATGCTCGCCGCCGTCGCCACCTTCGTCGGCGGCGCGGTCTTCTCCCTCTACGACGGCATCCACACCCTGGCCGTGGGGGAGAAGCCGGGCAACCCGCTGGTGTCGTACGTCGTGCTCGCCGTCGCCTTCGTGCTGGAGGGCCTCTCACTGCGAACCGGCCTCAGGCAGGCGCGCGGCGAGGCGGCCCGCTTCAAGGCGCCGTTCAAGCTGTACCTCCGGCACACCCCGGACACCGCCGTGAAGGCCGTGGTGATGGAGGACTCGGCCGCGCTCGTCGGGCTGGTGCTCGCGGCCGGCGGGCTGCTCGGCGGCCGGCTCACCGGTTCCGGCGTCTGGGACGGCCTCGCCTCCCTCCTCATCGGCCTGCTCCTGCTGTACGTCGCCTGGGTGCTGGGCCGGTCGAACGCCGAGCTCCTCATCGGGCGGCCGCTGCCGAAGCCGGTGCGGGAGCGGATCCGCGCCGAGCTGCTGAAGTCCGAGCACATCGTGGCCGTCCTGGAGCTGACCACCCTGGTGCAGGGCCCGGAGGAGGCGCTGGTCGCCGCCAAGGTGGACTTCCGGGACGTGTCGACGGCGGCCCAGATCGAGTGGGCCTGCGAGCGGGCCGAGCAGCGGCTGCGGGCCGCGTTCCCCGCGATCGGCCGGGTGTATCTGGACCCCACTCCGGGGCCGTCTCCGGAACCGGCTCCCCAGCCGTTTCCGGGACCGGCTTCGGAGCCGGTGACCTCGACAGATGACGGTCGGTGACCGCCCCGACGTGCCGTCCATCCTGCCCGGAATTAAGCTCTATGAGTGAAATGCCGCACAGTGCATGTGCCGCATAGCGGACGTGCCGCGTAGCGGACGTAAGTCCGGCAGAAAGGTATTTCCCATGCGAGTACAGCGCGCGAGGCGCATCGCCGCGATATCCGCCGCCGGCCTGCTGCTGGCCGGTGGAACCGCGATCGGCGCCGCGGGCACCGCCTCGGCGGCCCCCGCCTCCACTCACCAGTCCGTCGTCACCGGCGGCGGCGGCTTCGGCGGCTGCAACGGCTACGGTGGCGGGTTCAACAACTGCCGCTACGGATACGGCGGCTATGGGTACGGGTACTACCCCGCCACCGTCGCGGTCGTCCCTGTCGTGGTCGTCCCCACCGTCGGCGTCGCCGGGTTCGGTGGCTTCGGCGGCTTCGGCTTCAACGGATTCGGGTTCTGAGCGACCGGCGACAGCAGACCAGGGACTCAGGGTCTCATTCAGGGTCTAGGGCCAGGCCACGATGTGCGGCTCCCGCTTCCGGGGGGCCGCACATCGGTCGGTCAGGCCAGTCCCGCCTCCGCCAGCAGATACGCGGTCATCGGGTCGTAGTGGCGCGGGCTGAGCACGTGGTCGTCGAGCGGTACGGCCACCTGGAGGGTGCCCTCCGCCTCGGCGAGGAACAGCGCCGGGTCGTTGCAGTCCGCGTATCCGACCGAGTCCAGGCCCACCTGTGCCGCGTAGCCGGCCCAGCCGTGGTCGGCGACGACCAGGTCGGGCCGCGGCCGCCCCTCGCGCTCGAGGCCGCCCAGGATGGCCTTCATCGGCTCCCCGGAGTGCGTGTGCCACAGCGTCGCGCCGTGCTCGAGGACGGCCACGTCGGCGAACTGCATGACGTACCCCTCGTCCGTCTGCAGCCCGTCCGGGATGACCACGATCTCGCAGCCGGCGGTGCGCAGCGCGGCCGCGGTCGCCCGGTGCACGTCCAGCAGACCGCCGGGGTGACCGGTCGCGAACAGCACCCGCTGCCGCCCCTCGGCCGCCTTGCGCAGCCGTGCCGCCAGCCGGTCCAGGCCGTCCACGGTCAGCTCGGGGTCGATGGTGTCCTGGCCGTACCGGTACTCGGGGTCGTCGTTCACCCCGACCCGCTCGGCCATCACGGCCAGCACGTCCTGCTCGTCGGTCCAGCGGTCGCCGAGTTCCAGCCCCAGCCACCAGTTGCGCTCGCCGTTGGCCAGCTTGCGGTAGTGGAGCAGGTTGTTCTCGCGGGGCGTGGCGACATCGCCCGCGATACGGGTCTTCACAAGGTGCTCTACGAGCTCGGCGCGGCTGGGCGTCCCGGGTATCGGCATGGCTCCATTGTGAGGCAGGGCGTCGGGCGTTCGCCCTGCGTATCGCCCGCTGGGACGTGCGTCACTCACTCCTGCCGGAGGGCGAACCACAGCTCCATCCGTACGTCCGGGTCGTCGAGTTCGGCGCGCAGGAGCTCCGCGGAGCGGGCGATGCGCTGCCGCACGGTGTTGCGGTGGACGGACAGGGCGACCGCCGTACGGTCCCAACTGCCGTGCAGGGAGAGCCAGGTGCGCAGGGTGTCGACGAGGGCGGGGTGCTCGGCGAGGGGGCCGAGGAGGGCGCGGGCGTGGGCCTGTGCTTCTTCCTTCGGGACGAGTGCGGCCAGGCCGGGGTGGCTGCCGTGCCTCAGCAGCGGGGTGCGGGTCGCTCGGGCGCGGGCGAGTGCGCGTGCCGCTTGTGCGGCGGCGGCCGACAGGTGTTGTGCGGGTACGGGGGAGCTGACGCCGAGGGTCCAGCCGGGCTGTGGCTGAGGTGTTCGGCCGGCGGGGAGCAGGACTTGGACGATGTCCCCTACGGGGTCGATGAGGGGCGAGCCGAGTGCGGCGCCTAGAGCAGTGGCGGCCAGGAGGTCCGGCGGCTGCGGGTGGGGTGTGGCTGGTCGCGCAGTTCCCCGCGCCCCTACCTCGGCCATGTCCCGCTTCTCGATCGGCGAGGCGTGTACGACGAACCAGGTGTCGCCCCCGCCCAGCAGTGGTGCCACCTCCTCCGCGGTGCCGCCCAGCAGGAGTCGTACGAGTGCCGAGGTGCGGGCCGCGCCCGAGCCGCTCTGCTGTTCGCCGGTGAGGAGGGTGAGCAGGACCGTGGCCACCGAGGCGATGGTGTGGTCGCCCGGTTCGCGGGCCGGGGTGGCCACCCCGAGGGCGAAGCCGGTGCTGAGGGTGTAGGCCGCGAGGTGGGTGCCGGCGGTGGCGTGGGTGGCGGAGGTGGGCGTGCCGGGGCCGGACGGGCGTACCACCTCCGCGAGCTCGGCCAGGGAGGCGGTCACCGGTGGCTCCGGCCGTCGTCCCGCCGAGGCGAGCTCCGTGCCCTCCGGGCCGTACAGGGCCGTCCAGCCGCCGACCCGCTGGGCCAGCTGCCGCAGGACCGACGGCACCGGGTCGGGGCGGGCCGCGGCGGCGGCCAGGCTCTGCTGGGCCTCCGTGACGCGGCGCAGTTCGGCCAGGCGGGCCTGGGCCAGCAGCTGCCAGACCGCGCGGGCGACGGCGGTGAAGGGGGTCTGCGGCGGGACCTCCAGGAGCGGGAGGTCGTAGGTGTCGCAGGCCTCGACCAGGGCGCGCGGGACCGTGTCGTGCACGGGGGCCAGCCCGAAGCCGAGGGCCGCGCCGCCCGCCGCGACGATCCGGGAGACGTAGTCGTCGAAGTAGGTGCCCGAGCCCACCGGGTCCGGGATGTGCACGCCCGCCGTCAGCAGCAGCTCGCCGCCCAGCAGGTACGGGTACGGATCGGCCATCTCCGAGGTGTGTGCCGCGTGGACGACGAGGGACGGGTCGCACGGCCCGGCGATCTGGCGCAGGGCGAGGTCCTCGCGGGCCAGGAGGGCGGCGAGGGGCACGGGTGGCGTGGGGGGAACCGTGGGATCCGGCATGGTGTGCGTTTCCTCCATCCCGTACGGCTCGAATGGATGAAACGTACACTTCGCAGCCGCTTTCCGGCCACCTAGTGTCGGTGTCCGTCACCCGCCGGCGAGACCCCCAGCGAAGGAGGGCCCTGTGGCCGTCGACTACGCAGTGATCGTGATCTATCTGGCCGGCATGCTGGCCATGGGCTGGTGGGGCATGCGCCGCGCCAGGTCGAAGAGCGAGTTCCTGGTGGCGGGGCGCCGGCTCGGGCCCGCCATGTACTCCGGCACCATGGCCGCGATCGTCCTCGGCGGCGCGTCCACCATCGGTGGCGTGGGGCTCGGGTACCAGTACGGACTGTCCGGCGCGTGGATGGTCTTCACCATCGGCCTCGGGCTGCTCGCCCTCTCCGTCTTCTTCTCCGCCCGGATCGCCCGCCTCAAGGTGTACACCGTCTCCGAGATGCTGGACCTCCGGTACGGCGGCCGGGCGGGCGTGATCTCGGGTGTCGTGATGTGGGCGTACACGCTCATGCTCGCCGTCACCTCGACCATCGCGTACGCCACGATCTTCGACGTCCTCTTCGACATGAACCGGACCGTCGCGATCGTCCTCGGCGGCTCGATCGTCGTCGCCTACTCGACGCTCGGCGGCATGTGGTCGATCACGCTGACGGACATGGTCCAGTTCGTGGTGAAGACCATCGGCGTGCTGCTGCTCCTGCTCCCCATCGCCGTCGTGAAGGCGGGCGGGTTCGGCGAGATGAAGGCGAAGCTGCCCACGACGTACTTCGACCCGCTGGGCATCGGCGGCGAGACGATCTTCACGTACGTGCTGATCTACACCTTCGGCATGCTCATCGGGCAGGACATCTGGCAGCGGGTCTTCACGGCGCGCGGCGACCGGACGGCGAAGTGGGGCGGCACGGTGGCCGGCACGTACTGCCTGGTCTACGCCCTCGCCGGAGCGGTGATCGGGACGGCGGCCAAGGTGCTGTACCCGAAGCTGGGCAGCCCGGACGACGCCTTCGCGACCATCGTGAAGGACGAACTCCCCGTCGGGGTCCGGGGGCTGGTGCTGGCCGCCGCGCTCGCCGCCGTGATGTCGACCTCCTCGGGCGCGCTGATCGCCTGCGCGACCGTCGCCAACAACGACATCTGGTCGCGGCTGCGCGGGCGGGCGAGGGCCGGTGACCACGACGAGGTGCGGGGCAACCGGGTCTTCATCCTGGTCATGGGGCTCGGGGTGATCGGCACGGCCATCGCGCTCAACGACGTCGTGGAGGCGCTGACCGTCGCCTACAACCTGCTCGTCGGCGGCCTGCTCGTCCCGATCCTCGGCGGCCTGCTCTGGAAGCGCGGCACCGTCCAGGGCGCCCTCGCCGCCGTGACCGTCGGCGGCCTCGCGGTGATCGGCCTGATGGCGGGCTACGGCATCCTCGCCAACGAGCCGGTCTACTACGGCCTCCTCTCCTCCCTCGTCGCGTACGTCGCCGTCTCCCTGGCGACGAAGCCGACCGACGCGGCCGTGCTGGCCAACTGGCGGGAACGGCTCGCGGGCCGCGGTGCCCCCGAACTCGTGTCCGAGCCGGTCCCGGCCCACCAGTAGAGTCGTCGCCAGAAGCAGTACATACGCGATGAAGCGTAAGAAAGCTTAAGGAAGAAGGCATTCCCTCATGAGCGGCAACGAGACGCCCCGCGGCCCCGTCGACTCCTCCCGCATCCCGCGGTACGCCGGCCCCGCGACCTTCGCCCGGCTGCCCCGCCTCGACGAGGTCGGCCGCGCCGACGTCGCCGTGGTGGGCGTGCCGTTCGACTCGGGCGTCTCGTACCGGCCGGGCGCCCGCTTCGGCGGCAACGCCATCCGCGAGGCGTCCCGGCTGCTGCGCCCCTACAACCCGGCGCAGGACGCCTCCCCCTTCGCCCTCGCCCAGGTCGCGGACGGCGGTGACATCGCCGTCAACCCCTTCAACATCAACGAGGCGGTCGAGACGATCGAGGCCGCAGCCGACGACCTCCTCGGCACCGGCGCCCGTCTGATGACCCTGGGCGGCGACCACACCATCGCGCTCCCGCTGCTGCGAAGCGTCGCCAAGAAGCACGGCCCGGTCGCGCTCCTCCACTTCGACGCCCACCTCGACACCTGGGACACCTACTTCGGCGCCGAGTACACGCACGGCACCCCGTTCCGCCGGGCGGTGGAGGAGGGGATCCTGGACACCTCGGCCCTCTCGCACGTGGGCACCCGCGGTCCGCTCTACGGCAAGCAGGACCTCACCGACGACGAGAAGATGGGCTTCGGCATCGTGACCTCGGCGGACATCTACCGCCGGGGCGCCGACGAGGTGGCCGACCAGCTGCGGCAGCGCATCGGCGACCGCCCCCTCTACATCTCGATCGACATCGACTGCCTGGACCCCGCGCACGCCCCGGGCACCGGCACGCCCGAGGCCGGTGGTATGACGTCCAGGGAGCTGCTGGAGATCCTGCGCGGTCTGGCCGCGTGCAACCTCGTCTCGGCGGACGTCGTCGAGGTGGCCCCCGCGTACGACCACGCCGAGATCACCTCGGTGGCGGCCTCGCACACGGCGTACGAACTGACCACGATCATGACCCGACAGATTGCCGAGGCTCGTTCGAAGTGACCCACGACCACGACCTGGTGCTCCGCCCGACGGAGGCGCAGACGGCCGCAGCCCTGAACCCGCCCGCCGGCCGCAACGGCGGAGACCTGGTCGTGGAGACCCTGGCCGGGCTCGGCGCGACCACCGTCTTCGGGCTGCCCGGCCAGCACGCCCTCGGCATGTTCGACGCCCTGCGCCGCTCCTCCCTGCGCTATGTCGGCCTGCGGGTGGAGAACAACGCGGGCTTCGCGGCGGACGCGTACGGCAGGATCACCGGCGAGGCGGCCCCGCTGCTCCTCTCCACCGGCCCCGGCGCGCTGACCTCGCTGGCCGCGCTGCACGAGGCGGCCGCCGCCTCCGCGCCCGTCCTCGCGATCAGCAGCCAGATCCCCACCGCGGGCCTGGGCGGCGGCCGCCACGGCTACCTGCACGAACTCCCGGACCAGGCGGCCTCCTTCCGGGGCGTGGTGAAGTCGGTCCACACCGTCCGCACCCAGTCGCAGATCCCCTCCGCGCTCGCGGCCGCCTGGAAGTCGGCGCTGACCGCTCCGCACGGCCCGGTCTGGGTGGAGATCCCGCAGGACGTGCTCCTCGCGGAGACCGCGCTGCCCGTGGTGACGGCGGTCGACGCGACCCCCGACGAACTCCCCCCGCGCCCCGAACTGACGGCGGTGGCCGCCGACCTGCTGTCGCGCGCGGCCCGCCCGGCGGTCATCGCGGGCGGCGGAGTGGTACGGGCGGACGCCGCCGGCAAGCTGAGGCAGCTGGCCGAGAAGCTGAACGCCCCGGTCGTCACCACCTTCGGCGGCAAGGGCGCCTTCCCCTGGCACCACCCCCTGTCCCTCCAGTCCTGGCTGGAGGACCGCCACACCACCGACTTCCTGGAGGACGCCGACGTCGTTCTCGTCGTCGGCTCGGGCCTCGGCGAACTCTCCTCCAACTACTACACGTTCAAGCCGCGCGGCCGGGTGATCCAGATCGAGGCGGACCTCGGCAAACTGGAGTCCAACCACCCGGCCCTCGGCATCCACGCGGACGCGCGGCTCGCGCTCCAGGCGCTGCTGGAGACGGTGACCCCGCGCGCCGACGACACGGCGGCCGACCGGGTACGCGAGCTGCTGTCCCGGGTCTCGGATCGCATCGCCGCCCAGGAACTCACCCTGGAACAGGACGTGCTGGCGTCCGTCCGCCGCGCGCTCCCCGCCGGCTCCCCGTCCTTCTGGGACATGACGATCCTGGCGTACTGGGCCTGGTCGGCGTTCGACGCCCAGGCCCCGAACCTCATGCACTCCGCCCAGGGCGCCGGCGGCCTCGGCTACGGCTTCCCGGCGGCCCTCGGCGCGGCCGCCGCCGACCCGACCCGCCCGGTGCTCGCGGTCTCGGGCGACGGCGGCGCCCTCTACTCCATCGCCGAACTGGCGACGGCACGCCAGCACGACCTCCCGGTCACCTGGCTGATCGTCGACGACGGCGGCTACGGCATCCTCCGCGAGTACATGACCGGCGCGTTCGGCGAGCCCACGGCGACGGAACTGACCCGCCCCGACTACGTGGCCCTCGCCGAGTCCTTCGGCGTCCCCGGGGTCCGCACGTCCCCGGAGACCCTGGAGACGGACCTGGCGAAGGCACTGGCCGAGCCCGGCCCCTCGGTGGTCGTACTCCCGGCCCTGCTGCGGATGTTCGCGCCGACGCACCTGGCGGACTGAGCCGGTCCAGCGCCCCGAAGGGGCGCGGGGAACTACGGTCAGGGCGAGGGACCAGGTGCGCAGCTTCACGGGACTCTCCGGAAAGGGGAGTTGGGAGGCCCCGGCGGGACTGCCGGGGCCTCCCCATGCTCGGGTGCGATCACCGGGACACGCCCGAGTCCAAGATCGACTTCATGGACTGGCCCCGAGAACGCTCACCAGATCGCGTCGACCCACTCCGGGTGGTCGATGAACGGGTTCCGGTTGTGCTGGTAGGTGGTGTAGATGACGTCGTTGCGGTTCTCCTCGAAGGAGTCCGGCGGGTCCTCGTCGTTCCACTGCTTGAGCACGGACAGCTTGCCGATGTACGGGTTGGAGCCGTTGTTGACCTTGTCGTCGGGCTCCAGGTTCGCGAACCCGTCGTCGCCCTCGTAGCGGACGGCCATGTAGAGGATCATGCGGGCCACGTCGCCCTTGACCGCGTCGCGCGGCTCGAAGGAGTCCGAGTCGACCTTGCTGCCACCGCTGTTGGTGAAGGTGGAGCCGCCCTCGTCGAAGTCGAGGTTGCCGCGCTTGCCGTTGACCGCCACGTCCTCGGGCCGGATGTGGTGCAGGTCCGTGCCGGGGCCGGTGGACGTGGTGAGGTCGCCGTGCGAGATCGCCCAGACGTGCTCGCGGTTCCAGTCGCCGCTGTCACCGCCGTTGAGGGACTTGCTGCGCGAGATGCCCGAGTACAGCAGGATCACGTTGTTGCTGTTGTTCGGGTCCTGGTCGGTCTTCTTCAGGGCGTCCCACAGGGCCGAGTACGACAGCTTCGTGACGTTCGCGCTGATGATCGTGTGCAGGGACGACTTGAGGCTCGTACCCGTCTTGCCGATCGCGTTCTTGTAGTACGTCGAGTCGTACGCGGTGGTCGTTGCGGCGGCCGGAGTCGCCGTCAGCGCGGGGGCGGTGAGGCCCACCAGGACGGCGGCGGTCGTCAGGGCCACCGACTTCCAGCGCCGGATGTGAGTCGCCAGCATAAAGAGTTTCCCATCTACGCGGGTTGACGAGGCGGCAAGAAGGAGGGTGACATGAACATGAGGACCGGTAGGTGAACGGGACGTAAAAAGAGGCCCCCGACCGCGCGGTCGGGGGCCTCGGCGCTGCCGCTGCGTCAGCTGACGTCCGACGGGTCCAGCCGGTAGAGCGTGGAGGTGGTGCTCTGCGAGGAGGAGGACGAGGACGAGGAGGAGCCGGAGGACTTCGAGTTCGACGTCGAGCCGCTCGTCGTGGTCTTGCTGTACGCGCTCTCCTTCACCGCGGTGCCGTTCTTCTCCACCCAGGCGGTCACCTGGGAGCTGAGGTTGTCGGTGCCGCCGCCCATGCCGCCGCCGAAGCCGCCGCCGAGCTGGATGTAGTGCAGCTTGCCCGCCTTCACCAGTTCCTTCAGCTTGGCGACGGTCATCGCCTTGTCCTGGCCGGTGAAGCCCCACATGGAGATGACGGGTTCGTCCGAGCTCAGCTCGATCTGGGCCGCGGACTGGGAGTTGGAGACCGCGAGCAGCCAGGTGGCGCCGTCCTTGTGCTTCTCCAGGTAGGCGATCAGGTCGCTGCTCACGCTGCCGCCCATGCCGCCGCCACCGCCCATGCCGCCGCCGAAGCCGCCGCGTGTGCCGCCGGTACCGGTGTTCCCACCGGGCATCTCCCCGTCGCCGCCGGGAAGTTCGCCGTTGCCGGTGCCGCCGCTCGGGAGTTCGCCGGTGCCGCCGCCGGGCGTCATCTGCCCGTTGCCGCCGCCGGGGAAGCCGCCGTTCGTGCCACCGTTCGTGCCACCGCCCGGGAAGCCGCCGCCCATCTCGCCGCCGGCCTGGTCGTTCTGGCCACCGCCCTGCTGCGTGCCGCCCGGCATCTCGCCGCCGCCCGCGAAACCGCCCCGGTTGCCGCCGCCCGGCCCGCCGCCGAAACCGGAGCCCGTCGAGGGGCCCGCGGTCGGGTTCGTACCGCCGCGCATGCCGCCGCCGCTGCCGCTGCCGAACGGCAGGGTCACCGCGTACGCCGTCGGACCCGCGAGCGCCGCGACCACGGCCGCCGTCAGCGAGGCCGCCAGCAGCCGGGACCTGTTGCCGATGGGGGTCCCCCCGCTCGAGCGAAGCCGAGAGTGGGGGAGGAAGAGGATCATGCCCACGATGCCGGCCACGGTCAGCACGCCGATCGTCGGCCACAGCCAGGTGTTCCAGCCCGAGGCGCGGCGCAGCAGCACGATCGCCCAGATGCCGGTGATACCGAAGGCGGCCGGGAGGACCCAGATCCACCGCTTGTCGGTGCGGAACGCCTGCAGCAGCATCGCCCCACCGCCGCCGCACAGCACCGCGATGCCGGGGGCGAGCGCGGTCGTGTAGTAGGGGTGCATGGTGCCCTGCGCGGTCGCGAAGATCCCGTAGTGCAGGAGGGTCCAGCCACCCCACAGGACCAGCGCCATCCGCCTCAGGTCCGTGCGCGGGGCGCGGCCGCACAGTACCAGGCCGCCGACCAGCGCGATCCCCGCGAAGGGGAGCAGCCAGGAGATCTGGCCGCCGAGGATGTCGTTGAACATCCGGCCGAGGCCCGCGGAGCCGGAGAAGCCGCCTCCGCCTCCGCCGCCCCCGCCGTTGCCCTCGCCGCCGAAGACGCGGCCGAGACCGTCGTACCCCATGATCAGGTCCCAGGCGGAGCCGTCCGTGGAGCCGCCGATGTAGGGCCGGTCGGAGGCCGGGACCAGGGAGACGGCGACCGCCCACCAGAAGCTGGAGACGGCCAGCACGACCGCCGCAAGGGCCAGGTTGACGGCGCGCTTCGCCCAGGTGGCCTTCGACGCGTAGAGGTAGAGCGCGAAGACGGCCGGGAGCGCGATCCAGCCCGCGAGCAGCTTGGTGTTGAAGGCGAGACCGAAGCAGGCCGCCGAACCGAGCAGCGGCAGCAGCCTCTCGTCACGGGTGGCCCGGAAGGCGAGCGCCGCACCCGACACCATCAGGAAGACGAGGATGGTGTCCGGGTTGTTGTCGCGGTTGATGGCGACGGTGATCGGGGTCAGCGCCAGCACCAGCGCGGCGACGGTCGCCGCCCCGTGCCCCCACACCCGCTTCACGGTGGAGTGCAGGATCCAGATCGTGGCGAGCGCGACCACGACCTCGGGCGCCATCATCTGCCAGGTGCCGAAGCCGAAGACGCGGCAGGACAGGCCCATGACCATGAGCGCGAACGGCGGTTTGTCGACGGTCAGGAAGTTGCCGGGGTCCAGCGAGCCGAAGAACCAGGCCTTCCAGCTCTTCGTACCGGCCCAGATGGCGCCGCTGTAGAAGGTGTTCATGTCGGAACCGGAGAGGTTCCAGGAATAGAGCACCGCCGCCAGGACCAGGATCGCGATCAGCGCGGGGAGCGACCAGCGCGGTGCCTTGTCCGGCAGGGGAGCCGCGGGGGCCGGCGCGGGGGTCCCCGTGGGCGGGCCCCAGTCGGGGGACACGGGCGGATGGGGGGTGGGATCGGTGGCAGATGTCACCACGCCACCATGGGGGCGGCCGATGGGCGAGGGCTGTGCCGATCCTGGGTGCAGGCTGTGGGTGGGTGAGATGTCGGTAAGAGGGCGGCCGGTACGACCGCCCTCCGTGACTGCTTTGCCGCAGTACCGCAGTACCGCAGTACCGCAGTACCGCAGTACCGCAGTACCGCAGTACCGCAGTACCGCAGTACCGCAGTACCGCAGTACCGCAGTACCGCGGTGTCAGCGCACGCGGACCGACAGCCGGTAGAACCGCGTCGTCTGGGCGGCGTTCTGGTTGTCGTCGCTGACCAGGAGGACCTTGTACGCGCCCTTCTCGCGGCCGGTGACGACCATGCCCTCGATGTTGTCGAGGAGCGGGTTGGGCTGCGGCTGCTTGGCCGTGGCACCCAGTGAGGGGCAGCTCGCGATGTCCGTGAGCAGGGTCTTCTTGATCGGCCGTACGCCGGCCTGCCCGGTGAGGTTCTCGATGCCGCTGGTGTCCGTGGCGTGCCGCGGGTCGGCGAGGTAGAGACGGACGGTGTTGCCGACGCCGGAGGTGAAGCCGCGCTCCAGGACCAGGAGACGGCCGTCGGGGAGCGCCTGGACCTCGGGGACGCCGAGGATCGGGTCGTCGGTGCGGTAGGCGTACTGGGCCGACAGCTTGAAGTGGTCGCCCTTGGTGCGCTGCCAGGTCTGGAAGCGGACGGTCCCGGCGGTGTCGCCGGAGATCGCGTACTCCATGGAGGCCAGCAGGGTGCGGCCGCCGTTGAGGAGCGTCAGCCCCTCGAAGGTCTGGTTGGTGGTGGCCCGCCCGGCCGGGGAGACGAGCAGCGAGGACGGCACGGGGAGGCGGTCGAGGATCCTGCCGTCCGCCGAGTAGCGGCGGATGGACGGCTCGGTCTCGGAGGTGATCAGGCGGGTGCCGTCCCGGTCCACGACCAGGCCCTCGGAGTCGAGCGCGGCGCCGTTCTCGTCGGCGAGCCCGACGACCTTCTTCGGCGCGAGGGTCCTCGCGTCCAGGTCGAAGAGGTAGGACCGGTCGGCGAGGGCGGCCAGGGAGCCGTCCTTGTCCACGGCGAGCGCGGAGAGGTTGCCGACGAAATAGCCGCCGAAGGTCGTCTTGTCGAGGGCGTCGGAGAAGCCGTCGAGGGAGACCGACGACGAACAGGCGTGAGTGGCGGCCGTGTTGGCCGCGTCGGTGCCGGTCGCGACGGCGTTGGCGGACCCGGCGGCGGACAGGCAGGTGGCCGCCGCCAGGCCGGCGGTGACGGTGGCGAGTACGGTTCGCAGGCGCATGGCGGTCACCGTAGGCGGGATCGGTGACGGGGTGGAGACCGCCCCATGAAGGGAAGGGTCGATTTCCGGCCGCCTGGACCGCACTTCGGTATGCGAACCGCCCTCCCGCCTCAGGAGGCCGCGAGGTCCTTGTGGACGACCTTCGCGACGGCCTGGATGGTGTTGATGCCGTAGCTCATGGTGCTGTTGTCCTGGGTCAGCACGGTCATCTGGTAGTCGTGGCCGCCGCCGGTGAACGTACCGAGGCTGTGCACCCGCCAGCCGTGCGTGGCGCGCTGCAGCCAGCCGTTCTTGACGTGCACGGAGACACCGGACGGGGCGCCGTACGGCGTGCCCCACCGCTGGGACGAGATGACCTGCCCCATCAGCTTCAGGATGTAGGCACGCGCATTGTCGCTGAGCACGGTGTTCTTGGCGGTGACGAGCGCGAGCAGCTTCTGCTCGTCGTGCACGTCGATCTGGGTCAGGCCCCAGTAGCCGTTGGCGCCCGGGGTGGTCTGCGTCATCCCGGCGGCGCTCAGGAAGCCCTTGATCTTCGTCAGGCCGAGCTGCTTCCACAGCCTGGTGGTCGCGTCGTTGTCCGACTTGGTGATCATGGCCTTGGCGAGCGTCTGCTCGGTGGTGGTCAGATACCGGTTGTGCTTCTTCGCGTCCCACAGCAGCGTGGCGAGCACGGTCACCTTGACCGTGCTGGCCGAGTCGTAGTGGGTGGTGGAGCGGAGGGTGCAGGTCGTCTTCGTCGAACGGTCGTACAGGCCGACGGCGATCGTCCCCTTGCGGTTCGCGATGGCCGTGGTGATGTCCCTCTTCAGCTTCGTGGCGAGGGCCGCCTTGGCGGACGTGCAACTGACGGCGGGCGCGGCGGCCGAGGCGGGCGCGGCGACGGCCACGCCGGCTATGAGAAACCCGGTGCCGAGCGCGGTGGCGACCAGCCCGCTCCTTCGTCTGTGAGTCATACCCTCGTTGACACACGGATTCGCGCGAATGGTTGTACGAACGGTCGGGGCTTTAAGGAACCGTCACCTGGGCCGGGCGCCGCGCCGTCCCCACCGTGCCCGACTATGGGGCCCATGAGATACCCGAGTGCGCCGGCCACGGCGATATCCGCGGCCGCGGTCGTGCTGTTGGCCGCCGGGTGCGACGGCGGCTCCGGTCACGCCGCGCCCGCCCCCGCGACCTCGTCACACGCCCCCGCGACCTCGTCGCCCGCTCCCGCCACGGGGACACCGGCCTCCGACGTGTACGACTCCGTCACCAAGGCGCCGGTGTTCACCGACGGCGAGGTCGTCGCCCAGGCGGCGAACGCCACCGGGAGCCGGGAGATGGAGATCAAGGGCGGCGTCGGCAGCGGCAGCCTGACCGTCCTGGTGAACTGCGAGGGCAAGGGCGAGCTGACCGTCACCGTCGAACCGCTGGGCGTCAGCTTCCCGTTCGCCTGTGTCGCCGGCCAGGTCAGCACCATCGGCAACGAGATGAACATGAACGGCGGTGTGGCGCGCCCCCACACGCCGGGCACGGTGCGGGTGACGGCGTCGGCGGGCGTGCGGTGGGCGATCACCGTCGGGCACCAGGACGTGTCCGGTCAGTCGGATTCCTAGTCGGCTCGTGCCGCCCCGGACCTCCGCACTCACGAGGCGCTCAGGGAGCCCCGAACGCCCCCGGCTCCGGCATGGCGAGGAACACCCTGCGCCGCGGCAGTTCGATCTCCGTGACGACGACGGACATCTCGGCGCCGGTCCGGAACGCCTCCGGTGTGCCGGCCGCAGGCCTGCCGTTGAGCTCCCTGAAGGGCACCAGCCCGGAGATGCCGTCCCCGACGCCGACGAAGGCCCCGAAGGGGAGCACCTTTTCGACCGTTCCGCGCAGCACCTGGCCGACCTCCGTGCGGTCGGCGAACGTCTGGAAGGGGTCGGGTCGCAGCGCGCGCAGGGACAGTCTGGCCTCGGCGTTGTAGGTGTCGAACTGCAGGAACTCGCATGCGACGCGCTGCCCGACCTCGACGACATCGGTGACGGCGTCGATGTGCCGCCAGGACAGTTCGGGGATCGTGATGAACCCGACGCCGGGAAACAGGGGATGGGCGGGCCCGTCGTCGAGGGCCACGAAGACCCCGAACCGCTCGATCGCCGCGACGGTCCCGGACAGGACCTCACCGGGGTGCAGCGACTCCAGGAACGCCCAGAGCTCCGGGCTCTCGAACTGCCAGTCCATGTGCGCCACCCTGACACACGCCGCCGTGCTGCAGCCGTCGGCTCTCGGCGATCCGCGGCACGTCGGTCAGCGCCTCTCTCATCCGGGCCACCAGGGAACGGAGTTCGGCCTTCGTGACCTGCCGCCCTTCGAGCAGGGCGGCCGAGTGGTCGAGGAGTGCGGCGGCCATCCTCAGCTGCACGGAGTCGACGGCGTCGGCGGCCCGGGAGAGACAGCCGTCTCCGCCCGTGACCGGGAAACAGGGTTTGCCCTCGGGACCCGCCCAGGGGAGCAGGCGAGGAACGCTCACCGGGTGACCCTCGCGTCCTTCGCGAGCATGCCGCACGAACCCATGCACGATCCCGTACACGCCGATCGGGTCGACCGCGGGCTGGTGTCCGATGTGGTGGACGGTCGGGGCGTATACGGCCCCGCCGTGATCTTCACGTCGGCCGCATGGCTCCCGTTCGTCGCGGCCGTAAAGGCCACCCCCTAGAGATCGAGGACGACCTCGTCGGCCGGTGTGGTGCAGCAGACCAGGACCGTGCCGGGGTCGGGGAGTTCGAGGGGCGGGGTGGTGTAGGTGACGTCGCCTGTCAGCAGCGGGGTGACGCAGGTGTGGCAGACGCCGGTGCGGCAGGACCAGCGGGTGGGGATGTCGCAGGCCTCGGCGAGTTCGAGGAGTGAGGCGCGGGCGGGGGACCACGGAGTGGTGACGCCGCTGCGGGCGAAGGTGACGAGGGGGCCGGTGCCCGGGGGGCCGGCCGGCTGGTGCGGGCGTACCGGGGTGGTGGGGGTGACGCCGGGGTTGACGGCGGCGAGCGCGCCGAACCGCTCGGTGCGGATCCGCTCGGGACGCAGGCCGAGCTCGCGCAGGTGACCGGAGAGGTCGTCCATGAAGGCGGTCGGGCCGCAGAGGTAGGCGTCGGCGTCGGCGGGGATGCCCAGGGCGGTGAGCGAGGCGGCGGTCGGGCGGCCCCGGGTGACGCGGTCGTCGCCGGGCGGCGGTGTCTCCGAGGTGTAGTGGATGTGCTCGCGGGCGTGGGGGAGCCGCGCGAGGAGGGCGTGGGCCTCGTCCGCGAAGGCGTGGTGGGCGCGGTCGTGGGCGGTGTGGATCCACCAGACGGGGCGTGGGTCCCGTACGGCTGCCAGGCGGTGGAGCATGGCGAGCACCGGCGTGACACCGATGCCCGCCGAGAGGAGGACGACCGGACCGGTGCCCTCTTCGAGCACGAACGTGCCGCGCGGGCCGGCGACGTCCACGAGGTCCCCGGTGCGGAGCCGGGTGTGGATGTAGCCGCTGACCTCGCCGTGGGGCTCGTGCTTGACGCTGATGCGGTAGGCGCCGGCGGCTGGCGCGCAGGACAGGGAGTAGCTGCGTACGGTGCGGGCGGCGCCGTCGACGGCGAGGCGCAGGGAGAGGTACTGGCCGGGGCGGGCCGCGGGCGGCGGGGTGCCGTCGGTGGTGGCGAGGTGGACGGAGGAGACGTCGGCGGTCTCGGGGACGATGCGGGCCACGCGCATGGGTCTGAAGCCGGACGGTCCCGGCTCGGGACCGGACGGCCCGGCGGCGGCGAGTTCGCGGAAGGACTGCCGCCAGCCGGGGCTGAGGGCGGGGACGCGCAGGGCGGTGCGCAGCTTCGCGGGGTCGCGGTCGGGCAGGTAGAGCAGCGCGTCGGTGTCGGCGACGCTGAGTTCTCCCGGGCCCCGGCGGGTGAGGGTGATCAGGTCACCGGCCTGGACCCGGCCCTCGGTGATCACCCGCAGGTAGAAGCCCGGACGGTGGTGGGCGACCAGGAGCGAGGCCATGGCGGGTTCGCCCAGGCGCATGCCGACGCGGTAGCAGGTGACGCGCGGCTGGGTCACCTCGAACTCGGCCTCGCCGATGCGGTAGCGGTCGCCGATGCACACCTCGTCGTCGGGCAGGCCCTCGACGGTGAAGTTCTCCCCGAACATCCCGAAGGCCAGGTCGTCCCGGCCGAGCTGCTCGCGCCAGTACCGGTAGGACTCCAGCTGGTAGACGAGGACGGCCCGGATCTCGCCGCCGTGCCCGGCCAGGTCGCCCTGGCCGTCCCCCTCGACGTTCAGCCGCCGCACCATGCGGCGGCCGGGCACGGGCGACTTCCAGGCTCCGGTGCGGACGGTCCGCCCCTGCCAGGAGACGTCCTTGGGCATTCCCACGTTGACGGACAGCAACCTCGCCATGCGGACCTCCTGCGGTGGTCGGCACCACCACGCTCCCCTGAGCACGCATCCTGGTGCCTGCGCCGGGATTCCGCGAACGGAGACGGCCGTTCCCTGTCACCGAATGCGGACAGAACCCGAGAGGCGAACCAGCGCGACGCCGGGCTCGACGCCGGCGGCGTGTACATCGTGCTCAGGGCCGGCGGTGTGCTCAGCGCCGACCAGTAGATCCCCTGCCGGTGTCCTGCCCGCCGCCCGAGTTTTGTTGCGGAGGGATGAAATCCGCTTCGTTCCGTGTTGTGAGCTGCGGAAGAGCAGGGCGAACGAAGGGCACCCGCGTGGCAGCGCAACAGGGGGAGCAGCGGCAGGGCGGCTGGGCGCGCAGGCTGGCGGGGTACGCCTGGCGGCATCCCGGGGACGTCGTGCTCGCGCTCGGCTCCTCGCTGGCCGGCATGGCGGTGCTGGCCGTCGTACCCCTGATCACCAAGGTGATCATCGACGACGTGATCGGTGATCACAGCCGGTCCATGGGGCCCTGGGCCGGTGCCCTGATCGGCGCCGCCGTCCTCGTCTACGCGGCCACCTTCGTCCGCCGCTACTACGGCGGCCGGCTCGCCCTCGACGTCCAGCACGACCTGCGGACCGAGATGTACGACACCCTCACCCGGCTCGACGGACGGCGGCAGGACGAGCTGTCCACGGGCCAGGTGGTGGGGCGCGCCACCAGCGATATCCAGCTCATTCAGGGGCTTCTCTTCATGCTGCCGATGACCATCGGCAACATCCTCCTCTTCCTGATCTCCCTCGCGATCATGGCCTGGCTGTCACCGCCGCTCACCCTGGTCGCCCTCGCCGTCGCCCCGGCCCTGTACTGGATCGCCAAGCGCAGCCGCAGCAAGCTCCACCCCGCCACCTGGTACGCCCAGGCCCAGGCCGCCGCCGTCGCCGGTGTGGTCGACGGCGCGGTGAGCGGCGTTCGCGTGGTGAAGGGGTTCGGGCAGGAGGAGCAGGAGACCGGGAAGCTCAAGGAGGTCGGGCGGAAGCTGTTCGCGGGGCGGCTGCGCACGATACGGCTGAACAGCAGGTTCACCCCGGCCCTGCAGGCCGTCCCGGCCCTCGGCCAGGTCGCCATGCTGGCGCTCGGCGGCTGGCTCGCCGTCCGCGGTCACATCACCCTCGGCACCTTCGTCGCCTTCTCCTCCTACCTCGCCCAGCTGGTCGGGCCGGTCCGGATGCTCGCCGTGGTCCTCACCGTCGGCCAGCAGGCCCGCGCCGGTACCGAGCGCGTCCTGGAGCTGATCGACACCCGGCCGACCATGCAGGAGGGCACGAAGACCCTTCCGGCCGACGCGCCCGCGACCGTCGAGTTCGACGACGTGGCGTTCGGGTACGACCATGAGCGCCCGGTCCTCCAGGGGCTCAGCTTCGAGATACGGCCGGGCGAGACCCTCGCCGTCGTCGGCTCCTCCGGCTCCGGCAAGTCCACGGTCTCCCTCCTCCTGCCCCGCTTCTACGACGTCACCCACGGCGCCGTCCTGGTCGGCGGCCACGACGTCCGCGAGCTGACCCACGACTCGCTCCGGGCCGCGATCGGCCTGGTTCCGGAGGACTCGTTCCTCTTCTCCGACACGGTCCGCAACAACATCGCGTACGGCCGTCCCGACGCGACCGAGGACGAGATCTTCGCCGCCGCCCGCGCCGCCCAGGCCGACCGGTTCATCGCCGAGCTGCCCGACGGCTACGACACCAAGGTCGGCGAGCAGGGCCTCACCCTCTCCGGCGGCCAGCGCCAGCGCATCGCCCTCGCCCGCGCCCTGCTCACCGACCCGCGTCTGCTCGTCCTCGACGACGCCACCTCGGCCGTCGACGCCCGCGTGGAGCACGAGATCCACGAGGCTCTCGCGCACGTGATGCGGGGCCGCACCACCCTGCTCATCGCGCACCGCCGCTCCACCCTCAACCTCGCCGACCGCATCGCCGTCCTCGACGGCGGCCGGCTCGCCGACATCGGCACCGACGAGGAGCTCCAGCAGCGGTCCGCCCTGTACCGCAGGCTCCTGACCGACCCCGACGAGCTGGGCGGGGTCTCCCCGGGGCACACCCTCCCGGCCGTCTCACGCGAGGACACGTCGGTACGGGACGAGCTGGACGCCGAGTTCGACGCCGAGCGCGGTGTGACCCCGCGGCTGTGGACCGGCGACCGCACGCCCCGGGACCTCGCCCTCGCCGGCACCCCGGCCACCCCCGAGCTCCTCGCCCAGGTCGAGGCGCTGCCCCCGGCGACCGACGTCCCCGACGTCGACGAGGCCGGCGCCGTACGCCCCGAGGACTCCTACGGCCTGCGCCGCCTGCTGCGCGGCTTCGGCGCGCCCCTGCTCGTCAGCCTCGCACTGGTCGCCGTGGACGCCGGCATGGGCCTGCTCCTGCCGATCCTGATCCGGCACGGCATCGACCAGGGCGTCAGCAGGATGGCGGTCGGCGCGGTCTGGGCGGCCGCGCTGCTCGGCCTGTTCGCGGTGCTCGTCCAGTGGGCGGCCCAGACGGGCGAGACCCGGATGACCGGCCGTACCGGCGAACGGGTCCTCTACTCGCTCCGCCTGAAGATCTTCGCCCAGCTCCAGCGGCTCGGACTCGACTACTACGAGCGGGAGCTGACCGGCCGGATCATGACGAGGATGACGACGGACGTGGACGCGCTGTCCACCTTCCTCCAGACGGGCCTGGTCACCGCGTTCGTCTCCGTCGTCACCTTCTTCGGCATCATGGTCGCCCTGCTGGTGATCGACGTACAGCTCGCGCTCGTCGTCTTCACCACCCTGCCGCCGCTGATCGTCGCGACCTTCTTCTTCCGCCGGGCCAGCGTGAAGGCGTACGAACTCGCCCGTGAGCGCGTGTCGGTGGTCAACGCCGACCTCCAGGAGTCGGTCTCGGGGCTGCGGATCGTGCAGGCCTTCCGGCGCGAGCGGGACAGCGGCCGCCGCTTCACCGAACGCAGCGAGAGCTACCGCAAGGCCCGTATCCGGGGCCAGTGGCTGATATCGGTCTACTTCCCGTTCGTCCAGCTGCTGTCGTCGGTGGCCGCGGCCAGCGTGCTGATGTCGGGCGCCCACCGGGTGGAGGCGGCGACCCTCACCACCGGCGCGCTGGTCGCCTACCTGCTCTACATCGACCTGTTCTTCGCCCCCGTCCAGCAGCTCTCCCAGGTCTTCGACGGCTACCAGCAGGCGACCGTCTCCCTCGGCCGCATCCAGGAACTCCTGCGCGAGCCGACGTCCACGCAGGCGGCGGAGAGGCCGCGCGAGGTCGGTTCCCTGCACGGCGACATCGCCTTCGAGAACGTGCACTTCGCGTACGGTGCCGCCGACGAGGGCGACGCAGCCCTGAGCGGCATCGACCTGACCATCCCCGCCGGGCAGACCGTCGCCTTCGTCGGCGAGACCGGCGCCGGCAAGTCGACCCTCGTCAAGCTGGTCGCGCGGTTCTACGACCCGACGGGCGGCCGGGTGACGGTCGACGGCACGGACCTGCGCGACCTGGACCTGACCTCGTACCGCCATCGCCTCGGGGTCGTCCCGCAGGAGGCGTACCTCTTCCCCGGGACCGTCCGGGACGCCATCGCCTACGGCCGCCCGGACGCGACCGACGCCCAGGTGGAGGCGGCGGCCCGCGCGGTCGGCGCCCACGAGATGATCGCCACCCTCGACGGCGGCTACCTCCACGAGGTGGCCGAGCGCGGCCGCAACCTGTCCGCGGGCCAGCGCCAGCTGATCGCCCTCGCCCGCGCCGAGCTGGTCGACCCCGACGTGCTGCTCCTCGACGAGGCGACGGCGGCCCTGGACCTGGCGACCGAGGCCCAGGTCAACATGGCCACCGACCGCCTCACGGGCCGTCGTACGACCCTCGTGGTCGCCCACCGGCTGACCACCGCGGCCCGCGCCGACCGGGTGGTGGTCATGGACCACGGCCGGGTCGCCGAGGACGGCACCCACGACGAACTGCTGGCCCGCGACGGCCGGTACGCCGAGCTGTGGCGCACCTTCATCGGCCAGCCCGAGGAACCGGAGGAGCCGGTGGGCGCGGCCCGCTGACCTCGATCGTTCCCCGGGCCCCTGACGGCCCCCGCCCGGGGAACCCACCCCGCTGAGCTCGCCTCCCTGACGGCCGTGCAACCATCCGACATACGTCGGGCGTCCGTACATCAGTACGGTCATGGCTGGTGCACAGCTGCGGTACGGGAGGGGACGACTGTGGACAGTGGTGCGATACGCCGGCGGCTCGCGCTCGGTGTGGCCGTGCTGGCCGCCTCCGGGGCGCTCGCGCTGGTGGCACCGGCCGAGGCCCAGGCCGTGGCGGCCGCGAACTGTGCCGGACGCGAGGTGCGGACCCTGCCCTTCGCCACCGGCATCGTGCACGTCTACCGGCAGGGCGGCTACGTCTGCGCGATCACCCTGCCCAAGACCTCCGGCGGCAGGCGGATGATGTCCGTCAGCGTCCAGGCCCGCGGCAACCGCCCGGTCGTCGACAAGGGCAAGTACAGCCACCGCGCGGGCCCGGTCACGGTCCACGCGGGCCACCGCTGCGTGTGGGTGCGGGGCACGGTGGGGCGGAGCTCGGTGAGCTCCGGATGGATCCTCTGCTGAGGGTGCGGTCCCGGACCGCGCCTTCTGATGCAGACAGGCCGACAGGTACGGAGGGGGAGGATCCGCCGGTGCGGGTACGACGCGGGGTCCGCTGGGTTCTGTGGGGGCTGTGGGGTGCGTGTCTGGTGTTCTGCGTCTGGTTCTTCGCCGAGGTGATCGCGCTGTTCCGGCAGGCCGAGTCGTGGTGAGGGGAGCAGTGTCCCCGGGATGACCGCGACGCCCGCCGACTTCCTGGCACGTGCCCTGGACGCCCCGGTTCACAACCGCCGGGCACAGCCCACCGGGTGCTCCCCGCCCAGCTGGACGTACAGGGCGGTGGACGCCGGGCAGGCGTCCCGCGAGGTCACCGCGCGCACCACCCGGTACTGCGGCTTCCGTTTCCCCGAGCCGTCGCAGGCGGTCTCGCGGACCTGGCCGCGGCCCGAGCCGTAGACGCAGTCGCCGACGATGGTGCGCGGCCCGCCGCCTCCGCCCGGGTCGCCGGGGTGCGGCGGTTCCAGGTTGCGCATGCAGGCGTAGCCCTGCGGGATCGTTCCGTCGCCGTCCTCGTCGCCCCCCGTGCGCTGGGCGCCGATGTGCAGCACGAAGTCGGTGGTGGCCGGGCACGGCGGACCGTCGGCGACGGTGCCGTCGTACCGGGCGATCACCCGGGCGGCCGCCCGTTCACTGGTGCAGGGCACCTCGGTGAAGCCGGCGGTCCCGAACGAGCTGCACTCGTCGACCGCGAGGAACTGCGTGCCGTACCCCGACGGCGCCGGGCTCGCCGTCGACCGCGCGCTGCCCGCCGGCGCCTCGGACGACGACGTTCGGCAACCGGCCGGCAGCAGCACGACGGCCACCGCCACCAGAACCCCCGCACAACGTCTGCTCCGCATACCGACCCCCCTGCCAGCGTGGCCCGCGATCACGGTCCGCGTCAGCTGTACGGGAGGCTTTCCGCCCGTTGGGGGCGTTACGCCCGGTTCGATGGCGTACGTCTAGTACGTCAGCCCGTGGCCGATCGGATACAGCACCTGTGCCGGATCGTCCGCCCGCTGCACCGGCACCGGCAGAGCGCCCCGCGGTGCCACCGTGCCCGCGATCACCCGCGCTGCGGCCCGCAGTTCGACGTCGGTCCACGAGTAGGCCGCCAAGCAGGCCCGCACGGAGGGGAGTTGGGCGACATCGTACGGATTGCGCACCGCCACCGCCACCACCGGGCGGCCGGTCGCGACCAGCCGTTCCACCAGCTGCTGCTGCCCGCTGCCCGCCGTCACGTTGTACGTCCCCACGACCACCGCGTCCGCCTCCCGCGCCGCCGCGAGCGCCTTGTCGACGTCGGCGGCGGAGGGGTTGGTCCCCGTGGACAACGCGGTCGCCGTGAAGCCCAGTTCGGTGAGGGCGGCGGCGAGCACGCCGGTCGGCGGGCCCGTCGTACCGGACGGCGAGTCCGGGTCGGCGCCGACGACCAGCACCTTGCCGTGCGTGCGGCGGGACAGCGGGAGCAGGCCGCCCTCGTTGACCAGCAGGGTGGTGGTGCGTTCGGCGATGCGGTCGGCGGCGGCGAGGTGCTTCGCCGTGCCGACCACCCGGCCGGCGTCCTTCGCGTTGACGTACGGCCGGTCGAGCAGCCCCAGCCGGGACTTCAGCCGCAGGATCCGCAGGATCGACTGGTCCAGCCGGGACTCGGTCAGCTCGCCGTCCTGCACGGCCTTCAGGACGGCGTTCCAGGCGACGTCCAGGGTGGGCGGGTTGAGGAGCTGGTCGACTCCGGCCTTCAGGGCGAGCACCGGCACCCGGTCGTCGCCGTACTTCGTGCGGACCCCCTCCATGCCCAGGGAGTCGGTGACCACGACCCCGTCGTAGCCGAGTTCGTCGCGGAGGATGCCGGTGAGGACGGGGTGCGAGAGGGTGGCCGGGTCGCCGGAGCCGTCCAGGGCCGGGAACTGGATGTGCGCGGTCATGATCGAGTCGATGCCGGCCTCGATCGCCGCCCGGAACGGGACCGCGTCCAGCTTCTCCCACAGCTCCCGGCTGTGCGTGATCACCGGGAAGCCTGTGTGGCTGTCGACGGCGGTGTCGCCGTGCCCCGGGAAGTGCTTGGCGGTGGCCGCCACCCCCGCCTCCTGGTACCCCCGCACCTCGGCGGCGACCAGCGCCCCGACCGCGTCCGGGCCGGCCCCGAAGGACCGTACGCCGATGATCGGGTTGGCCGGGTTCACGTTCACGTCGGCGTCGGGGGAGTAGTCCTGCCGGACGCCCATCGCCCGCAGCTCCGCGCCGGAGATACGGCCGAGGGTGCGGGCGTCGGCCGTGGAACCGCCCGCCCCCATGGCCATGGCGCCCGGGAAGAGCGTGGCCGGCTTGCCGATCCGGCAGACGGCGCCGTGCTCCTGGTCGGTGGCGATGAGGACGGGGAGGCCGCGCGGCTGCTCCAGCGAGGCCCGCTGGATCCCGTTCGACAGCTCGGCGATCTGCCGCGGGTCCCGGGTGTTGTGCGTCCAGGTGAAGTAGATGATCCCGCCGACCCGGTACTTCCCGATCAGCTCGGCGGCGGTGCGGACGCCGATCTCCTTGAGATTGGCGTCGATGTCGGCCTGGTCGGGGTCGGTGGCCGAATGCCCGTAGACCCGCATCACGAACAGCTGCCCGACCTTCTCCTCGAGCGTCATCCGGGAGACGATCGCGGGGAGCCTCTTGTCGTCGGAGCCGAGGGCGTTCGCGCTGGTGCCGACGGCCAGTCCCGCGGTGACGCCCGCGGTCGCGGCGAGGACGGTGCGTCTGGAGGGCACGTGCGCTCCTTCCGGTGGAGAAACCGGTTGAAGGAAACTTCCGTGGGGTCACCACTATTCGGGAAGTTTCTTTCCGTCAAGGGAAAGCACGGTACCCGGAGAGGGGCCGCCATCGGCGCATTGGAGGGGGGCACGTCGATGGCGGCGGGCCGGCGGCCGTGGTGCGGCGGAGAGGGTAGGTCGGCGATCGTAGCCAGCAGCGAGGGCCGACACCGCACCACGGAGACTCTTCCGACAGCCTGCGCGTTGGACGGGCGGGGCGGGGGCCGGGTTCCCGAGTTCCCGAAGTCGGGAGCGGAGGGTCGCAAGCGACGTCAGTGAAGCGCCCCTGAAAGGGGCGCTGGGGGTACCCCCGGCCGAAGGCTGGGGGAGGAACTGCGCCAGCACCCCCCACCGGCCCGCGCGCATCGAACAACCTGTTCCACCTCATGGACAAACATCCCCGCACCCCCGGGAAACCAGAGATCATCGGCCCATGCCCCTCGTCGCGATCCCCGGTTCCAAGTCCGTCACCGCCCGCGCCCTCTTCCTCGCGGCCGCCGCCGACGGAGTCACCACCCTCGTGCGCCCCCTCCGCTCCGACGACACCGAGGGCTTCGCCGAGGGCCTGGCCCGGCTCGGCTACCGCGTCGGCCGTACCCCCGACACCTGGCAGGTGGACGGCCGCCCGCAGGGCCCCGCCCTGCCCGAGGCCGACGTCTACTGCCGGGACGGCGCCACCACCGCCCGCTTCCTGCCCACCCTCGCCGCCGCCGGCCACGGCAGCTACCGCTTCGACGCCTCCGAGCAGATGCGCCGCCGCCCCCTCGCCCCGCTCACCCGCGCCCTGCGCGACCTCGGTGTCGACCTGCGTCACGAGGCGGCCGAGGGCCACCACCCGCTGCGCATCGAGGCGGCCGGGGTCGAGGGCGGTGAGGTGACGCTCGACGCCGGGCAGTCCTCGCAGTACCTCACCGCCCTGCTCCTGCTCGGCCCGCTCACCCGCAAGGGCCTGCGGATCCGGGTGACGGACCTGGTGTCCGCGCCGTACGTGGAGATCACGATCGCGATGATGCGCTCGTTCGGGGTGGAGGTGGCGCGGGAGGGGGAGGTCTTCGTCGTCCCGTCCGGCGGCTACCGGGCCACCACATACGCGGTCGAGCCCGACGCCTCCACCGCGAGTTACTTCTTCGCCGCGGCGGCCGTGACGGGCCGTGAGGTCACCGTGCCGGGGCTCGGGCGGGGCGCCCTCCAGGGCGACCTGGGCTTCGTGGACGTACTGCGCCGGATGGGCGCGGACGTGGAGATCGGCGAGGACCGGACGACCGTGCGCGGCACCGGCACGCTCCACGGCCTCACCGTCGCCATGCGGGACATCTCCGACACCATGCCCACCCTCGCGGCCATCGCCCCCTTCGCGAGCGGTCCGGTCCGGATCGAGGACGTGGCCAACACCCGGGTGAAGGAGTGCGACCGGCTCGACGCCTGCGCGGAGAACCTGCGGCGGCTGGGCATCGACGTCGCCACGGGCGAGGACTGGATCGAGATCCGGCCCGGCACGCCCGCCCCGGCCGAGATCAAGACCTACGGCGACCACCGCGTCGTCATGTCCTTCGCGGTGACCGGCCTGCGCACGCCCGGGATCTCCTTCGACGACCCGGGGTGCGTGAAGAAGACGTTCCCCGGCTTCCACGAGGCGTTCGGGGAGCTGGCCGCGGGGTGGGGGATCCCGGTCGCCGGCGCGTGATCGCGGGGGTTGTGAACAACCGGTGACCGGCGTCGATTGAGTCCTGGCAACAGGACTCACTCCCGCTCGGTTTCCAGGAACGGTCAGGCCGACTCGTTGAGCAGCCGCGCCAGGTGGTCCCGGCCCGCCGCCAGCAGTCCGGGCAGCGGGGGCGCCGCCTCGTACCAGCGCTTCTCGTACTCCCAGCACAGCCAGCCGTCCCAGCCGTGCCGGGAGAGCACCTCCACGCACTCGGAGAGGGGGAGGATCCCGGCGCCGAGCGGGAGCGGGGTGGTGTCGTCGGCCGAGGCGATGTCCTTGACCTGGACGTAGCCGAGGTGCGGGGCGAGCGCCGCGTAGCTCTCGGCGGGCTGCTCGCCGCCCAGCCAGGTGTGCATGACGTCCCAGAGCGAGCCGACCATGCGGTGGCCGACCGGGCCGAGGACCCGGATCGCGGCGGCGCCGGTGCGGTGCGAGTCGTGGGTCTCCAGGAGGACCCGGACGCCGAGCGCGGAGGCGTCCTCGGCGACCGTGCCGAGCCGCCGGGCGGCGATCGCGTCGGACTCGGCGGCCGGCAGGTCCGGGTCGGCGCCCGGGAAGACGCGGACGTAGGAGGCGCCCAGGTCGTGGGCGAGCTGGAGGAGTCGGCGCGTCTCGTCGAGGACCGGGGCGTCATCGCCGGGGGCCGCGAGGCGCGCGTACCCGGCGACGCCCAGGACCTCCACGCCGGTCGCCTTGAACTCGGCGGCCACGTCGGACCGTGCGGCCGGGCCGAGGCCGGGATGTACGGGCTCCTCCGGGTGGGCGCGCAGTTCGACGCCGTGGTAGCCGTGGTCCGTGGCGAGCGCCAGCACGTCCGGCACCGGCAGACCGGGAACCCCGAGGGTGGAGAAGGCGAACTTCATGCTCACCAACCTACTTCTCACTCCCCGGTTCCGTGCAGGTCCAGTCGCCAGTCCTGGCCGACCAGGTCCTTGCCGAAGGAGCGGTGCGGTTTCTCGGCGGTGAGGACGAAGCCGTGCCGCTGGTAGATGCGGCGGGCGGCGGACAGCACGTCGTTGGTCCACAGGACCAGCTCCCGGTAGCCGACCCCGCGCGCGAAGTCGGTCACGGCGGTGACCAGCCGGTCGCCGATGCCGAGCCCGCGGGCCTCCGGTTCGACGAGCAGCAGCCGCAGCCGTGCGGTGCCGGGGGCGTCGTCCCGTACGCACATCACGCAGCCGACCGGCCGCCCGGCCCACTCGGCGATCCAGGTCCGCTCCAGGTGCGGGTCGTGGTCCTCGGCGTAGTCGGCGACGATCCGGGCGACGAGGCCCTCGTAGTCGGTGTTCCAGCCGTACTCGGCCGCGTACAGGGCGGCGTTGCGCTGCACGATCCAGCCCAGGTCGCCGGGGTGCGGCTCGCGCAGCACGACCTCGCCGGAGCCCTCGGGGGTGTGTCCGTCGCCGAGGATCGTGCGGATGGTGCGCATCGCCTCGGCGAGGCGGGCCCGCTCGCCCGGGTCGACGGCGCCCAGCAGCGAGCCGACCGATTCCCGGGCCCGTTCGTCCAGCAGTCCGGCGGCGGCCCGCCCGCCCGGGGTGAGGGACACGCGCCGCCGCCGCGGGTCCTTCTCCGAGGGCGCGCGCTCGATCAGCCCGGCCTCCTCGAACTTGTTGAGGATCCGGCTCAAGTACCCGGCGTCCAGCGCGAGATCGGACCGCAGGTCGGCCGCGTCGGTGTCGGCGGAGTGCGCGAGCTCGTACAGCACCCGGGCCTCGGTGAGGGTGTACGGGGCGTAGAGGTGGCGGCCGTAGTCGAGAGCGCCGATGAGGTTGGTGTAGAAGCGGTTGAAGGCACGGATGTCCTGGACGGTCATGGCTGGGACCCCGATGGTTGACTGAGTCAGAGATACCGTGCCTCCGAGGCTATCCCGCCACCCCGCCAGGCCGGAAGGCGTCGGCGTGAACGGCGGTTCCGCGGGCTTTACTTGTTCTTTTTGCCCGGCCCTGGTCCTGCTTTTGACTTCGCCGCGTCCGCGCCGTAGGTTTATACACGAACGTCACTAATGTCCGTTTCAACCAGGACGTGGCGTGGTCCGCCGGAGAGCCCGGACGGCCGCGGAGGAACCGGCATCGCGGGCGGCGGACGCGCCCAGGGCTGCGCGCAGGCCCTGGAGCGCACGCAGGGCGGCTCGCCTCCTGACACGGCGGCCGTCGTTACACAACCACACCCTCGGAGAGGGGCGAAACCATGCGCGCGCACACCACACGTATGAAGAGGGTCGCCATCGCTGCGATTTCGGCACCTGTCCTGGCGCTCGCCGCCGGAGCCGGGGTCGCCAGCGCGGCCACCCACGCGGCACCCGCCCACGTCGTCTCCTACCAGGACAACGGCGGTGGCGGCGGCGGTCACGGCGGCGGTGGCGGTGGCCACGGCGGCGGCGGTGGCGGCCATGGCGGCGGGGGTTACGGCGGCGGCGGTCACGGCGGCGGCGGCTACGGCGGCGGCGGCTACGGCGGCGGTGGCCACGGCGGCTACGGCGGCGGCTACGGCGGTCACGGCGGCTACGGCGGTGACTACGGCGGCTATGGCGGCTACGGCGGTCACGGTCACGGCGGCTACTGGGGCGATGACGACGACTACGGCTGGGGCGGCTGGGACTGAGCCAGTTCTCCGCGTCTGACGCTCCCCTGGCAACAAAGGACGGATCCGGGTGCCCGACTTTCGGGCACCCGGATCCGTGCGTCGGGGCGAGTGGTCTCCGGGGCATCTGAGCCGTGCCCCCGGGTGTCACACCCTGCGTGAAGCGCCCCAAAGGGGCGCGAGGAACTGCGCGACCAGCCACGACGGCGCCGCACCCGGCAGTCGCCGGACGCCACATCGCGGCCCTCCCGGCGGAGCGCTCAGCTGCGCGGCACCCCCGAGGACCCCCGCACCATCAGCTCCCCCCGGACCGTCGCGATCCCGCCCGGCGGCGGCTCCTCGCGGCCCATGGCGATGCGGCCGGCCCGCGCCCCCGCCTCCGCCAGCGGCAGCCGCACCGTGGTCAGCGACGGCACCGCGTCGATGCTGAACGGCAGGTCGTCGAAGCCGGCCACCGACACGTCCGCCGGGATCCGCAGCCCCGACTCCCGCAGCGCCGCGCACGCGCCCAGCGCCACGGAGTCGTTGGCCGCCACCACCGCGGTGAGCGTCGGGTCCCGGCGCAGCAGCTCCAGCGTCGCCTCGTACCCCGCCCGGCGGTCGTACCGCCCGTGCACGGTCCAGCGCGGGTCCTCCTCGATGCCCGCGTCGGCCAGCGCGGCCCGGTGGCCCTCCAGGCGGTGCCGGGTGGTCGTCCGCTCCTCGGGGCCCGCGATGTAGCCGAGGCGCCGGTGGCCGAGGCCGATGAGGTGCTCGGTCAGCTGCTTGCCGCCGCCGCGGTTGTCGAAGGTCAGCGCCACCGCGTCGGTGTCCGGCGCCGGCGGCCGCCCGCACAGCACCACCCGGGTCCCCGCGTCCGCCAGCTTGCGCAGCTTCGCCGCCACCGCCGCCGCGTGCGGCGCGTTCTCCATCGCCCCGCCGGTCAGGATCACCGCCGCCGCCCGCTGCCGCTGAAGCAGGGTCAGGTAGGTCAGCTCCCGCTCCGGCGACCCCCCGGTGTTGCAGGTCACCGCCAGCCGCTCGCCGCCCGCGCGCCCGCCCGGGCCGCCGATCTCGGCCTGGATCGCGCTCGCCATGATCCCGAAGAACGGGTCGGCGATGTCGTTGACCAGGATGCCGACCAGGTCGGAGGTGGCCGCCGCGAGCGCGCTCGCCGGTCCGTTGAGGACGTAGTCCAGCTCGTCCACCGCCCGCAGCACCCGCTCCCGCGTGGACGCCGCCACGGGGTAGTTGCCGTTCAGTACGCGCGACACCGTCGCGGGCGAGACCTGGGCGCGGGCCGCCACGTCCGCCAGGGTCACCGTCATCTCGTCGTCCTCCGGTCGCGCATCTCGTCGTACGTCGTCGTACGCAGCCTGATCGGCAGTCCGATCAACAGCTTGCTCATAGGAAGCCCCCTTGCCGTGCAGACCATAAGGCCATTCACTCCTGTCGTTCGCCCCCTCGAACAACTCGACCCCATCACGGTCTTGTACAGACCAGTGGTGAAAGGCTAGCTTCAGACCATATAGAAAGCGCTTGCTGCGTTGCTGAGACGCACGCGGACGAAGGGAAACACGTGAACCGCAAGACGGTGCGTATCGCCATGAACGGCGTCACCGGGCGCATGGGCTACCGCCAGCACCTCGTCCGCTCGATCCTCGCCCTGCGCGAGCAGGGCGGACTCGACCTCGGTGACGGCACGGCCCTGTGGCCGGAACCGGTCCTCGTCGGCCGCCGCGAGCACGCGCTCCGCGAGATCGCCGACCGCCACGGCCTGTCGGACGAGCACATCTCCACCGACCTGGAGGCCGTGCTCGCGGACCCCACCATCGACATCTACTTCGACTCCCAGGTCACCTCCGCCCGCGAGGAGGCCATCAAGCAGGCCATCGCGGCCGGGAAGCACATCTACACCGAGAAGCCGACGGCCACCGGCCTCGACGGTGCCCTGGAGCTGGCCCGGCTCGCGCACGCCAAGGGCGTCAAGTCCGGCGTCGTCCAGGACAAGATCTTCCTGCCCGGCCTGCTGAAGCTGAAGCGGCTCATCGACGGCGGCTTCTTCGGCCGGATCCTCTCGGTCCGCGGCGAGTTCGGCTACTGGGTCTTCGAGGGCGACTGGCAGGAGGCGCAGCGCCCGTCCTGGAACTACCGCGCGGAGGACGGCGGCGGCATCGTCGTCGACATGTTCCCGCACTGGGAGTACGTCCTGCACGAGCTGTTCGGCCGGGTGAAGTCCGTCCAGGCCCTCACCGCCACCCACATCCCGCAGCGCTGGGACGAGAACGGCAAGCCCTACGACGCGACGGCGGACGACGCCGCGTACGGCGTCTTCGAGCTCGACGGCGGCGCCGTCGCCCAGATCAACTCCTCCTGGACGGTGCGCGTCAACCGGGACGAACTGGTCGAGTTCCAGGTGGACGGCACCGAAGGCTCAGCGGTCGCCGGCCTGCGCAACTGCCGTGTCCAGCACCGCAGCGCGACCCCCAAGCCGGTCTGGAACCCGGACATCCCGGCCACCTACGCCTTCCGCGAGCAGTGGCAGGAGATCCCCGACAACACCGAGTTCGACAACGGCTTCAAGGCCCAGTGGGAGCTGTTCCTGCGGCACGTCTACGCCGACGCGCCCTACCACTGGGACCTGCTGGCCGGCGCGCGCGGTGTGCAGCTCGCCGAACTGGGCCTGAGGTCGTCGGCGGAGGGCCGCCGCATCGACGTACCGGAGATCGAGCTGTGACCATCCACCTCCCCTCCCCGGACGGGTCGTTGCGGGCCTACGAGCCCCGCACCGAGCCGCTCGCCGTCACCCCCGGCACCCACGAGACACCTGGTAACATTTCCGGCGTGCTGAGCGAGAGCCAAGCCAGCGCAGCAACTTCTTCACTTGCAGTTCCAAACCGGGCTGGTTCCAACCCGGCTGGTGCCGATCGTGTAAGACCTACTGGCCCGCAGGGCCACAGGCGACGTGAGCCAGGAATCTCCCTGCCTCCGGCTGGGAGAGGGTTCAACTCCCGTACGGTCTTCTCGGCCGCACACATTGTCGCCGACCCCTTTGCCGACACCAACCCCGACGCGCCCGCCGCCGTCGACTGGGGCGCCACCCTCGCCTTCCGCCGCCACCTGTGGTCGCACGGCCTGGGCGTCGCCGAGGCGATGGACACCGCCCAGCGCGGGATGGGCCTGGACTGGGCGGGCGCGGCCGAGCTGATCCGCCGCAGCGCCGCCGAGGCCCGTGCCGTCGGCGGCCGGATCGCCTGCGGTGTGGGCACGGACCAGATCACCGGCGGCACCCTCGCCGAGATCCGGGCCGCGTACGAGGAGCAGCTCGCGCTCGTCGAGGAGTCCGGCGCCCAGGCCATCCTGATGGCCTCCCGGGCGCTCGCGGCGACGGCGAAGGGCCCCGAGGACTACCTGGACGTCTACGGCCACCTGCTGCGCCAGGCCGCCGAGCCGGTGGTCCTGCACTGGCTCGGCCCGATGTTCGACCCGGCGCTGGAGGGCTACTGGGGCTCGTCCGACCTCGATGCGGCCACCGACACCTTCCTGGAGGTCATCGCCGCCCACCCCGACAAGGTCGACGGCATCAAGGTCTCCCTGCTGGACGCGCAGCGCGAGGTCGACCTGCGCCGCCGCCTGCCGCAGGGCGTCCGCTGCTACACCGGCGACGACTTCAACTACCCCGAGCTGATCGCGGGCGACGAGCAGGGCTTCAGCCACGCCCTGCTCGGCATCTTCGACCCGCTGGGGCCGCTGGCGGCCGAGGCGGTCCGAATCCTGGACACCGGGGACACGGCGGGCTTCCGCGGCCTCCTGGACCCCACCGTGGAGCTCTCCCGGCACCTCTTCCAGACCCCCACCCGGTTCTACAAGACGGGCGTGGTGTTCCTGGCCTGGCTGGCCGGCCACCAGTCCCACTTCACGATGGTCGGCGGCCTGCAGTCGGCCCGCTCGCTGCCGCACTTCGCGCGCGCCTACGAACTCGCCGACGGCCTGGGCCTGTTCCCGGACCCGAAGCTGGCCGAGGACCGTATGAAGACCCTCCTCGCCCTGTACGGAGTCAACCAGTGACCGGCGACCTGTCCCGCTTCTCCATCAACCAGATGACCGTCAGGCAGCTGTCGCTGCCCGAACTGGCCGACGCCTGCCTGGAACTGGGCGTGCCGGGCGTCGGCCTGTGGCGCGAGCCGGTGCAGTCGTACGGCGTCGACGCGGCCGCCAAGCTGGTCCGCGAGGCCGGTCTGACGGTCACCACCCTGTGCCGGGGCGGTTTCTTCACGGCGACCGACCCGGACGAGCGCGCGGCGGCCCTGGCCGACAACCGCCGCGCCGTCGAGGAGGCGGCGACCCTCGGCACCGAGGTGCTGGTCCTGGTCTCCGGCGGTCTCCCCGCGGGCTCCAAGGACCTGCACGGCGCCCGCGAACGCATCGCCGACGCCCTCGCCGAACTCGGCCCCTACGCCGAACAGCACGGCGTCCGCCTGGCGATCGAACCCCTCCACCCGATGTACGCCGCCGACCGCTGCGTGGTCTCCACCCTCACCCAGGCCCTGGACCTCGCGGAACGCTTCCCGGCCCACCAGGTCGGGGTCACGGTCGACACGTACCACATCTGGTGGGACGACCGGGCACCCGCGCAGATCGCCCGGGCCGGCGCGGGCGGACGCATCCACACCTTCCAGCTCGCCGACTGGACCACCCCGTTGCCGGAGGGCGTCCTCAACGGCCGCGGCCAGATCGGCGACGGCGCGATCGACATGCGCGAGTGGAAGGGCTACGTGGAGGCGGCCGGCTACACCGGACCCATCGAGGTCGAACTCTTCAACGACGCACTGTGGGCGAGGGACGGCCGCGAGGTGCTGGCGGAGACGGCCGGCCGGTTCCTGGAGCACACGGCGGACTGAGGGCCGGTGGCCTGCCTGCTTCCCGCGAGGACGGGCAGGCCACGCCCCTGAGAACTGCCGAGCAGTCCATCGAACTGTGGCGCCATGCGACTGACGAGGGTCGGCACGATCACGCGGCGCAGAGCACACGCGTTGCTTGGGACCGCCCTCTCGCCGACGTTCTGGTCGCCGTGTTCCACCAGTCCGGCCATCCGGCGGCCGATGCCGAACTGCGGACGGCGTTCCTGCACTTCCGGGGCGTCAGTCACCGATATGACCGTCCCGCACGGCCTCGACGAACGCGAACCAGCCGCCCGCCGAGAAGGCCAGCGCTGGGCCGCTGACGGCCTTGCTGTCGCGGACGGGCACGCCGACGTGGCCACGGGCTGCTTCGAGGCACTCGCCCTGGCTGCCGCCGCTGTAGCTGGACTTGTACCACCCGGTGAGGGTGGACGAGTCGGAGACGGTGTGCTCGCTACTGGACGTGTGCGTGTTCCTCCGCTGCCGCTCGGACGAGGGCAAGTGACTCCTGCTGCGACAACGCGTCGCTCAGCGCTAGAGCGCAGGCGGTCTGCGAGGCGCTCACCAGGGCCGGATCATCCATCAAGTTCCCAGTCAGGGACGTCAAGCGTGTCGCCGAGAGCAGGGGTGCGCGGTTGCCGCGCGGTGACTGACCTGGCCCGGTTGACCCTCGACCTTGTGGAGGGCCCAGAGTGCCGGATGTGGAGAACGACATGCGCAGCATCGGGGAGATGGCCCGCGACAGCGGCCTGGGCGTGAGCGCCCTGCGGTTCTACGACCGTGCCGGTGTGCTGGTCCCCGCCTGGGTGGATCCGGTGAGCGGCTACCGCTGGTACGAACCCGGGCAGCTGGAAGAGGCCCGGCTGCTGGCCCGCCTGCGCCGGGCCGGGATGCCGCTGGCGGACATCCGGCTGGTGCTGGCCGGCTGGTCCGGTCCGGACACCGACCTGGTCCGGAAGCTGCTCACGGCACACCTGCGTCGTCTGGAACAGGGGCTGTCCGATGCCCGCGCCGAGTTCTCCACGCTCCGAGCCCTACTCGATCACAGGGAGAACGTCATGACCTCGCTCCGTACCGCCTCCGTCCGCCTGTCCGTCGCCGCGCCGGAGCTGGCGGCCGCGCTGGACACGGTTCGCTTCGCGGCGAGCACCGACCCCGAGCTGCCGATGCTCGGCGGGGTTCTGTTCGACATCGAGGGCGGGAGCCTGCACGCCGTGGCCACCGACCGGTACCGGATGGCGGTCGCGCGGGCCGGTGTCGCCGGGCACGACGGGGGCCGGGCGCAGGTCATCGTGCCAACTCCGCTCGCCGATGCGATGCGGCCGCTGTTGGACGGCGAGGGAGCCGTGGGGCTCTCCGTCGACGGCGACCGGGTGACGCTGGAGGCCGGGGACCGGCAGGTGGCCGGCCGGCGCCTCGGCCACGACTTCCCCGACTACCGCCGTCTCCTGCCCCGGGCCGGCGGACGCCGGGCCGTCGTCGAGGTGGCGGCCTTCCGGCAGGCTCTGGAGACCGGTCCTGTCCGCTCGGGGGAGTCCGGGGCGCCCGATCTCAGCGTGCTCAAGGTGGAGGACGACGGCACGGTCACCCTCTGCGCCGATGCCGATGCCGACGGCGACCCGGACCGCGTCGCCGTCAACCGTGAGTTCCTGCTGGCCGCGTTGGCCGCCGGGGCCCGTGACCGACTGGTTCTGGAGCTCGGCGCGCCCACGGCGCCGATCGCGATCCGTCGGCCCGACGACGAGGGTGCCTTCTCGCTCCTGATGCCGGTCCGGCTGGAGAACTGACGGAACCCGTGTGAGGAGACTTCTTCACACAGCTCTTTTTTATGGGTCACCCGTCTTTGTGGCCGTCTTGGATTGTCATCAATTGACGCGTTCGGCTCGCGGCGGCTCCGAGCCCCCGGGCGCCGCCGGCCTCGGGCGGAAAAATCTTGGAACCCGCGTACAACCCTCCCCCCACCCCGCCGGTCCTACTCGGCATCAGGACTTTCGGAGGGGGATCCGGGGGGATCGCGGGGGTTCTGATACGGAGGGGGAAAGCCGAGGGGGTTCGGTCGACGGACCGGGCCCCCTCGAAACATGTCCGGGCATCTCCCGGCGACATCGCGGCCGGTTCCTGTGTTGCTCCCGGGTGCCGTGTGCTCCAGGCTGCTCCTGACCGGACTACTGTTCGACTCGGGGGGCGGTTCTCGTGCTGCGCATCCACTTCACGCCGCGGGATCTGACCCGCATCAAGGTCGCAAGCGCCCCCGACCCGCTCTGGGAGGTCGCCTGCAGTCTGCACCGGTTACAGACCTCGCGAGGCCGCTGGGCGTACGCCGACTGGTACCGCGAGACCCGGACCACGCTCGCCGGCACCCGCCTCGGCGCGGCCGTACGCCGGCTCCTGATCCCCGTGCTGCCCCGGGCCCGCTACCTGCCCGACTTCCTTACCCCGCAGGAGGCCGCCGACGGCCTGGACCGCGGGCTCGCGGCGGTCGTCGACACCCCGCCCGAGCGCGTCGCCCACGAGATCCGGCTGCTGGACCGGTCCAGCGGCGCCCCCGACTGGGCGTTCCGGCTGCTGGAACGCGAGGCCCGCGAGGACCTGACCGGACTTCTGCGGGCCTACCACGAAGCGGTCGTCGCGCCCCACGAGAGCCGCATCCTCGCCACCGTCGCCGCGGAGCGCGCCCTGCGCGGCCGGGACGCCCTCGCGGCCGGGGTGGACGGACTCCTCGCCGGCCTGTCACCCGCGATCCGCTGGCATCCTCCGGTCCTGCACGTCGACTACGTCGAGGACCGCGACCTGCACCTGGCCGGCCGCGGACTGCGCCTGGTCCCCTCCTACTTCTGCTGGCAGTCACCGGTCTCGATGGCCGACGACACCCTCCAGCCGCTGCTGGTCTACCCCGTGCACGCACTGCGCGCGCCCACCCCCGAACACCCGCCCGACGCCTCGCTCGCCGCACTGCTCGGCCGTACCCGGGCGGCCGCGCTGCGGTCCCTCGCACTCGGCGCGACCACCTCCGAACTGGCCAGGTTCCTGGGGGTGTCGGTGCCCACGGCCACCCACCACACCACCGTGCTGCGGGACGCCGGCCTGGTCGTCAGCCAGCGCCACCACAACACCGTGCTGCACACCCTCACCCCGCTGGGCGCCGCGATGCTCAGGGGCAATCCGCGTCACGCTCAGCAGTCCGGCCTCACCCCACGGGCCACGTGAGGGTTCGGAGCGTCGCCGGAGCGGCGAACTCCGCCGCCCGGCGAGGGACTTTAGAGCCCCGTCGAAAGACGTGGCCCGTGGGGCACGTGCTCTGCCAGCGTTTCGGGTGACCGAGCCACTCACACCCGATCACCACAAGGGGGACCCATGAGGAAGGCCATCGCCGCGGGCGCGTTCGCGCTCGTCTCCGCCGCCGGCTGTCTGGTGTTCGCGCCCGCCGCGTCCGCGGCCCCGGACGCCTGCGTGACCAACACGCTGACGACCGGAGCCTACGAAGGCGTCGGCGACACGGCGCGCAAGTCCTCGACCAGCAGCTGCAACGACCTCAACCTGACCTACTCCGACGACTCCACGTCCACGATCGGCGACTACTACGCCGGCCGCCTCTACCACACCTCCAGCAGCTCGTGGGTGACCTGCAACAAGGGTTACGTCTGGGCCCACGACGGCAGCCACAGCGTCACCGACTCCACCTACGCGCTGTGCACCGATGTGAACGACAACACGAAGTTCACGGTGGCGAGCAAGATCGACGGTGCCGACACCGTCCACATCACGCACTGACCCGGTTCAAGAGTTCCAGGGGCGCCGCGGACCCGACCGGTCCGCGGCACCCGTCTCCACCCGTAGGCAGGACCCCATGATCCGGATGCTCCGTTCGGCCCGCCCGGCCCTCGCCGCCGCCACCCTCGCCCTGCTCGCCACCACGGTCACCGCCTGCACGACCGGCCAGGCCGCGCAGCCCGACGCCGGCCCCCGTGCGGCCACCGTGACCCCGGCCCGGCTCGGCGACACCCTGCCGGCCGACCCGGTGCGCATGGTCCTGCCCGCGACCGGCGCGGAGACCCGCTGGACGCAGGGGCTGGACGTGTTCGTACAGCAGGTGCAGCGGGCCGCGGCCGCCTCCTGCGCCCGCGACCGCGGTTTCACCCTGCCCGCCCAGCCGCCGATCGCCTTCATCCGCTACTCCGAACTCCCCGACCTGGACTTCATCGCCCGCCACGGCACCAGCGAGAGCGCCACCGTGCCCGCCCCGTCGGCGAGCCCGGCCCCGGCCCGGACCGGAGCCGCGGCCGAGGTGCACACTTGCCTCGCCCAGGGGACAGCGGCCGCCGAGGCCCTGCGCGACCGCTACGCAGGGATCCAGGGGCAGTGGTTCGGCACGCTCACCTCGCTGCGCCGCGACCCCGCCACCCTCCGCGCCCTGCACACCCTGCCGGACTGCTTCGCCCGCTACGGCATCAAGGTCCAAGACGAGAACGCCTACTTCGCCCTCGCCGACCAGCTGATGCAGACCGCCGACGCGAGCGGACTTCGCGTGCAGGGACGCAGGCTGGGCCAGGCCTACGCCGCCTGCATGCGCCCCGTCGAGGCGGTGCGCGAACCCGACCGCGCCAAGCTGCGCGCCCGTTTCCTCGCGTCCCCCGGACACGCCGCTGCCGTCCGCGCGCTGCGTACCACACTCGTCCCGGCCCTGCGCGCCGCCGAGAAGCGGTACGGCGTGCCCCTGGTGTTCCCGGAGCCGTAGCGCCGTACCGGCCCTAGAAGAACACCCCGCACCGCAGCAGCACGTTCGCGTACGGCCGGGCCTCCCCGGTCCGTACGACCAGATGCGCCTGAGCCGACAGCTCCTTCAGCCGCTCGTGCGGGACCAGGGCCAGGTCGGGGAAGTGCCCGTCCAGCAGCGCGGCGGCGGCCGGATTGGCCGCGCGTATCTCGGCCGCCGCCGTCGCGCCCTCCACGACCAGTTCCGCCAGCAGCCCCTCCAGCACCTCCGCGAAGGACGGCACCCCGGCCCGGAAGGCCAGGTCCACCACCCGTGGCCCCTTCGGTATCGGCATCCCGGCGTCGCACACCAGCACCCCGTGCCCGTGCCCCAACTCAGCCAGCGCACCGGCGAGATGACGGTTGAGGATCCCCGCCCGCCTCACAGCGCGTCGACCTCCGCCGCCGTCGGGTACGACTCCTGCGCACCCCGCTTCGTCACCGCCGCCGCCCCGACCCGTGCCGCGTACGCCGCCGCCTCCGCGAGCGACGCGCCCGCCCCGAGCCGTACCGCGAGGGCCGCCGTGAACGCGTCCCCGGCACCCGTGGTGTCCACCGCGTCCACCTTCACGGACGGCACCGACCCGACGCCGTGCCCGTCGGCCACCAGCGCACCCTCCGCGCCGAGCGTCACGACCACCGACTTCGGGCCCTTGGCGAGCAGGAGCCGCGCCCAGTCGGCCGGTTCCTCGCTCACGCACGCCTCGCCGAGGATCACCCGCGCCTCGTGCTCGTTCACGATCAGCGGGTCGCAGGCCGCGAGGACCTCGCCCGGAAGGGGCCGCGGCGGGGACGGGTTGAGGACGAACCGGCTGCCGGGGGCGAGGTTCCGTACGACCTCCACGACCGTCTCCAGCGGGATCTCCAGCTGCGTGGAGACCGCCCGGGAGGCGTGGAAGAGGCTGACCGCGGCCCGCACGTCCGCCGGCGTGAGACGGCCGTTCGCGCCCGGCGACACCACGATGCTGTTGTCGCCGGAGGGATCCACGGTGATGAGGGCGACCCCGGTCGGCGCCCCGCCCACCAGCACGCCCACCGTGTCCACACCGGCCGCCCGCTGCGAGTCCAGCAGCAGCCTGCCGTGCGCGTCGTCGCCGACCCGGGCCAGCAGGGCGGTACGGGCACCGAGCCGGGCGGCCGCGACCGCCTGGTTGGCGCCCTTGCCGCCGGGGTGCGTGGCGAGATCGCCGCCGAGCACGGTCTCGCCCGCCTCCGGACGCCGCTCGACACCGATCACCAGGTCGGCGTTGGCCGATCCCACGACCAGGAGGTCGTAGTCGTACATCAGATGACTCCCTAAGCAAATGGGTCGAGGCGGCCGGGCCTCCATTCAAGCGCCCGGCCGCCTCCCTGGTGTCTCAGCCCGTGAAACCGGCCACGTTGTCCTTCGTGACCACCTTCACCGGGACCTTGATCGCCGCCGGGATCCTCTGGTCCTTGACGGCCTTGAGGGCGTTGTCCACGGCGATCTTCCCGAGCTGGCTGGGCTGCTGGGCCACCGACGCGTACAGCGTGCCGTTCCTGACCGCGGTCAGGCCGTCCGGGGTGCCGTCGAAGCCGACCACCGAGACCGACGAACCGGCCTTCGATCCCAGCGCCTTGATCGCGCCGAGGGCCATCTCGTCGTTGGCGGCGATGACGCCCTGGACGTCCGGGTGGGCCTGGAGCAGGTTCGACATCACGTCGAGGCCCTTGGTGCGGTCGAAGTCGGCGGGCTGCTGGGCCACCACCTGGATACCGGGGTAGGCCTTGAGGCCGTCGGCGAAGCCCTGCGCCCGTTCCCGGGCGGCGGAGGTACCGGCCTGGCCCTGCAGGATCACGATCTTGCCCTGGCCGCCGAGCTTCTCGGCGATCGTCTTCGCGGCCAGCTCGCCGCCGGCGACGTTGTCGGAGGCGACCAGCGTCGCCGTCGTGGCGTTGTTGACGCCGCGGTCGACGGCGATCACCGGGATGCCGGCCTTGCCGGCGGCCTTCACGGAGTTGCTCGCCGCGTCCGAGTCGACCGGGTTGACGATGATCGCGCCGAGCCCCGAACTGGTGAAGTTCTGCAGCTGGTTGGCCTGCTGCGAGGCGTCGTTCTGGGCGTCGGTGACGGTCAGGTCCACGCCCAGCTTCTTCGCCTCGGCCTGGGCACCGGCCCGGATCTGCACGAAGAAGGGGTTGTTGAGGGTGGACAGGGACAGGCCGATCTTCGTGCTGCCCGACGACGAGCCGGTGTGGAGCAGCGAGGTCGCCGCCACCAGGGCCACGGTGACGACCGCGGCCAGCGCGTACGTCCCGGCCTGCCTGCCCTTGTCGCCCCCGGTGCCGGCGGCGAGCGGGGTGGCCCCGGCCTTGCGGCGCACGGTGTCCAGGAGGACGGCCAGCGCGATGACGACGCCGATGACGACCTGCTGCCAGAACGCGGACACGTTGAGCAGGTTGAGGCCGTTGCGCAGCACCGCGAGGATCAGCGCGCCGATCAGCGTGCCGGACGCCTTGCCGGTGCCGCCGGCCAGCGAGGCGCCGCCGATCACGACGGCCGCGATGGCGTCCAGTTCGTAGCCGTTCGCGGCCTGCGGCTGCGCGGAGGAGAGCCGGGCGGCGAGCACGATGCCGGCGACGGCCGCGAACAGCCCCGAGAGCGCGTAGATGGCGAGCTTCTGCTTGTTCACCCGAAGTCCGGAGAGCCGGGCCGCCTCCTCGTTGCCGCCGATCGCGTACATCGAGCGCCCGATGTAGGTCCGGCCGAGGACGAAGGCCGCGATCAGCCCCATGAGGACCATGACCAGCACCGGCACCGGCAGCCAGCCGCCGAGGGTGTCGCCGAGGTGCGAGACCGAGTCGGGGAAGGCGATGGGGGAGCCCCCGGAGATCACCAGCGCCAGACCGCGTCCCACCGACAGCATCGCGAGCGTCGCGATGAACGGCGGCAGCTTGCCGTACGCGATGAGGAAGCCGTTGACGAGACCGGCCGCGACGCCGGTGGCGACGGCGAGGACGACGGCCAGGAACACCGGCACCCCGTGCGACGTGGCGCTCCACGCCAGCACGGTGGCCGACAGGGCCGCCACCGAGCCGACCGACAGGTCGATGCCCGCCGCGACGATCACGAACGTCGCGCCGAAGGCGAGGATGGCCGTCACGGCCGCCTGGACGCCGACGTTGAGCAGGTTGTCGGTGGTGAGGAAGTCCCCGGACAGCGCCGACATGGCGATGACGAGAACGATCAGCGCGGTGAGCGCGCCGTTGTCGAGGAGCAGCCGGCGCACGCCGGAGACGCCACCGGCGCCCGCGTTCCCGCTCTTGAGGGTGTCAGTGGCCACGTCCGGCCTCCTTGTCGGTTGTGGTGGGGGTGCTCACGGCGAGGGACATGACGGCGTCCTGGGTGGCCTCGCCGGCGGCCAGTTCGCCCGCGATCCGCCCCTGGGCCATCACCAGCACCCGGTCGCTCATCCCGAGGACCTCCGGCAGGTCGCTGGAGATCATCAGTACGGCGGCCCCGGCGGCCGTGAGTTCGTTGATCAGCTGGTAGATCTCGACCTTGGCGCCGACGTCGATGCCGCGCGTCGGCTCGTCGAGGATCAGCACCTTGGTGTCGGCGAGCAGCCACTTGCCGATGACGACCTTCTGCTGGTTGCCGCCGGAGAGCGTCCGCACGTGCTGACCGAGCCCGGCCATCCGCACGCCCAGCTGCCCGGCGATCCGCTCGGCGGCGACATGCTGCCCCTTGAGGTCGACGATCCCGGCCCGGGTCGCCTTCCGGAGTGTCACCAGCCCGAGGTTCTCCTCGACGGAGGCGTCGAGCACCAGCCCCTGCCCCTTGCGGTCCTCCGGCACGAGCCCGATCCCGGCGGCCATGGCGGCGTTGACGTCGTACCGCCGGAGCGCCGTACCGGAGACCTTCACGGCCCCCTTGTCGTACGGATCGGCCCCGAACACGGCCCGTACGACCTCCGTACGGCCGGCGCCCACCAGGCCCGCGATCCCCACGACCTCCCCGGCGCGCACCTCGAAGCTCACGTCGTGGAAGACCCCGTCCCGGGTCAGCCCCTGGACGGAGAGCAGGGCGGCCCCCGTCTCGGTGCGCTCGCGCGGGTACTGCTGCTCGATGGACCGCCCGACCATCAGCCGTACCAGGTCCTCCTGCGGGGTGGCGGCGGGCACCTGGCCCACGCTCTTCCCGTCGCGGATGACGGTGACCCGGTCCCCGAGAGCGGCGATCTCCTCCAGATGATGCGTGATGAAGACGATCCCGACCCCGTCGGCCCGCAACTGCCGCACGATCGCGAAGAGCTTCTCCACCTCCTCCGAGGTGAGCACGGCGGTCGGCTCGTCCATGATGAGGACGCGCGCGTCCAGGCTGAGCGCCTTGGCGATCTCGACCATCTGGAGGCGGGCGATCCCGAGTTCACGGACACGCGCGCGTGGCGACACGTTCACGCCGACCCGCTTCAGCAGGACCTCGGCGTCGGCCTCCATCCGCTTGCGGTCGATCATCCCGAAGCGGCGCGGCTGCCGGCCCAGGAAGATGTTCTCGGCGACCGTGAGGTCGGGTACGAGGTTGAACTCCTGGTAGATGGTGGCGATCCCGAGCCGCTCGGAGTCCTGCGCACCATGGATGCGCACCTCCTCGCCGCCGGCCAGGATCCGCCCCGCGTCGGGGGTGTAGGCGCCGGAGAGCATCTTGATGAGGGTGCTCTTGCCGGCGCCGTTCTCACCGAGGAGTACGTGCACCTCGCCCCGGCGCAGGTCGAAGTCGACGCCGTCGAGCGCGACCACGCCGGGGAAGGACTTCCGTATGCCCTCGATGCGCAGCAACTCGTCCGGGTTGCTCACGACGTGCTCCTTTGCACAGGGGTGGGGGACTTCGGGGGGTGGGGGTCGCCGCCCTCGCCGCACGAGCGGCGGACGACGAGCCGGGCGGGGAGGGTGACGGACTGCGGGGGCCGGCCCTCGATACGGTCGACCAGCGCGCGTACCGCGGCGCGGCCCAGTTCGCGGGTCGGCTGGGCGATGGCGGTGATGGGCGGGTCGGTGTGCACGAACCAGGGGATGTCGTCGAAGGCGGCCAGTGCTATGTCACATGGCACCCGCAGTCCCCGCGCCCGCACCGCGTCCAGCGCGCCCAGCGCCATCAGGTTGTCCGTGGCGAACACGACCTCGGGCGGCTCGGGCAGGTCGAGGAACCCCTCGGTGACCCGCCGCCCGCTCTCGGCCTGGAAGTCGCCCTGGCCCATGTAGGCGTCAGGGAGGGGGACGCCGTACTCGGCGAGGGCCTCCCGGAAGGCCCGCACACGTTCGCTGCCGGTGGTGGTGGCGGCAGGCCCCGCGATGATCGCGACCCGCCGGTGCCCCAGCCCGCACAGGTGCGCGACGAGGTCGCGGATCGCGCCCCGCCCGTCCGCCCGCACCACGGGCACGTCCACCCCCGGGATCCACCGGTCGACGAAGACCATGGGCGTCCCGGCCCGCGCCGCCTCCAGCATCAGCGGCGAGCCGCCGTCGGTGGGGGAGACGAGCAGCCCGTCGATCCGCCGGTCGAGCAGCGTCCGTACGTGGTGGTCCTGCAGCTCCGGCCGTTCGTCGGCGTTGCCGATGATGACGCTGTAGCCGAGGGCGCGGGCCGCCTCCTCGACCGAGCGGGCCAGCTCGGTGAAGTAGGGGTTCATCACGTCGCTGATGACCAGGCCGAGGGTGCGGGTCTGGTCGGTGCGCAGGGAGCGGGCGACGGCGTTCGGGCGGTAGCCCAGCGCGGCGACGGCCGCCAGCACCCGCGCACGGGCGTCGTCGCTGACCGACGGGTGGTCGTTCAGGACCCGCGACACCGTGGCGACGGAGACCCCCGCCTCGGCAGCGACGTCCTTGATGCTCGCCATCGTCGCTCCACCTCCTCGTGGAATCGATTACACGGTTTCGTGTACCGAGGATTGGAATCGATTACATGCCGGTCGGGCAAGGGCCCGGAGATGGCCGAAATCCAATCGTGACCGAGGGAGAAGCGGCCGGGCCTGGCTCACGCGCGGTCTGACCTGTGGAATTCCGGGTATGACCCGGACGGAGATACGCGACGGCGCGCTGTTGCTGTTCGTCGCCGTGCTGGAGGTGGCGATGATCGCGGGCGGCGGGCTCTCCACGGCCTGGGCGCTCGGCGTCGCCGTCCCCTACCTGGTGTTCCTGCTGGCCTGGGCCCACGGCCTCGTGCGCCGCCGGCGGCTCGGGGCCGCCGACGGCGAGGACTGATCACCGGGCGGCGGCTCCCTGCATGGCGCCGTCCAGGTGCGTGATCACGGCCGGTACGTCGTCGCTCTCGGTGTGCCGGATCAGCTCCAGGGCCGGTCGCACGATGCCGCCCGGTCGCGCTATCAGCCGGGCGAGCACGGTGGCCCGGGTGTCGAGCCGTTCGACGGTGGCGGCGCGCTCCTGTTCGTTCTGGCCGGCCAGCAGGACGGCGTTGTACCAGGCCTCCTCGCGGGACTGGCGGACGCTGAAGTCGAGGATCTGCTCGTCGGTGCGGCCGCCGACCTTGTCCAGCAGCGACAGGAGGGGCGACAGGGCGTCGACGGAGTCCTGCACCGCCAGCACCACCCGCGCGAGGATGTCGTTGATCAGCAGGAAGTCGCGCCGCAGGACGTGGATGTCCTCGCCCGGGACGGTCCGTGCGGCGGCGATCGCCAGGTCGAGGTTGATGTGCGCGTTCACGCCCAGGACCAGGTGCTGGACTATGACGGTGTCGGCGTCGTCCAGCAGCCCGAACGTCTCGCGCCAGCAGCGCGGCCCGCTCCGGTCCCGGCGCCAGGCGTCGTGCGCGTCGAAGTAGCGGTTGCCGAAGAGCGTGTCGAAACGGTCCATGCGGGGGCCGTCGTCGAACTGCCCGGCGTGGATGGCGGCGCGGATCTCGACGGTCACCTGCCGGTACAGCGCGGCGAAGTACCCGATCCGGTCACCGGTGCGCTCGGCCTCCCGCACGATCCCCGCAAGTCCGTCCACGACATCGTCGATGTTCTGTGCCGCCATGCCCAACTCCCCATCGCAGTGGCCTCGTTGCAGCCCTGTCCTACCATCGCGGGCCGCGGAACGGGACCGGAAGCGACGGGCGGGTGGTCGGGTCGTCGGGCCTTCGGGTCGTCGGGTCTTCGGGGCGAGCGGGAGACTCACCAGCGCACTGCGGCGAAGTCCACCGGGCGGGGCCGGAGTTCCCGGGTGCGGGCCGCCAAGTCGCGTAGCCGTGAGGTCATTTCCTCATGGGGGAGGTGACGGCGGTCGCCATGTCCCGGCAGCAGCCACTCGAAGCGCAGCCGGTCGGCGGTCCGGGTCAGGGAGGCGGCCAGTTCGCGGATGGAGTACCAGGTGACGCTGTCGGCCACCTCGATGTCCGCCGTCGTACGCGACCAGTAGAAGCTGTCGCCGCTGAAGCAGTACCGCTCGTCGGCCAGGTAGAGCACGCTGCCCCGGGTGTGCCCGGGGAAGGGGAGAGCGAGGACGCCGTCAGAGATCTCGGCCGGTTCGGTGCCGTGCAGCACCCGGTCGGCGTCCGGGGCGGCGTCGAGGTCGCCCTCGTGGATCCAGAGCCGGGCGCCGAAGCTGTCGGCGTAGCGGCGGCCGTGCGCGGCGTGGTCGCGGTGGGTGAGGAGTACGTCGGTGACGGGCCCCGGTGCCTCGTAGCGGGCGGCGAGGGCCGGGCTCCAGCGCGGGGTGTCGACCATCATCGACGTGCCGTCGGGGCGGCGCAGGAGGTAGGAGTTGGCGCCGGCGGTGTGGGGCGAGTTGTGCCCGCACAGCAGCACGGTGTCGGTGCCGGAACCGGTGTCGTCCAAGGGCATCGGGAACGGATCCCGGGCCGGGTCCAGTCGCCCGCCCGGTGGCCGGACGGACCGGGTGGGGCAGGCGTGCGCCGCTGCGTGCAACCGCGCCGCCTCCGCCGTGTCGCGCGGCTGGCGCAGGACGGCCGAGCGTCCCGCCACCTCCCCGACGAGCCCCGGGGCGAGCTGCCGCGCCACATCGCAGTTCGTGCAGCGCCCGTCCACCCGCCAGCCGTGCCCGACCTGTTCGGTTCCCATGCTCGGTCCCCTCCCGTTCCCGTACCGCCGGTCTCCTCAGGGGTATCCCGGGCGGTCCGGAAAGCGGAAGGGGGTCAGGGACTGGCGCCTGCGGCAGGGGGCTGCTCTGCCGGAGGTGTCTCGCGGTGGCTCACATCTCCTTCGGCTTGAACACCGCGAAGGTCGCGCCCTGCGGGTCGGCGACCACGGACATGCGGCCGGCCATCATCTCGAACGGCGGTGCGAACACCGTGCCGTTGCGCTTGACCAGGGCGTCCACGGTGGAGTCGACGTCGTCGACCGCGAAGTAGGTGAGCCAGTGCGGCGGGACGCCGGGGCGGTCGTCGCCGAGCTGGGCGGCGCCGCCGACGCCCCGGCCGCCGACGTTCAGCGACCAGTAGGTCCCGTCGGCGCCCTCCATCGGCTGGATCTCGATCCCGAAGGACTCGCCGTAGAAGCCGGTGGCGGCGGGTACGTCGCTGGTGTTCAGCTCGTTCCAGATCAGCGCGCCAGGCTCGTTGACGATCCCCGCGCCGTGGAAGTCGCCCGGCTGCCACACCCCGAACACCGCGCCCTGCGGGTCGGCGGCGATCAGCATCCGGCCGATGTCGCCGACGTCCATCACGGGGGCGATCAGCGTGCCGCCCGCGGAGACGATCGCGTCCTGGGTGGCCTGCGCGTCGGTGCTGGCCAGGTAGGTGGTCCAGACGGTCGGCGGCTCCGGCTGCCCCTCGGGTGCCATGGCCGAGCCGATGCCGGCCACCGGCTTGCCGTGCAGGGTGCAGACCGCGTACCCGCCGAAGTCGGCCCCGCCGACCTCGCCCTGCCAGCCGAACAGGTCACGGTAGAAGTCCAGCGCGGCCTGTTGGTCCTGCGCCATCAGATCAACCCAGCACGGGGTGCCGGTCGGGTACGGAGTGGTGATTTCGGGCATCTGCAGCTCTCCCTGCGCGCGAAAAAGTTCCCCGCCGCCCACCATCGCCGTATCGGCGATTTCCCGCCACCGGAACGGCCGGGGTTTTACGCTCGGCTCACCTGCGCACGGAGTCTCCGCACGCGGAACTCGTTGCCGTCGGGGTCGAGCATCAGGGCGTGGGCGCCGTCACCCTCGCCGCTGTCCGTGCGCATGGCGCCCAGCGAGACCAGGCGGCCGACCTCCGCCTCCCAGTCGGCACCGGCGGGAACCCTCAGCTCGAAGTACAGCCTGTTCGGACCCGCCTTCGGCGCCACCGGCGGACCACCCCACGTGATCTTCGTGCCGCCGTCGGGAGACTGGATCGCGGTCTCCTGGTCCTGGTCCCACACCAGCGGCCACCGCAGCGCCTCGCTCCAGAAGTAGCCGACCTCCTGCGTGCCGTCGCAGGCCAGCGCTCCGATGAAGCCGGTGCCGGCGAGGAACGCGTTGCCCGCCTCGATGACGCAGAACTCGTTGCCGTCCGGATCGGCGAGCACGACATGCCCCTCGTCCGGGAGCTGCCCCACGTCGATGTGTCTCCCGCCGAGCGCCAGCGCCCTCGCCACCGTCCGCCGTTGCTCCTCCGGGGAGGCGCTCGTCAGGTCGAAGTGCGCCCGGTTCTGCCCGGTCTTCGGCTCCTGGCCCGGCAGGAAGCGGATGCGGAATCCGGCGGCGTCAGGGGGCCGGATCGCCACGCCGTCGTCCGGACCGACGGCGGGCTCCCAGCCCAGGACCCCGGACCAGAACCGCGCCAGGTCCGACGGCCGGGTGGCGTTGAAGCAGATCGCGTACAGCTGACTGGTCATGCCCTGCGCATCTCCGATCCACCGAGTTCCACGCGGCCCCTCGCCTCACCCGCGGGCGCAGCCTAGGGCGGCCGCGCGTCGCCCGCATCCGGGTTTCTCGCCGAGTGGGCTCGGCGGTCGGCGGGGCGTGCCGGGGCTGCTACCCGGCGGTCTGGTTCGAGGTCGCGTGCAGCGAGCCCAGCAGGGCCAGGGCCTGGGCGCTGGGACTGCCCGGTTCGGCCTGGTAGACGACCAGTTGCTGGCCGGGAGCGTCGCGTACGTCGAAGGCCTGGTACGTGAGGGTCAGGGGGCCGACGTCGGGGTGGAGCAGGTGCTTGGTGTCCTGGGTCTTGCCGTGCACGGCGTGGGTGTCCCAGAGGTGGGCGAAGTCCGCGCTGTGCTCGGTGAGGGTGTGGACGAGAGCGCGCAGCCGCGGGTCGTCGGGGCCGAGACCGGCGGCCTGGCGCAGGTGGCCCACGGTGGTCCGCGCCGTGTCGCTCCACCGGGTGTAGAACTGCCGCCCCGCGGGGTCGAGGAAGACCATGCGAGCCAGGTTGTCCGCCTGCTCGAAGGGTGAGTGCAGGGCGTCGGCCAGGGCGTTGCCCGCCAGGACGTCCAGGGTCCGGTTGACGACGAACGCCGGGGCGCCGGGGTAGCCGTCCATCAGCCGGCGAAGGGCGGGGCTGACCCGGTCCGCGGGGTGGCTGAACCGATTGCCCGGCACCGTCCCGGCCAGCTGGTGCAGGTGCGTCCGGGCGTCGGGGGCCAGCCGCAGGGCGTGGCCGAGTGCGTCGACGACGGAGGCCGAGGGGTGGCGTTCGCGGCCCTGTTCCAGGCGGGTGTAGTAGTCCACGTTCACCCCGGCCAGCACCGCGACCTCCTCACGGCGCAGCCCAGCGACCCGGCGCACGCCGTGGCTCGCCATGCCGACGTCCTGCGGCCGCAGGGCCGCCCTGCGTGCGCGCAGGAACTCTCCCAGGTGGTTGTCGGTCATGCCGTCAGGCTAGGCCGCCGGTGCGGGGTGCTGCCTGGGTGTGCCGCACCCAGGCAGCACGCGCCCTGGCCGGCCGTCTTTGACCTGCGCAGACTCGGTGGCATGACAACGACAGACGCAGCCAAGGCCGTGGCGGTCACCGGAGCGAGCAGCGGGATCGGCGAGGCGACGGCCCGCCGGCTCGCCGCCGACGGCCACCGCCTGCTCCTCGGAGCGCGCCGCACCGACCGTCTCGAAACACTGGCCAAGGAGATCACCGCCGCGGGCGGCACCGCGGCCTTCCAGCGACTGGACGTCACGGACGCCGCCGACGTCCGGTCCTTCGTCTCCGCCGCCCGCGAGCGCTACGGCCGCCTGGACGTGGTCGTCAACAACGCCGGTGTCATGCCCCTCTCGCCGCTGGCGGCGCTGAGGACCGACGAGTGGGACCGGATGATCGACGTCAACCTGCGGGGCGTCCTGCACGGCATCGCCGCCGCCCTGCCCGTGATGCAGGCCCAGGGCGGCGGGCACTTCGTGAACGTCGCCTCCGTCGGGGCGTACGAGGTCTCACCCACCGCCGCGGTTTACTGCGCCACCAAGTTCGCAGTCCGCGCGATCTCCGAAGGCCTGCGACAGGAGTCCTCCGGTGACATCCGGGTCACCCTCGTCTCCCCGGGCGTGACCGAGTCCGAACTCGCCGACACGATCTCCGATCCCGCCGCCCGCGAGGCCATGAAGGCCTACCGTGCCGTGGCACTCCCGGCCTCCGCCATCGCGGACGCCATCGCCTACGCCGTCAACCAGCCCTCGCAGGTCGACGTCAACGAGATCGTGGTCCGTCCCGCCGCGAGCGCTCAGTAGTCCAGAGCGGTCCCGTCGACGAAGCGAAGCAGCACCGCGGCCTCCGCGCGGAGCCGCTCGGCCCGGTCGGCGTACGCGGGGGCGGTCAACTGCGCCGCCGCCTCCAGCCGTTCGGCAGCCTCCGCCCGTACGACACGCACCACATCGTGCTCGCTCAGCTCCCGCCGCGCCGCCTCGGTGGCACCGGCCCCGACGGGCGACGCCTCCAGGGCCAGGCCGCGCAGCTCCGTCTCGTCCACGGACACCGCCTCTGCGTTGTCCAGAGCCGCGAGCGTCGCGCGCAGGGCGCTCACCGCGGCCTTGTCACGGGCCCGCATCGCTTCGGGCAGTGCCTGACGCATACGGAGACGTATAGACATGCCGGTGACCCTATGCGGATCCGGGTGCCTGCGCCGCGGCCACCTCGCACCACACGTACTTCCCCCCGATTGCCGAACCTCGACAGCGGCTGCCGGCCCCACAGATCCGAACAGACCCGCACCAGCGCCGGCCCCCGCCCCTCCTCCACCACCCCGAGCCGCTCCAACGGCCCCGGCGGCTCGGGCGGTTCGGGGTCCGCATCCCCTGCCCCGATCCGCAGGGTGCCGGGCGGCGACCATCGGATACGGAGGGCGGCGGGGCCTTTCGTGTGCTGTACGGCGTTGGAGACCAGCTCGGTGGCGAGAGTTCGGCGACGTCGAGGAAGGGGGCCGGCCCGTGCGCCGTGAGAACCAGTCTCAGCGTGGGCCGCCCGACGGTGACGGCACGGAGGTCGTTGGGGATGGTGAGCGTGTACTCCCAGGCTTCGGGCATGCGTCATCAACTCCGGTGGTGGTGGCGTACCTTCCCGGCGGGAGCCTTCGCCGCGTTCGTTGCGGAGATCAAGTCTGCGGAGTCGCCGGGACGGTAGGCGCCGCGCCCTGCAGCGCCGTGACCCGCTCGATGACCAGCGCCGCCAGCACGGCCGCCGCGAGCATGAGGGCCTCCGTCAGCACGAGGCAGGGCAGCGAGCCGGGGGCCACCCGGCTTGCGGCCGTGAGCAGCAGCGCGTGTGCGACCCAGGCGCCCCACCACAGATTCACCAGCGTTGTCTCCCGCTGCCCCCAGGACGCGGAGCCGGCGCGCCCGATGTCGAGCACGACCCGGCGCGGGGCGAAGAGGTTGACCACCGGTATGAACCAGGCGCCGATCAGCCAGCCCCGGCTCGGGACCGCGGCCTCCGGGGACAGCGCCTGGGCGTTGCGCCGGGAGCGGGCGAGCCACACGAGGAACAGGACGGTCGCGAGCGTCATCAGATACACGAAGATCATGGAGATGAGGCCGGACCTGTTCAGGGACGCGGCCGTGTGGTGCAGGTTGTGGTCCCGGACGGCCACCCCGCGGAACATGTCCGCCACGGCCGCCGCAGCTATGAGTGCCTGCGCGGAGCGGGCGAGGAACCGGGGAGTCGTGCGGGCGGCGCTCGTCATCGTCTTCGGCCTGTCTCGGAGGGTCTGCGTCGCCGCGACGGACGCCGGGGCGGAGTGATCATAGGGCCCTGTCGAGTCCGGACGTCAGGAGGTCGGCGGCCGGAACGGAGCAGGCCGGTCGGGATCGGGGGGCGGAACCATGCCGGGGCACACCGCCCGGCATCATGACACGTGGCGCCGCCGGGGAGGTTGCACCCTCGCGACGCCCTGAAATCCACACCCCGTCCCCGGCTGTCAGTCCTCGCCAGTACCGTCGGACCATGGCTGACCAGGCGGGGACCCCCACAGGCGAACGACGGCTCGCCACCGTCGAAGGCGTGCTCGAACGCATCACGTACGCGAACGAGGAGAACGGGTACACGGTCGCCCGCGTCGACACGGGAAGAGGCGCCGGCGATCTGCTCACCGTCGTCGGCGCGCTGCTCGGCGCCCAGGTGGGGGAGTCGCTGCGGATGGAGGGCCGCTGGGGCTCGCACCCCCAGTACGGCAAGCAGTTCACCGTCGAGAACTACACGACCGTGCTGCCCGCCACCGTGCAGGGGATACGGCGTTATCTCGGCTCGGGGCTGGTCAAGGGCATCGGGCCGGTGTTCGCCGACCGGATCACCCAGCATTTCGGGGTGGACACCCTCCGGATCATCGAGGAGGAGCCGAAGCGGCTCGTCGAGGTGCCGGGACTGGGGCCGAAGCGGACGAAGAAGATCGCCGACGCCTGGGAGGAGCAGAAGGCGATCAAGGAGGTGATGCTCTTCCTCCAGACCGTCGAGGTGTCGACGTCTATCGCCGTACGGATCTACAAGAAGTACGGGGACGCGTCGATCTCCGTCGTGAAGAACCAGCCGTACCGGCTCGCCGCCGACGTCTGGGGCATCGGGTTCCTGACCGCCGACAAGATCGCCCAGTCGGTGGGGATTCCGCACGACAGCCCGGAGCGGGTCAAGGCCGGGCTGCAGTACGCGCTGTCCCAGTCCGCCGACCAGGGGCACTGCTACCTCCCCGAGGAGCGGCTCATCGCGGACGCCGTGAAACTCCTCCAGGTCGACACCGGCCTTGTCATCGAGTGCCTCGCCGAGCTGGCGGCGCCGGCCGAGGACGGGGAGGACCCGGGCGTCGTACGGGAGAAGCTCCCCGGCCCGGCCCCGGACGCCGAACCCGTCACCGCCGTCTACCTCGTCCCCTTCCACCGGGCCGAAGTCGCCCTCGCCTCCCAGCTGCTGCGCCTGCTGCGCACCGACGACGACCGGATGCCGTCGTTCCAGGACGTCGCGTGGGACAAGGCGCTCGCCTGGCTGAAGGACCGTACCGGCGTCGATCTCGCCCCCGAGCAGGAGGCCGCCGTCCGGCTGGCGCTGACGGAGAAGGTCGCGGTGCTGACCGGCGGGCCCGGCTGCGGCAAGTCGTTCACCGTCAGGTCGATCGTGGAGCTGGCGCGGGCGAAGAAGGCGAAGGTGGTGCTCGCCGCTCCCACCGGGCGGGCGGCCAAGCGGCTCGCCGAGCTGACCGGGGCCGAGGCGTCGACCGTGCACCGGCTCCTTGAGCTGAAGCCGGGTGGCGATGCGGCGTACGACCGGGACCGCCCGCTCGACGCCGACCTGGTGGTGGTGGACGAGGCCTCGATGCTCGATCTGCTCCTCGCCAACAAGCTGGTCAAAGCCGTGCCGCCCGGTGCGCATCTCCTCTTCGTCGGCGACGTCGACCAGCTGCCCAGTGTCGGGGCGGGGGAGGTGCTGCGGGACCTGCTCGCCGACGGCAGTCCGATCCCCGCCGTCCGGCTCACCCAGGTCTTCCGGCAGGCCCAGCAGTCGGGGGTGGTGACCAACGCGCACCGGATCAACGCGGGACAGCACCCCGTCACCGACGGCATGAAGGACTTCTTCCTCTTCGTGGAGGACGAGACGGAGGAGGCCGGCAAACTCGCCGTGGACGTCGCCGCCCGGCGTATTCCGGCCAAGTTCGGCCTCGATCCGCGGCGCGACGTACAGGTGCTTGCCCCCATGCACCGGGGACCGGCCGGCGCGGGCGTGCTCAACGGCCTGTTGCAGCAGGTGATCACCCCGGCCCGCCCCGAGCTGCCCGAAAAGCGGTTCGGCGGGCGGGTGTTCAGGGTCGGCGACAAGGTCACCCAGATCCGCAACAACTACGAGAAGGGCGAGAACGGCGTCTTCAACGGCACCGTGGGCGTGGTCACGTCGCTCGACCCGGTCGACCAGCGCCTCACGGTGCTGACGGACGAGGATGAAGAGGTGCCGTACGAATTCGACGAACTGGACGAACTGGCCCATGCCTATGCGGTGACCATTCACCGTTCACAGGGGAGTGAATATCCCGCGGTGGTGATCCCGGTCACCACCGGAGCCTGGATGATGCTCCAGCGGAACCTGCTCTACACGGCGGTCACCCGGGCCAGGAAGCTGGTCGTCCTCGTCGGTTCGCGCAAGGCGATCGGCCAGGCGGTGCGCACGGTCTCGGCAGGCCGGCGCTGTACGGCACTGGACTTCCGGCTCGCACGGAGCGACCTCCGGGAAAAATGATCGATCAAATGAGTCGTGAAGGTCACAGAGCTCTTCCAGATGGGGAAACAAGGGGGCAGGATGAGCAGGTTGGCGGCACTGAGTGCCGCCGATAGGCCCAACGGTCGACCCCGAGTGCACTCTCCTGAGCCAAATGGGGGATGGTAGAGACAGTCAGGGCACCTCGAAGATGAGGCACTACGTCGGTGAGGGAAGACGTGAGCGACAACTCTGTAGTACTGCGGTACGGCGACGGCGAGTACACCTACCCGGTGGTCGACAGCACCGTCGGCGACAAGGGCTTCGACATCGGGAAGCTCCGCGCCCAGACCGGTCTCGTGACCCTGGACAGCGGCTACGGCAACACCGCTGCCTATAAATCCGCCATCACCTACCTCGACGGTGAGGCGGGCATCCTCCGCTACCGCGGCTACCCGATCGAGCAGCTGGCGGAGCGCTCCACCTTCCTGGAGGTGGCCTACCTGCTGATCAACGGTGAGCTGCCGACCGTGGACGAGCTCACCACGTTCAAGAACGAGATCACGCGGCACACCCTGCTGCACGAGGACGTCAAGAACTTCTACCGGGGCTTCCCGCGTGACGCCCACCCGATGGCCATGCTGTCGTCGGTGGTCTCCGCGCTGTCCACCTTCTACCAGGACAGCCACAACCCGTTCGACGCGAAGCAGCGCGACCTCTCCACCATCCGCCTGCTCGCCAAGCTTCCGACGATCGCCGCGTACGCGTACAAGAAGTCGGTCGGCCACCCGTTCGTCTACCCGCGCAACGACCTCTCCTACGTGGAGAACTTCCTGCGCATGACGTTCTCGGTGCCGGCGCAGGACTACGAGCTGGACCCGGTCGTCGTCTCGGCCCTGGACAAGCTGCTGATCCTGCACGCGGACCACGAGCAGAACTGTTCGACGTCGACGGTCCGTCTGGTCGGCTCGTCGCAGGCGAACATGTTCGCGTCGATCTCCGCCGGTATCTCCGCGCTGTGGGGCCCGCTGCACGGTGGCGCCAACCAGTCCGTGCTGGAGATGCTGGAGGGCATCCAGGCCAACGGCGGCGACGTCGACTCCTTCATCCGCAAGGTGAAGAACAAGGAGGACGGCGTCCGCCTGATGGGCTTCGGCCACCGGGTCTACAAGTCCTTCGACCCGCGCGCCAAGATCATCAAGTCGGCCGCGCACGACGTCCTCTCCGCTCTCGGCAAGTCCGACGAGCTGCTGGACATCGCGCTGAAGCTGGAGGAGCACGCGCTCTCCGACGACTACTTCGTCTCGCGCAACCTCTACCCGAACGTGGACTTCTACACCGGCCTGATCTACCGCGCCATGGGCTTCCCGACCGAGATGTTCACGGTCCTGTTCGCCCTCGGCCGGCTGCCCGGCTGGATCGCCCAGTGGCAGGAAATGATCAAGGAGCCGGGCTCCCGCATCGGCCGCCCGCGCCAGATCTACACGGGCGTCGTCGAGCGTGACTTCGTGCCGGTCGAGGAGCGCTGAACGCGCTAGCGGCCATACGGGCATAGCAGAAGGCGCCCTGGAGCGCCGGTCCCCCCACGGGCCGGCGACCAGGGCGCCTTCCCGTGTCCCGGTGCGGATTCCCCCCACGGGATCCGGCCGGGCGCTCGGTACGGCAGCGCCTGAATCGCTGCTTTGAGCACAACGAGCAGAGCTCGCCGTACTGCATCCAGTGATGCGGTGCGATCTGCCGGGACCCGTACGACGCGGGAGGGCCGCTCAAAGCTTCCCGCCGTACGTGCCCCGGCAACGCATCTCTGAGGAAGTCCCCCAAGACATCCCCAGATGCCAGGTCAGCGCCCCCCAAGACGCTTCTCTGCCATCGCCAACTTAGACCTTCGAACCCCTTCGATGGTTACGTTCACATCACTGTGATCTGCGTCTCTTGCATCTGTCCGATAGATACGCAAGAGCCCCGATATGTTGATCGGAGCTCAAGCGTAAGGATGATGCGCGAGCCTTGTGAAGAGCTTATGTGAGGTGCGCGTTGGACTCTAGGGGGACTCTTACATCCACTGCCGCGAACCGCCGGTAACTTCAGCGGAAGGTGCGCAGCCGCAGGCTGTTGGTCACCACGAAGACCGACGAGAAGGCCATCGCGGCACCCGCGATCATCGGGTTGAGGAGTCCGGCGGCGGCCAGCGGGAGCGCGGCGACGTTGTAGCCGAAGGCCCACACGAGGTTGCCCTTGATGGTGGCGAGGGTCCGCCGGGACAGCCGGATCGCGTCCGCGGCCACCCGCAGATCCCCGCGCACCAGGGTCAGGTCGCCGGCCTCGATCGCCGCGTCCGTCCCGGTGCCCATCGCCAGACCGAGGTCCGCGGTGGCCAGCGCCGCCGCGTCGTTGACGCCGTCGCCGACCATGGCGACCGTCCGCCCCTCGCGCTGCAGCCGTCGTACGACCTCCACCTTGTCCTCGGGCAGCACCTCGGCGACGACCTCGGCGATCCCGACCGCCTGCGCGACCGACTCGGCCACCGCCCGGTTGTCCCCGGTCAGCAGCACCGGCGTCAGCCCGAGCGCGCGCAGCTCGCGGACCGCCTCGGCGCTGGTCTCCTTGACCGAATCGGCGACGGCGAGGACACCCCGGGCCTGCCCGTCCCATCCGGCGAGGACGGCCGTACGCCCCTCCTGCTCGGCCCGGGAACGGGCCAGGGCCAACTCCTCCGGCACCACGTCGAAGAGGCGCCCCACGGCCACCTCGCGGCCCTCCACGCGCCCTCGGACGCCCCGTCCGGGGACGTTCTCGAAGCGCTCGACCGCGGGCAGCGCCCCTGCTTGCTCGGCCGCCGCCGCGGCGATCGCCCTGGCGACCGGATGCTCGGAGGCGTGTTCGAGGGCACCCGCGAGCCGCAGCACCTCGTCCTTGTCGGCGCCCTCGGCGACGTCCACCCCCTGGAGACTCATCCGCCCGGTGGTCACCGTCCCGGTCTTGTCGAGGACGACCGTGTCGACCCGGCGCGTGGACTCCAGCACCTCAGGGCCCTTGATGAGGATGCCGAGCTGCGCACCGCGCCCGGTGCCGACCATCAGCGCGGTCGGCGTGGCCAGGCCCAGGGCGCACGGGCAGGCGATGATCAGGACCGCGACGGCGGCCGTGAACGCGGCGGCCGTGTCCCCGGTGACGCCCAGCCAGACCCCGAAGGTGCCGAGCGCGATCAGCATGACGACCGGGACGAAGACGGCGGAGATCCGGTCGGCGAGGCGCTGCACCTCGGCCTTGCCGTTCTGCGCGTCCTCCACCAGCCTCGCCATCCGCGCGAGCTGCGTGTCGGCGCCGACCCGGGTCGCCTCGACCACCAGCCGGCCGCCCGCGTTGACGGTCGCGCCCGTGACGGCGTCGCCGACGGTCACGTCCACCGGCACGGACTCGCCGGTCAGCATCGACGCGTCCACCGCGGACGCGCCTTCCACCACCGTCCCGTCGGTGGCGACCTTCTCCCCGGGCCGTACGACGAACCGGTCACCGACCGCCAGCGACGCCACCGGAACCCGTACCTCACGCCCGCCGCGCAGCACCGCCACGTCCCTGGCGCCCAGCTCCATCAGCGCCCGCAGGGCCGCTCCCGCGCGCCGCTTGGAGCGCGCCTCCAGGTACCGGCCGAGCAGGATCAGCGCGACGACCCCGGAGGCGACCTCCAGGTAGATCGTGGACGCGCTGTCCATCCGGGAGACGGTGAGCCGGAACTCGTCGTGCATGCCCGGCATGCCCGCGTCGCCGAAGAACAGTGCCCACAGCGACCAGCCGAACGCGGCCAGCGTGCCGACCGAGACCAGGGTGTCCATGGTGGCGGCGCCGTGCCGGGCGTTGGTCCAGGCGGCCCGGTGGAACTGCGCGCCGCCCCAGACGACCACCGGGGCGGCGAGCGTCAGCGACAGCCACTGCCAGTTGTCGAACTGCAGCGCCGGGACCATCGCGAGCAGCACGACCGGGGCGGCGAGCAGCGCGGAGACCAGGAGGCGGTGGCGCAGGGCGGCGAGTCCGGGATCCCGCTCGGCCTCGGCCTCCGGTTCCGGATCCGGCTCCGGGGGCGCGGGCTCCTCGGCGGTGTACCCGGTCTTCACCACCGTGGCGATCAGATCGGCGACCTGAACCCCCTGGGGGTATGTGACCTTCGCCTTCTCGGTCGCGTAGTTCACGGTGGCCGTGACGCCGTCCATGCGGTTGAGCTTCTTCTCGACCCGGGCGGCGCAGGAGGCGCAGGTCATGCCGCCGATGAGCAGCTCGACCTCGGCCGCGTCGGCGGGCGGCGGGGCTATGGGTGTCTGTGCGGTGCTGGTGGTGGTGCTGGTCGTCATGTCCGGACTCCAGACAACGGACCGGACCGTACGGAGCCAGTATCAGCTGGTCGGCACGGCCCGGCGGAGAGATACGTTTCCGTCGTACGTTTACTGCGCGTGGTGCCTGCCGTTCGGGCTCTCAGACGCGGCCGGCGAGCTCGAAGCCCGCCTCGTCGACGGCGGCGCGGACCGCCTCCTCGTCGAGCGGGGCGGCGGAGACGACCGTGACCTCGCCGCTGGCCGCGACGGCCGTCACCGAGCTGACACCGGCCAGCCCGGAGATCTCGGCGGAGACGGAACCCTCACAGTGTCCGCAGCTCATGCCGGTCACCTTGTAGACGGCGGTCACGGAGCCCGGGGTGTCGGTCTGGGCGGTCATGTCGTTCTCCTCGTCGAGGCGTGTGGGGCCGATGGGGCCCCCGAGGGAACCCCACTCTCATCACACTATACCCCTAGGGGGTATTTCTCCAAGAGGCGTCCCGGCGCGCCAGGGAGATCACCCAGACGACGCCGAGCAGCGACACGAGGACCAGCAGACCGACCGAGAACACCGCGAAAAGGTGCTCCTGTGCCGCGCTGGGGCCCGGGATGTACCCCTCGGCGAACAGCTGCCGGTCCACTCCGGTACCCGTCAGGCGCGCCACCAGCCAGATCGCGATGCCGTGCGTGGAGTCCCACAGGGCGTGCAGCAGGGCGACCCCGAGACAGGCGGCGACGACCGGGGCGGTGACGCGGAAGCGGCCGTTCGCGCGGCGGAAGGAGAGCAGGACGCCGCCGGCGATCGCCGTCCACAGGCCGTGCCCCAAGGGGACCGGTACCCCGCGCAGGATCTCCGTCTCGATCAGCGCGCGCAGATCGACGCCCTCGGTGGAGACGGCCGCGTCGAACGCGTACCCGGCGCTCTCCAGGGCCGCGAAGCCGAGGCCGACGGCGGCCCCGAGTACCAGTCCGGCCCGCATGCCCCGGATCCCGGGCAGCCGGCGCAGCACGAACACCAGCGCGCCGAGCTTCACCGCCTCCTCGATCAGGCCCACCCAGACGAACATCCCCCAGGAAGGGCGGACCAGATAGGACTCCATCAGGGAGGCGCCCAGCACCCCGAGCGTGCCGCCGGTCAGGAAGCAGCCGAGGATCGCGCTGACCCCGAGGTCACGGCCGTGCCGCTCGTACGCCCACAGCACGAAGACGACCGGGACGAGAAAGCTGCCGAGCAGGATCAGCGTCGGCAGCAGGGTGGTGTTCGTCGTCGCGTACGCGACCACCGCGGTCAGCACCCACAGGGCGAGCCCACCGCCGAGGTAGCGCTTCCACAGGCCGGCGCGGATGCGGGGGTACGGCGGTGGCGGCTGCTGTGGACCGGGGATACGGGCCTTCGGCCGGCCGGGCTGCGGAGAGTGGGTCACGGCGGGTCCCCCTTGTGCTCCTGCGGGTGCGGGTGGCGCTCGTCGGCTCGGGATTGCCGCGATTTACCCGCACTTTAGGCAGATGTGCCGTGTGTCGCAGTCTGGGGGGTTCGAGGGGGTGGTGGCGCGGTTCTGTGGTGCGCGATGTGTGGGGTGGTGTGCGGTGGTGCGGGGCGGGTCAAGGGGCGGGGCGGCCGAGACGGTCGCCGACCAGGGGTTCGAGGTAGCGGGTGAGTACGTCCTTGATCTCCTGGATGTACGCCTGGCGCTCGGCGCCCTGGTGGCCGAGCACCAGCTCCAGTCCCGCCTTGTAGATGCCGAGGCTGACATGTGCCGTGCGCGTGATGTGGGCCTGGTCGGCGTCCGGCGGGAGGAGCGAGGCGAGCAGGCCCTCGACGCGGCCGAGCAGGTTGGTGTGCAGGGCGTCGTGGGCCTCGGTGATCCCGCCGGGTACGTCGGGGCCGTGCATCAGCGCGAAGAACACCGGGTGCTCGGTGTTGAAGGCGGTGAGGCGGTCGACGGCGGCATCGACCGCGTCCGTCAGCGAGGTGGTGGGGTCGACCGGCGCGAGCGCCTCGCCGTAGGTGTCCCGCAGGTCGTGCATGAGCCGGTCGCCCAGCTCGATCGCGATCGCCTCCTTGTTCGGGAAGAACTGGTAGAGCGTGCCGGGGGAGACGCCGGCCTCGCGGGCGATGGCGTTGGTGCTGGCGGCCGTGTAGCCCGTGGTGCAGAAGACCGACGCGGCGGCTTCGAGCAGCTGCTGGATGCGCCGCTCGCCACGGGCCTGCCGGCGGCGCGGCTGCTCCTTGCCCGTGGTCGTGCCGTCGGGCTGCTCTGACATGTCGGGCTTGTCGGGCACGCGTTATCCCCAGCTCTTCGAACGCGATTGACAAACACGAGCGGTCGCTCGCATTCTGATGGAACGCGAGCGATGTCTCGTGTTTGCCAGTCTAGATGGCAATGGCCGACCCATGCTGCCGTGCGCACGAAGCGGACGCGTACCGGCAGGCAGTGGTCACGGTGAAGGGGACACCGCAGAATGACCGAAGTCAACAAGCCCTCGGAGGCCGGGAGCGGGGCCCGCCCAGGGGGCTGGACCCGGTTCGTGACCGCCCGCCCCCGGCTCTCCCTGCTGCTCGCCCTGGTGATCACCGCGCTCGCCGTGCTGGCCGGCAGCGGGGTCGCCGACCGTCTGGGCAGCGGCGGCTGGGAGGACCCGGCCGCCGAGTCGACATACGCGACGAAGGCGCTGGAGCGCGAGTTCCCGGACTCCCAGCCCAACCTGCTCCTGCTGGTGGACGCACGGGGCGGCTCGGTGGACACCCTGGCCGTGGCGGCGGAGGCGAAGGCCCTCACCGCACGCCTCTCCGGAGAGAAGGGAGTCATAGGTGTCGGCTCGTACTGGCAGACCAAGGCGCCGTCCCTGCGCGCCGAGGACGGCCACGAGGCCCTGATCGCGGCCCGCATCACCGGTGACGAGAAGGCGGCCGCCGACACCCTGGACCGCATCGCCCCGCACTACCGGGGCACGCACGGACCGGTGACGGTCGAGGTCGGCGGCATGGTGGCGGTCCGCAGCGACATGCAGACGATCATCAAGGAGGACCTGGCCCGCGCCGAGCTGATCGCCCTGCCCATCACCCTGGTCCTGCTGGTGATGGTCTTCGGCAGCGCGATCGCGGCCCTGCTCCCGCTGGGCATCGGCATCGTCGCCATCCTCGGCACCAACGCGGTCCTGCGCGGCATCACGTCCTTCACGGACGTCTCGGTCTTCGCGATGAACCTGACCACGGCCCTCGGCCTCGGCCTGGCCATCGACTACGCGCTCTTCATCGTCCGCCGCTTCCGCGAGGAACTGGCCACGGGCGCCGACCCGCTGACGGCGGTCGGCACCACACTGCGCACCGCGGGCCGCACCGTGCTGTTCTCGGCCCTGACGGTGGCCGTCTCCCTGGCGGCGATGCTCGTCTTCCCCCAGTACTTCCTCCGCTCGTTCGCCTACGCCGGCATAGCGGTGGTCCTGCTGGCCGCGGCGGCCGCCCTGATCCTGCTCCCGGCGGCGCTGATCCTGCTGGGCGACCGGGTCAACGCGCTGGACCTGCGGCGGCTGTTCCGCAGGGGCCGGGAAGCCCGGCCCTCCGGCGCCGAGGGCACGGCCTGGGCCCGCACCGCGACCCTGGTGATGCGCCGGGCCCCGCTCTTCGCCGTCGCCACCACGGCCTTCCTGATCGTCCTCGGACTGCCCTTCCTGGGCGTGAAGTTCGGCACCGCGGACGACCGCCAGCTCCCGGCCGGCGCCGAGTCCCACGTCGTCCAGCAGCACATCCGGGACGGCTTCCCGGGCAACCCCGGCGGTGACCTCGAGGTCCTGGCCGAGGGCGGGGCGACCCAGGCTCAGTACACGGCGTACAAGCAGCGGGTGGCGGCCCTGCCCGAGGTGGCCGGAGTGGCCGGACCCCTGGTCAAGGGCGACGCGGCGTACTTCACGGTGCAGCCGAAGGGCGAGTCGGTGGACGACGGAGCCCAGCGCCTGGTGGGCGAGCTGCGCGCGCTGCACACCCCCTTCGACACGAAGGTGACGGGCACGGCGGCGGTCCTGGTCGACTCCAAGCACGCCATCGCACAGCGCCTGCCCTGGGCGGCGGCGATCATCGCGATCGTCACCCTGCTGCTGGTCTTCCTCCTCACCGGCAGCGTCCTGATCCCCATACAGGCGGTCCTGCTCAACGCGCTCAGCCTCACGGCGATGTTCGGCGCGGTGGTCTGGGTCTTCCAGGACGGCCATCTCTCCGGCCTGCTGGGCTTCACCAGCCCCGGCTCGATCGAGACCACGCTCCCGGTCCTGATGTTCTGCGTGGCCTTCGGCCTCTCGATGGACTACGGGGTGTTCCTGCTCTCGCGCATCAAGGAGGAGTACGACAGGACCGGCGACCACGAGCGGGCGGTCCGCCTCGGCCTGCAGCGCACCGGAGGCCTGATCACCGCGGCGGCGATCATCCTGGCGGTGGTGATGGTGGCGATCGGCACGTCCCGGGTCACCAACACCAAGATGCTCGGCCTCGGCATCGCCCTGGCGGTCCTGATGGACGCGATGGTCGTCCGCAGCCTCCTGGTCCCGGCCATCATGCGCCTGACGGGAAAGGCCACCTGGTGGGCCCCGGCCCCCCTGCGCCGCTTCCACGACCGGTTCGGTCTGAGCGAGGGCGAGCAGCAGGCGCTCCCGCCGGACGCGCCCACATCGGACGCGCCCCGCTCGGAAGCGACCCCGGTCGGACGCGCCTGAGTCGGACGCGCCCCAAAGGGGCGCGGGGCTGTATCAATGTGCGGCTCCGCCGCGTGGGCGCGACCAGCCACGACGGCGCTGCAGACGGCAGACGGCAGGCGGCACATCGCGGCTCTTCCAGCGGAGCGTCTAGCCTTCGCGCAGCCCCCGAAAGGAGCACGCGCGATGCGAGCCGTCGTCTTCGACCACTACGCCACGCCCGCCGAGGTACGGGACGTCCCCGACCCCCACCCGGCCCCCCACGGAGTGGTCGTCCGCGTGGAGGCCACCGGCCTCTGCCGAAGCGACTGGCACGGCTGGACGGGCCACGACCCGGACATCACCCTCCCGCACGTCCCCGGCCACGAGCTGGCCGGGGTGGTCGAGGAGGTCGGCGCCGGGGTGACCGCCTGGCGCCCCGGCGACCGGGTCACCGTCCCCTTCGTCTGCGCCTGCGGGAGCTGCCCGTCCTGCGCGGCCGGCGACCAGCAGGTCTGCGAACGCCAGACGCAGCCCGGCTTCACGCACTGGGGCTCCTTCGCCCAGTACGTGGCCCTGGACCACGCCGACGTGAACCTGGTGGCGATCCCGGACGACATGTCGTACGCCACCGCCGCCTCCCTGGGCTGCCGCTTCGCCACCGCCTTCCGCGCGGTGGTGCAGCAGGGCAGGCTCGCGGCGGGGGAGTGGGTGTCGGTGTACGGCTGCGGGGGCGTGGGCCTGTCCGCGGTGATGATCGCGGCGGCGTCGGGGGCCCGGGTGGTGGCGGTCGACGTGGCGCCCCAAGCCCTGGACCTGGCAAGGAAGTTCGGCGCGGCCCACGGCGTGAACGCGACGGACGCCGAGGACCCGGCGGCGACGGTCCGCGCCCTGACCTCCGGCGGCGCCCACCTCTCCCTGGACGCCCTGGGGTCACCGGCCACCGCGGCCGCCTCGGTCAACTCCCTGCGCCGACGCGGCCGTCACGTCCAGGTGGGCCTGTTGCCGTCCCCGGACGGGAACACCCCCGTGCCGCTGGCCCGCGCGATCGCCCTGGAGCTGGAGCTCCTCGGCAGCCACGGCATGGCGGCCCACACCTACCCCGCCATGCTCGAACTGGTCCGCGCCGGCACCCTCCGCCCCGACCTCCTGGTCACCTCGACGATCACCCTGGACGCGGCCCCGGCAGCCCTGGCGGCGATGGACGGGGCACCGGCCGCGGGGGTGACCGTCATCGAGCCCTGGGCCTGACGCGTGCGCGCCCCGCCCGAGGGGGGCAGGCGGGGCATCCTGCGACCGGGCTCAGAAGTCTCTGCGCCCCCGGTTGCCTGGCCGGGAGGCGACCCAGGCGCGGACCGTGTCGGCGTACCAGTAGGGCTTGCCGCCCTCGACATGGTCGGGCGGGGGGAGCAGCCCGTGCTTGCGGTAGGAGCGGACGGTGTCCGGCTGCACCCGGATGTGCGCCGCGATCTCCTTGTAGGACCAGAGCCTTCGGTCGGTCATGAGATGCACCTCCCTGCGCGCACCGCGGGGGCGACCGGAGTCGGTCGTCGGGGGAGCCGGGCGCTGCGCTGGCGATCACAAAGCCTGTGCTCGGTGAACGACGGAGAGTGACCAAGGGCAAGCGGCTGTCGATCTGGTGTGACCGAGAACCCGCGTATGCGCGACATGTGTGACACGAGGGCGGAGTTTGTGACACAGCCGGGGCACAGAAGCACACCGGCTCATCGGCGGGGCGTGTTGACATACGTGAGGGCCGGCGCTTCTTCAGGGGCGCGGGGCACTGCGCGTCCAGCCGCACGCGGCGCGCGCCCGCCGCACTCGCCGATCCCGCCATCCCCGTAGGCGCCCTCACTCTCCATGCTCTCGTCAGAATGTCCGGACAAACCATTGACACGACCTGCTCTCCCGGACTACAAACCACGGGAGAGCCATGACGAAGGGAAGCCGATGGCGTACGACCTGATCACCATGGGGCGGATCGGGGTGGATCTCTATCCGCTCCAGACCGGAGTCCCGCTCGCCCAGGTGTCGTCCTTCGGCAAGTTCCTCGGCGGGTCGGCGACGAACGTGGCCGTGGCGGCCGCCCGCCTGGGCCGGAACACCGCCGTCATCACCCGCACCGGCGAGGACGCCTTCGGCGCCTACCTGCACGAGGCCCTCCAGGGTTTCGGCGTGGACGACCGCTGGGTCACCCCGGTGGCCGGCCTGAACACCCCGGTCACGTTCTGCGAGATCTTCCCGCCGGACGACTTCCCGCTGTACTTCTACCGCCAGCCCAAGGCCCCGGACCTGGAGATCGACGCCCACGAGCTGGACCTCGACGCCGTCCGTGCGGCCCGCATCTTCTGGATCACCGGCACCGGCCTGAGCGAGGAGCCCAGCCGCACGGCGACCCTCGCGGCCCTCGCCCACCGCGCCAAGGCGGGCACGACCGTCTTCGACCTCGACTGGCGCCCCATGTTCTGGAGCAGTGACATCAGCGGCAGCCGCCGCGGGCCGGAGGCGGCCCGCCCGTTCTACGCCGAGGCGCTCAAGCACGCCACCGTCGCCGTCGGCAACCTCGACGAGGTGGAGGTCGCGACCGGCGTGCGCGAGCCGAAGGCCGCCGCCCAGGCCCTCCTCGACGCCGGAGTCGAGATCGCCGTGGTCAAGCAGGGCCCCAAGGGCGTCCTCGCCGTCAGCCGCGACGGCGACTCCGCCGAGGTCCCGCCGCTGCCCGTCACCGTCCTGAACGGCCTCGGCGCCGGCGACGCCTTCGGCGGCTCCCTCTGCCACGGCCTCCTCGAAGGCTGGGACCTGGAGAAGATCATGCGGCACGCCAACGCGGCCGGTGCCATCGTGGCCTCCCGCCTGGAGTGTTCCTCCGCGATGCCGACCAGTGAAGAGATCGACGCCGCGCTCGCCGCCGGAGCGGTGCTGTGAGGGCCGGCCGCGTCACGGGCGCGCACCACGACGGCGGAGCCGGCGCCCCCGGCCGGCAGGTGAAGGTGGACATCTCCGCCCTCGTCCACACCCGCACCCACCACCCCGAGGCGATCGCCGAGGCGGCCGCGAGAAGGGCCCGCCGTCCGCTCCTCAACGAGGACGGCAAGCTGATGATCGTCGCCGCCGACCACCCGGCCCGCGGCGCCCTCGGCGTGGGCGGCGACAAGCTCGCCATGGCCAACCGGGCCGAACTGCTGGAGCGGCTCTGCCTGGCGCTGTCCCGGCCCGGCGTCGACGGTGTCCTCGCCACCGCCGACATCCTGGACGACCTGCTCCTGCTGGGCGCCCTCGACGGCAAGGTCGTCATGGGATCGATGAACCGGGGCGGGCTGCAGGGCGCCTCCTTCGAGCTCGACGACCGGTTCACCGGGCACCGCGCCGAGGACATACAGCGCCTCGGGTTCGACGCCGGCAAGCTGCTCCTGCGCATCGACTACGACGACCCGGGCTCGCTGACCACCCTGGAGTCCACCGCCCGCGCCATCGACGACATGGCCGCGCGCCGGCTGCCGGTCTTCGTCGAGCCGTTCATCAGCCGCCGCACCCCCGAGGGCAAGGTCAGGAACGACCTGTCGGCGGAGGCGGTCACCAGGTCCATCGCCATCGCCTCGGGCCTCGGCGGGAGTTCGGCCTACACCTGGCTGAAGGTCCCGGTCACGGACAACCCCGACGACATGGCCCAGGTCATGGAGACGTCCACCCTCCCCGCGGTGCTGCTGGGCGGCGAGGTCGGCGACGACCAGGACGGCGCGTACGAGAAGTGGCGCAGCGCCCTGCAACTCCCCACCGTGCGCGGCCTGGTGGTCGGCCGTTCGCTGCTGTACCCGGCGGACGGCGACGTGGCCGCCGCCGTGGACACCGCTGTCGGACTTCTGTGAGGGCGAGAAGATGACGACCAACGAGCTGCATCTCACCAAGGGTTCGACCGCGAACGCCCAGTACACGCTCGACATCGACCCCAAGCGGGCCGGTTGGGCGCACAGCAGCCTCCGGATCGTCGAACTGACCCCGGGGGGAACGCATTTGTTCACCACCGGGGACAGCGAGTGGATCGTGCTTCCGCTGCAGGGCGGTTGTACGGTGCAAACAGAGGGAAACGAGTTCCAGATCCTGGGCCGGGAGAGCGTGTTCAGCGGAGTCTCCGACTTCGTGTACGTGCCCCGGGACGCCCAGGTCCAGATCGCCTCCGGCGCGGGAGGCCGCTTCGCCCTGGCAGGAGCGAAGTGCGAGCGACGACTCCCCGCCCGCTACGGCCCCGCGCCGGAGGTCCCCGTCGAAGACCGCGGCAGCGGCACCAGCGCCCGCCAGGTGCGCAACTTCGCCTCCGCGGACTCGTTCGACTGCGACAAGCTCATCGCCGTGGAAGTCGTCACCCCCGGGGGCAACTGGTCCTCGTACCCGTCGCACAAGCACGACGAGTACCGGCCCGGCGAGGAGTCGGAGCTGGAGGAGATCTACTACTTCGAGATCGACGGCGCGAACGGATTCGGGTATCAGCGCGTATTCCCCTCCCGTGAGGGCGGTACGGACGTCCTCGCCGAGGTCCGCTCCGGCGACGTCGTGCTGGTCCCCGACGGATGGCACGGCCCGTCGATCGCGCAGCCCGGGCACGACATGTACTACCTGAACGTCATGGCGGGACCGGGTGCGACGCGGGAGTGGCGGATCTGCTTCCACCCGGACCATACGGAGGGTTACCGATGACGATTCGGTTGACCGTCGCGCAAGCGCTTGTCCGCTTCCTCGCCGTCCAGTACACGGAGCGGGACGGCGAGCGCCGCCGCCTGATCGGCGCCACCTGGGGCATCTTCGGCCACGGCAACGTGGCCGGCCTCGGCCAGGCACTCCTCCAGCACATGGACGAGATGCCGTACCACCAGGGCCGTAACGAACAGGCCATGGTGCACGCGGCGGTCGGCTACGCGCGTCAATCGAACCGTCTCTCCACCCACGCCGTGACGACGTCCATCGGCCCGGGCGCCACCAACCTGGTCACCGGCGCGGCCCTCGCCACCATCAACCACCTCCCGGTCCTGCTCCTCCCGGGCGACGTCTTCGCCACCCGCCCCGCCGACCCGGTCCTCCAGCAGCTCGAAGTCCCGCACGCGGCCGACGTGTCCGTCAACGACACCCTCCGCCCGGTCTCGAAGTTCTTCGACCGGATCAACCGCCCCGAACAGCTGATCCCCTCCGCCCTCGCGGCCCTGCGGGTCCTCACCGACCCCGTCGAGACCGGCGCCGTCACCCTCGCGCTCCCGCAGGACGTGCAGGCCGAGGCGTACGACTGGCCGGAGGAGTTCTTCGCCGAGCGGGTGTGGACCGTACGGCGGCCGGGCGCCGACCCCGCCGAGCTCGCCGCGGCCGTCACGGCGATCAGGAACGCGCGCAGGCCCCTCGTCATCGCCGGCGGAGGGGTCCACCACAGCCGCGCGGAAGCCGTACTCGCCGAGTTCGCCGAGGTCACCCGTATCCCGGTCGCCTCGACCCAGGCCGGCAAGGGTTCGCTCCGCTGGGACCACCCGCAGGACGTCGGCGGCGTCGGCCACACCGGCACCGCCACCGCCGACGAACTCGCCCGCACCGCCGACCTGGTGATCGGCGTCGGCACCCGCTACACCGACTTCACCACGGCCTCCGGCACCCTCTTCGAGAACCCGGACGTCCGCTTCCTCAACCTCAACATCGCCCCGTACGACGGCCACAAGCTGGCCGGCCTGCCGCTCGTCGCCGACGCCCGCAGCGCCCTCGCGGAACTGCGCAGGGCCCTGGACGGCCACCGCACCCCCGACTCCTACGTCACCGAGTACACGGAGGACAAGGAGCGCTGGGAGCAGCGCGTCGACGCCTGCTACGAGGCCGACGAGCCGGACATCCGGCCGACCCAGCCGCAGGTCCTCGGCGCCCTGGACGCGCTCGTCGACGAGACGGACGTCCTGATCAACGCGGCGGGCTCGCTCCCCGGCGACCTGCACCGGATGTGGCGGGCGCGGTCGCGGGACCAGTACCACCTGGAGTACGGGTACTCGTGCATGGGCTACGAGATACCGGCCGCCATCGGGGTGAAACTCGCGGCACCGGAGCGGAACGTGTGGGCGCTGGTCGGCGACGGCACGTATCTGATGATGCCGACCGAGATCGTCACCGCCGTGCAGGAGGGAGTAGCCATCAAGGTGCTGCTGGTGCAGAACCACGGCTACGCCTCGATCGGCGGACTCTCCGAGTCGGTGGGGGGCGAGCGGTTCGGCACCGCGTACCGCTTCACCTCGGACGACGGCACCTTCACCGGTGCCCCGCTCCCCGTCGACCTGGCCGCCAACGCGGCCAGCCTCGGCATGCGCGTCCTGCGCGCGAAGACTGTCCGGGACCTGCGCACGGCGCTCGCCGAGGCGCGGGCCGCCGACACTCCCACATGTGTCTACGTGGAGACCGAAACGGCCGACACTGTGTCGGGCCCGCCTCCCGCGCAGGCCTGGTGGGATGTACCTGTGGCCGAGACCGCGACCCGATCGTCCGCGGTCAAGGCACGTGAGCTGTACGAACGGCACGTCTCGACCCGACGCCGCCATCTGTGAAGGAGTAACCGGTCATGACGAAGATCGTCAACCACTGGATCGGCGGCAAGTCCGTCGACGGCACGTCGGGCAACTACGGGCCGGTCACCGACCCGGCCACCGGCGCGGTCACCACGAAGGTCGCGTTCGCGTCGGTCGACGAGGTCGACGCCGCGGTCGCCGCCGCCAAGGACGCCTTTGTGAGCTGGGGCCAGTCGTCGCTGGCCAAGCGCACGGAGATCCTGTTCCGCTTCCGCGCCCTGCTTGACGCGAACCGGGACGCGATCGCCGAGCTGATCACCGCCGAGCACGGCAAGGTGCACAGCGACGCCCTCGGCGAGGTGGCCCGCGGCCTGGAGATCGTCGACCTGGCCTGTGGCATCAACGTGCAGCTGAAGGGTGAGCTGTCCACGCAGGTCGCGTCCCGGGTGGACGTCTCCTCGATCCGCCAGCCGCTCGGCGTGGTCGCGGGCATCACGCCGTTCAACTTCCCGGCGATGGTCCCGATGTGGATGTTCCCGATCGCCATCGCGACCGGCAACACCTTCGTCCTCAAGCCGTCCGAGAAGGACCCGTCCGCCTCGATCAAGCTCGCCGAGCTGCTGGCCGAGGCAGGCCTGCCGGACGGTGTCTTCAACGTGGTCCACGGTGACAAGGTGGCCGTGGACCGGCTCCTGGAGCACCCGGACGTCAAGGCCGTCTCCTTCGTCGGCTCGACTCCGATCGCCCGCTACATCCACACCACCGCCTCCGCCAACCACAAGCGCGTCCAGGCGCTGGGCGGCGCCAAGAACCACATGCTGGTCCTGCCGGACGCGGACCTGGACGCGGCGGCCGACGCGGCCGTCTCCGCCGCCTACGGCTCGGCGGGCGAGCGCTGCATGGCCATCTCGGCCGTGGTCGCCGTCGGTGCGATCGGCGACGAGCTGGTGGAGAAGATCCGCGAGCGCGCCGAGAAGATCAAGATCGGCCCCGGCAACGACCCCACCTCCGAGATGGGTCCGCTGATCACGGCCGTCCACCGCGACAAGGTGGCCTCCTACGTCTCCGGCGCGGCCGCCGAGGGCGCCGAGGTCGTCCTGGACGGCACCGGTTACACGGTCGAGGGCTTCGAGGACGGCCACTGGATCGGCATCTCGCTGCTCGACAAGGTGCCCACCACCGCGAAGGCCTACCAGGACGAGATCTTCGGCCCGGTCCTGTGTGTCCTGCGCGTGGACACCTACGAGGAGGGCGTCGCCCTCATCAACAGCTCGCCGTTCGGCAACGGCACCGCGATCTTCACCCGGGACGGCGGCGCCGCCCGCCGCTTCCAGCTGGAGATCGAGGCCGGCATGGTCGGCGTGAACGTGCCGATCCCGGTCCCGGTCGGCTACCACTCGTTCGGTGGCTGGAAGGACTCGCTCTTCGGCGACCACCACATCTACGGCAACGACGGCACGCACTTCTACACCCGCGGCAAGGTCGTCACCACCCGCTGGCCCGACCCGGCGGACGCGCCCGCGGGCGTCGACCTGGGCTTCCCACGCAACCACTGAGCGTGACCGCCTGACCTTGTCGGGGCCGTCCGGATACCGGACGGCCCCGACTTTTTTTATCGGCGGCGCTGCGGTTCTCGTTTTCACGGGATGAAACGGGTGGCTTAAGTCCTTTGCGTTCATGACCTTCGAAAGCAAGGTCATGCGGAGGATGGTCTTGATGATTGTTCTATCAAGCCGCTCAATCCTACGAAAGCGATGTGACCGGTGCCGCTTTAAGGGTGCGGAATCCGAAGGTGAACAGCCATTGACGCAATGGTTTTCGTCGGGGTTCCATGCAGCGCAGCCCAACCGCCGGAGGCATCCGCACGACTCGATCGGAACCGCCGCATGACCGACACGCTCCGCCCTGTCGACAACGCCGTCACAGAGGCGTCCGACAGCCCCAAGACGCTCAAGCGCTCCATCGGAGTGGTCGGCGGCACCCTCCTCACCCTCTCCTGCGTCACACCGGCCTCCACGCTCTTCGTGGTCGTCCCCGACCTGTTCGGCTCGCTCGGGACCGCCACCGCCCTCACGATCGCCATCGGCTCCCTCCTCTGTATAGCCGTGGCCTTCTGCTACTCGGAGCTGGGCACCCTGATCCCCAGCGCGGGCGGCGAGTACGCGATGGTCTCGACGATGGCGGGCCGCCTCGCCGGCTGGCTGGTCTTCGTCCTCTCCCTCCTCGTCGTGATGATCGTGCCTCCCGTGATCGCGATGGGCACGGCCGACTACCTGGCCCCGATCGTCCATCTGGACCCGGCCATGACCGGCGCCGGCGTGATGCTCCTCGCGACCCTCGCCGGCCTCCTGGACCTGCGCGCGAACGCCTGGATCACCGGCATCTTCCTGGTCCTCGAGGTCATCGCGGCGGGCGTGGTGGCGGTGCTGGGCTTCTCCCACAGCCACCGCGGGGTCGGCAGCCTCACCTCCATGCAGGTGGCCGACACGGGCGGCCACACCACCACGGTCACCGCCATGCTGGTCGTCTCCGGCCTCGCCATCGCCCTCTTCGTCACCCAGGGCTTCTCGACGGCGGTCTACCTCTCCGAGGAACTGGAGGACCCGCGCCGCAACGTCGCCCGCACGGTCCTCGCCACCCTCGCGATCTCCACGGTGGTCATCCTGGTCCCGGTCGCCGCGATCACCATGGGCGCGACCGACCTCAAGGCCCTCACCGGCGGCGACATCAGCTCCATGGTCACCGCCTGGTCCAACTCCGCGGTCGGCACCTTCGTCAGCCTCTGCGTGGCCCTCGCGATCATCAACGCGGGCATCGTCATGGTCATCCAGAACTCCCGCGTCCTGTTCGCCTCGGCCCGCGACAAGGCCTGGCCGACGCCGGTCAACACCGCCCTCTCCCGCCTGGGCCGCTTCGGCTCCCCCTGGGTCGCCACCCTCGCGGTCGGCGTCCCCGGCGCCCTCCTCTGCTTCGTCAACCTCGACACCCTGTACGGCGTGACGGGCGTCTCGGTGACGGGCATGTACCTCCTCGTCGCCGTCGCCGCCCTCCTCTCCCGCCGCGGCCACCACAAGCACACCCCCGCGTGGCGCATGCCGCTCTGGCCCGCGATGCCGGTCCTCCTCATCGCCGTCCTCGGCTACATCCTCACCCAGCAGGAAGCGGCCTACCTCCTCTGGACCGGCGGCATCACCGCCGCAGCCACCCTCTACTGGGCCTTCTACCTCCGCCCCCGCAAGGAAACCCACTGGGTGGTCTCGATCCCGGAAGACGCCCAGGCCTGAGGCCCCGAGGGGCGCTGGGAGTACCCCCGGCCGAAGGCTGGGGGAGGAGCTGCGTGGCCGGCCGAGACGGTGCGCAAGCCTTTTGAGGGGCGCGAGCAGTCGCAGGAAGCGCCCCCGGCGTCAATGCGGTGTACCGCACTCGAAGTACTCGGCGACCCACCCCTACTCCTCGGGGATGGCCCGCTGTTCAGCCCACCGTCGGCATCGGATGTCGGTCCGGGCCCGTACCGTTGAAGCATGGATCTTCGACCCCCCGGCCTACGAGCGCTGCTCGGGCGGCCGCGTCGGCTACTGGCCGCCGCGGCCGCCGTCGTCGTGCTCGTCGGCGCCGGTACGTGGACGGCCGTCGCCTCCGACGACCCGTCCCCGGTGCACCGGACCGACAAGGTCATGGCAGTGGACGGGGTGCGTCTCGACACCTCGTTCTTCACCACCGCCGGCACCGGCCGACGCCCCGCGGTCCTCCTCGCCCACGGCTTCGGCGGCAGCAAGAACGACATGCGCGCCGAAGCGGAGGACCTCGCCCGCGACGGCTACGCGGTCCTCACCTGGTCCGCCCGCGGCTTCGGCAGGTCCACCGGGAAGATCGGCCTCAACGACCCGAAGAGCGAGGTCGCCGACGTCTCCAAGCTCATCGACTGGCTGGCCGAGCAGCCCCAGGTCCAGCTCGACAAGGCCGGCGACCCGCGCGTCGGCATGGCGGGCGGCTCGTACGGCGGCGCGATCTCCCTCCTCGCCGCCGGTTACGACCACCGCGTGGACGCGATCGCCCCGTCCATCACGTACTGGAACCTCGCGGACGCCCTGTTCCCCAACGGCGTCTTCAAGAAGCTGTGGGCCGGGATCTTCTTCAACACCGGGGGCGGCTGCGCCAACTTCCAGCCCGCCCTGTGCGCGATGTACGACCGGGTCGCCGAGTCGGGCAAGCCGGACGCGGCCGCGGTCAAGCTCCTTGAGGAACGTTCACCGTCGGCCGTCGGCAGCCGGATCAAGGTGCCGACCCTGCTCTTCCAGGGCCAGACCGACTCCCTCTTCACGCTCTCCCAGTCCGACGCGGCCGCGAAGGCCATCAAGGCCAACGGCGCCCCGGTCGACGTCGACTGGATCGCCGGCGGCCACGACGGCGGCGACCTGGAGACCAGCCGGGTCGAGGGACGGGTGACCTCCTGGTTCGACCGGTACCTGAAGGGCGACAAGGCCACCGACACCGGCCCGGCCTTCCGGATCACCCGCACCGGAGGCGTCGACTCCACCGACGGCGCCGCCCAGCTGCGCGGCGCGACCGCCGACAGCTACCCCGGTCTGGAGAGCGACCGGAAGAGCATCGCCCTCAAGGGCGGCACCCAGCGCGTCACCAACCCGGCCGGCGCCAGCCCGCCCGGCGTCTCCGCGCTGCCCGGCCTCGGCGGCTCCGGCGGCCTCGCCCAGCTGTCCTCCCTCGGCGTCGGCATCTCCCTCGACTTCCCGGGCCAGTACGCCCGCTTCGACTCGGCGCCCGTCACCGACATCCTGCAGATCACCGGCGCCCCCACGGCCACCGTCCACCTCACCTCGAGCAGTGACGACGCCGTGCTCTTCGGCAAGGTGTACGACGTCGGCCCGGACGGCACCCAGCAGGTGCTGCCCTCCCAGCTGGTCGCCCCGATCCGTGTCGAGGGCGCCAAGGCCGGCAAGGACGTCACCATCACCCTCCCGGCCATCGACCACGAGGTGCAGAAGGGCCACCGGCTGCGCCTGGTCCTCGCCTCCACCGACCTCGGCTACGCCTCCCCGACCGCCCCGGCCACCTACACCGTCTCCCTCAAGGGCGGCCTGAGTGTGCCGACGGCACCCCGGGTCGACACGGCCGCCGCGCCGCTGCCCGCCTGGGTGTGGTGGCTGCCGCTGGCCGGCGCGGTGGCCGCCCTGGCCCTGCTGCTCACCGGCCGCCGCCGCACCGCCGGCCCGGCCCCCGCCCCGGCGCTCGCCGAAGTCCCGCTCCAGATAACGGACCTGAGCAAGCGCTACGCGGGTTCGACCGACCGGTACGCGGTCCGCGAGCTGTCCTTCCGCGTGGAGAAGGGCCAGGTACTCGGCCTCCTCGGCCCCAACGGCGCGGGCAAGACCACCACCCTGCGCATGCTGATGGGCCTGATCAAGCCGGACGGCGGCGAGGTCCGGGTCTTCGGCCACGCCATCCGCCCCGGCGCACCCGTCCTGTCCCGGGTCGGCGCCTTCGTGGAGGGCGCTGGCTTCCTGCCGCACCTGTCCGGCCGGGAGAACCTGGAGCTGTACTGGCAGGCGACCGGCCGTCCGCCCGAGGACTCCCACATCGACGAGGCGCTGGAGATCGCCGGCCTCGGCGACGCGCTGGCCCGCGCGGTCCGCACCTACTCGCAGGGCATGCGGCAGCGGCTCGCCATCGCCCAGGCCATGCTCGGCCTGCCGGACCTGCTCATCCTCGACGAACCCACCAACGGCCTCGACCCGCCGCAGATCCGCGAGATGCGCGAGGTGATGATCCGCTACGCGGCCGCCGGCCGCACCGTGATCGTCTCCAGCCATCTCCTCGCCGAGGTCGAGCAGTCCTGCACCCACCTCGTGGTGATGGACCGCGGCCGGCTCGTCCAGGCCGGACCGGTCGCCGACATCGTCGGCTCCGGCGACACCCTCCTCGTCGGCACCGGCACCCCCGTCGAGGAGCCGGTCGTGGAGAAGGTGGCCGCGCTGCCCGGCGTGGCCTCCGTGACCGGTACGGCCGACGGCCTGCTCGTCCGCATGGAGCCCGGCGGCAGTGCCCCGCGCCTGGTCGCCGAACTCGTCCGGCTCGACGTGCCGGTGGCGTCGGTCGGCCCGCACCGCCGTCTGGAAGACGCCTTCCTGACCCTGATCGGAGGTTCCGCATGAGCACGCTCACCGAGAAGGCCGCGGTCGCCTCCGGCTACCGGGCGGGCCGCACCCTGCCGCTGCGCGTCGAACTGGTCCGCCAGCTCAAGCGCCGCCGCACCCTGGTGATGGGCGGGATCCTGGCCGTACTGCCCTTCGTGCTGCTGGTCGCGTTCGCGATCGGCGGCCAGCCGGGCCGGGAGAACGGCCAGGTCACCCTCCTGGACACGGCCACCGCGTCCGGCGCCAACTTCGCCGCCGTCAACCTGTTCGTGTCCGCGGGCTTCCTGCTGGTCATCCCGGTCGCCCTGTTCTGCGGGGACACGGTCGCCTCGGAGGCCGGCTGGTCCTCCCTGCGCTACCTGCTCGCGGCACCCGTGCCGAGGGCCCGCCTGCTCTGGTCCAAGCTGGTCGTCGCGCTCGGACTCAGCCTGGCCGCGATGATCCTGCTGCCGCTCGTCGCCCTCGCCGTCGGCACGGTCGCCTACGGCTGGGGGCCCCTCCAGATCCCGACCGGCGGCACACTCGACACCACCACCGCCACCCAGCGCCTCGCGGTCGTCGTCGCGTACATCTTCCTGTCCCAACTGGTCACCGCGGGCCTGGCGTTCTGGCTCTCCACGAAGACCGACGCGCCACTCGGCGCGGTCGGCGGCGCGGTCGGCCTGACCATCGTCGGCAACGTCCTGGACGCGGTCACCGCCCTCGGCCACTGGCGGGACTTCCTGCCCGCGCACTGGCAGTTCGCCTGGGCGGACGCCGTACAACCCCACCCGGAGTGGTCCGGCATGATCCAGGGCACGGCGGTCTCGATAACGTACGCCCTGGTGCTGTTCGCCCTGGCCTTCCGGGGTTTCGCCCGCAAGGACATCGTCTCCTAGGTCACCGGACGATCTCCCTCCGGCCTCGAAACCAATGGTCCGTGGCCGCTTCGAGATTCATCCGCAACGCATCGGGGCGCACGTTCCGGCCCCCTGCGCCGTCACAGTCGACGACAAGCCAGGAAGTCGACTCCGACCGGCACAGGGGGCACAGCGATGAACCGACACCGGACCCGACGGCAGACGTGCGCGGCACTGCTCGCCATCACCACCGCGGGCACCCTGCTGCTGACCGCCTGCAGCGCGGACGAGAACCACGCGAACGGCCCGCAGTACACGACCGCCACCCGGGCCCCCGCCCCCTCCCAGGCCGCGGGCAACGAGACCGCCCCGCCCTCCGACCACCTCTCCACCTTCGCCCTCGACGTCGACACCGCCTCCTACGGCTACGCCCGCCGCACCCTCGCCGACGGCGGCCGCCCCGACCCCTCGACCATCCGGCCCGAGGAATTCGTCAACAGCTTCCGCCAGGACTACCGCACCCCCGAGCACAACGGCTTCACGGTCACCGTCGACGGCGCCCGCACCAGCGAGCCGAACTGGTCCCTGGTCCGCGTAGGCCTCACCACCCGCCCCGCCGCCGACGACCCCGGCGAACGCCCCCCGGCCGCCCTCACGTTCGTCATCGACGTCTCCGGCTCCATGGGCGAACCCGGCCGCCTCGACCTCGCCAAGAAGTCCCTGGACACGATGGCCGACCGGCTGCGCGACGACGACTCGGTCGCGCTCGTCACCTTCAGCGAACACGCCGAGACAGTCCTCCCGATGACCCGCCTCGGCGGCCACCGCGCAGAGATCCACGACGCCGTCGACCGCCTCGCCCCCCTCTCCTCCACCAACCTCGGCGAGGGCGTCGAGACCGGCTACGCCACCGCCGTCGAGGGCCTGCGCGAGAACGCCACCAACCGCGTCGTCCTCATCTCCGACGCCCTGGCCAACGACGGCGAGACCGACCCGAACGCGATCCTCAGGCGCATCGACGGCGACCGCCGCGCGTACGGCATCACCCTGTTCGGCGTCGGCGTGGGCAGCGACTACGGCGACGCGCTCATGGAACGCCTGGCCGACAAGGGCGACGGCCACACCGTGTACGTCTCCGACACCGCGACCGCCGCCGACGTCTTCTGCCGGCAACTCCCGCAGAACATCGACCTGGTGGCCCGGGACGCCAAGGCCCAGGTGGCCTTCGACCCGCACACGGTCGCCGAGTTCCACCTGATCGGCTACCAGGACCGCAAGGTCGCCGACCAGGACTTCCGCAACGACAAGGTGGACGGCGGCGAGGTGGGCCCCGGCCACACGGTCACGGCCCTCTACGCCGTCCGCACCAACCCCGGCACGGACGGCCACCTCGCCACCGCCACCGTCCGCTGGCTGGACCCCGACACCCGCACCCCGCACGAGAACACGGGCGCGATGGAGACCGGCGCCCTGCACGACTCGGTGTGGACGGCGTCCCCCCGGTTCCAGGTGACGGCGGTGGCGGCCTACTTCGCGAACGCGCTGGCGGACGGGGAATACGACATGCCGGGAGCACCGAGCCTCACGAAACTCCAGTCCCGGGCAACGACGTTGGCAAGGACGACAGAGGACAAGGACGTGTCCGACTTGGCCACGGCCATTCGGGAGGCGGGCTTTTCCGGCGCCGCGAACTGAAGCGCCCAATCCCTCCGAACCCATTGACCTCCCCTTACTTCCGAGTAAGTTGACGCCCCATGAGCGTACGCAGCGACCTCAAACGAGCACGTCGGCGGACGGATCTGGCAGACCGAGGCAGGGTCGAGGTCATCAAGGACGCGAACGGTGTCGTACGGGAGGCGCGCCGGGAGCCGCTGGCCCCACCCCTCACCACCGGCTCCCTCGCCGACCTCCCGTACACCAACGCGGCGGAGGAACCCCACGCCACAGCCATCCGCCGCGGCGAGGGCGCCGTCACCGCAGAAGCCTTCGCCGCCCAGGTGACCTCCGCCGCAAAGGGCCTGATCGCCGCCGGCCTGGCCGCAGGCGACCGCGTCGCCGTGATGTCCCGCACCCGTTACGAGTGGACGGTCCTCGACTTCGCCGTCTGGGCGGCCGGCGGTGTGACCGTGCCGGTCTACCCCACCTCCTCCGCGGAGCAGGTGGAGTGGATCGTCCGGGACTCCGGCGCCCGCCACGTCGTCACCGAGACCGCGCAGAACACCGCCACCGTCACCACCGGCACGGCCTCCCACCCCCACCCCCCGCGCGTCTGGGAACTCGACGCGGGCGGCCTCGCGGACCTCACCCTCCTCGGCCAGGAGATCCCGGACGAGGAGGTGACCAAGCGCCGTGGCGGCCTCACCCCCGACACGGTCGCCACCGTCTGCTACACCTCCGGCACCACCGGCCGCCCCAAGGGCTGTGTCCTCACCCACGCCAACCTGCACGCCGAGGCCGCCAACACGGTCGAGCTGCTGCACCCCGTCTTCCAGGCGGTCACCGGCCAGACCGCCTCGACCCTGCTGTTCCTCCCGCTCGCCCACATCCTGGGCCGCACACTCCAGATCGCCTGCCTGCTGGGCCGGATCGAGATGGGCCACTTCCCGAGCGTGAAGCCGGACGAACTCCGGCCCGCGCTGCGGGAGTTCCGGCCCACGTTCCTGGTCGGGGTGCCGTACCTCTTCGAGAAGATCCACGACACCGGGCGGGCGACGGCGGAGAAGATCGGCCGCGCCGCCTCCTTCGACCGCGCCGAGCGGATCGGGGTGCGGTTCGCCGCGGCCTACCTGGAGAAGTTCCTCGGCACCGGGAAGGGCCCGGGGCCCGGTCTGTACGCCGCCTGGGCACTGTACGACCTGCTGGTCTACCGCCGGATCCGCAAGGAGCTCGGCGGCCGGATGCGGTACGCCATCAGCGGCGGCTCACCGCTCGACCGCGACCTCAACCTGTTCTTCCACGCGGCCGGCATCGTCGTCTACGAGGGCTACGGCCTGACCGAGACCAGCGCGGCCGCCACGATCGTGCCGCCGCTCGCGCCGCGCCCCGGCACGGTGGGGCAGCCGATCCCGGGGACGGCCGTCCGGATCGCCGACGACGGCGAGGTGCTGATCAAGGGCCCGGTGGTGTTCGGCTCGTACTGGAACAACCCGGCCGCGACCGCGGAAGTGCTGCCGGACGACGGCTGGCTCGAGACCGGCGACCTCGGCGCGCTCGACGCGGACGGCTATCTCACCATCACCGGCCGCAAGAAGGACATCCTGGTCACCTCCGGCGGCAAGAACGTCTCCCCGGCCGTCCTGGAGGACCGGCTGCGCAGCCGGGCGCCGGTCGGTCAGTGCCTGGTGGTCGGCGACAACCGGCCGTTCGTCGCCGCCCTGATCACCCTGGACCCCGAGGCGGTCGCCCACTGGCTGTCCGTACGGAAGCTGCCGCCGGACACCCCGCTCGCCGAGCTGGTGCGCGACGACCGGATGCGGGCCGAGGTGCAGAAGGCGGTCGACCACGCCAACCAGGCCGTCTCCCGCGCCGAGTCGATCCGCGCCTTCGTCCTGGTGGAGGGTGAGTTCAGTGAGGAGAACGGACTGCTCACGCCGTCCCTGAAGGTCAAACGCCACGCGGTGACCGGCCGCTACGCGGCCGAGATCGAGGCGCTGTACCGGAAGTGAGCAAAAGGCTGCGGGCCACCGGAGGAACCGGTGGCCCGCAGCCCGCGGCGTCTGCGGACTACTGGTTGCCGGTGCCGTTCGCGGACAGCGCGGAGATGTCGTCCAGGATGTGCGACAGCGGCTCGTCGCCCTTGGCCTGGGTGGAGTTCTCCACGCACTGCTGGTTCTGCGGCGCGGACAGGATCGGCACGTCCTGGGCGACGCCGACGGCGACCGCACCGATCAGACCCTGCAGGTTCGCCTTGACCGGAAGGCCGACGCACGGCTTGTTCAGCGAGCCCTGGACCGCCGAGAGCTGCGGGCTCTGGTCGCCGAACGTGGCCGAGTTGCCGAACTCCGACTTGGCGCCGTTGCCGCTGGCCGAGGTGGTGCCGTTGTCGTTGCCGGTGGCCAGGGCCTGGGGAGCGGCCGTGGCAGCGAAACCGGCGACGGTGACGGCGACAGCCGCGGTTGCCCACAGCTTCTTCATGTTCGTTCCCTTCGAAAGGCGGACTCCGGGGAGGAGCTGCGTGATCGTCAACTTACCCGGATTCGCCGAGGTTGCGTGGTATGCCCCGATCGGCGTAACGCAGTCCGATCAATCGACCGGAGCCCTGAGATCGGCGCCCTGGGACCGGGACCCGGAGGGCATCCGGACTACTTGTTGCCCTTGCCGTTCGCGGACAGCGCGGAGATGTCGTCCAGGATGTGCGACAGCGGCTCGTCGCCCTTGGCCTGGGTGGAGTTCTCGACGCACTGCTGGTTCTGCGGCGCGGACAGGATCGGCACGTCCTGGAGGACGCCGATGGCACCCAGACCGGCCAGGCCCTGGAGGTTCAGCTTCGCCGGGAGGCCGATGCAGGGCTTGTTGAAGGAGCCCTGGATGAGCGCCATCTGGGGGCTCATGTTGCCGTACGTGGCGGAGTTGCCGAACGCCTGCTCGGCGCCGTTGCCGCTCGCGGAGGTGGTGCCGTGGTCGTTGCCGGTGGCCAGGGCCGGCGAGGCCGCGACAGCGGAGGCGCCGACGACGGAGGCGGCGACAGCGGCGGCGGCCAGAACCTTCTTGATCACTTGTCAGTTCCCTTCTGAGGACACCCCGTCCACCGGAGCGCCCTGGTCAACTGCGCGCGCTCGGTTTGGTTGCTCCGCTTCACTCCAACGGCCCACGGTCCGGCAATCTCCGGAGTTCTGCGCCGGCCCGACTTTCCTAGGAATTCCAGGAGGCCTTCGGTCCGAACGGGTGACGTGCCGTCCGGGGCCGCAACCATTCCGTATGCCGGCGGTTGGTGCCGGGCAGGAACGTCCGTCTTGGCCTGGAGCCAGGAAAGGAATTGCGAAATGCTGAAGAAGGCAATGGCCGCGGCGGCGGTCGCCGTGTCCGTCGTAGGTGTGTCGGCGGCGGCAGCCCCCCAGGCGCTTGCCACCGGCAACGACCACGGCACCACCTCCGCCAGCGGCAACGGCGCCAAGGAGGCGTTCGGCAACTCGGTGACCAAGGGCAAGATGAGCCCGCAGGCCACCCTGGTCCAGGGCTCGCTCAACAAGCTCTGTGTCGGCCTCCCCGCGAAGGCGAACGCCCAGGCCGTCTTCGGCCTCATCGCCGCCGTAGGCGTGGCCCAGGACGTGCCGATCCTGTCCGCGCCGCAGAACCAGCAGTGCGCCGAGAACTCGACGCAGGCCAAGGGTGACGAGCCGGCCTCGCACATCCTGGACGACATCGCGGTCCTCGCGGCCAACGGCGTCGCCAACCAGTGACCCCGGCCCCGTGAAGCCCGCCCGGGCGGTGCGCGTTCCTGCGCCCCCCGGGCGGGCTTTCGTCGTGGCCGCGTAACTCCCGCCGTCGGAAGAAGCGCCGAAGAAGCGTTTCCTCGCTTTATGTCAATTCTGCGAGGGCGTTCGAGTGAATTAACCGATGGCAGGCGTTCCGTAGTTTCTTCGGCTGTCTATTCCTCGTTCTACAGCCTGCCGGTCATGGTGCGAGCCGTTCATGCTGTGCTCGCTCGGTTTCGGCCGACATACGGGCATGACCGCAGAGAAGGGAAAGTTCATGAAGAAGACCGCTGCTGTGATCGCCGGCGCCATCCTGGCGCTGGGCGGAGCCGTCCCCGCCTTCGCCGACGCCGGTGCGCAGGGCACGGCCACCAACTCCCCGGGGGCCATCTCCGGCGACGTGATCGAGGTTCCGGTTCACGTCCCGGTCAACGCCTGCGGCGACACCGTCGACGTCATCGCTCTGCTGGACCCGGCGCTCGGCAACCGCTGCACCACCGACTGACGGCGTCACACAGCGCACCAACCTCCCGGCTGTGTCATGGCCGGCCTCGGACCGCCGTGCCTTCGCATCCGCGGTCCGGGGCCGGCTTTCCACTTCGTCAACCAGGAAGACAACGAGATTGCGACAGACCCTCAGCAGGGGAATGCTCGCGGCCGCCGCCGCGACGAGCATTCTGTCCCTGTACGGCAGTCCCGCGCTCGCCGGCACGAACCCGACCGGGACCGCGGCCGGTTCGCCGGGTGCCGTGTCGGGCGGTGGCGTCCAGACCCCGGCGAGCGCTCCGGCCGACCACTGCGCCGACCCGGCCGGCACCGCCGCCGCGTCGCAGCCGGCAGCCGGCACCTCCTGTGCGAACGGCGGGGGTGCGGACGAGCACACCCGCGACCGCGCACGCGAGGGCTCGGGACACGGCTCCGAGGGGAACCGCGGCGGCGAGACCGGCACCACCCCGCCGCCCGACAACCGCGAGACGCCCAGGGCCTACGGCGACGACACACCCCCGGCCTACGGCGACGACGACGCACCCCCGGCGTACGGCGGCGACACTCCGCCTGCGTATGGCGAAGACACCCCGCCCGCGTACGGCGAAGACACCCCGCCCCCGCCGACGTCTCCGCCTGCGACCACAACACCGCCGACGTCCCCGCCTCCGACCACGCGGCCGCCGACGTCTCCGCCGCCGAGCCGGACGCCTCCGCACGGTGGGCAGCACCACGGGACGCCACCCACCCTGCCGCACACCGGCAGTACGGCGATGCTCGCGACCTCGGCGGCCAGCGCCGTGCTCGTCGCGGGTGGCGCGGTCCTGTACCGCCGGGGGCGAGCAGCCTCTCGCCGGCCGTAGCGGAAGCCGGGTGCCGGATGCCCCGGGCGCCCGGCACCCGCCCGTCAGCTGCCCACCGTGTCCGGCGCGGACTCCCGCCGTCCCGCCGGGACGCCCCAGCCGGCCGGCCCCGAGCGCAGCCGCCGCCGTACCCCGCGCACCAGCGTCTCGGCGGTGAAGCCGGCGCCGTGCACGAAGCGCATCGCCGGACCGAAGCCCGCCGCCGTGACCAGACCGGCCAGGAACAGGCCGGGATACGACGACTCGAAGTCCCGGCCCACCTCGGGCGCCCCGTCGGCCCCGGTCACCAGGGTCGTCCGCAGGTCGTCGGCCAGGAGTCCGAGCCGCCCCCGGGTCGCCCGGAACCCCGTGGCCGCGATGACGTGCTCGGTCTGCAGGGTGCCCATGCCGCCACCGCGCACCGTGGTGTCCAGCCGCACCCCGCCCGCCGTCGCGCGCGCCGCCGTGACCTCGCGGCCGAGCAGCACCTCCACCTTGGACTCCACCCGCTCCCGTACCCACCAGGCGCCGGCCGGGCCGAGGGCACGCGCCGCGATCCGGGTCCGGGTCGGCTCGGCGAGCCGCCGGTACAGGCCGGGCCGCTCGGAGTAGAACCAGTTGCGCCAGCCGGGGCCGAGCCCGCTGTGCGGGGCGCGGACCGACTGCCACCAGGAGCGCTGCCAGGGCGGCGGCACATCGTTCCAGGACAGCTCGTCCGCGCGCACCAGCACCCGTACCCGGCTGTCCAGTTCGGCGAGGAGCGCGGCCGTCTCCAGGGCCGCCTGACCGCCGCCGATCACCGTGACGTCCCGGCCCCGGAAGCGACCGAGGTCGGCATGGTGGCTGCTGTGCGTGACCAGGGCGGGGGAGAGGCCGCGCACGGCGGCGGGGATCTCCACGAACGGCAGTACGCCGATGGCGAGGGCGATGGTCCGGCCGCGCAGCACCTCGCCGTCCGCCGTCGTCGCGTCGAAGCCGCCGGTGCGCGGCGCGACCCGGGTGACCATGCGTTCGTCGACGGGCGGCGCGGCGTTGCGGGCGAACCACAGGCCGTACTCGGCGAACATCTCCAGTGGGATCGGCTGCCCGTGCCGGGCCGTCACGCCGCGGCCCGCGCAGTAGACGTCCAGCCGCCAACGCGCCTCGGGGTCCGACAGGTTGGAGGCCCAGGGTTCGGACTTGAGGAACATCCCGCGGGGCATGTGGTCGCGCCAGGACGCCATCGGGCGGCCGAAGACCCGCACGTTCAGGCCCGCCGCCGTGGCGTGGGACGCGATGGACAGGCCGTACGGGCCCGCTCCCACCACCAGCAGGTCGTACATCAGCAGCTGCTCGCTTTCTCGTCGTCGGACCGGTCGGGCTGACCGGAGAGGCCGGAGACGCCGGGCGCGGCGGAGGCACCCGCCACGCCGGTGAGTTCCTCGTCCCGGGCGGCGGGTACGTGGGGCTCGTCGTCTCGGGCGGCGGGTACGTGGGGCTCGTCGTCTCGGGCGGCGGGTACGTGGGGCTCGTCGTCTCGGGCGGCGGGTACGTGGGGCTCGTCGTCCCGGGCGGCGGGTACGAGGGGCTCCTCGTCCCGGGCGGCGGGTACGAGGGGCTCCCCGGCCTGGGCGGCGGGTACGAGGGGCTCCCCGGCCTGGCGGACCACGGGGGTGTGCGGGCGCGGTGGCTGGGCGGCGGTGCCGTCGTGCAGCCGGTCGAGGAGCCGGCCCGCCACGTGCCGGCTCCACAGCGCCCACATCGCGAGGCCCGGCCCCCGGTCGTCCGGCGCGGACCAGGCCAGCTCCCGCCCGCGCGGGGCCGGGCGCAGCGCGCTCAGCGGCGCGTAGTTCTCCACCACGAACGCCCGCCCGGCCAGCGGCACCCCGTCCGGCAGCGGACGGTGGGTCAGGTCCAGGTGCAGGGCGCGCACGACGTCCAGGCCGGTGCTGTCGGTGAAGAGCCGGAACTGGGCGCCCGGACGGGGGTTGAAGTCGAGGAGGTGGTAGCGGCCGGTGCTGCCGCAGCGCCGGAAGTCCAGGTCGAAGACGCCGCGGAAGCCCAGCTCGCCGGTGAGCCGCTCGGCCAGCGCCTGGACCTGCGGGTTCGGCGTCCACAGGCCGACCGCGGTCAGTCCGGCGCCGCGCGGCCAGGCCCGCTGCTTGCGGCCGGGGCCGCCCGCGCGCACCTGGCCGGTGCGGTCGGCGTAGCCGTGGAAGAACCAGTCGCGGTCCGGGCCCGGCGGCAGGAACTCCTGGAGGAGCAGTCTGCTGCCCGCCTCCTCGTTGCGCAGGTACAGCTCCACCGCCTCCCGCGCCGAGCGCAGCACGACCGTGCTGCGCAGCCCGGACCCGGCCGGCAGCAGCCAGGGCCGGCTCCACTTGGCGATCACCGGCAGCCCGAGCCGCCGGACCGCGGCGGCGGCCTCCTCGGGGCTGTCCGGGACCAGGGTCGGCGGGTGCGGGATCCCGGTCGCCGCGCAGACCTCGGCCAACTCGGCCTTGTCGGCGACGCGTTCGGGCAGGGTGCCGGGCTGCTGTGGGAGCAGGTACGCGGGCGCGAGTTCCGCGCGGAGCCGGCCGGCCGCGATGGCGCTCGCGTCGTCCATGGGGATCAGCACCGCCGGGCGGGCGATCCGCGCCGCCACCCGGCGCAGCACGGCCACGATCTCGGCGGGCGACGCGCCCGGCGCCGGCGGTGGATGCAGCTGCCGTACGAAGCGGGATTTGCGGACCGGACTCCCCGCGGAGTCGGCGACCACATGGACCTCCACCCCGGCCCTGCCGAGCGAGCGCACGGCCCCCAAGGTGCCGTGGTGAAAGGGATTCCGGTCGATCCGCAGCAGAACGGCGGGGACCCGGATGTCTAGCAGCGACACGGACCATTTCCTTTGCGTCGGTTCACCCGTGCGGGCGTTCGGGGCACTCGAAAGCCGCAACCGCACTGGCGGAATTCATATTGATATGACTGAGTGTCAGTAACTGGCGCTTCCTCAGGGGTGCTGCGAACGGACGAGTACTGGTGGAGGAAGGAGCAGGCATGGCCCCACAGCTGCGAAAGCGGGCACGGTTTTGTCGGTGTCGACCGGCCGTGGCCGCGGCGGCCGTCGTCGTGGTCGCCTCGGCGACCCTGGCGACCGGCCCGGGATTCGCCGCGGGTGCGGGGGCGGCCCGGGTCACCGACCCACCGGCTCCGGCACCCGCGACAGCCGTCCCGACGCCCACGACGTCCGTCCCGGCATCGGCGGCACCCCTGCCGACCCCGACCCCGGCCGTCCACCCGTCGGCCGTCGGCGGGTCGGCCAAGGCGATGCCCCCGGCCTTCGGGGCGTTCCTCGACTCCGGTCCGCTCGGCGTCGCCCGGATGGCCCAGCTGAGCAGCTGGCTCGGCGGCACCGAGCTCAAGGTCGCGCACACGTATCTGCCCGGAAACCGCTGGGCCGACATCGAGGGCGCCCCCGGCTTCCTGGACGTCTGGGCGCACTGGCGAAGAGCGAAGGCCGACCGGACGCTCGTCCTCAACGTGCCCATGCAGGAGCGCAACGAGGACGGCATCGGCGACGACGAGGTCCGCGAGCTGCTCCGGCAGGGCGCGGCCGGAGAGTTCGATCACCACTTCCGGGCCCTGGCCGAGCGGCTGGTGAAACTGCGGGTCCCGGACACGGTCGTGGTGCTCGGCTGGGAGATGAACGGCATTACCTACACCCATCGTTGCGGGCCGGACCCGGAGGCCTGGAAGAGATACTGGAGAAGGATCGTCACCACCATGCGTGCGGTGCCGGGCCAGAGATTCCGGTTCGATTTCACGTCGAGCCGGGGCCGCGACGCGGTTCCGTGGACGCAGTGCTATCCCGGGGACGACACGGTCGACATCATCGGCATGGATTCGTACGACCAGCCGACCGGACTTTCCTTCGACCAACAGGTGCGGGAGCCTTACGGACTCCAGCAGCACGTCGATTTCGCGAAGGCCCACGGGAAACCCGTCTCCTATCCGGAATGGGGCCTCTTCCGCAACGGTGACAACGCCGAGTACATGCGGCGGATGCTCGCCTGGATGGACGAGCACAAGCCGCTGTACAACACGCTGACCGACTACTGCCCGCACGGTGTCTGGCAGTGCTCGGTCAACCCGCGCTCCGCGCACGTCTACCGCGAGGCCCTCTTCGGCCGCGCCGACACCACGACGCCGACTCCGGCCTCGACCCCGACACCCAGCCCGACACCGTCCCCGTCGCCGGACATCCCGCCCCCGAGCCCGACCCCGAAGCCGACTGCCACACCCAGTGCCCTGCCTGCGTCCAACTGCACTTCGATGGAGCTGGGTGCCTGGATCGAGTACTGGCTCGGCGGGAAGCTCTGCTTCAGCCTCGACTGATGGACGGGTACGCCCGGCGCCCCCTACTCCTGCCGGCGCTCCTTCCACCGTTGCCGCACCTCCTTGATCCGCTGCCGGGCGGCGGCGTCGCACAGCGCCGCCGTCAGCAGCGGTGCGGTGCGCCGCCGGGCCAGCAGCAGCCGCTGGTTGACGACCGGCAGGGGCCGCCAGTGGTGCTTGTACGGCTCGTCGCCGCGCAGCAGGCTCAGCGCGCCCCGCTCACCGGCGCCGGTGTGCTGCGTACAGGCGTCCAGGAGCATCACCGCCACGTCCGCCTTGCGCTCCCGCAGCCGGGGATGCGCCCCGTACAGATAGCCGCCGGCGAGACTCGGCGACAGCAGGGTCAGGTCGACGGCCACCACCTCGTCGTCGAGCCGGAACTCGGTGACCACCGCGTCCCCGGACCGCACCATCGGCCCCACCGAGCGCACCAGATGCTCCTGGAACCGGGGCTGGAGGTGCTCGGTGGTCACCTTCCGCCCCTGCCACTGGAGCCGGTGCAGGTCGAGGAGGCGGCGCAGCGCCGCGTCCACCCCGTCGGGCGGCACGACGTCCCGGCGTACCCCGAGCGAGCCCAGCTTGCGCAGCTTGGCACGGACCCGCTGGGCCTTGTTCGAGGGCAGCCGGGCGACCAGCTCGTCCATCGAAACGGCCGGCAGTTCCAGGCACACCGAGTCGGGCACCTTCCGGCACGGCCCGCGCCAGCGGTCGTAGACCCGCTCCGCCGCGCCGCCGGGCCGCACCTCGCGGAAGTCGATCAGCGCCGTCCGGGCCGCGTCCGCCAGCTCCTGGGTGAGGGCGCCCGCCACCCGGCCGTCGTCGGCGTCGGCGAGCAGCACGTCCGCGTAGTCCGAGATCGCCCCGCCGAGCGGCACCAGCGTGGGCAGCGGCCGGTGCACCAGCGTCAGCGGGGCCGCGCCGACCAGCTCACCGCCGTAGCGCACCAGGACGAGGCGGAGCCGGCCCGGGACCCCGTACGAGCGCCACCAGGAGTGCAGCCAGGCGTGGCTCTGGAACGGGGTGGCCGTGCCGCACCGCCGGTGCAGGCGGCCCCAGGCCGGGGCCAGCTCGGCGAAGGCGCGCTCGTCGGTGACGAGTTCGGTGGTGTACGCGGCGAGCGTCGGGTGCGCCGTCGTCGTCACAGCTGTCCGTGTACGTCGGCGGCGACGGCCGGACCGGGCACCGAGGCCTGCACGGCCGACTCCTCCACCCGGCGCCGGGGCCGGACCAGGAGCACCAGACCGCCGAGCAGCCCGCCCGCGCTCGCGCCCACCAGACCGGTCACCTTGGAGGACGCGGAGGTCGGCGCGGTCGGCTTCGGCGCCCGGGAGAACGGGAGGAGTTCGACGTTCGTCTCGCTCTTGGTGTCGTTGGCGTGCTGGATGAGCGAGCGGGCCACCGCGTTCGCCATGTCGGTGGCCTGGAGGGCGTGCGACGAGGTGGCCGAGACGGCGACCATCGGCGCGTCCGGCGAGGTCTCCGTCTGCACACTGCTCTGCAGCGTCTTCAGCGGCACCCCGGCCCACATCTGGGCGTCCCCGAGCACCGCGAGCTGGGTGGCGACCCGGCCGTAGGCCTGCGCGAACCCCTGCGCGGACGCGGTGTCGGACTTGTCGGCGGTGACGGCGATGACGTAGGCGGTCGCCGTGTAGGTGGGCGGCGTCAGCACGCCGTAGGCGCCGCCCAGCAGCCCGCCGGCGAGGACCCCGGCCGCCAGCAGCGACCAGGGCGGGACCGCGCGCGGGAACGAGCGGGGTGTTCGGACGGTGTTCTCGGTCATGGCGTACTGGCTCCCTGAGGTGTGGTGGCGAGTGCGGCCGCGTAGACGTCCATGAGCTGGGCGGCGCTGCGGGTGATGCAGTAATGACGGGCGGCGTCCGGCGCGCTGCGCGGGCCGGGTCCGGCGGCGCGGGCGGCGGCCAGCGCCTCGGCGTAGGCGTCGGCGCCGCTCGCGACGCGGCGGGCGCCCGGGGCGGCGGCGGGCGGCAGGTCCTCGACGGCCGGGCAGGAGCTGTAGAGCACGGGCAGTCCGGCGGCCAGCGCCTCGACGACCGCGAGGCCGAAGGCCTCCTCGGCGGAGGGCGAGGCGAACACGTCCATGGCGGAGGTGAGGGCGGGCAGATCGGGGTCGCGCGCGCTGTCGGAGGCGTAGGGCCGCTCGCCCGCGAACAGCACCCGGCCGGCGACCCCGGCCTCCCGCGCGGTGCGGCGCAGGGCGTCCTCCTCCGGGCCGCCGCCCACCAGCAGCAGCCTGCAGTCGCCGGGGAGCCGGGCGAGGGCCTCGACCAGGACGCCGAACCGTTTGCCGGGCGCGAGCCGCCCCACGGCCCCGACGACCCAGGCGTCCTGCGGGATGCCGAGGCGGTCGCGGACGCGCCGGCGCCGGGCGGGGTCGAAGCCGAACCGGTCCAGGTCGATGCCGTTCGGGACGACCTCGATCCGCGGGCCCGGCACCCCCCACCGGCGCAGCCGCTCGGCGACGGTCGGCGAGACGGCCACCGTGGACCGCCCGAGCCGCTCACCCGCCAGGTACAGCGCCCGCACGCCGGACGTCAGTTCACGCCCCTCCATCTGCGAGTCGCCGAGCGAGTGCTCGGTGGCGACGACGGCCCGGACCCCCGCGAGGCGCGCGGCGATCCGGCCGTAGAGACAGGCCCGGTAGAGGTGGGTGTGGACGAGGTCGTAGCGGCCCCGGCGGATCAGCCGGACCAGGCGGGGCAGCGCGGCCAGGTCCCGGTTCCCGGCCATCCCCAGATGGACCACCCGCACCCCGTCCGCGGCCAGCCCGTGCGCGACCGGCCCCGGGTTGGTGAGCGTGACGACATCGCAGGAGACCGGCAGGTGCCGCAGCAGCAGCCGCAGTTGCTGCTCCGCGCCGCCGATCCCGAGGCCTGTGATGACGTGAAGGGCCTTCATCTCACAGCCCCTGGACGGGACGGCGGCGCAGCCGGTGCAGCCGGTACTTCAGGAACAGGCGGGCGGCGTGGTCGTTCTCCCCGATGTGCACGCGGGGCAGGGCGTGCGGGCTGCCCAGCGGGCCCGGGTCGATGGCGCAGGCGTAGCCGTATCCGGCGTCCCGCACGGCGTCGACGGCGCGCTGGTCGACGGTGCCGTAGGGGTAGCAGAAGCCCTCGACGGGGGCCTGGATCAGCTCCTCGATCAGCGCCCGGCTGCCGGCGGTCTCGGCCCGCAGGGTCTCCGCGTCGGCCTTCGTCAGGTCGACGTGGGTGAGCCCGTGCGAACCGATCTCCACCCCGCTGCCGGCCGCCCGCCGGATCCCGTCGGCGGTCAGCAGCGGCTTGCGCGGGCCCAGCGGGTCCCAGGCGTTGTCGCCGCCGAGCCGTCCGGGCAGTACGAAGAGGGTGGCGCCGCAGCCCCAGCGGTCGAGGAGGGGCAGGGCGTGGTCCAGGAAGTCGGCGTACCCGTCGTCGAAGGTCAGCGCCACCAGCCGGCGCCCCTCGCCGCGGGCCCGGGCGGCGAGCAGCCCGGCGACCGACACCCCGCGCAGCCGCCGCCGGCGCAGCCAGCTCAGCTGCTTCTCCAGACGCCCGGGGGAGACGGTGACGCGGTACGGGTCGTCGGAACAGTCGCCCACGGAGTGGTACATGGCGACCCAGGGGACCGGGCCGGTGACGCGTCCGGCCCTCTCGGCGGACTCAATGGAAGACGGCATGCGCGAGCCTTCGGGTGACGGTGGCTACGGAACGGAGTGCGGGTGCGAAGCCCTGGGCGTCCAGGGCCCAGCCGAGCAGGACGAAGAGGACGGTGACGGTCGTGGCGCCGGCGGCCAGACCGGTGAACGGGTTCGCCGGGTGCGCGGCGACGAAGACCCCGACCAGGGTCGCGACGGCCGCCGCCCGCACCGGCCGGCTCAGCTCGACGAGCACCCGCCGGGTACGGATCGGGACGCTGCGCGGGCCCGTGCCGGCCAGCAGGAGCACGGCGGTGGCGGTGATGCCGGCGGCGTTGGCGGCGGCGATGCCGGTGACGCCGTACGGGCCCACCGCCATGGCCCCGATCCAGGAGGTCACCACGATCCCGGCGGCCATGGCGCCCACCGGGTACCAGGTGGCGCGGCCCGCCGAGAAGTAGGAGCGGACCAGCACCCCGACCAGGGTCTGCCCGAGCAGCCCGAGCGCGTAGACGCGCATCACCCCGGCCGTGGCGGCGGTGTCCGCGGCGGTGAACGCCCCGCGCTGGAACAGCAGGTGGACGAGCTGCGGCGCACAGGCCACGACCACGGCGGTGCCGAGCAGCACCACGCTCGCGGCCACCGACAGATCCCGCTCGACCCGGCTCCGGGCCCGTTCGGTGTCGCCCTCGGCCAGGGCCCGGGCCACCACCGGGAAGGTGACCGTGCACAGCATCATCGACATCGTCATCGGGATCTGCGCGACCTTCTGCGCGTAGTTGAGGTGCGAGATGGCCCCGGAGTGCAGGTGCGAGGCGAGGAACCGCTCGATCAGCACCTGCGACTGCCGGCACAGCGCGAACAGCAGCACGGTGGCCATCAGCGCCACGTTCAGGGGCCGCTCCTCGGTGCCGGCCGTCCTCTCCCGCGCCTTCGGCTTGTGCCGCAACTGCCGCAGCAGCGAGGGAAGCTGTACGGCGACCATCAGGGCGCCCCCGGCCGCCACCCCGAACGCCGCCGACCGCACGCCCCAGTGGCCGCCGAGCGCGAACATCGCCGTGATGATGCCGGCGTTGTAGGCGACGTAGATCGCGGCCGGGGCGAGGAAGCGCCGGTGCGCGCGGAGGGCGGCACTGCAGTACCCGGCCAGCCCGAAGCTCAGCACACAGGTGGCGGTGAGCCGGGTGCAGCCGACGGCCAGCGCGGGGTCCCGGAGCCCGGGCGCGAGCACCTCGACGAGCTGCGGGGCACCGCCGATCAGCAGGGCGCCGACCCCGGCGAAGGCGAGGGCCAGCTTGGGCAGCGTCCCGGCGACGAGGGCCCGGACGGGATCGCCGGGCACCCCCTGCGTCCGCCGGGCGAGGGCCACGCTGAACGCGGGCACGAGGGCGAACGCCAGCCCGTCCTCGATCAGCAGCGTCGCCGCGAACTCGGGCACGGTCCACGCCACGAGAAATGCGTCGGTGTCCCGCCCGGCCCCGAACAGCCGCGCCAGCGACTGGTCGCGGATCAGCCCGAGCAGCGACCCGAGCACGGAGAAGACGGCGGTACCGAGAGCGGCCCTGGCGAGGAATCCACGAGTGGGGGGTGAGTTCTCGACGCCGGGCTCGGCAACTTCCCCAGGGGCGCGGGGCTGTGCCACTTGCGGCTCCGCCGCGGGGGCGCGACCAGTCCCCACCGGCCCGCAGCCGACTTCCGGCCCCTCCACCCCCGAAGCCTGAGAAGGCGTCACCGTCACCGCGCCGCAGCCTTCTCGTCCCGCTCCGTCCCCACCAACGCCCACCAGGCCACCGCCCCGAACACCACCGCCGTGAGAACCGTCGACGGCCCCCCGATATCGGCGTACGCGAAGTCCACGAGCTGCCAGATCAGCAACCCGCACCCCACCAGCGCACAGTCGAGACCGTCACCGGCACGCACCCGCCACAGCCCCCGCAACCCGCACACCAGCAGCGCCACCCAGGCGCCCGCCAGCGCCAGCAGCCCGAGCAGCCCCTGCTCGCTGAGCACCAGCAGGTACATGTTGTGCGGCGACAGCAGCGGCTGCTTCCGGTACGCCGTCCCCGCCCCCTCCGTGTCGCTCCCGGACGACAGCGCCAGCGAGGCGTGCGCGTCCCGGTTCGCCGGGAAGTTCTTCAGGCCGACGCCGGTCACCGGGTGCTCCCGCCACATCCCCGTCGCCGCCGCCCACAACGTGTACCGGTCGACCACCGACTGGTCCGGCGCGTCCGTGACCTGCCCGATGCTGCTGAGCCGCTCCTGGAGCATGGCCGTACCGACCCCGAAGCCCCCCACCAGCACCACGCCGGCCGCGACCGCGACCGCCGCCACCTTCAGCGCGCGCCGCAGCCCGGCCAGGGCGAGCTGCACACCGCAGGTGAGGACCGTCGCGATCCAGGCGCCCCGGCTGAAGGAGAGGGCCAGCGGCAGCAGCAGCCCGAGCGCGCACGCCCCCGCCGCCACCCGCTGCCGTACCGGAGAGCGCCCGAGCGCCAGCCCGAGCGCGCAGACCAAGCCGAACGACACCACCGTCGCCATGCCCATCACGTCCTGCGACCCGAACGTGCCGACCGCGCGGATCTCCTCGCCCTGGTACGACGCCCCGGTCCCGGTGACGTACTGGTGCACTCCGACCGCGCCCTGCCAGACCGCGAGCCCCACGAACGACCAGGCCAGCAACCGGAAGTCGGCGCGGTCCCGGACCAGCAGCACGACGGCGGCGGGGACCAGGACGAACACCTGGAGGTAGCGGCCGAGGCCGGTCAGCCCGGCGCCCGGCGAGGCCGCGCCCATCGCCGCGACGGCCAGTCCCACCACCGGCATGCCGAGCACCAGCACGGCCGTGGCGGACAGCGGGCGCCGCCGCTCCCGCAGCGTGCGCAGCGCGGCGTACAGCACCACGAGGGCGGACACCGCATCGGCGGGTCCGGCCCCGCCCTCCTCGCCGCCCGGGGCGAGCGGCAGCGCGAGGACCGCGAGTACGGCGACCGCGGCCAGCACCGGCGGCAGCCGCAGCGGCCTGGTGGGCGACAGTGCGAAGCTCATCCCTCAGCTCCCCGTCGAGCGCACGAGCGCGGCCGCGGTGCGCAGCAGGATGCAGACGTCCTGCCACAGCGACCAGTTGTCGATGTAGGCGTTGTCGAAGCGGGCCCGGTCCTCGATGGAGGTGTCGCCGCGCAGCCCGTTGATCTGGGCGAGTCCTGTGATGCCGGTCTGCATCCGGTGGCGGGCCGCGTAGCCCGGGTAGGTCTGGCTGAACTGGCCGACGAAGTAAGGCCGTTCGGGGCGCGGGCCGACCAGGCTCATGTCGCCCCAGAGCACGTTCCACAGCTGGAGCAGCTCGTCCAGGGACGTCTGGCGCAGGAAGCGGCAGAAGCGGCTCATCTTGATCTCTCCGGCCACGCTCCAGCGGGTGGCGGCCTCGTGCTCGTCGACCGGGCGGTGGGTGCGCAGCTTCAGCAGGGTGAAGGGGCGGCCGTCCTTGCCGATCCGCTCCTGCCGGAAGACGACTCCCGGCCCGTCGGTGATCCGCAGCACCGTCGCGCAGACCAGCAGCAGCGGTCCGGCCAGCACCAGCGCCGCTCCGGAGACGGCGATGTCCAGGATCCGTTTGCCGATGCTGCCGCGCCGCCGCGAGCCCATCTCCAGCCGGCGGCAGGAGAACCCGGCGAGCTGGTCGCGCATCTCGTACGCCGGTGAGTCCGCGTCGACCTCCCACACCACGCAGCCCGACTCGGCCAGCGCCCGCAGCAGCGGGCCCTGTTCGGTGCGGACGGCGGGGTGGACGGTGAGGACGGCCCGGACCCCGTTCTGGATCAGGGCCCGCTCGACCTCCTCGCCGGTGGTCAGCACGGGCAGGCCCTCGGGGCCCTCGGGGTGTTCGGCGACGACGCCGACCGGGCGCACTCCGCAGCCCGGGTGGCGCAGCACGGCGGCGGCGACCCGCTGGGCGGGGGCGGCCGGGCCGATGACCAGGGCGGCGCGCGGCCGGCGCAGCAGGGCCAGGCGGCGCCGCCAGTGCACCAGGCCGCGGCCCGCGCCGGCCGCCGCCGCGTGCAGGGCGAAGCCGAGCAGCAGGACGCGGACGGACAGCGCGCGGTCCGGGTGCCAGGCGGCGACGGCCGCCGCCAGGCCCAGCCAGACGACGGCGATCCGGCCGCAGACGGCCGGGAGTTCGTCCAGGATCCCGGTCATCCGCCGGATGGTCTGCGGACGCAGCAGTATCGCCCCGGCCAACAGCAGTCCGACCAGGACGGGCCGGTGGACGGCCTCGTCGAGGGCGGCCGCGCCGAGCAGCGCGGCGCACAGGTCGGCGGCGAGCAGCGGCACCGGGGAGGCGGGCCGCGCGGGCGGCCGCCGCAGCGGGAACCGGAAGCCGCCGGCGGTGCGTGGCGGCAGGACGGAGACGGGCGAGAGTCCGTGGTCCCGGGGCTGCGCGCCGGGGGAGGGGACGGTGCTTTCCGCGGTCACGAGTGGATGGACTCCCTGCGCTCGAAGGACACCAGCGGCCGCCCGCCGAGGAGTTCGCGGTACAGCTCCGCGACCGCCTCCGCCGTGCGCCGCACATCGTGCGTGGACAGGACGTGCCGGCGCCCCTGGTCGCCGAGCGAGGCGCGCAGCTCCGGGTCGAGGAGCAGCGCGGCGACGGCCCCGGCCAGCGCGCCCGGCCGCCCCGGCGGGACCAGGCAGTGCGCCGCGTGGCCGGGCGGCAGGCTCTCGCGGGCGCCGTCGACATCGGTGACCAGCACCGGCCGCCCGCAGGCCAGCGCCTCCAGCGGGGCGAGCGCCATGCCCTCCCAGCGTGAGGGCAGCACCACCAGGTCGGCGGCCCGGTACCAGGGGCGGACATCCGCGACGGGGCCCACGAACTCGACCGAGGCGGAAGCGGAGGCGGAGGCGGAGGCGGCGGCGGCGGCGAGCCGGCGCAGCGCGTCCCGGTCGGGTCCGTCGCCGACCAGCGCCAGCCGGGCGTCCGGCACCCGGCGCAGCACCTCGGGCCAGGCCCGCAGCAGCACGTCCTGGCCCTTCTGCCGGCACAGCCGCCCGACACAGACGACCAGGGGAGCCCCGGCGAGCCGCTCGCCCGGGGTGAACGGTCCCGGGGTGAAGTGCTCGGTGTCGATGCCGTTCGGGACGACCGTGTACCGGGCGCGGATCCCGGCGTGCACGCCGGTCGTGCGCTCGGCCTCGCTGACGCACACCACCCGGTGCGCCCAGCGCGCGCCCCACCGCTCCCACCTCAGCGCCAGCGCGGCGGTGGCGCCGCCGACCGCCTCGAAGGACCAGGCGTGCGGCTGGAACAGGGTCGGGACGCGCCCGCGCACGGCGAGCCGTCCGGCGAGGCCCGCCTTCGCGCTGTGCGCGTGCACCAGTGCGGGCCGTACCTCCTCCAGCAGCCGGCCGAGGCGTCGTACCTCGTCCGGGAGACCGGCGCCCGGGGAGCGGTCGGCGCGCCACCCGCGCACCTCGGCGCCCAGGGCCCGCGCGCGCTCGGCCAGTTCACCTCCGGGGCAGGCCACCGTGACCCGCAGACCGGCCGTGAGCTGGGCCTTCGCCAGGTCCAGGACGACCCCGGCCACTCCGCCCTCGACGGGTTGCGCCAGGTGGAGGACCCGTGGCCGAGGGTCGGTGGCTGATCGGTGCATACGCGGATTCCTCGCTCACGGGGGGCGCGCTCGGGACTGCGGGCGGGGACGCGGCGTACTACCGCGCGTCCACGGCGGCGAAGAGCGCGCCCGCCCACGCCGCGTCGCGCTGGGAAACGAGCCGAAAGGTCAGCTGGTCACCGCCCTCGGCGAGACCAGTACCTAGATCGAACACATCCGAGTCGTAGCCGAGCGTGTTGGCGTACGCGGGCTCACGCCGGGCGCGTACCGGGCCGGGTTCGTTGACCGTGGAGTTGAGTACGTCGTCGGCCGGGTCGGCGGAGCCCTGGAGCGGGACGGGTGCGTGGCCGGCGGTGGTGTAGGTGAGCGAGTCGCCGGTGCGGCCCCGGTCGCCGTTGTAGGCCACCGGACCCACGCGGCCGTCGGCGCCACGCGGGGCGTGTAGCCCGTTCAGCCGTATGTCGGCCGGTGCGTCGAGGGAGTCGAAGCCGTCCCGGAGGGAGAGCGTACGCAGCGGCTGCGCCGGGTCCTCGTACGCCACCACCAGCGTCCAGCCGCACCGGGCACCGGCCCCGGACCGTCCCGCGGCCGTGTTCACCTGGCCGACCGTGCACAGTCCTGATCCGCCGGAGCGGACCAGCTCGGTCACGTCCGCCGAGGCCTGGAAGGCGTCGGCGCCGCGGCCCGTGCGGTGGCCCACGACCGTGTCGGCGGGCAACTCCTTGTAGGCGCCACCGGGTTCGGTGATCAGCACCCGGCCGTCGTCCGCGGCCGGCTTCTGCTCGCCGGCCAGCAGACTGCCGCCCCGGTACAGCCGCGCGCAGGTCGACGCACGGCACAGCAGCGGGCCCAGGGGAATGCGCATGACCGGCTTCGCTCTTTCGGGGAGAGGAGGGGCGGACAGGGAGGCGGGAAGAGTGCGATGTGATGTCAATACGGGTAAGTCGGAGGTTCGCAACTCTAGTCGCTATCCGTATTAATCCGTCAAAACCGGGCATGTGTGTCGGAGTCGTGAAGGTGGCTCCCCGTAGATCACTCCATTGGCGGCACAACCCGGGACGGCGCCACGCGTTGACACAGCGCTGGGCATCCGCCCGAATGTTTGTTTCGACCCCAAGGAGACCTCTCCATGTCGCGTATCGCGAAGGGCCTGGTCCTGTCCACCGCCGCCGTCGCGGCCGTCGCCGGCGGTGCCGGTGCGGCTGCCGCCGACAGCGGCGCGAACAGCGCCGCCGCCCACTCCCCGGGCGTGCTGTCGGGCAACGTGATCGAGGTTCCGATCCACGTGCCGCTCAACGTCTGCGGCGACACCATCGACGTGATCGGCCTGCTGAACCCCGGCTTCGGCAACACCTGCGTCAGCGACTGACGCGGCGTCCGTTCCTTTCGGCCGGCCGTCCGCCCGCGCACCCCGCGGGCGGACGGCCGGTCCGTTTTTTCCGGCCTCTCCCCGAACCGCGCCCGGGCGGCCGGTGTTCACGGGATCTCATATGTCTTCCGAAACCGGGGTTTCCGGTCCGCCGGGGCATCGTTGGGCATGGCGTCGGAATTCCCCCGGGCGGCTTGCGTTGCCGAAAGTCGCCGAAGAAAGGAACATGATGAAGTCGCTGAAGGCCGTCGCCGTCGTCGCCGGTTCCGTGGCTCTCGTCGGCGTCGCCGCGCCCGCGTTCGCCTACAACACCGCCGACCTCACGCCCACCAGCCTCAACGGCGCTGTGAACACGCTCACCAAGGACGGCCTGGACCTGAACCAGGCGATGCCGCTGCGGCACCAGTCGAACGCGCTCGACACCGAGAACAAGCGCTCGCCGCTCAACACGGTCAAGACCGCGGCCGCCGCCCTCAACCAGCACAACCCGCTGCTGGGCGGTCTGCCGCTGCAGAGCTGAGCCGCGACGGGCCGGGAGTGCACAGGGGCCGTTCGAGGGGCGTTGTTCGAGGGACACCGAGGGGTGTCCCTCGTTCGTGTGGCCCGGTCCGCCGGCGTCCGCCGGTCGGGTGAGCGGGCACCCGGCCGTCCCACGGCCCGTCGATAGGGTCGCGCGGTGACCTCAACCCCAAGCGAAACCCGCCCGTTCCGCCTCGCCGACCTCGGCACGCTCGTCGTGCTGGCCTGGAGCGGCGAGGCCCCCGACGGCAGCGACATGCCCTATCTGCTGGCCTACTCCCTCGGTGACGCCGAGAGCGGCCCCGAGGCCACCGCGACGGCGATCGAGACGCTGCTGGAGAACAACGGACTGCCGGTCGGCGGCGACCTCGTCGACGGCACCGCCCGGCCCAGCCTGCCCGTCACCCTGCTCGTCGAGGCCGGCCAGGCCGTCCTCAGCCTGGCCCCGCTCAACGCCCAGTGCCCCGCGCCCGCGGAGTGGCTCGCCGCGGTCGGCGAACGCGGCTACGCCTACCTGGTGTTCACCACCCGCCCGTGGCCCGAGGGCGAGCCCGGCAAGCCCGTCACCCCCGAGGCGCTGAAGGACTTCGCCGGGGCCGAGGAGACCCTGACGGCCGCCGCGCACGTCGTGCTGCCGGCTCGCAGCCTGCGCGGCTGATGGTCAGGACCGCGGGCGCCCGGCGGGGGTTCGCGCTGCTGACGGTGGTCGCGGGGGCGGCCGGACTGCTGGCCTCCTGGGTCATCACCCTCGACAAGTTCAAGCTGCTGGAGAACCCGCGCTTCGTGCCCGGGTGCAGCCTCAACCCGGTGGTGTCCTGCGGCAGCGTGATGAAGAGCGCCCAGGCCTCGGCGTTCGGGTTCCCCAACCCGATGCTGGGCCTGGTGTCCTACCCCGTCGTGATCTGCGTCGGCGTGAGCCTGCTGGCCGGCGCCCGCTTCCCCGCCTGGTACTGGCTGGCCTTCGACGCCGGCTGTGCGTTCGGCATCGGGTTCGTGTCCTGGCTCCAGTTCGAGTCGCTGTACCGGATCAACGCGCTGTGCCTGTGGTGCTGCCTGGCATGGGTCGCCACCATCGTCCTGTTCTGGTACGTCACCTCCTTCGCCGTACGCCACCGGTTCCTGCCCGCGCCGCGGTGGCTGCGGGAGTTCCTCGGCGAGTTCACCTGGGTGCTGCCGCTGCTGCACACCGGGGTCGTCGGCATGCTGATCCTGACCCGCTGGTGGGATTTCTGGACCAGCTGAACAACCGAAGAAAGGGACAGCGGAATTCGGGAGAAGCGGATTACCGATGAGCTGATTGATGACCAGTGGATTGGTGAACAGCGGACTAATGCTGCACCCGGGCGAATTGTGAACTGATGCCGATTCCGGCTCGTTACCCGGTACGGACGTCGCTCCTCTCGCATCCCGAAAGGCCCGTACCTGACATGAAGCCGACCACCCGAGGAACCCTTGCCGTCGTCGTCGCGGGCGTCGCCGTCGCCCTGGGCGCCGCCGCCACGCCCGCCGTCGCGGCCGGCGGGGTCCCCGTCCCCGTACCCCTGGACGGCGTGGAGAAGTCCCTCGGCATCCAGATGCCCAAGCTCGGCATGGAGCTGCCGCTGCTGATCCCCGGCGTCCCCGAGGGACCGCGCTACGTCGAGGGCCGGCTCATCCCGGAGGGGGCGCTGCCGCAGGTGCCGATGAACGGCCAACTGCCCGGCGTCGGCCTCAGCGTGCCGCTCCCGCGCGTCCTCGGCGCCGGCTTCGACCGGGTCGGCGTCGACATCCCCGCCTCCGACCTGCGCACCCTCACCCCCGGCCTGGCGCTGGACGCCCCCCTCAGCGCGCCCGACCCGCAGCACTACGGCCTGCCGCACCTGAAGATGCCCGAGGTCGGGGTGCTCGCCCCGGTCCTGCAGACGGTCGTCGGCGGCGACCTGGGTGCCGGACCCGGCAAGTAACCTCCCTCGCGGTACCCCCCCTTCCGGCCCGTTCCCGCGCCGGACGGCAGCACGGTGGTGACCGGGCGGCCCCTCGGACGGTTACCGGTACCGACAGTGGTCGGTGAACCGTACGAGGAGTGAGCATGGTCGTCGGAGTCGGTGGTGTGGCGGTGGGCGCGGAGCCGGGAGCCGGGCAGCCGGGCAGAGCCGGGGCGGGCAGACGGACACGGCGCGAGGTGACGCGCGGGCTGTTCGCCTCCGTGGTCGCGCTGGTGTTCGCCCCCGTCGTCGCGGCCTCCCGCCCGGCGCCCCCGGCGGACGGGCCGGCGGGCACCTCCTTCGACGAGACCTACCGGGGCCGCCGGATCCGGGGCGCCCTCGTACCGGCGGCCGAGCGGGCCGTCGACGACGGCGAGTGGCAGGTCACCGTGGACGGCCGGCCGCTGCACCTGATGCGGCGGGCCGACGGCAGCTGGCTCAGCATGGTCGACCACTACAGCTCGTACCCGACCCCGCTGGCGGCGACCCGGGCGGCCGTCGACGAGATGGGGCCGGGGCAGCGGCTGCGCGATCCGGCGCCGGGCCCGGCGGGCGGGGGACACATGCACATGGGGGGAGACCATGGCGTACGTGCGTAAGGACGTCAGCAGGCTGACGGCCGCCGAGCGGGGGCGGCTCGTGAAGGCGTTCCTGGAGGTCAAACGGCGGGGCGAGTACGACGAGTTCGTGCGGACGCACATCGATTACTACACCCCCGACGGCGAGGACGGACTGCGCGCCGCCCATATGGCGCCCTCCTTCCTGCCCTGGCACCGCCGCTTCCTGCTCGACCTGGAACGGGCCCTGCGCCGGGTGGACGGATCGGTGACGGTGCCGTACTGGGACTGGACGAGGGACCGTTCGGCGTCCGGCGTGCCGTGGACGAAGGACCTGCTCGGCGGGAACGGCCGGGCCCGCGACCAGCAGGTGATGACCGGTCCTTTCGCCTATGCGGCGGGGCACTGGACGATCAGGGAGGGCATCACCGACGGCGAGTTCCTCGCCCGGGACCTGGGCCGGGCCCGCGACCCGATCGAGCTGCCCACCAGGGCCGAACTCGACCGGGCGGTGGCCGACCCCGCCTACGACGTCCCGCCCTGGGACTCGACGGCCACCCGGGGTTTCCGCAACCGGCTGGAGGGCTGGGGGACCGGCAGCGGCAAGGCCTCCTGGCACAACCACAACCGGGTGCATCGCTGGGTCGGCGGCGCGATGCTCGGCGGCGCCTCCGTCAACGACCCCGTCTTCTGGTTCCACCACGCCTTCCTCGACCTCCAGTGGCAGCGGTGGCAGGCCCGGCACCGCGGGCAGCGCTACCTGCCGGCACAGGCGCCGGGCCCCGGCGACCCGCAGCACGAACGGATCGTCGCCCGGGGCGAGAAGCTGCCGCCGTGGGACGTCACCCCCGAGTCGCTGGAGGACGTGAGCCGGATCTACCGGTACGCCTGAGGCGCCCCGGACACGGGAGGAGCCCCGGCGCCCAGGGCGCCGGGGCTCCTCCGCAGCGGTGGCTCAGGAGCCGTAGCCGCCGTTCTTGCTGTCGCCGCTCTTGAGGTGACCCTCGGTGACGCAGGTGCCGGCGAACGCGGGGTTCAGCAGACCGACGACGTCGACGGTGTCGCCGCACAGGTTCACCGGGATGTTGACCGGAACCTCGATGGCGTTGCCGGACAGCACGCCGGGCGAGCTGGCGGCCTCGGCGTTGGCACCCGCGTCGGCCAGGGCCAGGCCGGCCCCGCCGATCACCACAGCGCCGGTGCCGAGGGCTACCACGGCGGCCTTCGCGATGCGAGACATCACGTTCTCCTTCTTGTTGCTCGGGGAGTGCGGCGGCAGGACCAGCCGCCGCACTCCCCGTTCAACGCCCCGACCTGCGGCTGGTCACGCCGATCAGCGGACGATCACTCCAAGGGCCGGACTCGGGACACCCCCTGAGGCAGCCGCCGTACCGGGGCGCCCGCCAGGAAGGCCCGGATGTTCTCCACGGCCTGGCCGTAGTACGTCGTGTAGTTGGCGTAGGAGACGTATCCGAGGTGCGGGGTGGCCAGCAGCCGGGGCGCGGTGCGCATCGGGTGGCCGGCGGGCAGCGGTTCGATGTCGAAGACGTCGACACCGGCGCCCGCGATCCGGCCCTCGTGCAGCGCGGCGAGCAGCGCGTCCTGGTCCACGACGGCCGCGCGGGAGGTGTTGACGAGGTAGGCGGTGGGCTTGAGGAGGGCGAGTTCGGCGGCGCCGAGCAGCCCTCGGGTACGGTCGCCGAGCGCCAGGTGGACCGAGACGAAGTCGCTGGTCGCGAGCAGGTCCTCCTTGCTCGGCGCGAGGTCGGCGCCGACCTCCTCGGCACGCTCTTTCGTCAGGTTCTGACTCCAGGCGCTGACCCGCATCCCGAAGGCGAGCCCGACCCGCGCGACCCTGCTGCCGATCTTCCCGAGCCCGAGCAGCCCGAGCCGGCGCCCGTGCAGGTCGGCGCCGACGGTGGACTGCCAGGGCCCGCCGCCGCGCAGCGCCGTGCTCTCCTGGACCACTCCCCGGGCCAGCCCCAGCAGCAGCGCCCAGGTCAGCTCGACCGGCGGGGCCGGGGAACTCTCCGTACCGCACACCGTGATCCCGTGCGCCTCGGCGGCCGCGTAGTCGATGACGCTGTTGCGCATCCCGGAGGCGATCAGGAGACGGAGCCGGGGCAGCCGCCCGAGCAGCGACCCGGGAAAGGCGACGCGCTCGCGCAGGGTGACGACGATGTCGAAGTCGACGAGAGCCGCGACGAGTTCGTCCTCGTCCTCGAGATGCTCCCGCAGCGAGAACACCTCGACCCGACCGGAGAGGGAGGCCCAGTCCCCGAACTCCCCGCCCACCCCTTGAAAGTCGTCGAGTAGAGCACAGCGAAGAACCATTACTGCACAGTACCGGCCACTCGACGCGCCCCTTCAGGGGCGCGGGGCCCCGTCGATATGCGGCTACCGCCGCGTGGGCGCGACCAGCCACGGCCCACCCCCACCCGCCCGACAACCCGGCCAGGCACCCCGGTGGCGCACGGCACCCCGCCGCACAAAAAACGCCGCCCGCGATCAGGGCGGCGACGCCATAGGGGTCCGGTGGGTGGGGCCACCGGACCCGGTACCGGGCGCAGCGGGTGCCGGGCGGAACGTCAGTTCGTCGCGAGGATCGAGCGGTACCACTGTTCGGCCCGGCCGAACCACGTGGCGAACCCCCCGCCCGGACACTGACCGAGATCCGACCAGAGGGCGTCGGCCGCGAAGAAGTGGTCCGTCGTGAGGATGTCGAGCGTGCCCGGCGCGACCCCCTTGGCCGCGAGGATCGCCTTGGCTCCCCCGACGGTGAGATGGTCACGCGGCCAGTCGATCCCCGCGCAGTCGGCGACCGCACGCAGCGCGCTGCCCACGGTGACCGGCGCCGGATCCGCGGCGTGGTACACCCGCGAGGTCAGCACCCCGTCCGGGGCCAGTGCGGTCGCGACCAGCAGCCGGGCCAGGTCCGGCGCACCGATGACCGACGCCCGGGACAGCCAGCCGGCCACCACTCCCGGCAGGGCCCGCAGCAGCCGTGCCAGGTTCGGACCGACCCACATGTCCCCCACCCCGAAGACCAGATGGGGCCGGAGCACCACACCGCCGGCCGCGAGGACCGCGTCCTCCGCCGCCGCGCGGGTGCGGGAGGTGACGGAGCCCGGGTTGCGGGTGAGCTCCTCGGGCCGGTGCCCGCGGAAGGTGCCCCGGCCGTACACCGAGGCCGTGCTGAGCTGGACGATCCGGCGCACTCCGGCCCGTCGTGCCTCGGCGACCAGCGCCGCCGTGCCACGCGCGTTGACCGCTTCGTTGGCCGCCGCGCTGCCGCCGATCTGCGCCGCGCAGTGCAGGAGTACGTCGACTCCGTCGCACACCCCGCGCAGCGAGCCGGGGTCGGTGAGATCGGCGTGCACGGTCCGCGCCCCGGAACAGGACCGCGGCAGGGACCGGCGGTGGCTCATGAGCCTGAGGTCGGCCCGCCTGCGCTGTGCCTCGCGCGTCACGTGGGCCCCGACGAACCCGGACGCGCCGGTGATGAGAAGGATGGGCACGGGGACTCTCCCGGGGAGCGGTCGGGGTCAGCGGACACGGGGCCGCAGGACGAGTTCGGCGGTGAAGACCGTCTCCTGCCGCTGGCTGCCGCTCACCCGCACCAGCAGGTCGCCGGAGCCGCCGTACGGTTCGGGGTCGGCCGTGATCCAGCAGGGCGCGTCCAGTTCGGCGTACCGCAGGAACTCGCTGCGCATGCCGAGCAGCAGGGCGCAGGGTGCCGCGGTGCGGGCGTGCGCGGCCTGCCGGGCGGCCTCCAGGAGGAACATGCCGGGTATGTGGTCGACCGGGTGGTCGAAGTAGGTCGGGTGCGCGGTGTCGACCCGCAGTTCCCACCTGCCGTACGTGCCGGGCGTGGGTTCGCACAGGACGACGTGCCGGGCGGTGGCGTGACCCACGGCGGCCGGGTCGAGGGCCGGCGGCGGGGTGCGGTCGGTGGTGGTGGGGCGTTCTCCGCGCATGCGCCGGTACACCTCCGGGCTCATGCAGCGGAACGCGGCCGAGGCGGTGGCGCGGGCCCCGTTCGCCCGGACCACGGTGACGTCGTAGCGCATCTCCCGGAGCCGGCCCGCGCGGCGGACCACGTCCCGGCAGACCGCGTGCATCTCGACGTCGGTGGGGACCGCGTCCGTGACGAGCAGGTCGGGCTCGGCGGTCATGGTCATGTCAGACATGAGGAACTGGTGGCCGAACGGCACGTCGAACTCGGCGTGGGCGAGCAGGGATCCGATCTGGCGGATCGACTCGATCAGCAGCATCGGGTCCTGGTATCCGCCGTCGGGGGCGAACAGCGCGTGGCTGCGCGGCCATTGGGCCCGGACGACGAAGCCGTCGAAGCCTTCGGCGCCCGGGGACTCGTCGCGCTCCCAGCCGGTGAGCAGGACTTCGGAGACCGCCGCGCGGTGGACGTACTCACGCGGCACAGTGGTGGTCAGTCCGGGAAGCAGCGGCTTCGGGGCGATGGCCCGGTCGGTGAGGTGCGGCATGTGCAGCGCTCCTGTGTCGGTGTGACGGAAAGGAGGGGGCAACAGGCCGTACGTCGGCTGTCACCCCCCGTGGCCGACGTTCTGCACCACAAGATACAGACAGGTCGGTCCGGTTCTGCAAGGGGCGGAGCGATTTCTTGGGCGAGTCGGGGGGCTCTGAAGGCTTGCCATCGATGTCAGCCGACCGTTATGTCGGTATTGCAACCGTGAAACGTGCAAGGTTGTATGGTTCGCCGGAAGCGCATGGTCCTTGGCCAAGTCTTTCCGTGAGGTGACTTAACGGAGTCTTGCCTCCCACTTGTCCGGTATTCCGACGAAATTGCAGCTCACGGTGGGGGTGGCAAAGGGCGGTCGAGGCGCCGCGCCCTCCGACCTTGGCGGTTGACAATCAGACAAGTCTGTTTGGTACGGTCTGGTGGTGAACCCGCAGTCCGAGATGACGTGGATGTGCCTCAGGGGGAGCAGATGAACCGCCAGTACGCGGACCTCGTGGCGCCGTCGCCGCGGCGCCACCGCTCGCACGGCCCGCTCGTCCCGGCCGGTCACTCGGCCGGACATCCGGCCCGCCCGGCCCCCGGGTACGGCGTGCCCCGGGCGGGAGCGCTGAACGTCCTGGTCGTCGAGAACGACCCACGGGCCGCCGACCCCCTCCTGCAGGGGCTGGCCCGGCACGGCTACGCCACCCGCGGCGCGACCACCGGCGCCCAGGCGCTGCGCGGCCACCGCGAGGCCGACCTGGTCCTGCTCGACCTCGACCTGCCCGACCTCGACGGCCTCGAGGTGTGCCGGGGCATCCGGGCGGTCAGCGACCTGCCGATCATCGCCGTCACCGCGCGCGGCTCGGAGCTCGACTGCGTGCTCTGCCTGCAGGCGGGTTCGGACGACTACCTCGTCAAGCCGTACGGCTTCCGGGAGTTGCTGGCCCGGATGGAGGCCGTGCTGCGCCGGGTGCGGGTGCAGCCGGCCGACCAGCCGGCCACCGGCCGGGGCGTCACCCACGGGCCGCTGCGCATCGACCCGGGCGCCCGCACGGCCACCCTGGACGGCCAGCCGCTCGACCTGACCCGCAAGGAGTTCGACCTCCTGCACCTGCTGGCCTCGCAGCCCGGCACGGTGATCACGCGCCGCCAGATCATGGCCCAGGTGTGGGACGACGCGTGGTCGCCGCGCGGCCGCACGGTCGACACCCATGTGGGCACCCTGCGCGGCAAACTGGGCTCCAGTGCCTGGATCGTCACCGTCCGCGGGGTCGGTTTCCGGATCGGCAGCCCGTAGCCCCTCGCGTGTTCTCCGAGGTCATGCCCGGTTCCGGCGTACGTCCCGGGAACCGCTTCCTGACAACTCCCGCCGCGGTACTGACCGTGGGCCGTCTGTGCGGCTTACGATACAGACCAGTCTGTTGAATTCAGTGGGAGAGCGTAAGGATCTGGCATGGCTCAGCAGGAACGCGGCAAGCGGTCACGGCGGTCGATCCTGGAGGCGGCTGCCCAGGTCTTCGACGAGCGCGGCTACGACGCCGCCAGCACCAACGAGATCCTGGCCCGCACCGGCCTCACCCGGGGGTCCCTCTATCACCACTTCCCCTCCAAGGAAGCCATCGCGCTGGCCCTGGTGCAGGCCCACGCCGAGGCCCTGCAAGTGCCCGAACGGCCGGTCAGGCTGCAGTCGGTGATCGACCTGACCCTGGAGTTCGCCCGGCGCCTGCAGCACGACGCGGTACTGCGCGCGAGCGTGCGGCTGACGACGGAGCAGACGTCGTTCGACTGCCCGCCGCAGACCACCTACGAACAGTCCATGGACACCATTCTGGCGCTGCTCCAGGAGGCCGAGAAGCGGGACGAGATCCTGCCCGGGGTGGACGTGCGCGAGGTGGCCTCGCTGATCGTCGGCTCCTTCACCGGCCTGCAGATCATGTCCCAGGCCTACACCGGCCGCGCGGACCTGCCCGAACGAACCAGCGTCCTCTGGAAGTTCCTGCTGCCCGGACTCGCCACGCCGGGCCTGGTCGGGCGACTGCGCACGACGCCGCCCGAGGAGTGACCGGCCCGCTCTCAGATCCTGCGCTCGCCGCCCCGGCCCGGCGGCCGGTCCCGGTCGAACAGCGGGCGCAGCAGCCGCCACAGGCGCTGGGTGATGTCGCCGTCCCACCAGCTCGGGTCGGTGTGCCCGAGGGTCTCGATGCCCGCGGCCACCACCACCGCCAGGTCGGCGAGGTCCTCGGCCGGCTCCTCGGACTCCTTCTGCGCCTCCGTGACCCGCTCGTGGACGGCGGCGAGCAGGTCGTCGCGGAGCCGGGGCGGTCCGGCCGAGCCGTCCGCGGCCAGCTGCATGCCCGCCCGGACGACCTTCTCGGTGCGCATGGCCTCGCCGAGCGCGAACAGAAAGCGTTTGGGCGCGTCCGCCGCCGGGCCTGCGAAGGCCTCCTCGGTCAGCGCCTCCACCCGTGCTCTCGCCTCCTCGTACACGGCCGCGGTCAGCGCGGCGGTGGAGGAGAAGTGGTGGTAGAGCGCCCCCCGGCTGACCCCCGCCCGGCGGCAGATGTTGACCAGTCCCGCGTCGGACAGCCGACCGTCCGCGATGAGCTCGGCGGTGGCATGGACGAGAGCCTGACGCGTGTGCTCGGATCGCGCCTGCATCAGGTCGTACCTGCCTTCCCTGCCAACAGTGTGCCTGGTACATGCACTGCCTGCGGGCACCGGTGCCAATGGTGGTAAGAATCATACAACCATGCCTGTTTCGTGGGAGGGGCCCGGTGGGGGTCTACCTCCTCATGATCTGCACAGGACCTCAACTTGCCTGGCAGTAGGGGGTGTTGTCTGGAAACATGCGTGACAAGCGAAGGTTCGGATTGATCCTCAATCAGACAGGTCTGTTTGTAACAGAGCTCGGATCCGGCCACTTGACACAGGTTTGACACTCCGCTGACAGAGCTGCGGAGGATTGTGGGAAGCCTGAACCGCCGTGCGTTGAAGCGGCCGCCGGCCCCCGTGAGACTGGACGCAGTTCCACACGGACCGAGGATTCGGGGGATCCGAATGGAAGAGCCGGAGCGACTCACGGACGACCACGTCAGCCGCGACTGCCGCAGGCGCTGCGGCCGGATCTGCGTCCGCTGCCTGGACCGGATCGACGGCGGACTGCGCGCCCTGCTCGACCTGTACCGGGAGAGCGACCAGGCGCTGGTGCCCGGGGCGCCGGTGCTGCGCGAGCGGGTGAGCGGCAGCCGCGCCACCGTCGGCATCGTGCTCGACGAACGGGCGCTGGCGCTGCGGGCCCGGGCGACCGAGGTCATGGCGTTGTGGGCGCGGCTCGTCGTGGACGAGCGCGCCGGCGCCCGGCCCGCGGGCCGCGGGGTGGCCGCGCTGGTCGGGTTCCTGCGCGGGCAGCTGCCCTGGTTCGCCGGGCACCCGGCGGGCGCCGACCTCGACGAGGAACTCGCCGAACTCCTCACCGACTTCCGCCACCTGCTCGGCCCGGGCCCGGTACGCCGGTTCGCCCTCGGCGCGTGCACCCGGCCGGAGTGCGCCGGGACGCTCTACGGCGTCCTGCCGGCGGACGGCGGCGACCGGGTGCCGGACCAGGTCACCTGCGACGCCGGCCACGCGCTGCCGCCGCGCCAGTGGCTGCTGGTCGCGAGCCGGATACGGGAGGCGGTGACGACATGACGGACCCGAACCGTCCGGGCGGGCCGGCGAGCGGAGCGGCGAAGCCGCGTACGGTCCCGACGGAGCTGGCGGCCCTCGCGATGGGCGTCACCCAGGCGACCATCCGCAAATGGGCCAGCCGCGGCAAACTCACCCGGCACGGCGGCCCGCGACGAGCCGAGTACGACCTCGACGAACTCTTCGCACTGGCGCGCCGGGACGAGACCGAATAGGCGGCGCTTCCTGCAACCGCAGTGAATTCGAGTAACCCTGCACTGCCGTACGGAATTCACCGACCACCACCCCGCAAGAAAACCGGATCCGTGCGGGGATCCGGTACGAAGCAGCCCCCGCGGCCGTCCCCCTGCCGCGGGGGCTTCTTCGATTACCCGCCTGATCGTCAACTCGCTTCATTTAAAGGGAAGTTGACGCAACCGAACAGAGGTGTCACACTCTTTTCGGCGCCCCCATGTCCTGACGGCGGTGGCGCTTCTCCCGGGCTTCTGCTTTTCGCGCCCGCGGCATCCTTCTCGAAATCCGAATCCGTGTCCCCGCCGGGGGTGCGGATTTCTTGTTTTCCCTCCGCCCCGACTTGAGGAAGTGTGGTCGATGCCTGTTTCCACCTGGACACCCGTCGGTCAATGGACGGGTACGGTCACGCACGACGGCGAGGTGGACGAGTACACCGTCGCCTTCGCCCCGGACGGCTCGCTCTCGGTCACCACGCGCAAGAGCACCGGCACCGGCGCCTGGACCGTCACCGGCGACGACTCGCTGGAGTTCTCCCTGCGCGAGGACTTCAACCTCGACGTCACCCAGATCAGCCCCAACGGCCACCGGGCCGCGTACATCCAGATCGACATCACCGCGCGGCACGACGGCGACGCGCTCACCGGCGAGGGCAAGGCCGTCGTGCACGGCCCCGACGACGTCGTGATCTACGCGACGGACGCCCGGACCGAAGCGCGCCGGGTGTCATGACGGCCGAAGTCGCCCGGCTCACCGACGTGCTGAGCCTGCGGGACCTGGCCGGGCGCTATCTGGCCGGCCTCGACGAAGGCGGCTTCGACGAGACCTGGGCGAGGTCCCTGTTCACCGAGGACATCGAGATGACGTTCCCGGTCGGCAGCCACCAGGGCCTCGCCGGGGTGTCCGGCTTCACCACCGAGATCATGGCGCGCTGGGGCCGTACCCACCACCACGGCTCGGAGACCCAGGTCGACGTCGACGGCGACCGGGCCGAGCTGAGCTGGAGCCTGATCGCCTCCCACGTGCACCACGGCTCGCCGCTGCCGCCGGACCCCACCCAGTACTTCCAGCTCGGCGGCCGGTTCAGCGGCACGGCCCGGCGCACCCCCGGCGGCTGGCGCTTCGACCGGCTGCGGCTGCGGATCGTGTGGACCACCGGCGCCGTGCCCAGGGGAGTGACCCAGGTCGACCGACAGACCCTCGACATCCGGGGGAACACGCCCACTTCAGCAGAGGAGAACGCACCCATGCCGACCACGCTCACCGCGGACCAGCAGAAGGAACTGATCGAGAAGGTCTTCCACGAGGGCCTGGACCTCGGCGACCTGTCGGCCGCCGACCGCTACCTCACCGCCGACTTCCGCAACCACGGCAGCCACGACGACTCCATGCGCGGCCCGGAGGCGTTCAAGCACACCATCCGGATCCAGCAGTCCGCGTTCAGCGACATCAAGTACGAGATCCTCGACTTCATATCGATGGGCGACAAGGCCGCGATCCGCTGGGTCATGCACGGCCGGCACACCGGCCCGTTCATCGGCATCCAGCCGACCGGGCTGCAGGTGCAGCACCAGGCGATCATCTGGTTCCGCTTCGAGGGCGACCGGATCGCCGAGCGCTGGGGCATCGTCGACAACTTCGCGTTGGAGCGCTTCCTCAAGTCCGGCGGCAAGCCGGCCGGCCCGCTGACCCCGGCCGGCGGTCCGGCCGGCGGTCCGGGTGCGGGCAAGCCCGCGGCCTGATCCGCCGCCCCGGCCGCGCCCGGCCCCCGCTGACGGCGGCGGGGGCCGGGCGCCGCACTTCACCAGCACCCAAGGACCCGACGGAGCAAGGGACTTGAGACATGCCGATCGACAGGAAAGTCGCCCGCTTCAACCGGCGGTTCGCCAACCATCTCGTCGGGCCGCTGTTCAGCCGGCTGCCCGGTTTCGGGAAGGTGCACCACCGCGGCCGTAAGTCGGGGCGCGAGTTCGCCACGCCCGTCAAGCTGTTCCGGCGCGGCGCGGACATCGTCATCACTCTGCCGTACGGGCCCGGTTCCGACTGGGTCAAGAACGTACTGGCGGCGGGCGGTTGCGAGATCACCACGCGGGGCCGCCGGATCCAGGTCACCGGGCCGGTGGTCTTCACCGACGACGGTACGACGAAGATGCCCGCCCTGACCCGGCGGATCCTCTCCCGGGTCGAGGCCACCGAGTTCCTCGCGCTGACGCCGGTGCCGGAACCGGCGCGGGTGCGGGCGGGCCGGTCGTGACCGCCGCCGGCCTGGTCACCCGGCCGGTCCGGGTGGCGCTGCTGGTCGGCTCCGCCCGCGACGGGCGGCTCGCCCCGGACGTCGCGGGCTGGTTCGCGCGGGTCGCCGCCCGCCGCGACGACCTGGTCCTGGACGTCGTCGACGTCGCCGAGCACCTGTTGCCGGCGAGCCTCGACGAGGCCGACCCGCGGGCCGCGGCGCTGCGGCCCCGGCTGGGCGGGGCCGAGGCGTTCGTGGTCGTCGTACCGGAGTACAACCGCAGCGTTCCGGGGCCGCTGAAGACCCTCATCGACAGTTTCCAGACCGAGTGGGAGGCCAAGCCGGTCGGCTTCGTCGGCTACGGCCTCGGCATGGCCGGCGGGGTGCGCGCGATCGAGCATCTGCGGCAGATCTTCGCCGAGTTCCACTGCGTGGGGATGAAGGACGTCGTCACGTTCCCGCGGGTGCTGGAGCACTACGACGCGGAGGGCCGCTTCGCGGCCGATGCCGACGGGGCCGAGGCCGCGGCCAAGCTGATGCTGGACCAGCTCACATGGTGGGCGACGGCACTGCGCGACGCCAAGGCCGCGCGTCCCTACGGCGCTTGAAAGCGCCGCCCGCAACAGCGCCCCGTAAGGGGCGCGGGGAACGGCGCGACCAGCCACATCGGACCTGTGGCCGGTCCACCACGGATCGCGGCACTTCCTGCGCACCGCCGTGCCCCGCGTGGATGTCGAGCGACCGCGGCGCCGTCGTGGCTGATCGCGCAGTTCCCCGCGCCCCCAAAGAAAGACAAGGCCCCCTCTTTCACAGGAGAACGCGATGGCAGCCGCCGCCCCCGATCCGCTCACCCCTCTTCTCGTCGCCGTGCCCGTGGTGATCCTCGCCTGCAGGGCCGGCGCCCAGTTGCTCAAACGGCTGGGGCAACCCCCGGTCGTCGGCGAGATACTCGTCGGCATCCTGTTCGGCCCGTCCCTGCTGGGCTGGGTCTGGCCCGGCGGCCAGGCGTGGCTGTTCCCGCAGTCGGCACTGCCGTACATCGGCGTGCTCGGGAACATCGGCCTGCTCGTGTTCATGTTCCTCGTCGGACTCGAGCTCGACCTGAAGTCCCTGCGCGGCAACAGCAGAACGGCCGTCGCCGTGTCCCAGGCCGGGATCGCGCTGCCGCTCCTGCTGGGCACGCTGCTGGCCCTCGGCATGTACGGCGACTTCGCGCCGCCCGGCACCGGGAGGCTGCCGTTCGTGCTGTTCATCGCGGTGTCGATGAGCATCACCGCGTTCCCGGTGCTGGCCCGCATCCTCACCGACCGGGGCCTGTACCGGACCCGGGTCGGCGCGCTCGCCATGGCCAGCGCGGCCGTGGACGACGTCAGCGCCTGGTGCCTGCTGGCCGCGGTGGTGGCGGTGACGAAGAGCAGCTCGCCCCTGGAGGCCCTGACCACCGTCGGGTACGCGCTCGTCTTCACCGCCGTGATGTTCCTCGTCGTACGGCCGCTGCTGGCCAGGTGGGCCGGGCGGGCGGAACGGCGGTACGCCGACGGTGTCGTGCTGGTCGTGCTGTTCAGCGGGCTGAGCCTGGCCGCGTACACCACCGACCGGATCGGGGTGCACGCGCTGTTCGGGGCGTTCCTGTTCGGGGTGGTCACCCCGCGCGGCAGCCGGCGGATCGAGGTCACCGCGGCCCGGACGCGGGCCTTCGCCGTGCCGGTGCTGCTGCCGCTGTTCTTCGTCGGCACCGGGCTGAAGACGGACATCGGGCTGCTGGGCGGCAGCGGCACCCAGTGGCTGTGGGCGGTGGCCGTGCTCGCGGTCGCGGTGGTCGGCAAGTGGGGCGGCGGCACGCTCGCGGCCCGGCTCTCCGGCCGGGACTGGCGCGACTCCATGTCGCTGGGCGCGCTGATGAACTGCCGCGGCCTGACCGAGCTGATCGTGCTCAACATCGGGCTCGGACTCGGTGTCATCGGACCCGAGCTGTTCACGGTCCTGGTGCTGATGGCGCTGCTCACCACGGCCATGACCACCCCTGCGCTGACCCGGATCCGCAGGGGGATCGAGGAGGAGCCCGGGCGGGAACCGGCCGGAATCGGCCAGGACGAGCCCGCCCTGGAGATCGCGAGAACCCGCTGACCTGCGCCTACGGGCGCGGCAGTGGCGTCAGCCACCGACCGGCGAACAGTTCAGGCCCTGATGGTTGGCAGATTGCTAGTTGGAAGCTTGATAGATAAGTTGGTTGACGATACTCTCGCAGTACGACGACGCAGTGAGGCAGTGAGGGAGAGAACGATGAGCCAGGACTTCAAGAACCTCGACATGACGATGATGTTCGCGATCCACGACGCGCTCCGCCGCGAGCTGGAGCGGATCGCCCGGATCACCGCGCGGGTCGACGAGGACCCCCGGCACGTACTGAGCACCGCGGTCGGCTGGGAGCTGTTCAAGAAGTTCCTGACCATCCACCACACCTCCGAGGACGTGCGGATCTGGCCGGTCATGGAGGCGGCCCTGGCCGGCCAGGGCTCCGAACTGGCCCTGCTCGCCGACATGGAGGCCGAGCACGGCGTCATCGACCCGCTGCTCGCCGACATCGACGCCGCCCTCGCCGACCGCGACTCGGGCCTGGAGCGCCTGACCGGCCTGACCGACACCCTCTACACCAAGCTCAGTGCCCACCTCGACCACGAGGAGCGGGACGCCCTGGAGCTGATGGACATCACGCTCACCCAGCAGCAGTGGCAGGACTTCTCCGCCGAACAGCGCACCCGCGTCGGCGACGACTCCGCCCGCTACCTGCCCTGGATGCTCGACGACATCGACGCCGCGAAGGTCGCGAACATCCTCGGCAAGATGCCCGAACCGCTGCGCAACGCCTACGAGAACGACTGGCGCAAGGCCTACGACGACCTCGCCATCTGGACCCCGAAGACCGCCACCACCACCCACTGACCGGACCCCGAGGGTTCCGCTCGGCACCCCCCAACCCTGAGACAGACACGGAGACCTCCCATGTCGCTGCAAGACCGCACTCAGGCCGTCCCCAAGGCCGCGGCCCCGCCGCAGCAGGACGGCAAACTCGGACTGGCGTTACTCGTGATCGCCGCGGCCCAGCTCATGCTCGTCCTCGACAACACGATCGTCGCCGTCGCCCTGCCCAGCATGCAGAGCGCCCTCGGGCTCAGCGAGTCCGGCCTCGGCTGGATCGTCACCGCCTACGCCCTGGCCTTCGGCGGTCTGCTGCTGGCCGGCGGCCGCGCCGGTGACCTCTTCGGCCGCCGCCGGGTCTTCCGCACCGGACTGGTCCTGTTCACCGCCGCCTCGCTGCTCGGCGGCCTCGCCCAGAGCGGCGAACTGCTCATCGCCGCCCGCGTGATCCAGGGCGCGGGCGCCGCCATCGCCGCCCCCACCGCGCTGTCCCTGCTCGCCACCACCTTCCCGGCCGGTCCCGCCCGCAACAAGGCGCTCGGTGTCTACGGCGCGATGGGCGGCCTCGGTTCGGTCGTCGGCCTGCTGCTCGGCGGCGCGCTCACCGAGTACCTGAGCTGGCGCTGGGTGATGTTCGTGAACATCCCGATCGCCCTGGCCGTCCTGTTCGGCACCGGCGTCCTCGTCGAGGGCGAGCGCGAGCGCGGCAAGGTCGACGTGCCCGGCGCGCTCACCGCCACCCTGGGCTTCGGCTCGCTCGTCTACGCCATCAACCGCGCCGGCGACAAGGGCTTCGGCGACAGTGTCACCCTGATCGGGCTGGGCGCCGCGCTCGTCCTGATCCTCGCCTTCGTCCTGATCCAGCGCGCGAGCAAGGCGCCGATGATCCCGCGCGGGGTGCTCGCCGACAAGAGCCGCGTCGGCGCCAACCTGATCATGTTCCTGGTCGGCGCGGGCATGCTCGCCACCTTCTACTTCCTGACCCTCTACATGCAGCTCGTCAAGGGCTACGCCCCGATGGTCACCGGCGTCGCCTACCTGCCCTTCGCCCTCGGCATGGGCATCGCGGCCGGCGGCGTCGGCCCCCAGCTGCTCGCCAAGCTGCCCGAGCGCAACGTGATCGCCCTCGGTCTGCTGATCGGCACCGCCGGCATGGTCTGGTTCAGCCTCATCGAGCCCGGCCAGACCCCGTGGGCCGCGCTGCTGCCGGCCCAGCTGGTCGCCGGCCTCGGCCTCGGCATGGTCTTCGTGGCCGTCACCATCGTCAGCGTCCGCGGGGTCGCCCCGCAGGCCACCGGCGCCGCCTCCGGCCTGGTCAACACCGCCCAGCAGATCGGCGGCGCCATCGGCCTCGCCGCCCTCGCCGCGGCGGCCACCGCCATCACCAACCACGAGCTGCCGGGCAGCCTCCCGCACGCCCTCACCACCGGCTACTCGTACGGGTTCCTGCTCGGCGGCGGCTTCTACCTGCTGGCCCTGATCGTGGCCCTGGCCACCCTCCCGGGCACCCGCCCCCAGCAGCAGGACGCCGAGCACCCGCCCGTCGCCCTGTGACCGACCCCGGCGGCCCCGCCCTGTCCACTCCGGGCGGGGCCGCCGGTTCCCCGGTGCCGGTCCCGGCACCGGTCGGAGGGCCGTCGATATACTCGGGCAGGAGGTGCTGTCTTGCGGTACGAGAGCGATGAGGAGCGCGGCCCGGTGACCCGGACCGAGCAGACCGCGGAGGTCCCCGGAGTCCTGCCGGAGGCGCTCACGGGCTTCATCGGCTACCTCCTGCGCCGCGTCTACGCCCAGTTCTCCGCCACCGACGACGGCGACGGCGGCGACTCCCGCGACTTCCTGGTCCTCGACGCGCTCACCGGCCGCGACTGGGAGTCGCAGCTCGACCTCGCGGAGCGGCTCGGCATCAACCGCACCATCATGGTCGGCGTCATCGACCGGCTGGAGGCCCGCGACGAGGTCCGGCGCACCCGCAACCCCGACAACCGGCGCCAGTACGTGCTCTCCCTGACCGACAAGGGACGCGAGGCCGTCGAGGCCAGGCGGCGGGCGGTCGCCGAGCGGGACGCCCGGCTCACCGCCGTCCTCACGGACGAGGAGACCGCCCGGCTCGACGAGCTGCTGGCCCGGCTGCTGCCGGAGTCCGCGCAACCCCTCGTGCAGGGCACCGAGTACCTGGTCGCGCAGGCCCATCACCGGGTGCGCAGGCACGGCGACGACAAACTGGCCGGCACCGGCCTTCGGGTGCGTCACTACGGCCCGCTGTACGCCCTCGACGTCCTCGGACCCATCGCCCAACAGCGGCTCGCCGAACTGCTCGCCATCACCGGCCCCGCCGCCTCCCAGCTGGTCGACGAACTGGTCAAGCTGGGACTGGTGCGGCGGGGCCGCGACCCGCACGACCGACGTCGCTATGCCCTCGAACTGACCGAGTCGGGCCGTCAGCAGCTCGGTGTCGTGGCCCGCGCCGTCGCGGAGCTCGCCGCGGACGAGTCCGCCATGCTCGGCCCCGGCGGCGAGGACGAACTGCGCCGGCTGCTGCTGAAACTCCTGGCCCCGACGCATTCCGGCCCGGCATTCACGGAGTACGGCAACTCATCCGTCCCAGCCAGGGGTTGACCCTCTGGCCAAAGGATGTCACGCTTAATTCAGCGGATACTCCGCGCCCTTTTCCAGGCTCTTCGCACCGCCCTTCCGAATTCTCTCCGGAAGGGCCGCGAGGGGCCTTTTTTCATGCTGATTTCCCGTTGCGCACCGCCCCTCGACGAAGGAGACAGTCATGGTCGCCCAGAAGACCGACGGCGCGCCGGAACCGGCGCGCACACCCGAGGACATGACCTTCGACGTCATCATCCTCGGCTCGGGCCTCGCCGGCTCCGTCACCGGTGCCGTCCTGGCCAAGCACGGTGCCAAGGTGCTGCTGGTCGACGCGGCCGCGCACCCGCGCTTCGCGATCGGCGAGTCCATGACCCCGCAACTCGTGGAATGGATCCACATCCTCGCCGAACGCCACGACATTCCCGAGCTGAAAAGCCTGGCGAGTGTCGAGGCCTCCACCCGTGACATCGGTCCTACCTTTGGCACGAAGGCCCACTTCGGCTTCATGAAGCACGAGGTCGGAAAAGAGCCGAACCCGCGTGAGGCCACCCAGCTCGCCCTGCCGAAGATATTCCACCAGAACAGCCACATGTTCCGGCAGGACAGCGACTCCTTCATGTTCCACGTCGCCGTCAAGTACGGCTGCACCCCCCGGCAGAACTGGCGTGCGAACGAGGTCGAGTTCGACGACGACGGCGTCACCGTCCTCGGCCGCAGCGCCGCCCCCGGCGCCGAGCCCGAGCTGTACCGGGCGAAGTACCTGGTGGACGCCTCCGGCTTCCGCTCCCCGCTCGCCGACAAGTTCGACCTGCGCGACAAGCCCACCGCCCGCTTCAAGCACCACTCCCGCTCGATGTTCACGCACTACGTCGGCATCAAGCGGTTCGACGACGTCAGCGGCCACCCGCAGGACCTGCGCCCGCCGGCCGACTGGCACACCGGCACCATGCACCACCTCATCGAGCGCGGCTGGTTCTGGATCATCCCCTTCGACAACCACCCCAAGTCCCGCAACCCGCTGTGCAGCGTCGGCCTGACCATGGACGAGCGCACCTACCCCAAGCCCAAGGACCTCACCCCGGAGCAGGAGTTCCAGTCCTTCCTCGACAAGTACCCGGCGGTGAAACGCCAGTTCGACGGCGCCACCCGGGTCCGCGAGTGGATCTCCACCGACCGGCTGCAGTACTCCTCGAAGCAGACCATCGGCGACCGCTGGTGCCTGATGTCGCACGCGGCCGGCTTCCTCGACCCGCTGTTCTCCCGCGGCCTGTCCAACACCATGGAGGTCGTCGACGCCCTCACCTCCCGGCTGATCCCCGCCCTGAAGGACGGTGACTTCTCCGCGGAGCGCTTCGAGTACGTCGAGCGCGTGGAGCAGGGCCTGCTCCAGTACAACGACGACCTGGTCAACAGCTCCTTCATCGCCTTCTCCCACTTCCGGCTCTGGAACGCGGTCTTCCGGGTCTGGGGCTCCTTCATCACCCCCGGCACCATGCGGCTGACCCGCGCCCGCCTCAAGCACTTCAAGGACCACGACGTACGCCACTTCGACGAGCTGGAGAAGGTGCCGTACCCGGGCCTGTGGTGGCCGCAGAGCGACTCCTTCAAGCGGATCCTGGAGACCACCGCCGAGACCTGCGAGAAGTACGAGGCCGGCGCGCTCACCGGCGACGAGGCCGCCGACATCGTCTTCGGGCTGCTCAAGGAGTCCCCGGTCGTCAACCCGGTCTTCGGCTGGAAGGACGAGCAGCGGCGGTTCATCTACCCCTCCACGCTGACCATGGCCCGCTTCCTGTACTGGGCCTCCGTCGAGGCGCCCGCCGAGATGAACAGCGTCGGCCGCGAGTTCCTGCTCGGCATCCTCAAGGCCGGCGCGAAGGTCCGCAAGCTCCTCTGACCCCTCCCAGCCAAGCCAGAAAGGGATCCGCATGTCCGCAGCAGCGCGGTCGCTGACCCGCGCCGAAGAGACCCGGCCCGTCGAACCGCTGGATCTGCGCCGCGTGTGCGGCCTGTTCACGACCGGTGTCACGGTCATCACCACCGGCCCCGACGGCGACGCGGACGGCACCACCGTCAACTCGTTCACCTCGGTCTCGCTGGAACCCCCGCTGGTGCTGTTCTGTCTGCACCACCAGTCCCGGCTGCACACACTCCTGGAGCGGAGCGGCGGGTTCACCGTGAACTTCCTGTCCGGGCGGCAGCAGCCGCTGGCCCGGCACTTCGCCGGGCGCCGGGCCACCGCCGGCGCGGGCGCCTTCGAGGGCGTCCCGCACCACTTCACCGAGGACGGGCTGCCCGTGCTCAGCGAGGCCCTCGCCCACCTCACCTGCACCACCGTCGACGTGCACACGGCCGGCGACCACGACATCGTCATCGGCGAGGTGGTGGAGCTGGGCGTCCCCGAGCACGGCCTGGAACCGCTGATCTTCTTCGACGGCTCCCTGGGGCCGCTGGAGACCGGCGCGGACCGCTTCCAGCACGCCCGGCAGGCGTCCTGACATGCGACGGGTGCTCATCGCCAACCGTGGCGAGATCGCCGTACGCGTGGCCCGGGCCTGCCGGGACGCCGGGATCGCGAGCGTCGCCGTCTACGCGGACCCGGACCGCGACGCCCTGCACGTCCGGGTCGCCGACGCCGCCTTCGCCCTGGGCGGTGACACCCCCGCCACCAGCTACCTGGACTTCGCGAAGGTCCTGCGGGCCGCCCGGGAGACCGGGGCGGACGCCGTCCATCCGGGCTACGGCTTCCTCTCCGAGAACGCGGAGTTCGCGCAGGCGGTCCTGGACGCGGGCCTGACCTGGATCGGCCCGCCGCCGCAGGCCATCCGCGACCTGGGCGACAAGGTGGCGGCCCGGCACATCGCCCAGCGGGCCGGCGCCCCGCTGGTGGCCGGTACCCCGGAACCGGTGAGCGGTGCGGACGAGGTCGTGGCGTTCGCCGCGGAGCACGGCCTGCCGATCGCCATCAAGGCGGCCTTCGGCGGCGGCGGGCGCGGCCTGAAGGTCGCCCGCACCCTGGAGGAGGTGCCGGAGCTCTATGAGTCGGCGGTGCGGGAGGCGGTGGCCGCCTTCGGACGCGGGGAGTGCTTCGTGGAGCGCTACCTGGACCGGCCGCGGCATGTCGAGACGCAGTGCCTCGCGGACCGGTACGGCAACGTCGTGGTCGTATCGACCCGTGACTGCTCGCTGCAGCGCCGCCACCAGAAGCTGGTGGAGGAGGCTCCGGCACCGTTCCTGACGCCGGAGCAGACCGCCGAGCTGTACCGGGCGTCCAAGGCCATCCTGCGCGAGGCCGGCTATGTCGGCGCGGGTACCTGCGAGTTCCTGGTCGGGCAGGACGGCACCATCTCCTTCCTGGAGGTCAACACCCGGCTCCAGGTGGAGCACCCGGTGACCGAGGAGGTCGCCGGCATCGACCTGGTCCGCGAGATGTTCCGCATCGCCGACGGCGAGGAACTCGGTTACGGGGACCCCGAGTTGCGGGGCCATTCCGTCGAGTTCCGGATCAACGGCGAGGACCCGGGCCGGGGTTTCCTGCCCGCCCCGGGCACGGTGACGGTCTTCGAGCCGCCGTCGGGTCCGGGAGTACGGCTGGACGCGGGCGTGGCGTCGGGCAGTGTCATCGGCCCGGCCTGGGACTCGCTCCTCGCCAAGCTGATCGTCACCGGCCGCACCCGCGCGGAGGCCCTGCAGCGGGCCGCGCGGGCGCTCGACGAGTTCCGTGTGGAGGGGATGGCCACGGCGATCCCGTTCCACCGGGCGGTGGTGCGGGATCCGGCGTTCGCCCCGGCCGAGGGGCCGTTCACCGTCCACACCCGGTGGATCGAGACCGAGTTCGTCAACGCGATCGAGGCCTTCACGGCGGCCCCGGCCGACGGTTCCGAGACGGCGGAGGCCGGCCGGGAGACGGTGGTGGTCGAGGTCGGCGGGCACCGGCTGGAGGTCACGCTGCCTGCGGTGCTGGGGCGGGTCCCGGAGCGAACGCCCGTGGGGGCCGCAGCCCCCCGGTCCCGCCGCCGCAACGCCGGCGGTTCGGCGCCCGCCGCCTCCGGGGACACCCTCACCTCTCCCATGCAGGGCACCGTCGTCAAGGTCGCCGTCGCCGAGGGGCAGACGGTCGAGAAGGGCGACCTGGTCGTCGTACTCGAGGCCATGAAGATGGAACAGCCGCTCACCGCGCACCGCTCCGGCACCGTGACCGGGATCGCCGCCGAGGTGGGGCAGGCCCTCGCCGCCGGCGCCGCGGTCTGCGAGATCAAGGACTGATCGCTGTGGCAGCACTCACCTACACCGACGCCATGAACGGTGCCCTGGAGCGGCTGCGCTCCGTGGGGTACGAGCACGGGCGCAGCTTCGTCAACCACGCGCCGATGGCCGCCGAGGCCCTGGCCCACATGGGCTACGCCGACGAGGTGCCCGGCTGGGTGGAGGGCCACCTGCGCAGCCACACCTTCCACGACGTGCCCGAGCGGCGGTTCACCCTCGACCCGGCCGACGAGGCCGACTGGCGGCAGGCGCTCGGCCAGTTCGGCCGGGTCGCCGACTGGACCGCCCTGTTCGAGCGCGAGCTGGCCGAGGGGGAGTGGACCGAGGTCCTGGCCCGCTGGTGGCCCCGGCTGCTGCCCGGCATGTCCGGGGTGCTCACGCACGGGGTGATCCGCACCGCGCACGCGGTCCGGGCGGTGGTGACCGCCGGTCCCGACCACCGTATGCAACTGGCCGAGCTGGCGCAGGGGCTGGGGTACTGGGCGGCCCGGTACTCCGAGGGCGGGGTCGTGGTCCCGGAGCACCCGGGCGGCGGTGCCGACGTCGTACGGGCGCTGGACGAGCTCGTCGCCGAGTTCTCCGGGATCTACGCCACGCTCTCCCTCCCGCACCCGGTCCCGCTGATCCACTCGGTCACCGGGCCCGCCGCCGTACGGCTGGTGGTGGAGCACCTGCCGGCGGACCAGCGGTGGCCGTCGTACCGGGTGGCACGGGCCGTCAGCCGCACGATGCTCGACTGGTTCCACGCCGTGCCCCGGCCCGCGGCCCCGCTGCCGGACGCCCCCGACCCGGCCACCCTGTTCGCCGAGGCCGTCCAGATCGGCGACGAGCACGCCATCAAGCTCGCCGAAGTGGCCGTACGGCACGAGGCGCTGGCGCCCGACCCGCGGCACGCGGCGGCCGCGCACGTGGCCAACCGGGCGATCGGGCGCCTGTACCGCTGACAGTTCGTCTTCGCCGACGGTCTCCCCGACGGGACCGTACGGAACCGTTCCCGAGGAGTGTCATGGACGCACAAGTCATCGTCGTGGGCGCCGGTCCTGCCGGCATGATGCTCGCGGGCGAGCTACGGCTCGCGGGCGCCGACGTCATCGTCCTGGAGAAGCTGCCCGCGCGCACCGGAGAGTCGCGCGGGCTCGGCTTCACCGCCCGCACCATGGAGGTCTTCGACCAGCGCGGACTGCTGCCCCGCTTCGGGGACATCGAGGTCAGCAACGTGGGCCACTTCGGCGGCCTGCCGGTCGACTTCGGTGTCCTCGACGGCGCCCACCAGGCTGCCAAAACGATCCCGCAGTCGGTCACCGAGACCGTCCTGGAGGAGTGGGCCGGCCGGCTCGGCGCGGACATCCGGCGCCGGCACGAGGTGCTGTCCGTCAAGGAGAAGGAGGACAGCGTCGAGGTCGAGGTGCGCGGCCCCGAGGGCGTGCACCGGCTGCGCGCCGAGTATCTCGTGGGCTGCGACGGCGGCCGCTCGACCATCCGCAAGGCCGCCGGCTTCGACTTCCCGGGGACGCCGTCGACGCTGGAGATGTACCTCGCCGACGTGAAGGGCATCGAGCTGGAGCCCCGGATGATCGGGGAGACCCTGCCCGGCGGGATGGTCATGGTCGGACCGCTGCCCGGCGGCATCACCCGGCTGATCATCTGCGAGCGCGGCACCCCGCCGCAGCGCCGCGAGAAGCCGCCGACCTGGGCGGAGGCCGCGGCGGCCTGGCAGCGGCTGACCGGTGACGACATCTCGCACGCCGAGGCGGTGTGGGTGTCGTCCTTCGGCGACGGCACGCGCCTTGTCACCGAGTACCGGCGCGGCCGGATCCTGCTCGCCGGCGACTCCGCGCACATCCACCTCCCGGCCGGCGGCCAGGGCATGAACACCAGCATCCAGGACGCCGTGAACCTCGGCTGGAAGCTGGGCGCGGTGGTGCGGGGGCGGGCGCCGGAGGCGCTGCTCGACACCTACCACGACGAACGGCACCCCGTCGGGGAGCGGCTGATGATGAACACCCGGGCGCAGGGGCTGCTGTTCCTGTCCGGGCCCGAGGTGCAGCCGCTGCGCGACGTGCTCAACGAGCTGATCCGGTATCCGGAGGTCGGCAGGCACCTGGCGGCGATGGTGTCCGGGCTGGAGATCCACTACGACGTCGACGGGGGCGCTCACGCGCTGCTGGGCCGGCGGTTGCCGAACGTGCCGCTCGCCGGGCACAAGAGGGTGGCCTCCAGCACGGAGGCGCTGCGTGCCGGGCGGGGTGTGCTGCTCGACCTCGCCGACAACGAGAGGCTGCGGGAGCGCGCCTGGGCCTGGCGGGACCGGGTGGACGTGGTGACGGCGGTGGCGGAGGTGGCGGCCGGCGGGCCGCTGGCCGGGACCACGGCTGTGCTGGTGCGGCCCGACGGTTATGTGGCCTGGGCGGCGCCGGGGAGTCATGCGGATCTGCCGATGGCGCTAGAGCGGTGGTTCGGGCCTGCGCGCTGAGAGCGCCGGGTTGCGTCGTATCGCGGCTGTCCCGCCGTCGTGGCTGGTCGCGCAGTTCCTCCCCCAGCCTTCGGCCGGGGGTGCCCCCAGCGCCCCTTACGGGGCGCTGTCGCCGCCGTCCATCGATACGTTCGCGCGCCCTGACGGGGCGCTTGTCCTTAAGGAGTTTTCATGCACAGCACCCTGATCGTCGCCCGGATGGAACCGGGTAGCAGTGCGGAAGTCGCCCGGCTGTTCGGGGAGTTCGACCGGAGCGAGATGCCGCACCTGATGGGCACCAGGCGCCGTGAGCTCTTCGCCTACCGCGGGCTGTACTTCCACCTCCAGCACTTCGACACCGACAACGGCGGTGAGCTGATCGAGGAGGCCAAGAGCGACCCGCGGTTCGTGCGGATCAGTGAGGACCTCAAGCCGTTCATCCAGGCGTACGACCCCGCCACCTGGCGGTCTCCCGCCGACGCGGTCGCCACGCGCTTCTACGACTGGGAGGGCCGGGCGTGAACGCCAGGCGAGTGGTCATCACCGGGGTCGGTGTCATCGCCCCCGGCGGTGTCGGCACCAAGAACTTCTGGAACCTGCTCAGCGAGGGCCGCACCGCGACCCGCGGCATCACCTTCTTCGACCCGTCCTCCTTCCGGTCCCGGGTCGCCGCCGAGGTCGACTTCGACCCGGAGGAGCACGGGCTGAGCCCGCAGGAGATACGACGGATGGACCGGGCGGCGCAACTGGCCGTCGTCAGCGCCCGGGAGGCCCTCGCCGACAGCGGGCTCGACCTGTCCGGCGCCGACCCCTACCGGGTCGGGGTCACCATCGGCAGCGCGGTCGGCGCGACCATGGGGCTCGACCAGGAGTACCGGGTGGTCAGCGACGGCGGCCGGCTCGACCTCGTCGACCACACCTACGCCGTCCCGCACCTCTACAACTACCTGGTGCCCAGTTCGTTCGCGGCGGAGGTCGCCTGGGCGGTGGGCGCGGAGGGCGCGGCCACGGTCGTGTCGACCGGCTGCACGTCGGGGCTCGACTCCGTCGGGCACGCCGTGGAGCTGATCCGGGAGGGCTCGGCCTGCGCGATGATCGCCGGCGCCACCGACGCCCCGATCTCCCCGATCACCCTGGCCTGCTTCGACGCCATCAAGGCCACCACCCCGCGCAACGACGACCCCGAGCACGCCTCCCGCCCCTTCGACGGCACCCGCAACGGGTTCGTGCTGGGGGAGGGGTCGGCCGTCTTCGTCCTGGAGGAGCTGGAGGCCGCGAAGCGGCGCGGCGCGCACATCTACGCCGAGATCGCCGGGTACGCCTCCCGCTGCAACGCCTTCCACATGACCGGGCTGCGGCCCGACGGCGCGGAGATGGCCGAGGCCATCACGGTCGCCCTCGACGAGGCACGGCTCAACCCCGAGGCGATCGACTACATCAACGCGCACGGCTCCGGCACCAAGCAGAACGACCGGCACGAGACCGCCGCGTTCAAGAAGAGCCTCGGCGACCACGCCTACCGGACCCCGGTCTCCTCGATCAAGTCGATGGTCGGGCACTCGCTCGGCGCGATCGGCTCCATCGAGATCGCCGCGTCCGTCCTCGCCATGGAGCACAACGTCGTGCCCCCGACGGCGAACCTGCACACCCCCGACCCCGAGTGCGACCTGGACTACGTCCCGCTCACCGCCCGCGAGCACCGCACCGACGCGGTGCTCACCGTGGGCAGCGGGTTCGGCGGCTTCCAGAGCGCGATGGTGCTCGCCCGACCGGAGAGGAGCGCGGCCGCATGAGCGCGCGGACCGTGGTGACCGGGCTCGGCATCGCCGCGCCCAACGGCCTTGGCACGACCGACTACTGGGCGGCCGCCCGGGCCGGGAAGAGCGGGATCGGCCGCATCACGCGCTTCGACCCGTCCGGGTACCCGGCGAAGCTGGCCGGTGAGGTGCCCGGGTTCAGCGCCGGGGAACACCTGCCGAGCCGGCTGCTCGCCCAGACCGACCACATGACCCGGCTCGCGCTCGTCGCGACGGACTGGGCGCTGGCCGACGCGGAGGTCACTCCGGCCGACCTGCCCGCCTACGACATGGGCGTCGTCACCGCCAGCTCCTCCGGCGGCTTCGAGTTCGGGCAGGGCGAGCTGCAGAAGCTGTGGAGCCAGGGCAGTCAGTTCGTCTCGGCATACCAGTCGTTCGCCTGGTTCTACGCCGTCAACAGCGGCCAGATCTCCATCCGCAACGGGATGAAGGGCCCGAGCGGGGTCGTCGTCTCCGACCAGGCGGGCGGCCTCGAGGCCCTCGCGCACGCGCGCCGGCAGATCCGGAAGGGGACTCAGCTCATCGTCTCCGGGGCGATCGACGCGTCCATCTGCCCGTGGGGGTGGGTGGCGCAGCTCGCCAGCGACCGGCTGTCCACGTCGGAGGAACCGGACCGGTCCTACCTGCCGTTCGACTCCGCGGCGGCCGGGCACGTGGCCGGCGAGGGCGGGGCGATCCTGATCCTGGAGGCCGAGGAGACGGCCGTACGGCGCGGTGCCCGGGTGTACGGGGAGATCGCCGGGTACGGCGCGACGTTCGACCCGGCGCCGGGGAGCGGGCGGCCGCCGGGGCTGCGCAAGGCGATCGAGCTGGCCCTCGCCGACGCGGGCGCCGACGCGGCCGACGTGGACGTGGTGTTCGCCGACGCGGCGGCCGTGCCGGAGCTGGACCGGGTGGAGGCCGATGCGCTGAGCGAGGTGTTCGGGCCGCACGGGGTGCCGGTGACCGCGCCGAAGACGATGACCGGGCGGCTGTACTCGGGGGCTGCGCCGCTGGACGTGGCGACGGCGCTGCTCGCCGTCCGGGACGGGGTGGTGCCGGCGACGGTGAACGTCTCGCCGGAGGCGGGCTATGACCTCGACCTGGTGGTGGGTGAGCCGCGGCTGACCGAGGTGCGGACGGCGCTGGTGCTGGCCCGCGGGTACGCCGGGTTCAACTCCGCGATGGTCGTACGGGCGTAGGGCTCGCCCACGGCCGTAGGGGCTGGTGCCGTGGCGCGACTGCGGCCCGGCGGGGGCTGATCGCGCAGTTCCCCGCGCCCCTTACGGGGCGCTGCCCCGCCGCGTCCTCCATAGCCGCGGGCAGGGCACAGCCATTCAGCCGCGGGCAGTCGTGCCTCCCCCAGTGCCTTAAGGGCCTGGGAGGTGCCCCCAGGGCGGCACGGGTGGGCGCTGGGGGTCCCCCCCGGCCGAAGGCTGGGGGCGGCACCCTGCAAGCGCCGGTGAGCGTCCCCACCCCGACCCCAGCCCCCACCGGCCCAGCCCTCCCTTGGCCCCAGACCTGCTGACCTCAGCCCCCTCAAAGACCCGCCCGTCCTCCCGGCCCCCATCTCTCCCACGCCTGGGCCGGCAGGGCGGGCGTTCCCATTCGTAGTCGTGAAAGGAAGATCACCGTGGCCACCCAGTCCTTCACCCTCGACGACCTCAAGCGGATCCTGCTGGAGGCCGCCGGTGCCGATGAGAGCGTCGATCTCGACGGGGACATCCTCGACACCGACTTCGAGGAGCTCAGCTACGAGTCGCTCGCCATCCTGGAGACCTGCGGGCGCATCGAGCGGGAGTACGACATCACGCTCGACGACACCGTGGTGACCGAGGCCAAGACGCCCCGCGAGCTGCTCGCCGTCGTCAACACGCAGCTCGGTGACGTCGCCGCGACCGCGGCCTGACCGACCTCTCCTCCACCCCCCTCCGGCCGCCGGCGCCCGTCCTGACCGGGCGCCGGCGGCTCCCCCATGCCCTGAAAGGGAGCTGCAGACATGTCCGAACAGCAGCAGAGGGTCGCCCTGGTCTCCGGGGCCACCAGCGGAATCGGTCTCGCCTCGGCGCGGCTGCTGGCCCAGCAGGGCCACCGCGTCTTCATCGGCTCCCGCGACGCCGGGAACGTCGAGCGGACCGTGAAGGAACTGCGCGAGGAAGGGCTCGACGTCGACGGGACCAACCTCGACGTGCGGTCCGCGCTGTCCATCGAGAACTTCGTGCGGGCCGCCGTCGAGCGGTACGGCACCGTCGACGTGCTGGTCAACAACGCCGGGCGGTCCGGCGGCGGCGTGACCGCCGACATCGACGACGAGCTCTGGTACGACGTCGTCGAGACCAACCTCAACAGCGTCTTCCGCCTCACCCGCGCCGCCCTCACCACCGGCGGCATGCGGGACAAGAGCCGGGGGCGGATCATCAACATCGCGTCCACGGCCGGGAAGCAGGGCGTCGTGCTCGGGGCGCCGTACTCCGCCTCGAAGCACGGGGTCGTCGGGTTCACGAAGGCCCTCGGCAACGAGCTGGCCCCCACCGGCATCACCGTCAACGCCGTCTGCCCGGGGTACGTCGAGACGCCCATGGCGCAGCGCGTGCGCGCCGGTTACGCCGCCGCCTACGACACCAGCGAGGACGCCATCCTCGACAAGTTCACGGCGAAGATCCCGCTCGGCCGCTACTCCACCCCCGAGGAGGTCGCCGGTCTTGTCGGCTACCTCGCCTCCGACACCGCCGCCTCCATCACCGCGCAGGCCCTCAACGTCTGCGGCGGCCTCGGCAACTTCTGAAAACCCCGGCACCCTCTAGGAGTTCACCCATGTCCGAGCCGAAGGAAGTCGAGCACGAGGTCACGATCTCGGCGCCGGCCGCCGAGGTCTACCGGCTGATCGCCGACGTGGCCAACTGGCCGCGGATCTTCCCGCCGACCATCTACGTCGACCACCTGGAGCGCTCCGGGAACGAGGAGCTGATCGGGATCTGGGCCACCGCCAACGGCGAGGCCAAGAACTGGACCTCGCGCCGCGTGCTGGACCCCGAGGGCCTGCGGATCACCTTCCGCCAGACCGTCTCCACCCCGCCCGTCGCGAGCATGGGCGGCACCTGGATCATCGAGCCCCTCGACACGGCCACCTCCCGGGTGCGGCTGCTGCACGACTACACCGCCGTCGGCGACGACCCGGCCGGCCTGGCCTGGATCGACGAGGCCGTCGACCGCAACTCCCGCTCCGAGCTGGCCGCGCTGAAGACCAACGTCGAACTCGCGACCGCGTCCCAGGAGCTGACGTTCTCCTTCGAGGACACCGTGCAGGTCGACGGGGCCGCCAAGGACCTCTACGACTTCGTCAACGAGGCCGACCGCTGGTCCGAGCGGCTGCCGCACGTGGCGACCGTCCGGCTCACCGAGGACACCCCGGGTCTGCAGACCCTGGAGATGGACACCCGCGCCAGGGACGGCTCGACGCACACCACCAAGTCGTACCGGGTCTGCCTGGACGGCCGGAAGATCGCCTACAAGCAGACCACCCTGCCGGCCCTGATGAACCTGCACACCGGCTACTGGACCTTCCGCGAGACCGACGAGGGCACCTTCGCCTCCTCGCAGCACACCGTCGTGCTGCGGCCCGAGAACATCGCGAAGATCCTCGGTCCCGAGGCGGGCGTCGCCGAGGCCCGGGAGTACGTGCAGGGCGCGCTCAGCACCAACAGCCGCGCCACCCTGAACCACGCCAAGGCGTACGCCGAAGCGAGGCGCTGACCGATGGCCGGTGCCGACGCGCTCGACACGCACGTCCTGGTGGTCGGCGCCGGACCCGTCGGGCTGATGCTCGCCGGGGAACTGCGCCTCGGCGGCGCCGACGTGACCGTCCTGGAACGGCTGGCCGCCCCGACGACGGAGTCCCGGGCGTCCACCCTGCACGCCCGGACCATGGAACTGCTGCGGCAGCGCGGGCTGCTGGACGGCCCCGGCGGCTTCGCCGACCCCGAACCGCCGCCGAACGAGCCCGGCGGTCACTTCGGCGGCCTCCCCCTCGACCTCACCCTGCCCAGCAGCCACCCCGGGCAGTGGAAGGTCCCGCAGACCCGCACCGAGGAACTCCTCGGCGCGTGGGCCGAGCGGCTCGGGGCGCGGGTGCTGCGCGGACACGAGGTCATCTCCCTCACCCAGCACCCGGACCACGTCACCGTGGTGGCCGAACAGCAGGGCCACCGCCGGGAGTTCACGGCCCGCTACGTCGTCGGCTGCGACGGCGAGCAGTCGGCCGTACGACGCCTCGCGGGCATCGCCTTCCCCGGCGAAGCCGCCGGACGGGAGCTGATCCGCGCCGACGTCGACGGCATCGACATCCCGAACCGGCGCTTCCAGCGGCTGCCGAACGGGCTCGCCATCGCCGCCCGGCGCGGTGACGGAGTCACCCGGGTCATGGTCCACCGGTTCGGCACCCCGCCGCGCACCGCGCAGACCCGCTTCGGCGACATCGTCGCCGCCTGGCGGGACGTCACCGGCGAGGACATCGGCCACGGCACCCCGCTGTGGGTGAACTCCTTCGGCGACGCCTCCCGGCAGGCCGAGCGCTACCGCGCGGGCCGGGTGCTGCTCGCCGGCGACGCGGCCCACCAGCAGATGCCGATCGGCGGCCAGGCCCTCAACCTCGGCCTCCAGGACGCCGTGAACCTCGGCTGGAAGCTCGCGGCCACCGTCCTCGGCCGGGCCCCGGCGGGACTTCTCGACAGCTACCACGACGAACGGCACGCCGTCGGGCGCCGCGTCCTGTCCGCCATCCGCGCCCAGGCCCGGCTGCTGCTGGGCGGCCCCGAGGTGGAACCGCTGCGTTCGGTGGTCGGCGAACTCACGTCGTACGAGAAGGTCCGGGCGCACCTCGCCGGGACGATCAGCGGCCTCGACGTGCGGTACGGGGACGACGACCGGCAGGCGCTGGTCGGCGCCCGGCTGCCGGAGGTGCGGCTCGACTCGGGGGCGACCACGGCCGAACTGCTCCGCCCGGCCCGCGGGTTGCTGCTCGTGACGGACCCGGCGCTCGCCGGGGCGGCGGGGGACCGGTCGGCGTCCGTCGACACGGTCGTCACCCGCCCCGCCGGGCCCCTCGACGGCCTCGCCGCCGTGCTCGTACGGCCGGACGGCTACGTCGCCTGGGCCGGCCCCACGGCGGACGGCCTGCACGAGGCCCTCGGCCGCTGGTTCGCACCCGCCCCACACCCCTCCCACACACCACAACCAACCGTCAGGAGAAGGAAGATGGGCAACCTGACCGGCAAGACCGCGCTCGTCACCGGCGCCAGCCGGGGCATGGGCCGGGCCACCGCCGAACGGCTGGCCGCCGACGGCGCCCTGGTCGCCGTGCACTACGGCAGCAGCGCGGAGGCCGCCGCCGAGGTGGTCGCCGGGATCGAGCAGGACGGCGGGCGGGCGTTCGCCGTCGGGGCCGAACTGGGCACGCCCGGCGACGTCCACGAGCTGTTCCTCGCCCTGGAGGCGGGGCTCAAGGAGCGCACCGGCGAGACCGAGCTGAACATCCTGGTCAACAACGCGGGGGTGATGGGCGGGGTCAAGGCCGAGGACACCACCCCGGAGGAGTTCGACCGGATCTTCGCCGTCAACGCCAAGGCACCGTTCTTCGTCATCCAGCGGGCGCTGGCCGACATGCCCGACGGCGGCCGGATCGTGAACATCTCCTCCGGGCTCACCCGGTTCGCCAACCCGGACGAGATCGCCTACGCCATGAGCAAGGGCGCGGTGGAGCAACTGGCGCTCCACTACGCGAAGTTGCTGGGCCCACGCGGGATCACCGTGAACAGCGTCGCGCCGGGCATCACCCGCAACGGCAACCCGCTGTTCGACATCCCCGAGGCCGTCGAGGCCATGTCCGCGCTGTCCGCCTTCAACCGGGTCGGCGAGCCGCAGGACGTCGCCGACGTCATCGCCTTCCTCGTCTCCGACGACGCCCGCTGGGTCACCGGCTCCTTCGTCGACGCGAGCGGCGGCACGCTCCTCGGGTGACGCGGTGACCAGGACCCTTCCGGCACCGGCCGCCGCGGGCGCGGACGAGCGGTTCGGCCCCCGGCTCTGGGGGCTGCTGCTCGTCCTCGCCGGCAACATGCTCATCGACGCCCTGGAGGTGTCCGTGGCGGTGGTGGCACTGCCCGCCATCGGCACGGACCTGGGGCAGCCGCCGACCGTCACCCAGTGGGCGATGACCGGCTTCGCCGCCGGCTTCGGCGGCCTGCTCCTCTTCGGCGCCCGCGTGGTGACCCTCCTCGGCCGCCGCCGCGTCTACCTGACGGCCCTCCTCGCCTTCGCCGCCGCCTCCGCCCTCAGCGCCCTGGCCCACGACCCCTGGCTGCTCCTCGCCACCCGCCTGCTCAAGGGTTTCTGCGCGGCCCTCACCGCCCCCACCGGCCTGGCGATCATCACCTCCACCTTCCCGGAGGGCCGCCCCCGCTCCCGAGCAGTCTCCGTCTACACCCTCTTCGGCGCAGGCGGCTTCACAGCAGGCCTCCTCCTCTCCGGCTGGCTGACCGAAACCTCCTGGCGCTGGGCCTTCGCCTTCCCGGCTCCGGTGGTACTGCTGCTGTTCGCGTGCGGGCTGCGCCTGATCCCGAGGAGCGACGAGGGCACCGCCCCGAGCACTCCGAGAGGAGCCGCGGAAGGCCCACCAAAGGGCCTGAGCGTTCCAACGGGGGCCGCGGAAAGCGCCCTGAAGGGGCGCGGGGAACTGCGCGACCAGCCCCCACCGGGCCGCACCCGGACGACGACCCGGCACTTCGGCATCCCCAGCGCCCTCACCCTCCTGGGAGCCCTCCTGGCCCTCGTCCAAGGCATCACCCAGCTCCCGGCGCACGGCTGGAGCGACCCGAGAGCCGTCGGGCCGCTCTGCACCGCTGCCCTGTTGCTGCTGGCCTTCCGGCACATCGAGCGCCGCTCCCCCGCCCCCCTCCTGAACCTCGGCCCCCTGCGCAGCAACCCCGCCCTCATCCGCTCCGCCCTCGGCGCCGCCTGCCTCAACGGCTCCTACCTGGGCCTCCTGTTCGTCCTGACGTACCAGACGCAGACCCTCGCCGGCTGGTCCCCCCTCCACACCGCGCTCGCCCTGCTCCCGGCCGCCGCGCCCCCGGCGCTCACCGCGCTGGCCTCCGGCCGCCTGGTCGCCAAGTTCGGCGCCCCGCGCCTCATCGTGGCCGGCGCCGCCTGCGCCTTCGCGGGCGGCCTGCTCCAACTCCACCCGCACGCCTGGCCGTTGGACTACCCGGGCCGGATGCTCCCGACGCTCCTCCTCGTCGGCGCCGCCTTCGTGCTCTCCTTCGCCGCGCTCAACATGCAGGCCATGTCCCGCCTCGCCCCCGCCGACCGGCTCACCGGCAGCGGCCTGTACCAGACGGCCGTCCAGCTCGCCGCGGTCCTCGCGGTCGCGCTCGTCGCCACCCTGCTCGCCGCCCACGCGCCGGCGCCCGGCGCGGGACCGGCCGCCGCGGCCGCCGCCTGCCGGCCGGCGCTGACCCTGGTCGCCGCCCTCGGCTTCCTGGGCCTGCTCGTCGGCCTCACCGGCCTGATCCGCACCCCACCCTCCTCACTCCACCACGGGGAATGACCATGGACCAGACAACGCAGACCTGGGTCTTCGACGACCTTGACGACGAACTCGACGATCTGGACTACGAGTTCGAGCGCGACCAGATCGTCGAGGTGGTGCCTCCCAGCCTCGCGCACCTCGCCTCCGTCGGCCTCGCCGAGCGCACCCGGCTCATCGACGCGTACGTGCGCGGCGAACTCGCCCGGGTGCTCCGGGTGGCACCGGACAGCATCGACACCGTGGGCCGCCCGATGAACAGCCTGGGCATCGGCTCCATCAACGGCCTGGAACTCCAGCGCCGGATGGAGGCCGCGCTGCGCGTCGACGTCAACCTCAACCGGCTGCTGCGCGCCAACAGCGCCGCCGAGCTGGTCGACTGCCTCGCCGGCCAGCTCGGCCCGGAGGACAGCCCGCACAAGCACGCCGGCCGGGACCGGCACCACCTGGTCGCACACGACGTGCCGAGCCCGAGGTGATCGGGGAGATGCCGGTCCTGGAGTTCGGCACGGCCACCCTCGCCGTCGAACCGAGACTGCCCGCCGCCGGACAGCTGGACGTCTGGCTGGTCCGCCGGGCGACCCTGGAGACCGCGGCCGAGCTGCTCGACCTGTCCGAGCTGAGCGAGGCGGAGCGCAGGCGGACCGCGTCCTTCGTCCGGCCCGCCGACGGGGTGACCTACGCCTCCGCCCATGTCGCCCTGCGCCGGCTGCTCGGCGCCTACCTGGGGCTGTCCCCGCAGGACGTGCCGTTCGTGCGGGAGCCCTGCCCGGGCTGCGCCGAGCCGCACGGCCGGCCGGCGGTCGCATACCCCGACCCGCCGCTGCACTTCTCCCTCGCGCACAGCCACGGCATGGCCGTGGTCGCCGTCTCCCGTACGGTCGTGGGCGCCGACGTGGAGCGGCTGCCGCGGGCCGAGACCGTCGAGGTCTGCACCCCGGCCCTGCACCCGGGGGAGCAGGACGAACTGGCCGCGCTCGGCGACGCCGGGGAACGGCGCGCTGCCTTCGGGCGGCTGTGGACCCGCAAGGAGGCCTATCTCAAGGCGCTCGGCACCGGGCTCTCCCGCGACCCCGGCCACGACTACCTGGGCGCCGACCCGCACCGCAGGCCGGCCGGCTGGACGCTCCTCGACCTGCCGTCCGGGCCCCGGCACAACGCGGCCGTCGCGGTGCGCGGCGCGGCGCCCGACCAGGTCACCGTGCGCTGGGTGCCGCCGGCCGCGCTGTACGCGGGCGCGACGGTCGACCTGGACGCCGACGGGACCGTGGGCGTGCCCGTGCCCGTGCCCGTGGGCGTGACCACCCGAGTATCCGACTGGGGAGCGTGACCCGCCAATGTCACTCGAACAGAAAGCCGGTCCGGTAGCGGGCCGCCCGAGCCTGCACGACCGCGAGCACCGCGGCCAGTGGACCGCCGCCGAGCGTATCGAGGAGCTCGGCCTGATGAAGGAGGCCGCCCGGCACGGCGACCCGCTCGCCACCGAGCGCCAGCACGCCAAGGGCAAGCTCACCGCGTACGAACGTATCGAACTCCTGCTCGACGAGGGGTCGTTCAACGAGGTCGAGATGCTCCGCCGGCACCGCGCCACCGGCTTCGGCCTGGAGAAGAAGCGGCCGTACACCGACGGGGTGATCACGGGCTGGGGCACCGTCCACGGCCGTACCGTCTTCGTCTACGCGCACGACTTCCGCATCTTCGGCGGCGCCCTCGGCGAGGCCCACGCCCAGAAGATCCACAAGATCATGGACATGGCCATGGCGGCGGGGGCCCCGCTGGTGTCGCTGAACGACGGGGCCGGCGCCCGCATCCAGGAGGGCGTCTCGGCGCTCGCCGGGTACGGCGGCATCTTCCAGCGCAACACCCGCGCCTCCGGGGTGATCCCGCAGATCAGCGTGATGCTCGGGCCGTGCGCGGGCGGTGCCGCCTACTCGCCCGCCCTGACCGACTTCGTCTTCATGGTGCGGGACATCTCCCAGATGTTCATCACCGGACCGGACGTGGTGAAGGCGGTGACCGGCGAGGAGATCACCCAGAACGACCTCGGCGGCGCCGACGTCCACGCAGGCGCCTCCGGCGTGGCCCACTTCGCCTACGACGACGTGCGCAGCTGCATGGAGGACGTCCGGCACCTGCTGTCGCTGCTGCCGTCCAACAACCGTGACCTGCCGCCCCGTTCGGCCACCGCCGACCCGGCCGACCGCCGTACCGACCGGGTGGTGGAACTGGTCCCGGACGACCCCGGGCGGGTCTACGACATCCGGACCGTCATCGAGGAGATCGTCGACGACGGCGACTACTTCGAGATCCAGCCCGGCTGGGCGACCAACGTGGTGTGCGCGCTGTCCCGGCTGGACGGCGAGGTCGTCGGCCTCGTCGCCAGCCAGCCCGCCTCGTTCGCCGGGGTCCTGGACATCGACGCGAGCGAGAAGGCGGCGCGGTTCGTGCAGTTCTGCGACGCCTTCAACATCCCGCTGGTCACCCTGATCGACGTACCGGGCTTCCTGCCGGGCGTGGACCAGGAGCACAACGGCATCATCCGGCGCGGCGCCAAGCTGCTCTACGCGTACTGCAACGCCACCGTGCCGCGGATCTCCCTGGTGCTGCGCAAGGCGTACGGCGGCGCGTACATCGTCATGGACTCCCGGTCCATCGGCACCGACCTCGCCCTCGCCTGGCCGTCCAACGAGATCGCCGTGATGGGCGCCGAGGGCGCGGCGAACGTCATCTTCCGCCGGGAGATCGCGGCCGCGGACGACCCCGAGTCCACCCGCGCGCAGAAGATCAAGGAGTACCAGGCGGAGCTGATGCACCCCTACTACGCGGCCGAGCGCGGTCTGATCGACGACGTCATCGACCCGCGGGAGACCCGCTCCACCCTGATCCGCGCCCTCGCGATGCTGCGCAGCAAGCAGGCCGACCTGCCGTGCCGCAAGCACGGCAACCCGCCGCAGTGAGCGCGCCGGATAGCACGGAGGGTGCGAGGAGGGCGGACGGTGCGGCGGGCGCCCTGGTCATCAGGGTCGTGAAGGGGCAGGCGAGCCCCGCCGAGCTCGCCGCCCTCACCACCGTCCTGCTCGCCCGCGCCGCCGCCCTGGCCGCGGTGGACCCGTGCCCCCTTAAGCCCCGCCCGGTGGCGGGCTGGCGCCGCCCGGAACGCCTCGCGAGCCACCGCGACCCCCGCGGCTGGCGCGTCACCGGCGGCCGGGCGGCCTGACCGGCCCTCGGACAGCCCCCTCGACCGCATCCCCGACCGAATCGGAGTCCCGGACCCCATGACCTCCACGTCCCTCGACCGCGCCGACACGGTCTCCGCCCTGCGCTCCGAACTCGACGCGCTGCGCGCCGAGTTCGGCGCCCTCGCCGACCGTGCGGCGGTCGCCGAGCTGATCGACCGCTACATCACCCTGCTCGACACCCAGGACGACCACGGCTTCGACCCCACCTGGCCGGCCACGGTCTTCACCCCGGACTGCCGCCTGGAGTTCCCGGTCGGCACCGTCGAGGGCCGCGACCGGGCCGCCGCCTTCCACCACGACCGCAAGTCCCGCTTCGCCCGGACCCACCACCTGGCGGCCAACTACGGCATCCGGGTGTCGGGGGACACCGCCCGGGTCCGCGTCCACCTCGTCGCGTCCCACGTGCACCACGAGGACGGCCCCGACCCGGACGGCCGCTTCGACATCGGCGGCTACAGCGAGGGCGAGGCGGTCCGCACCCCGGACGGCTGGCGGCTGCACCGCTGGCGGTTCCGGCTGGTGTGGTCCGACGGGGCCGGTCCGCGTCCCGGCCCCGACCCCCGCGAACTGCGCAGTTCCCAGCCACGACCACGCCACCCGAAAGGATGATGATCCCGTGTCAGGCATACCGACGACCCCGCTGAACCTGGGCGCCTTGCGCGACACCTCCGGCGACGACCGCAGGCAGGCGTTCGAGGTGTTCCTCTGCCGCAACCTGGCCCAGCACCTGGACATCCCCCCGGCCCACCGCATCGCCCGCAACCGACCCCTCTACACCCAGGGCATCGACTCCCTCACCGCCCTGACCCTCCAGCGCACTCTGGAGTCGGCCCTCAACATCCCGGTACCGGCCCACCACCTGCTGCGCGAGCAGTCGGTGGGCGAACTGGCCGCGACCCTGAGCGATCTGGTCGACCGGACCTGAGGCCCGTCAGGACGCCACCGGTGGGACGACGGCACGCCACCGGTGGCATCAGGCGCACCCGCCTCCTGACAACGTTGTCCCTCCCTTCGGGGCGCCCGTGTCAGAATGAGGGCGCCCGTCGTCCGTCCGGTCTTCATCGAGGTTGTCCGTGTCCCAGCCCGTCGGCCGCGTGCCGCAGCGTCGCAACGCACGGTCCAACCGGGCGCGGATCCTGGCCACCGCCCGCCAGGAACTCGGCCGGAACCCCGACATCACCCTGGAGGAGCTGGCCCGCGCCTCCGGCGTCGTACGGCGCACGCTCTTCGGGCACTTCCCGGGGCGGGCCGCGCTCCTGGAGGCGCTGGCCGAGGAAGCCGCCGAGACGATCCAGGCCGCCGTGGCGCGGGGAGCGGAGCCGGCCGAGCCGGCCGAGCCGGCCGACCGGGCCCTCGCGCGCTTCTCCCTGTCGATGTGGCCGGTGGGCGACCGCTACCGGATGCTGCTCGCCCTCGCCCACCGGGATCTGGGCGCCGAACGCGTCGCCGATGTTCTCCGGCCCGCCCGGGTCCGGGCCACGGACATCGTGGAGCGCGGCCAGCGGGACGGCGTCTTCCACCCCCACCTCCCGCCCGCGGTGCTGGGCGCCGCCCTGGAGGCCATGACGATCGCCCTGCTGGAAGAGGTCAACACCGGAACGTTCGAGGACGACGGCACCCGCACGGCCGTCGCCACCCTCGTCGCGGCCGGCGTCCCGGAGAAGCAGGCCCGCACCGTGGTCGACGAGATCGCCGCCGAGGCCGTGGCGGAGGGGCCCGCCGAGTCCTGAACCACGCGCTCCCGCGCCGCGGGCGCCTCGTGGGCCCCGTCCGGTGGGCGTGGCATGCTGAGGAGGCGGCTTCGGCGCAACCGACCGGGAGGTGGTGGGCGTGGTGGACTGGGCCCGGTTCGCGCAGCAGCTCGCGGCGATGGCGCGGGATTTGCTGGCGCAGGAGTCGGTCGACGCCACCCTGGCCCGGATCACCGCCTCGGCCGTGGAGCTCGTGGAGGGCTGCGACGCGGCCGGCATCCTGGTGCTGCGCGACGGGAAGGTGCGGACGCTCGCGCCCACCGAGCAACTGGTCCTCGACAGCGACCGGTTGCAGGAACGGCTGGGCGAGGGGCCCTGCTTCGACGCCGCCCGCACCCGGGCGGGGGAGCGGGTGTTCCGCATCCGGGACCTCACCCGGGAGCAGCCGCACTGGCCCGACTTCGCGCCCCAGATCCACCGGCTCGGCGTCGGCAGCATGATGGGCTTCCTGCTGTACACCGAGGACGAGGAACTCGGCGCGCTGAACATCTCTCCCACCGGCCCGGCGCCTTCACCGAGGCCGGTGAGCTGGCCGGCTGGCTGCTGGCCTCGCACGCGGCGGTCGCCTTCTCCAGTGCCCGTACCCAGGCCCAGATGGAACAGGCCGTCGCCACCCGCCACCTGATCGGCGAGGCCATGGGCATCCTCATGGGCAGTCACCGCCTCACCGAGGAGCAGGCCTTCGACGTGCTGCGCCGCTACTCGCAGGAGAACAACGTCAAGCTCCGTGACGTCGCCCGCCGGGTCTGCGACCAGGGGAGTCTGTCCTAGCGCGGGCCCTGGCTGCCGGCCGACGTCAGCGGAGGTCGGGCCGTGGGCGCCGGGCCACCTCGTGGGCGTCGTCCGGCGGTACGCCGAGCATGCACAGGACCGTCTCGGCGAGGTTCGCCGCGGCCTCGCCGCCGTCCACCTCGGGGCGGGCGAACCGCAGCTCCACCAGGGACAGCGGGCTGCCGCCGAGAGCGCACAGGGCCCCGGCCGGGTCGACGGGGGTGAAGCGGCCGGAGGCCGTGCCCACCTGGACGTCCCGCAGCGCCCGCCTGGTCAGGCCGTTCTCGGCGTGGATGTGGCCGAGGCCGCGGCGGCGCAGGACCTGCAGGAGCTCCGGGTGCCCGCCTGCTCGGCCTGCTCAAGGCCGCGAAATCCAGGCTGGATGCGGCCGGCACCGCTGACGCCCGTGGCGGCGGTGGCGTGGGCACGGAGGTGCGCCACCGCGTAGCGGCCGCTCCCGGGGCGTACCGTCGACTGTGTGGACGGCACCGCCGACGGGCTCGTCTCCCGGGCAGCGCGTGAACTCGCCCCGCGGGCGGACGAGCTGATCGCGGACGTCGCCCGGTGCCTGCGCGCCGAGGTCGCCGAGCTGTGGGCGGACCCGGAGCTCGCCCGGATGACCTCCGAGAACATCGCCGAGCACGTCGTCGGCGTGCTGACCGGCCTGGAATCGGGCCTCGACCCGGGGACCCTGGAGCCGCCGCCGGCCGACGTGGAGCGCGCCCGCCGGCTGGCCCGGCGCGGCATCCCCGTCACGGCGATGCTGCGGGCGCACCGGCTCGCCGAGGGCGTCCTCCTCGACGGCCTCCTCGCCGAACTGCCCCGGCTGACGGACGACCCCGAGCTGGTCGACGCGCTCGCGCGCCGGCTGCTCGCCCTGTCCACCCGGTACGTCGACCGCATCGCCGAACAGGGCGTCCTGGCCTTCCAGGAGGAACGGGACCGGCGCCTGCAGCGGCGGCTGTCCCTGGTCAACGAGGCCGGCCTGCGGGTCGGGACCGCTCTGGACATCGCCCGCACCACCCAGGAGCTGGCGGACCTCGCCACCGAGGACTTCGCCGACCTCGTCACCGTCGACCTCCTCGACTCCGTGGTGCGCGGCCACGACCGCCCGGCGGCGGAGCGGTTCCTGCTGCGCCGGGTCGCCCAGGGGACGTACGCGGCGGACGGCGGCCCGGAACCGGCGGTCAAGGGGCAAGGGCTGCACCGCTGCCCGGACGGGTCACCGACGGCCCGCGCCCTGGCCACCGGACAGCCCACCCGGCACACCGCGGCGGACCGCGCCACGCTGGTGGTGCCGCTGACCGCCCGCGGCACCACCCTCGGCGTCGCCCGGTTCTCCCGGCACCGCCACCCCGCCCGCTTCGACGACGAGGACCTCCTCCTCGCCCAGGAGATCGCGGCCCGGGCCGCCGTGGCCGTCGACAACGCCTGCCGCTACACCCACGCCAGGGCCACCGCCCTCACCCTCCAGCGCAGCCTGCTGCCGCGGCACACCGCCGAGCAGTCCGCCGCCGAGGTCGCCTGCCGCTACCTGCCGGCCGACGGCCGGGCCGGGGTGGGCGGCGACTGGTACGACGTGATCCCGCTGTCCGGCGCCCGGGTCGCCCTGGTGGTCGGCGACGTCGTCGGCCACGGCATCCACGCCGCAGCCACGATGGGCCGGCTGCGCACCGCTGTCCGCACCCTCGCCGACATCGACCTGCCGCCCGACGAACTGCTGACGCACCTGGACGACGTGGTCGTCCGGCTCTCCGCGGAGGCAGCCACCGACCCGGACCCCGGCCCTGGCTTCGACCTCGGCCCCGGCCCCGGCTTCGACCTCGGCCCGGATCCGGCCGGGGACCTCGGCGCCACCTGCCTCTACGCCGTCTACGACCCCGTGGCCGGCCGTTGCTGCCTGGCCCGCGCCGGCCACGTGCTGCCCACCCTGGTGCACCGGGACGGCTCCGCCGGCCTCCTCGACCTGCCGCCAGGACCGCCGCTGGGCCTGGGCGGGCTGCCGTTCGAGGCGGTGGAGGCCGACCTGCCCGAGGGCAGCCTGCTCGCCCTGTACACCGACGGCCTGCTCGAGGGGCACGACCACGACGTGGAGGAGGGCCTCGCCGCCTTGCGGGAGGCCCTCGGCCGGCCCGCCGCCTCCCTGGAGGCCGCCTGCGACACGGTGCTCCAGGCCCTGCTGCCGACCGACCGGCCGCACGACGACGTCGCGCTGCTGCTGGCCCGCCCCCGCACCCTCGGCGCGGACCGGGTCGCCGTCTGGGAACTGGAGCCCGACCCGGCGGCCGTCGCCCCGGCCCGCGCGGGCGTCGCCCGGCAGCTCACCGCCTGGGGAGTGGAGGAACTCGCCTTCGCCGCCGAGCTGGTGGTCAGCGAACTCGTCACCAACGCCATCCGCTACGGCAGGCCGCCCGTCCGGCTGCGCCTGATCCTCCCCAGGCCCCCCGACCGGCCGGGCGACGATCCCGCCCGCGCCGTCCTGTGCGAGGTGTCCGACGCCGGCGGTGCCGTCCCGCACCTGCGCCGGGCCCGCACCTTCGACGAGGGCGGCCGCGGCCTGCTGCTGGTCGCCCAGCTCGCCGCACGCTGGGGGACCCGCCATGCCCGGCTCGGCAAGACGGTCTGGGCCGAACTGGCCGAGACCGGCCCGGCCGGCCTCCCGGACCTGTCCGCCGGCCTCTAGCCGGCCACGGTTCGCCCCTGCCACGGGGTCGCGTGAGCGGCGGGACCACGCGGTGTACGGGATGCGGGGCCGGCGGGTGCGGAAGAAGGCTGGGGCCGGCGGTGTCACGCCGCACGGTCCGGTCCGGCCAGAGCGGGATCGTGCTCGCCACGGGCGAACCGGGGATGGGCAAGAGCGCCCTGCTGCCACGGGACAGAACCGGCCACACGCCGTGTGACCTCACCACCCCTGCGGAGCGCCCCCGGCAGGACTCGAACCTGCGGCCAAGCGCTTAGAAGGCGCCTGCTCTATCCACTGAGCTACGGGGGCCGGCTGTGCTGGCCTCGTACGCACCGCCCTGGTGGGGGCGGGTCCGTGACGTTGCCGGGGACAAGGATAGAACTCCCCGATCCTCGTCCCTGCTGCTTCGCCTCCGTGGCTCAATGTGGAGGTTCGGTGAAGCGGTCCTGATAATCGCAGGCAGGTACGAATCGTGCATCGCTTTTGGCGCCCGACGCACCGGGTGTTGTGCACTCGTTATGCCTGGACTGTGCCTCCGTCCCAGTCGCCCCTTCCGCCCGTTGTGTCCTGTCGGCACGCAGACATGTCTATATGCTTCAGAATTCCCCTAAAATTGGGCATTCTTCGCATGTGGTGACCTTGGACGTACGGCCTCAGCTGCTCGACACACTCTCCGCCCTGCGCGACCGTGTCGCTGCCGCACGCTTCCCGCTGCCCCTGGCGGGGGCTCCACGCGCGCGTGCCAACCGCGACGAACTGCTCGCACAGCTCGACGACTATCTGGTGCCCCGCCTCAGAGAGCCCGAAGCGCCCCTTCTGGCCGTGGTGGGCGGATCCACGGGCGCCGGCAAGTCGACCCTCGTCAACTCACTGGTGGGCCGCCGGGTCAGCGAGGCGGGCGTGCTGCGCCCGACCACCCGCACACCGGTCCTGGTCTGTCATCCGGAGGACCATCACTGGTTCAGCGGCATGCGCGTGCTGCCCGACCTCACCCGAGAGTGGGTACCGCACCAGGAGCCCAGCGACGACCCCTTCCTCCCCGGCGACAACCCCCCGCGCGTGCTGCGCGTCGAGACCGCGGACAGCATCCCGCGCGGCCTCGCCCTGCTCGACGCCCCCGACATCGACTCCCTGGTCGTCGACAACCGCGTCCTCGCCGCAGAGCTCATCTGCGCCGCCGACGTCTGGGTGATGGTGACCACGGCCGCCCGCTACGCCGATGCCGTCCCCTGGCACCTGCTGCGCGCCGCCAAGGAGTACAACGCCACCCTGGTGACCGTCCTCGACCGGGTCCCCCACACGGTCGTCTCCGAGGTCTCCCGGCAGTACGGCGCCCTCCTCACCAAGGCCGGGCTCGGCGACGTGCCCCGGTTCACGGTGCCCGAGCTGCCCGAGTCGGCCTGGGGCGGCGGTCTGCTCCCGGCCACCGCGGTCGCCCCGCTCCGCGCCTGGCTCCTCCACCAGGCCCAGGACCCCGGCGCCCGCTCCCACACCCTGGCCCGCACCGCCCACGGCCTCCTCGACTCCCTCAAGGCCCGCATGCCCGAGCTGGCCGGCGCCGCCGCCGCCCAGTACGCCGCCGCCCTGCGCCTGACCTCCGCCGTCGACACCGCGTACGACAGCGAGCACGCGCGCCTGCGAGGACGCCTCCAGAACGGAGCCGTCCTGGCCGGCGACGCCCTCAAGCGCTGGCGCGCCTACCCCCTCGACTGCTCCGCCGACGAACTCCTGGACGCCCTTGCGGAGAGCCTCGCCGCCCTGCTGCTCTGCTCCGTCACCGCCGCCGACGAACGCGTCGACGACGCCTGGCGCCGCGAGCCCGCCTCCGCCGCCCCCGGACTCACCGACCGCGACCCGTCCCTGGAGAGCGCCGAGCACCGCATCGGCCTCGCCGTCCGCCGCTGGCGGCGGGAGCTGGAGGAGTACGCCGAGGACGAGGTGCGCGAGCTCGACCGCAGCGTCGCCCCGGACTCCGAGGTCGTCGCCGCCCTGGTGGCCACCGCGCTGCTCGGCGGCCGGCGTACCAAGGTGGCGGGGGAGCGGCTCGCCGAGCGCATCGGCGCCCATGGCGCGCTGCGGCTGCGCGACCGCGCGGGACGGCTGCTCACCGAGCACGTGGACCGCGTCCTGCACGCCGAACGCGAGCGTCGTCTCGCCCCGCTCGACGCCCTCGACGTGCACCCCGAGCCCCAGGCCGAACTCATCGCCGCCCTGTCCGCCCTGCAGAAGGAGAGGTGACCGGTGACCGCCGTCACTGACCACGACCCCACGGATCACATGGAACGCATGGATCACACCAGTGACTTCACCGGTGACTACGCCAGCGACTTCGAGACCGACCCGACCGCGGGGGACGCCACGCCGGACGGTGCGCGGGAGTCCGTACGAGACCGGGTCCCGGACGGCGCCCAGCACCGGGACGAGGCCGGGAAGGACCCCCAGGACGCCAAGGGCCCCACGGAGTCCAAGGGGCACGCGGACACCGGCGAAGCCCCCGAGGCTCCCGGAGCCAGACAGTCCCCCGAGGCGGCCGAAGCCGCCGGGGCAGCCGCCGAGGCCGAGAACGTCCCGCACGCGCGCGTGCGGGAGCAACGGGAGCCGGCCGACGACCGCCGGCCCGCTTCCACCGTCACCGGCGACCGCCCGTCCGCCGCCGACGATCCGGCGGCCGACGACGCCTGGGACGACGGTCTCATCGCCCGCCGGGTCACCGAGACCGCCAAGGCCGCCGTCCCCGTCGTGGAGACCCGCGGCCCGGGCGCCCCGGCCCCCGCCCCGCTCGCGTACGACGGCCCGCTGCGCTCCCGCCTCGACGCCCTGCGCGAACTCGTCGGCCTCTCCCGCACCCGCCTGGACAGCAACACCCTCGCCGAGGCCGGCCGGGTCCTGGACGAGGCGGCCACCCGGCGCCGGCTCTCCGGCCAGCACACCGTCGTCGCCCTCGCCGGCGCCACCGGCAGCGGCAAGTCCCAGCTGTTCAACGCGCTCGCCGGAGTCGCCATCTCGGAGACCGGGGTACGCCGGCCCACCACCGCCGCACCCATCGCCTGCACCTGGAGCGACGGCAGCGCCGCCCTCATCGACCGGCTCGGCATCCCGGGCCGGCTGCGCCGCCGCCCCGTGCACAACCCGGAGGCCGACGCCCAGCTGCGCGGACTGGTCCTGATCGACCTGCCCGACCACGACTCGGCCGCCGTCCAGCACCGCGAACAGGTCGACCGGATCCTGAAACTCGTCGATGCGGTGATCTGGGTGGTCGACCCCGAGAAGTACGCCGACGCCGTCCTCCACGAGCGCTATCTGCGGCCCATGGCCGGCCATGCCGAGGTCATGTTCATCGTCCTCAACCAGACCGACCGGCTGCCCGGCGAGGCCACCGACCTGGTCCTGGACGATCTGCGCCGACTGCTCGACGACGACGGCATCGCCCTCGGCGAGTACGGCGACCCGGGCGCGACCGTGCTCGCGCTGTCCGCGCTCACCGGTGACGGGGTCGGCGAACTGCGCGAGGTGCTCGGCCAGTTCGTGTCCGAGCGGGGCGCGGCCGCCCGCCGGGTCGCCGCCGACGTGGACGCCGCCGCGGCCCGGCTGCGGCCCGTCTACGCCACCGGCAGGCGCGCCGGGCTCAGCGAGGAGGCGCGCGACGAGTTCGCCGGACGGCTCGCGGACGCGGTCGGCGCCACCGCCGCCGGCGAGGCCGCCGAACGGGCCTGGCGGCGCAACGCCAACCGGGCCTGCGGCACGCCCTGGCTGCGGTTGTGGCGCTGGTACCAGAAGCGCGGTGAGCCGCCCACCGGACGCCTGCAGAAGGCCCAGCCGGAGGTGGAGGCCACCGCGCGGCAGCGCGTCGAGCAGGCGGTGCGCACGGTCTCCGAGCAGGCCTCGGCCGGGCTGCCCGCGCCCTGGGCGCAGGCGGTGCGCGAGGCGGCCGTACGCGGTTCGCAGGGCCTTCCGGAGGCGCTCGACGACCTGGCCGCACGGGCGGGGCTGCCGCCGGGGCGGCCACCGCGGCCCGGCTGGTGGCCGGTGGCGGTGCTCGCCCAGGCCGCCATGACGCTCCTCCAGGTGGTCGGCGGGTTGTGGCTGATGGGGCAGATCACCGGGGTGACGGCGCCCAACCTGGGCGTTCCGGTGCTGCTGATGGTCTCCGGGATCATCGGCGGCCCGCTGGTCGAGTGGGGCTGCCGGATGGCGGCCCGCGGCCCGGCCCGCCGGTACGGCCTGGAGGCGGAACGCCGGCTCCGCGAGGCGGCGGCCGGCTGCGGGCGGGCCCGGGTGCTGGACCCCGTGGCGGCGGAACTGCTGCGCTACCAGGAGGTGCGGGAGCAGTACGGGCGGGTGCGGCGGACGGGCGCCGGAGTGGGGTGAGACTCCGTCTGGGGGGACGGGGTCACTCGTCCGGGTGGTGGAGTTCTCCACCGGCCGGCGGTGGTCCACAGCGCTCGGCGGGTCCGGGCCGACGGCGGCAGTCTGATCCCACGGCGATCGCGCTCCACACGGTCGCCGTGGTGGACACAGCCGTACGGGACGGACCCGTACGCGGATCCGCCCGGCCGCGGCGGCCGGGCGAGGGAGGGGTTCGTGATGAACGAGACCATGGTCTGCGCGGTGGGCAACGTGGCGACGCAGCCGGTGTTCCGGGAGCTGGCGGCGGGTCCGTCGGCCCGGTTCCGGCTGGCGGTGACCTCGCGCTACTGGGACCGCGAGAAGAACGCCTGGACGGACGGCCACACCAACTTCTTCACGGTGTGGGCCAACCGGCAGCTCGCCACCAACGCGGCGACCTCGCTGGCGGTCGGCGACCCGGTCGTCGTACAGGGGCGGCTGAAGGTGCGCACCGAGAACCGGGAGGGCCAGCAGTGGGCCTCCGCCGACATCGACGCGGTGGCGATCGGCCACGACCTCGCCCGCGGCACGGCGGCCTTCCGGCGAACCGGCAGGCCGGACACGACGACACCGGCCCCACCGCGCCCGGAACCCAACTGGGAGACACCGGCGGAGTCGCCCGACACGCCCGCCCAGGAGCAACCGGAACCGGTGGCGGTGGCGGCGTCGTGACGGGACGTGAAGTCGTGCCAAGTTGTGGCGTGTTGGCGCCGACTCGTCCGAACGGCCGTAGAGCTGCCGCCCGTTGACGCCCGCCGGGCCTGCCGTCGCCGTGCCCTTCGGCGGCCCTGTGGTGGCCCTTCGCGATTCTTGACGGCCCGTGACGTCCCTTGACGGCTTATCGGCGAATGCGCTCCGAAGTGCCCGTGACCCCGGCCGGGTGGATTTGTCGATAAGCCCTGCTCGTCCGCGTCTTCGCGATAACGATTACGGATCGGATCGCTCATCGGACCATCTCACCGGGAAAGGGCGGCCCGGCTGATCCATAGGATGCCGGGCGTGGCCCCCGTGGCCGCTGATTCTGCTGGTGGGACCACCCCCCGCGTCCAACGGGTCCTGCTCGAAGGGGAATTCTGTGCTCGCTGCGTTCTCTGGTCCCTCGGCGCCCCGCGCGTCCACCAGGCACTACGGCACCGCCGTGGCCGCGAGAGGCATGGCCCGCCTCGCCGCCGCGACCCTGGTGTCCGGGCTGGTGGCCGCCGCCGCGCTGACCGGCGCAGGCCGGGCCGCGGCCGACGACGGGACGCCCCAGAGCCAGAGCGGGGCCACGGCGACCATGAACGGCCTGAAGACCTACGGCGAGGCCGTGGTCCACCGCCACAGCGGCGACGAACAGGTGGCCGCGGGCCTGTTCGAGATGTCCGTCGACGGCGGCGGCACGCTCCAGACGTACTGCGTCGATCTCCACAACCCCGCCCAGCGGGACGCCAAGTACCAGGAGACGGCGTGGAGCGGCACCTCGCTCGGCGCCAACAAGAACGCCGGCAACGTCCGCTGGATCCTGCAGAACTCCTACCCGCAGGTCAACGACCTCGCCGCGCTGGCCCGCAAGGCCGGCGTCGGCAGTCTCACCGAGCAGGACGCGGCGGCCGGCACACAGGTGGCGATCTGGCGCTACTCGGACGGCGCGGACGTCGACGCCGTCGACCCGCAGGCCGAGAAGCTCGCCGACTACCTGGAGAAGAACGCCCGCGGCCAGAACGAGCCGCAGGCCTCGCTGACCCTCTCCCCGGCTGCCGTGTCCGGCCGCCCGGGCGACCTGCTCGGCCCGGTGACGGTCCACACCAACGCGCGCACGGTCACCGTGATCCCGCCGTCCGACGCGGCCCTCAGCGGCGTACGGATCACCGACAGGACCGGCAAGCCGGTCACCACCGCGCAGGACGGCAGCGAACTGTACTTCAAGGTCCCCGACGACGCGGTCGGAGGCACCGACCACGCCTCCAGCAGTGGGGGAGCTTCCGCCGAACTGACCGTCCAGGCGTCGACGACCGTCCCCGTCGGCCGGGCCTTCACCTCCGAGAGCCGCAGCCAGACGCAGATCCTGGCCGGCTCCAGCGAGTCCACGGTCGCCGCGACCGCGAACGCGACCTGGGCGGACCAGGGCGCGACACCGGCACTGTCGGCCGAGAAGGACTGCGCCCGCAGCGGTGTGGACATCACCGTGGCCAACACCGGGGACAAGCCGTTCACCTTCGATCTGGTGAGCACGGAGTACACCATCCCCGCGGACACCTCGCGGACGGTGACCGTCCCGCTCCAGGAGGACCAGGCCTACGACTTCACGATCACCGGCCCGAACGGCCTCGAACGCCGCTTCACCGGTGTCCTCGACTGCAAGACCCAGGGCGCCGACGCCGGCCTCGCCACCCAGACCCTCAGCGAGCCCAGCCCGGCCTCGGTCGGCGGCACCGCCTCCGACGTCAACCTGGCCGCGACCGGCGGCGACTCCGCGACCGGCGTGATCACGGGCGTGGCCATCGGCCTGGTGGTGATCGGCGGTGCGGTCCTGGTGATCCTCCGTCAACGGGAGAACCAGCAGACCGACTGAGGCCCGGACGGGCACCATGACGTCATGACCAACTCACGCGGCGCGTCATCGTCCTCGGACTCCGTCCTGTCCCTGTGGTCGCACGACTCGGTGCTGTCGATCGGCTCGGTGGGCTCCGTGCTCTCCATCGGCTCGGTCGGCTCGGCCCTCTCCATCGGCTCGATCGGCAGCGCCCTCTCGGCAGGCTCGATCGGCTCGGCCCTGTCCCTCGTCTCGGCCGGCTCCTGGCTGAGCACGGGCTCCGTCCTCTCGGCCAACTCCCGCTGGTCCGTCCTGTCCTGGCGCTCCACCCGCTCCTTCCGCACGGCGGGCGTACTGGGAGCGGCAGCGGCCACGGCCCTCCTCCTCCACAGAACCCTGCAGGGCTCTCCAACCCGGTGACCGGCCCTTGAAAGCCACTGGCCGGCGTGCTCACCTGGTGCGGTGACGTACGGCTGGAAGAGACGTTCCCTCGTGCTCCTCTTCGTGGTCTCGGCGGGGCTTCCGGCGGCGCTCGTCCTCGGAGCCGTCACGGGGTGGAGCCGTTCGGTGATCGGCGCACCGGCCTGGGTGTCGTGGACGCTCGCGGCTCTGGCGATCTGCATCGGTGCGCCGTTCGCCTGGTTCTCCACCCCGTCAGGTACCAGAAGTGCGACGAACCTCCTGCTCAAGGCCTATCGCCGGGAGGGACTGGAGGCCGTCGAACGGCAGTATCTGTCGGTGCTGGCCCCTCACAGGGCCGGGCTCCAGCTGTTCAACCTCGCCCTCGCCCTCGATCGCGCGGGCGATCAGGACGACGCCTGCACGGTCTACCGGCACGCGGCGGACCGCGGATTTCCGCCGGCCATGATGAACCTGGCGTACTGCCTGAGCCTACGTGGTGAAGAGGACGAGGCTCAGGACTGGTACCGCCGCGCGGTGGAGGCCGGATACCCGCGGGCCGTACCGGGGCAGGGAGACGGTGCGTAGAAGCCGCTTCATACCTCGCGCTGCCCGTCGTCCTCGTCCCGGCCGACGTCGAAGACGAAGAGCGGTTTGGCGCCATGGGCGGGCGCTTCGGCGAACGAGACGGCTTCGGCGAAGCGTTCGAGCGGGAACGGCCGGCCCTGGGGGATGCTCAGCACTCCACCGACGACGAGACTGCGCACCTCGCACAGCGCGTCCAGGACGTCCGCGGGCGAGGCGGCACCGAACCAGCGGTTCAGCCAGAACCCCCGGACCACCTTGGTCTCGTAGATGACCGAGCGCGCCGAGACCGGAATCGTCAGCGCCGCCGGTTCGGTCTGCCGGTGGGTGGAGAGGGCGCCGTAGACCACGACCTCTCCACCCGGGGCCAATGCCTGGGACACCTGGGCGCCCAACTGCCCGGCGACGCAGTCGGCGGCCTTGCGCACGCCGGCCGGCCCCGCGATCTCGGCCACACGCCGCACCAGATCCTCGTCCTCGGTGCAGATGACCTCGTCGCCGCCCAGCGCCCTGATCTCCTCGACGGCATCGCGCCGCCGCACCACGTTGATCGTGCGTATCCCCAGATGCCCGGCCAGCTGAATGACGAGCCGGCCGACGGTGGAGCCCGCCGCCGTCTGCAACAGCCATTCACCGGGCTGTACGTCGAGTTCGCGAGTCACCAGGAGCAGCGCGGTCAACGGGTTGACGGCGAGTTGGCAGGCGTCGGAGTCGCTCAGCCGACCGGGGACCGGCAGCAGCCTCTGTGCATCGGCAACGAGGTACTCCTGCCAGGTGCCGTCGACCTGCGGCCCGGGTACCGCCGGAATCGCGGCGTTCACCACGCGCTCGCCGATCCTCAGCCCCTCGGTGCCCGGACCGAGGGCCTCGATACGGCCCACGCACTCCATGTACCCCCCGACGGTGGGGAACTCGGGGGAGAAACCGTAACGACCGCGCAGCACGTGCAGATCGCTGGCGTGAACCGGCGTCGCCTTCACCCGGACCAACGCCTGGCCGGCTTCCGCCGTGGGAACAGGCCGGGACTCCAGCCGCAGGACATCGCCCGGTTCGCCGACCTCAGCGGCTACGAGCGCGCGCATGGACCGTGGCATGAGTGACCTTTCGCCTCCCCGTACCCGGCGAACACCCTGTGCACGGCTCGCCTCGCCCGATCGATTGCCGGGTGTCGCCCCTGCACTCCTCCCAGCCTGCGCTCCTCCCCGGGCGCTGTCATGTCGAGAGGAGCCCGGGGGAGACGTCAGGGCGGGGGCACGGACGACGACGGCGACCCCCTCCACCCGATCGGCGAGCGCGCCCGAAGGACCGGTCCCACGGTCAGGACCGTGCCCTCGTCCCTGCGCCGGGTCCGGGCACCAGCACCGCGGAGACCACCGCGTGGGAGGAGGCCATGACATCGCGCACGAACCGCGCGCGCCCGGTGCCGAGCCGGCGCAGTGCCGGTCCGTGGTCGGCGGCGACGACGAGGCAGACGGCGAGCAGCAGAAGCCGCCACAGGGCCATCACCGGGCGGCGCGTGGCGCGGGACAGCTCCGTCAGGGAGGCGTGCAGCCGCTCGCAGTGGAACGGCACGTGACGCTCCTCGTCGGACAGGATCCGCCCCGCCACCTCCGCGGTGAGCGCGTCGTCGGCGCCGTCGCGCAGGGCCCGGTAGTAGCGCAGCGCCACGACCTCCGCGATCATCAGCACCAGCAACTCCGTGCGCAGGCCCATGAGACGCCGCAGCCGTACGAAGACCGCGTCGCTCCAGTGCCCGGTCAGCGTCGGCACGCCCCCCGCGGCCAGCAGCCGAGCCAGCAGCCGGGCGTGGTTCTGTTCCTCCGCGACGAAGAGCCGGACCGCCGCCCCGTAGTCGGCGTCGCCGGCCCGGTCCGCTTTGCCGATCAGGTTGCCGCCGTCTCCGTCCTCGCCGACCTGGAAGCGCTGGATGCCGGCCCACACCGCCGGATGCAGCGTCGCGCTCCGCCCCCAGTCCGGATCACCCTGGACACGCCTGCGCTCACGCTCCTCCTCGAACCGCCTGGTCCACCCGGCGAAGTCACCCGTACCCACCCGGTCTCCCCTCCCGGGACACGGCCACCGCGCCCCGGAAAGGAACGACGCGGACCGGCTCCGGAGCGTTCCGTGGGAGCTGGGGTGCCCGTGGCCGCCGAAGGCCTACCGGTACGTGAAGAGCCGCGACGAGACAAACGTGCTGCCCGCCGGCACGGCAGACTCCAGCTCATCGTAGGACCGGAGTTGAAGTACTTGATCAAGGAACACCTTGGCAAGGCCGTGATTCCCGGCCCGGTCCCCCCCCGAAGCAGTGCCCCTCTCGCTGAGACCCGGAGCCCTGGACCGAGATGCTGGGTCGTCCCTGGGCCGTCCGAGGCCGCTCAGCAGAGGCCAATGACGACCAACGACGACCACCAGGCGCACGACCCGGGACAAGAAGAAGAATCAATCAGTTGGGGCCCCTGCCTCCGTCTTCTCGCATCGGGGGAAGGGGCCCGCTAAGGAAGGCTTCTGTGCGCAGGCGATCACGACAACGCTCTGGACATCATCAGTACGCGTGGAGGCGCGCGACACCGGTGCCGGCCGTTCACTGCCGCTCCCGCCTAGGTGAGCCGAGCAATAGCTCGACCATGACACGAGCGTCGCGGCGGCGAGACGGGCTTGCAGACCACACGCCAGGCAAAACCACGCAGCATAAGAGAGCGAGTGGGCTGAGGACCGCGATCACGCCGATCCATGGATAGGCCACTGTGACGGGTACCAAGACACCACCTGATACCAGGCCAATCAGCGGCCCCGCCCTCACGGGTCATTTGCGCTCGCCATGCGCAGGATTCCTTCCTGTTCACGGAGCTTCGGGCCCCGGCCCGACACCCACGCTCTTTACGGCCATACAGGACTGACCGTCATTCATGGGACACCGGTGATCGCACGCACCGGGATGGCGAGTCCACGGCAAGCGTGCGCGGCGCCCCATCCCCCGTCGATGGGAGCAGATTCATCTTGCCGCACCGCCCAGGATTGTGGGGGTCGTTCTCAGACATGGCAGGCAACTGCACCACCCCCCAGAGCCGTGCAGGATGTGCACCAGATCACGCGGGAAACACGGGGAACAGCGGGCACTCACGCGCAAGCCACCGCACTGTCGACATTGCGCTACCGCGGGTCAGCAAAACATCGGGCGTGGCCGCCATGGGGATCACCGTCAGTCATGCCGTGGAGCAGCCCGAGCGCCGGCAGGCGACCGCTGAAGAAGCCTCACTCCTCCGCGCGCGGAAGGCTGCTGTCGTCACTCACGTTCGGCGGACCTACTGCAGCGAACAGGGGCGACCCGTCGAGGCCGCGGACATCGTCGTGCCTGCAGCTCACTGCGAAATCGTCTACGAGATCCCCGTCAACCGGTAGGTGGCAGCCCTGGGAGGTCATGCTCCAGTTGTGCCCGTCTGGAGATTGGCCCGCCACTGCATCGTCCTGATCGGGGTCGGGGCTCGTGAAGATGAACGAGTGAAACCCCTGGCCGTCGGGCCATCGAGCGAGCACTGACTCCTGGGCCGTCCCTAGGCCCTCCGAGGCTCCATGAGGTCACCCGTCAGTGACCGACAGTGACTGGTCGGCCGTAGCGGCCATCGGCGAACCCCCAGGTCACAGCCCCCGGACCAAACGGGTTAACACCCGAGGCTGGACGTCAGGCAAGATGGGGTGTATCTGCCCACTGCCAGATTTCAAGCTGCCGGACGGTTTCTCTTGGCTGAGTTCATTTACACCATGCGCAAGACGCGCAAGGCGCACGGCGACAAGGTGATTCTCGATGATGTCACCCTGAACTTCCTGCCGGGGGCCAAGATCGGCGTCGTCGGTCCGAACGGTGCCGGTAAGTCGACCGTGCTGAAGATCATGGCGGGGATCGAGCAGCCGTCCAACGGCGACGCCTTCATCTCGCCCGGGTACAGCGTCGGTATCCTCATGCAGGAGCCCACGCTCACCGAGGACAAGACCGTCCTGGAGAACGTCCAGGAGGGTGTCGCCGAGATCAAGGGCAAGCTCGACCGGTTCAACGAGATCGCCGAGCTGATGGCCACCGACTACTCCGACGCGCTGCTCGACGAGATGGGCAAGCTGCAGGAGGAGCTGGACCACGCCAACGCGTGGGACCTCGACGCTCAGCTGGAGCAGGCCATGGACGCGCTGGGCTGCCCGCCCGGCGACTGGCCCGTCACCACCCTCTCCGGTGGTGAGAAGCGGCGTGTGGCGCTGTGCAAGCTGCTGCTGGAGGCCCCCGACCTGCTGCTGCTCGACGAGCCCACCAACCACCTCGACGCCGAGTCGGTGAACTGGCTGGAGCAGCACCTCGCCAAGTACGCCGGCACCGTCGTGGCCATCACCCACGACCGGTACTTCCTCGACAACGTCGCCGAGTGGATCCTCGAGCTCGACCGCGGGCGTGCCTACCCGTACGAGGGCAACTACTCCACCTACCTGGAGACCAAGGCAACCCGTCTCAAGGTCGAGGGTCAGAAGGACGCCAAGCGGCAGAAGCGGCTCAAGGAAGAGCTGGAGTGGGTGCGGTCGAACGCCAAGGGGCGGCAGGCCAAGTCCAAGGCCCGGCTCGCGCGGTACGAGGAGATGGCCGCCGAGGCCGACAAGATGCGGAAGCTGGACTTCGAGGAGATCCAGATCCCGCCGGGCCCGCGGCTGGGCAACGTCGTCGTCGAGGTCGACAAGCTGAACAAGGCCTTCGGGGAGAAGGTCCTCGTCGACGGGCTCTCGTTCACGCTGCCGCGGAACGGGATCGTCGGGGTCATCGGGCCGAACGGTGCCGGCAAGACGACGCTGTTCAAGATGATCCAGGGTCTCGAGACTCCGGACTCCGGTGACATCAAGGTCGGCGAGACCGTCAAGATCTCGTACGTCGACCAGGGGCGCGCCAACATCGACCCCAAGAAGACGCTGTGGGAGGTCGTGTCCGACGGGCTCGACTACATCAACGTCGGCCAGGTCGAGATGCCGTCGCGTGCGTATGTGTCGGCCTTCGGGTTCAAGGGTCCGGACCAGCAGAAGCCGGCCGGCATCCTCTCCGGCGGTGAGCGCAACCGCCTCAACCTCGCGCTCACCCTCAAGCAGGGCGGCAACCTGCTGCTCCTCGACGAGCCGACCAACGACCTCGACGTGGAGACGCTCTCCAGCCTGGAGAACGCGCTGCTGGAGTTCCCCGGCTGTGCGGTGGTCGTGTCCCACGACCGCTGGTTCCTCGACCGGGTGGCGACGCACATCCTCGCCTACGAGGGCGACTCCAAGTGGTTCTGGTTCGAGGGCAACTTCGAGTCGTACGAGAAGAACAAGATCGAGCGGCTGGGACCGGACGCCGCGCGTCCGCACCGTGCCACCTACAAGAAGCTGACCCGGGGCTGATCGAACTTGCGTCATCTCTACCGCTGCCCCCTGCGCTGGTCCGACATGGACGCGTACGGCCATGTCAACAACGCGGTCTTCATCCGCTACCTGGAGGAGGCCCGGATCGACTTCCTGTTCCGCCCGGACAAGGAGTTCAAGCAGGGGTCGGTGGTGGCGCGCCACGAGATCGACTACAAGCGGCAACTCGTCCACCGGCACCACCCGGTCGACATCGAGCTGTGGATCACCGAGATCAGGGCCGCGTCCTTCACCATCACCTACGAGGTGAAGGACGACGACCTGGTCTACGTACGGGCCTCGACGGTGGTCGTGCCGTTCGACTTCGACGCCGAGCGGCCGCGCCGGATCACCGCCGAGGAGCGGGACTTCCTGGAGGAGTACCGCGACGACGACAAGGAGGAGGCCGTCGCCGCATGACGGTGCTCCACCTCGCTGACGACGGGGAGGCGGCGGACCTCGCCGCCTTCCTCTCCCGGCTGCTCCGCTACGACCGCTCGGCCGCGGTGCGGCTGCAGGCGGCCGGCACCGCGCTCGCCGTCTTCGGGCGGCCGCCCTCCTTCGAGGTGCTGGCGATCCGCGCGGTGCGGCTCGCCAAGCCGTACGAGGACGGGCTGGACGTCACCCTCGACGTGACCGTGTCGGCGGGCGAGCTGCTGGAGTCGGTGGACGAGCAGGCCGCCACGGCCACCGTCCCGAAGGCGGTGACCGGACCGCCGTGGGCCGGCGTGCTGCCGCCGCGGGGCGGCTGGCGGGCCGAGCCGGGGCTGCCCGCGCCGCGGGCGCTGCGCGCCACCGTCACCGCCGCGGTCGGTGAATTCCGGGCCCGTACCGAGGAGTTGGCCCCGGAGGGTCGTACCCGCGCCGAACTCGACCGGATCGGGCGGGACATCTGGTCCCGGACGGTCGGCGGCACCCGGCTGCCGGTCCGGGCCGTGCACGCGGCGCAGTCACTGGGCTTCCTGCGGCCGGGCGACGAGCCCGGCGACGAGGCCGTCCTGCTCTCGGCGGGGGCCTGGCTGCGGCTGCGGACCCCGTTCGGGTCGATCGCCGTGCGGCGGGCGGGACTCGGGGCGCTGGACGTCAGCGTCCGCTGAGCGCCTACGGCGGTCAGTCGGGGGTGTTGACCATCGAGGCGGCCGCGTAGGTGAGGTAGTTCCAGAGCTGTTCGCGGTGCTCCTCGGAGAGGCCGAGCTCGTCCACGGCCACCCGCATGTGCCGCAGCCAGGCGTCGTGCGCCGCCCGGTCCACGGTGAACGGCGCGTGCCGCATCCGCAGCCGGGGGTGACCGCGGTTGTCGCTGTACGTCGTGGGACCGCCCCAGTACTGGATGAGGAACAGGGTGAGCCGCTCCTCGGCCGGCCCCAGGTCCTCCTCGGGGTACATCGCCCGCAGGGCCGGGTCCTCGGCGACGCCCTCGTAGAAACGGTGGACGAGCCGACGGAAGGTCTCCTCCCCGCCGACCTGCTCGTAGAAGGTCTTCTCCTGAAGCGTGCCGCGCCGAATCTCTCTCACCCGTACATGGTCTCAGACGGGACGGACCAGGACTCAAGGCTTAGGACTCCGGAGGAGACCCGAGGACACCCGAGGAACACCCGAGGACACCGGGCAGGGCGGGGCACGCGCCTAGGGTGGAGACATGGCCGCCTACGACAGCGAGACCGAGGGGCTCGCCGCCGCGGCGCGGGCCGCGCTGGTGCGGGAGATCGACGCCGAGGGGGTCTGGGCGGCGGAGCCGGTGTGGCGGGAGGCGTTCGCCGAGGTGCCCCGGCACCTGTTCGTGCCCTACTACTACGTCGCCGGGACGCGCGGCTACGAGCGCCGGTGGGGCGAGAGCCCGGATCCGGCGGCCCGGGAACGGTGGGTGCGCGGCGCCTACGAGGACGTACCGCTGGCCACCCGGCTGCGCGACGGCGAGCTGCTCTCCTCCAGCAGCCAGCCCTCGCTGATGGCACGGATGCTGGTCGCGCTGGGGGTGGCGGACGGCGACCGGGTCCTGGAGATCGGTGCGGGGACCGGGTACAACGCGGCGCTGCTGGCGCACCGGCTGGGCGACGACGACCTCGTCACCACCGTCGACGTGGAGCCGGAGATCACCGAGTCCGCGCGGCGGCACCTGGCCGCGGCGGGGTACCGGCCGGCGGTGGTCACGGGGGACGGGGCGCGGGGGGTGCCGGAGCGGGCGCCCTTCGACCGGATCATCGCGACGTGTGCGCTGCCGAGCGTGCCGCGGGCGTGGGTCGAGCAGTGCGCGGAGGGGGCGCGGATCCTCACGCCGGTCGCCACCGGGCTGCTGACGCTGACCGTGCGGGGAGGCGGCGCCGAGGGGAGGTTCCTGCCGTCGGCGGCGTTCTTCGTGCCGTTGCGGGGCGTGGAGAGGGTGCGGGCGGCGGGGGATGCGGGCGGGGTGCCGCCGGGGGCTCTGGGGGACGAACTGTTCCAGTTCTTCGCCGAGCTGACCCAGGGGGTGCTCGGTCCGCGGGAGGCCTATGAGGTCTGGGCGCGGGAGGGCATGCCCGGGCGGGAGCGGTTCGGGGTGAGCGTGGGGAAGGACGGGGAATGGGTGTGGCTGGACGACCGGGAGGGACCGTTCGTCTGGCCGCTCCCGGTCTGAGCACGGTTCTTCGGCTGCGCGGGCCGGTGGGGCCCCGTTCGCGCAGTTCCCCGCGCCCCTGGGCAGGGGATCCCTAGCCTCGTCGGACGGTGATCGTCGTCCAAGCCCCCACGTGCACCCGGTCGCCGTCCTGCAGCGGTACCGGGACGAAGGGCTGGATCGGCTCCTCGCCGCCGTTCACCGTGGTGCCGTTCGTCGAGTTCTGGTCGACGACGGCCCAGCCGCCGTCCGGCTGCTGGACCAGGACCGCGTGCTGGTGCGAGACGCCCGGGTCCTCCGGTGGCACCGACAGGTCGATGTCGGGGGTGTCGCCGGTGGAGTGCCGGCGGCGGCCGATGGTGACCTGGTTGCCGGTGAGCGTGCGCTGCTGCTCCGGGGAGTACGCGGGCAGGTTGAGGCCGGCCGCCTCCGGGCCGGAGCGCTGCATCATCGCCATGAAGTACTCGCGGTCCGGACCGATCGTCGCCGTCCAGGTCGCCGGACCCTGCGGGGCCTGCGGGAAGGCGGGCGGGGCCTGGGTGGCGCCGGGCTGCGGATAGCCGTAGCCACCGGGACGGGCGGGCGCGCCGGGGCCCGCCGGACCGCCGGCCGGTCCGGGCGGGGAGATCACCCAGTCGTCGTCACCGCCGCCGAAGGACGGGCCGCCGGCCGGCCGCCTGGTCTCCTGCGGGAAGCCGGGCGGCGCGGGCGGGGCCGACTGCTGGAAGGCGCCGGGAGCGCCACCGGTGGTCGTACCGGGGCCGCCGGGCGGCGGTGGAACCGGCGGCCGGGACGGGTCCGAGCCACCGAAGGGACCGGCGCCGGGACCGCCGGCGGGATCGCGGGTGTACGGGCCGGAGGCCTGGCCGGCGCCGGGAGGGCCACCGAAGGCGGACGCGCCGCCGGGGTTCTGGCCCGGGGCGCCGCCGAAGGGCGGGGGCGGAGAAGCAGGGCCGCGCTCGCCGCCGTAGGGCGGGGGAGCGGACTGGCCGCGGTCGCCGCCACCGAAGGCGGGCGGACCGGACTGGCCCGGGGCACCGCCGAACGCCGGAGGACCGGACTGGCCGCGGTCGCCGCCGAAGCCCGACGGGCCGGGCTGGCCACGGTCACCGCCGCCGAACGCGGGCGGACCCGACTGACCGCGGTCGCCGCCGCCGAAGCCGGACGGGCCGGAGGGACCCGACGGGCCGGACGGCGGTGCCGAGGGGCCGCGGTCGGTGCCGAAGGCGGACTGGCCGCCGCGCTCGCCCGCGAACGGCGTCGGGCCCGAGGGCTCGCTGCCGAAGGACGGGATCGGCTCGGCCGGACGGTTCACCTGCGAGGGGCGCGAACCCTGGTACTCGTACGAGTCGCCGCCGCCGAACGTCGGCGGGGCCGGCGGCCGGAAGGTGGGCGCGGCGGGACCGCCACCGGCCGGCGGGCGCGGGGCGGCCGGGGTGTACGAGGTGGCCGTGTTGGTCAGGAAGTTCCAGCGGCACTCCTCGCAGAACGGCGCACCGCCCTCACGGGGCGTACGGCACTGCGGGCACAGCTCCGGCTCGGCCGCGTTCGGCACGGCCGACAGATGGCGGCCGCCGCCCATCGGGCCACCGGCCGGGGCGCCGGGCGCGGGCGGCGGGAAGCCGTAGCCGCCGGCGGTCGGCGGGGGCGGCGGAGGTACGGCACCGGCCATGCGGTGACCGCACACCTCGCACCAGTCGTCGGAACCCGACTGGTGTCCGTTCGGGCAGGTCGGCATGGCGGGCTTCCCTCTCTGTCAGGATCGTCCTGAGCCTGTCTGGGTGGTCCTGCGTGTGGACTGTCAGGTCACTTCTTTACACGAACAGTCTTTGTGGACCGTGTCTCGAGAGTCATCTCGTCGGCCTCCTCGACCTTCGCCTTCAGTCGCACAGTACCTGTCGTGGCATCGACCACGTCCACCACCTTCGCAAGCAGTTTCGCAGTATCCGCGTTCCCGGAAGCGCTTGCCAACTGAACGGCCCGACCCAGTTTGGCCGTTGCCCCGTCCATATCGCCCGCTTTACGGAGGTCCAGCCCCTGTTGGATGGCTTGTGCCAGTTCGGCCTGGCCGGTGTAGTGGGCGACCTGGGGGTTGAGGGAGGTCGAGGCGACCATGTCGTCCGTCCACACGGCCCTGATCAGGCCCTGTGCTCCGAGGTTCTGGACGCTTCCTCCCCCGCTCCCGGCCGCGCTCGAGCCGGAGGTGCCCCCAGGCTGCGGAACGACCAACGACACGCGCGCGGCCAGCATTTCCTGGCCCAGGCCGGCCGTGGGGACCTCCACGCAGATGTGGTAGTCACGGGACTCGTCTCCCCACGATCCGGTCGGATAGTCCCCGGCACGCGGCCCCGCCTCGGTGCGCCGGTCGGTCAACGCCTCGACGGTGGGCGCCACTTGCTTGACGAACTTGATGGTCGTGCCGACCGGGGTCCACAGCCGCAGCGCGACGTCCGCGACCTCCTTGCCCATCGCCGTCTCCATCATCTGCGTGAAGTCGGCGGCCAGGCCCGTGGGGTCGGCGACTATGTCGGCGGTGCCGAGGAGCGCGGAGGCGATCCCTGTGACTTCTTTCACTTCCCAGTCGGTGCCGACACCGCGCGCGTCACAGGTGAACCGCCCGGCGCAGGAGTCCAGGGCGGCCTTGAGATCCTCCGGCGACTCGTGCTCGTTGCGGCCGTCGGTGAGCAGGATGCCGTGCCGGATGGTGACGTCCGCGGAGGACAGGAGCCGGTCGGCGAGCCGGAGCCAGGTGCCGATCGCCGTCCCGCCGCCCGCGCTGAGCCTGCGCAGCGCCTGCTTGGCCTGCTCCCGGGTGGAGCGGTCGGCCACCGCGAGCCGGCCGCCGCCGGGGTAGACCTCCTTGGCCACGTGCGTGCCGCCGATCACCGCGAAGTGGGTGCCGTCGCGCAGGGTGTCGACCGCGGCGGCCGTGGCGTCCCGGGCGTTGCGCATCTTGGTGGGCGGGTAGTCCATCGACCCCGAGCAGTCGACCATGATCGCGACCCCGGCGGCGGGCCCCTGCCCGGGGGCGTACGACGCCCCGACCGCGGTCCCGACGGTGCCGCCGCCGGTCGCCGTCACCGTGACGATCGCGTTGACCTCGCGGCCGCCCTCCGGTAGGTACTCGTTCTGGTACACGTCCACCGAGAACTGCGGCACGCTCGATTTCGAGAAATTGGCCATGACTGCTCTGGTCCCCCTCCACCCCACGCGTGGTGGGTGCTGACGGTGTGCGGACCGGTCCCCTCCGGTCCGCCGGTGCTTCCCCGTACGTCTTACGCCGTACGCCTCGTTCCCCGTGCGTCTCTCCCGTTTGCGGCCGTTTTGCGGCGGCCTCAGGCGGATCCTGCCCCCTGCGGCGGTTCCGGGAACGGCAGCAGCGCCACTGTTACGTTGTCGTGGCCCCCGCCGTCCAGGGCGTGGCCGACCAGCACCCGGGCCGCGTGCAGCGGCCGTACGTCCGCGTCGGCGGGGACGATCTCGGCCATCTCCTCGGCCGTCTCCGCGTAGTTCCACAGGCCGTCGGTGCACACCACCACCACGCCGGGCCGGTCCGGCTTGAAGGACGCGGTGTGCGGCTCCAGTTCGTAGGCGTCCGCGCCGAGCCAGCCGGTGATCGCGTGGGCGCGCTCGTCGGCGTAGGCCTCCGCCTCGCTCATCAGGCCCGCGGCGACCATCTGCGCGGCCCAGGAGTCGTCCTCGGTGAGCCGGGCCGCCGGTGCGCTCCGGTCCACCGGTACCCAGTAGACGCGGCTGTCGCCGACCCAGCCGACCACCAGCAGACCCGAGGCCACGATCGAGGCGACGATCGTGCACGCCGGGGCGTTCTGGTGCGGGGTGTGCTCACGGGCCGAGGGGGGCTCCTCCGCGAGGGCGTTGACGGCCTGGGAGGCGGCGACGATCGCGTCGTGCAGCGCCGCCTGCGGATGGGTGCCCTGCGGCAGCGCGGCCAGCAGGGCCTCGATCGCGGCCCGGGAGGCGGCCATGGAGGCCTCGTCGGGACGGGTCGCCGAGGAGACGCCGTCACAGACGACCGCCAGCGCGGCCGGGGCGCCGTCGGGCAGCGTGGTGTGGCCGACGGCGAACGCGTCCTCGTTGCGGTGGTGGCGCAGCCCGCGGTCGCTGACGGCGGCCACCGGGCCCGACTCCTGCTCCATGTGGTCACGCTCGCGCGGCTGGGCGTGCCCGCAGTTCTCGCAGTAGCCGTCGTCGTCGACCCGGCCCGCGCGGCACGCCACGCACACCTTCGGCAGCTCGGTGGTCTCGGCCGACTCGGCGGCGGAGGCGGCCACCCGCGGGTCCGGCGCCTGGAGCGGGTACTCGTCCGGCTCCGGCGGCCGGTCGAACCGCACCCCGGAGGCCGGCGACACCGGCGAACCGTGCGGCGGCTGGGAGGCCGGCGAGGCGTGCGGCGCCGGGGAGGCAGGCGAGCCGTGCGGTGACTCGGGCAGCGGCTTGCCGCCCGAGTCGGTGCCGGGCAGGTCGGTCGGCAGATGCGGTGCCGCGGGCGTACCGGAACTCTCCGGCTCGGGCGGGGGCCAGTCCACGCCCGAGGATCCCACACCGGCGGCGCCCATGGTGAGGGTCGGGTGGTCCTGCGGCGCGGCGGGCACGGCCGACAGGTCGTACCCGCACGCGCCGCAGAACAGGTCACCCGATTCGAGCGGCTCCGCGCAGCTCGGGCACTTCGCCGGTGCGGCCTGCTGGGGCATCTGCGACATCAACTACACCCACGTCCGGGGGCGGTAACGGTTGGCCCGTTCCACCAGGTCGATCCTCTCCTCACCGCCGGTCGCCAGTCTGGCCAGCGTGCGGTACGAGCGTTCCAGGCCGAAGCGGAGGCCCCGCTCGTCCAGACCGCTGCCCAGCAGCACCCGGCCGCCGACAGTGGGCTGGGAGTCCTGGCCCCCGGAGAGTATCCAGTCCAGCGCGCAGCCGAGGACTTCCGCCGCCAACTGCTCGCGCCGGGCCGGATCCAGACCGTACGCGTCCAGCGCCTCGATCTGCCCGGCGGCGGCCGTCAGGTCGTCCAGGAACGGCGTGTCGTCGGCCGCCGCGGTCCGGTGCCGCAGCCGCGCCCGTACGGCCGCCACCCGGGCCGCCGTGTAGTGGATCGAGGCCTCCGGCACCGACTCCAGAGTCCGGACGGCACCCAGCCGGTCCCCGGCCGCCAGCTGCACCCGGCCCAGGCCGAACGCGGAGCTGACGAAGCCCGGGTCGGTCGCCCACACCAGCCGGTAGTACTCGGCCGCGTTGTCCAGCTGGCCCAGCACCTCCGCGCACAGGCCGAGCGCCAGCTTCGGCGCGGTCTCCCCGGGGAAGGCGTCGTAGATCGCGTCGAAGGAGAGCGCCGCGCCCTCGAAGTCGCCGGTGACCAGGCCGGCCACGCCCCGGCACCAGACCACCCGCCAGTCGTCGGGCCGCTCGTCCTCCAGCCGGCCGAGGCTCACCTGCGCGGCCTCGAAGTCGCCGTTCTCCAGCCGGGCGCGGACCTGCCGCAGCTCGGTCTCCACCGTCTGCGTCGGGGCCGCGGCCAGCGCGCTGAGCAGGCTGACCTCGCCGACCAGCGAGGTCGACAGGCCGGCCAGGAAACCGGCGTTCGGGTCGCTCTGGTCGACCAGCGGGACCGGCAGGGCGAGCGCGGCGGCGGCGGTGTCGATGGGCCTGACCAGGGCCGGGTCGGCCGGGGCCGCGACCGGTCCCGGCGGGTCCAGCGCGAGCGATCTGGAGGCCACCGTCCGCGCGCCCAGCCGGGACACGTCCCCGTCCAGCTTCGGGAACAGCTCGGTGTCCGTGACCTTCACCTCGGGCCCGAACAGCGTGGACAGCGCGGGCCGGGCGGTGCCGGTCTGCACCGAGACGACCTCGCGCAGCACGCCGGTCAGCTGCTCGGCCATCTCCTGCGCGGAGGCGAACCGGCGGGCCGGGTCGGGGTCGGTGGCCCGGACCAGCAGCCGGTAGAACGACTCGTACTGCCGGAAGACCTCGATGTTGTCCGGGTCGGGCAGCGAGTCCACGAAGACCGTCGTGTAGCCCTGGAAGTCGAAGGTGAGGACGGCGAGGGTACGGCCGACCGTGTACAGGTCGGAGGCGACGGACGGGCCGACCTCGGCCACCTCGGGCGCCTGGTAGCCGACCGTGCCGTAGATGGCCGACTCCTCGTCGTCCATGCGGCGCACCGCGCCCATGTCGATCAGCTTGAGCTGGTCCTCGGTCTGGATGGCGTTGTCGACCTTGAAGTCGCAGTAGAGCAGGTTGCGGCTGTGCAGGTGGCCGAGGGCCTCAAGGGCCTCGATGCCATAGGCGCAGGCCTGCTCCACCGGGAGCGGGTCGCGGCGGCCCTCCGGGGTACGGCGGTCGTTGGCGATCTCCTTCAGGGACTTGCCGCCGACGTACTCCATGACGATGTAGCCGTCGAGGGAGCCGGTGCGCTGGTCGAGGTGCTCGACGAAGTTGTAGATCCGCACGATGTTGGCGTGCTCGATCTCCGCGAGGAACCGCCGCTCGGAGATGGCCGCGGCCATCGCGTCCTGGTCGCCGGTGTCCAGCAGGCCCTTGAGGACCACCCAGCGGTCGGAGACGGCCCGGTCCACCGCGAGGTAGATCCAGCCCAGGCCGCCGTGCGCGAGACAGCCCACGACCTCGTACTGGCCGTGCACCACGTCGCCACCCTTGAGCTTGGGCACGAACGAGTACGGGTTGCCGCACTTGGTGCAGAAGCCCTCGGTCCGGCCCGGCCGCTCCCCGCGGGCCCGCCCGACCGGCGCCCCGCAGTCCGCCCGCGAGCAGAACCGCTTGCGCTCCGGCACCTCGGGGTTCTCCAGGACCATCTCGCGCGGGTCCGGCTTCGGCACCTGCGGCACCGTGACCAGACCGGCGCCCAGCCGGCTGCGCCCCGACGTGCTCGCCGAGGAACCCGAGCTGCGCACCGACACCGAACGGCCCGTCGACCTGCCCGACAGGGACCGCGACAGCCGCCCGGAGACCGAGCGCCGCGACTTCGACGACTGGGACGACGTACGCGAACTGCTCCGGCTGCTGCGGCTGCTGGACCCCGAACTCCCGCTGCCCGCCGAGCCCTTGCCGCCGGCCGTGATCCCGGTGGGCGGCGAGCCGACCATCCCTCCCTCAGAGGGGGGACCCCCAGCCGACACGACCGGAGCCAGACCGCAGGTGTCGCAGTACAGCTCACCGCCGCCGACGTCCTCGTACGACCCCTCACAGCCCGGCCGCTGGCAGCTCTCTCCCGCCTGACTCACGGCTTACTCCCCCCTCCGGTCCTCGGGCCCGCCCTGCTGCGGCACCCGCGGCGCCCCCAGCGCCTCGGCCACCGACTGCTGGTAGCGCAGCACCGCCTGCTCCGCGACCCTCAGATCGCAGGGCGCACTCCACAGCATCCGCCGCGCCGCGTCGTACCGCTCGATCAGGAACGGGTCCTCCGCCAGCCCGTGCCGGGCCACCTTCGCCTTGTACGCGTCCAGCCGGCCGCGCAGCTCCGCGCGCACCGCGAGCGGCGCGGTGACCGCCGTCAACGACTCACGGGCCCGCAGCAGTTCGTCCTCCGCCTTCTGCTCCAGGGACTCGAGCAGCGGCGACAGGCGGTGCCACTGGGCCCCCCGGCGGTACTCGGCGGCCGTCGCCAGCTGCTCCTGCAGCACGGTCGGCGGGCCGCTGACCACCGGCACCTCGGTCGCCGCGATCTTCGCCAGCACCTCACCGCGCGCGGTGCGGGCCTCGGCGAGGGTGCGGTCCGCGCGGGACAGCACGTCCCGCAGCTTGATCAGCCGGGCCTCGGCGTCCTGCCGTACCGTCAGCACGGCGTCGATCTCCCGCCGCACCTCCTCCAGTGCCTGCGCCTCCCGGTCGTACACCGTGGTGTCGGGACGGCCGCCGCCGGGCGCCGAACTCCCCGGCGCAGGAACCCAGAACGCCAGCGGATCGGAGACCACGTCCTCGCGGAGCTTCGTCAGCGTGCGGGTGATCCGCTCCAGGTCGTCGCCGGCCGGGTGCTCGCCGGGGCGCACGCCGACGGAGTGCGCCAGCTTGCGGGTGCGCTGCAGCTCGGCGGCGAGTAAATCGATCCGCGCGGGCAGCGCCGACCACACCGCGTCGGCGGTGACGACCATGTCCAGCGAGGTCGCGTACAGCTCGTTCATCCGGTCGACCAGGCCCGCCAGCGAGAACCGCTCGCTGAGCCGGCCGGCCGCCGACAGCAGGGTCGGCGCGTTCGCCGTCGCGGTCGCGCTGCCCGCCACGGTCACGGACTCGCCGCGCAGCAGCTCGGTCAGCTCCACCAGGTCCTCACGGCTGGACCAGCGGCGCCGGGCCCTGATCTCGCGGGCGGAGCGCAACGCGTCCGTGTAGGCGTCGAAATAGGCCCACAGCAGGGTGATCGAGGCCTCGGCGGCCGTCCACCGCTCCCGCGTCGTCCCGGTCAGCTCGGCGCCTTCGAGGAGTCTGCGGCCCGCGTGGTCCTGCAGGGCGAGCAGCGAGGTCTCGATCGCCTCGTGCTCCGCGCCGAGCCGCGCCAGCGCACGGTCCACCTCGTCCCGGTCCATCACCGGCCCGGCGGGGTCCGTGACGCCCATCGATCACCTCTCGCTTGCTTCTCGTCGGGGCTGGGCCTCGCGGATGCGGGTCAGCTGGTGCGCAGGTACTGCGGCGCGGGTGGTTTCGACGCCGTCGAGTGCGCTCCCAGTGTCGCCGACAGCCACCTGTCGTACGACGCCTGCCAGCCCCCGTCGGACCGGTACTCCACCAGGATCTGGTTGACCCGGCGCACCAGATCGGTCGCGTTCTTCTTCATCGCCACCCCGTAGTACTCGGTCGTGAAGGCGGCGCCCTTGAGCTCGACCGTCGGGTCCTGGGCGGCCTGGCTGGCGGCCAGCGCGCCGTCGGTGACCACCGCGTCGACCTCGCCGAGCTGCAACCGCACCAGGCAGTCGAGCTGGTTGGGGACGACGGTGACCTTGACCGAGGAGGGCAGCCGGCCGGACCCCTTGTCGGCGGTCACGTCGTCGTACGCCGTCGAACTGGCGGCCGTGCACACCCTCTTGTTCGCGAGCGTCGCGTCGTACCCCTTGATCGACGACGACTTGGGCGCCAGCACCTGCTGCCCGGTCTTGAAGTACGGCGCCGAGAACGCGACGTCGTCCAGGCGCTCGCAGGTGATGGTCATCGTGCGCACCACCATGTCGACCCGGTCGTTCTGGATCGCCGGTATCCGCTGGCTGGTCGGAATCGCCTTGAACGTCACGGCGCCGGGGTCACCGAGGATCTCCTGGGCGATCTTGTGCACCAGGTCGATGTCGAACCCCTCCAGGTCCGCACTCGAGTTGTTCGGGTTGCGGTAGCCCCAGCGGTAGCTGTTCTGGTCGACGCCGACGATCAGCTTCCGCTTGTCGCCCTTACGGGCCTTGATGGCGTCGATCGTCCCGCCGTCGGCGCTCGACGGCGACCAGGTGTCGTTCTGCGCCTGGGAGTCGACGCAGCTGCCGGCCTTCGCCGGGCTGCCGGTGGCCAGCCCCGGACCGCCGAGCCCGACGCCCCCACCGCCCCCGCCACGGGACTGGGTGAGGGGCAGCAGCAGGGCGAACGCCAGCGCCAGTACGCAGCCGACCGCCATCGCGCCCACCCCGCCCCAGCCGCGCAGGGAGGCCCTCATCCGCTGCGAGAACATGGCCACGCCCCCTCTCACCGGTACTCCGAAAGCCTGCGTCCGATACCGAACAGCGCGCCCGCCGCCGCCGCGACCCCCAGCATGGCAGCGCCGATCGGCAGCCCGGCCATGGCGTCCAGCCCGTCCGTGGCCCGCTCCTTGAACTCGCCGTCCTCATGGGCCAGCGCGACTCTCAGGTTGTCGTCGACGCTGTCGAAGCACTCGGCGGTCGCGTCCTTGGCGCCTATCACCTTGTCCAGCGCCGTCTGGTAGTCGCCGTTCTCGTCGGCGTCGCGCGCGACGGCGTGCCGTTCCTTCCACACCTTCATGTTCCCCTCGGCCGCCACGACCGGCTTGCTGCCGGCCGAGTCGTCCGCGAGTGCCGCGGCCAGGGTGAGGCCCTTGCCGAGGGCGGTCATCTCCTTGTCGAAGTCGTAGTAGTACTTGTCGTACGACTTCTTGTCGACGGTGATGGTCTCGGCGCCGCGCGACACCAGGCTCAGGTTCTCGTTCCCGCGCGCCTTCAGGGAGGCGATCCTGGCGTCGTGCAGCACGTTCAGCGAGCGCACGCCGTGGTCGTAGGAGCTGTCCAGACCGGCTCGGGCGAGGGTGTGACCGACGACCAGCCACAGCAGGGTGACGACGGTGGCCGCCGAGGCCGCGACCAGGCCGTGGTTCAGCAGCCGGTTCGTCCGGCGGTAGTGGCGCAGCTGGGCCCAGCCGAGCGCGGCGAGCGCGAGGAGGCCGAGGACGATGGCCGCCCACGGGTACGGGGTCGCGTCCGAGTAGTCGGACGACAGCCGCGCGTTCTCCTTCTCGTAGAGCTCCTGGGCCGCCGGGAGCATCTCGTCCTGCATCTTGTCGTTGGCGTACCGCAGGTAGGCGCCGCCGACCGGGTAGCCCTGCCGGTTGTAGACCCTGGCCCGCTCGATGAGCCCCTTGTACTCCGGGAGCAGTTGGTTCAGCTTCGCCACGGCCTTCTCGGCGGGCGAGCCGGGCTCGGAGTTCGCGGCGGCGTTGACCAGCCCGGCGGCGGCCTTCTGGATGTCGGTCTCGTACGTCTGGCGGGAGGCGGCCGTCTCCTGACCGCCCGCCAGAAAGCCGCTGGAGGCCGCGGTGTTGGCGTCCGCCAGGTAACGGTAGATGTCGGCCGCGCCGGAGCTGAGCGGCTGGCTGCGGTGCAGCACGTCGTCCGCGGCGGCCGCGCGCTCGCTCATCTGCCAGGCGGTGACGGCGCCGAACGCGACGATCAGTACGGCCAGGACGGCGCCGATCACCCGGAGCCGGCCGGGCTCGGTGGTGGCGGCGGTGCGGAGCCGGTCGACGCCTTCGGCGAACGCGGTGCGGCGGCGCGAGGGCGCCGCCGCGGGCGTGGGGGAGCCGGTCCGCTGCGCGGGCAGGGCCGCGCCTGCGCCTGGCGGTGCCGCGCTCTTCGTCGGCGGGTGTGTCACGTGACCTCCCCCATGGTCATCCGGTCGCCGCCCAGTATCGCCGCCCGGACTGACATTCGGCACCGGCCTTCACTGGATCTTGATCGGATCGCAGCGGAACCCCTGCCCATGAATACGCCGGGGGAATCGGTTCGGTTCCGGAGGGGTGGTGACGGTGCGTTCCGGGGCGCGGGTGCGTGGGGGCTGGCCGCGCAGTTCCCCGCGCCCCTTCAGGTTTCTTCAGCCGCGGGCAGTCGTGCCGCGAAGGCTGGGGGAGGCACCCTGCGAGCGCCGGTAAGCGTCCCCACCCCCGCCCCACCCACCGTCACCCCTCGAAGTACCGCCGCACCCTCTCCTGCACAGCCACCCCCGCCCCGACCACGTCCAGCCCCAGCAGGGCAGCGCCCAGCACCGGCCGCGCCGTCACCACCCTCGGTACCGCCTTCGGCGCCCGCGCCGCCAGCAACTCGCGCACGCCGTCGTCGAGTTGCGGATGCCCGCCGGCCAGCACCCCGCCCCCCAGCAGCACCGGCGTCTCCTCGTCCAGGAGCTCGAGGCGGGTCAGCGCGACCATCGCCATGGCCACCACCTCCTGCGCCAGCCGGTCCACGACCGCCCGGGCGACCGGGTCGCCGTCGGCCGCCGTCGCGAACAGCACCGGCGTCAGCTCGTGCCGCCGGGCGGGCTCGACCTCCTCCCGGTGCAGGGCCTCGATCAGCGCCAGCATGCTGTCGTACCCGAAGTACGCCGGGAGCGCGCGGGCCAGCGCCGTACCCTCCCCGCGGCCGTCCTCCGCGCGTGCCGCGTGCCACAGGGCCTCCTCCGCCAGCCCCCAACCGCCGCCCCAGTCACCGGAGATGCGGCCCAGGGCGGGGAAGCGGGCGGTGCGGCCGTCGGGGCGCATGCCGACGCAGTTGATGCCGGCGCCGCAGACGACGGCGACCCCGCGCGGCTCGGTGACACCGGCCCGGAGGATCGCGAAGGTGTCGTTGCGGACCTCCACCGTCGCCCCCCACGCGCGCGTGGCCAGCGCGGCGGCCAACTGCTCCTCCTCGAAGGGGAAGTCGGCGTTGGCCAGGCAGGCCGAGACGTGGGCGGCCGAGGAGACGCCGGCGGCGCCGTACGCCTCGGCGACCGCCGTGGCCACCTCGTCCACGGCCTGCTCCACGCCCACCACCGGCGGCCGGAAGCCGCCGGCCCGGGCCGTGGCGAGGACCTCGCCGTCCGCCGCCACCACCGCGACGTCGGTCTTGCTGTTGCCCGCGTCGATGGCGAGGACACTTGCGGTCAGGCCCACGCGAGGTGCTCCCGGTTGTGCGCGATCAGTCGGTCGGTCAGGGCGTCGGCGTACTCGTACTGGCCGACCAGGGGGTGGGAGAGCAGCGCCCGGAAGACACGGTCCCGGCCGCCGCGCAGGGCCGCCTCCAGGGCCAGCTCCTCGTACGCCGTCACGTTCGCGACGAGCCCGGCGAAGAGCGGGTCGACGTCCGGGACGGGCAGGGGCCTCGGGCCGGCCGGGCCCACCGCCGCCTGGACCTCGATCACCGCGTCGTCGGGGAGGAAGGGCAGTGTGCCGCCGTTGTACGTGTTGACCACCTGGTACGGGTTCCCGGTGCTGCCGAGCAGCGCCGCGGCCAGGTCGACCGCCGCCTCCGAGTAGTAGGCGCCGCCCCGCCTGGCGAGCAGCTCCGGCTTCTCGTCCAGGGCCGGGTCGCCGTACATCTCCAGCAACTGCTTCTCCATCGCGGCGACTTCCGCGGCCCGGGACGGCTTGGTGCGCAGCTCCCGCACCACCTCGTCGTGGGCGTAGTAGTAGCGCAGGTAGTAGGACGGGATGACGCCGCCCAGGCGGTCGAGGAGGGCCGTCGGCAGCTTCAGGTCGGCGGCGATCGTGTCGCCGTGCTCCCCGAGCAGCTTGGGCAGGACGTTCTCGCCCTCGGGGCCGCCGAGGCGGACCGCCGTCTCCCAGGTGAGGTGGTTGAGGCCGAGGTGGTCCAGGTGGATCTCGGACGGCGTGACACCCAGCAGGTTCGCGAACTTCCGCTGGAAGCCGATCGCCACGTTGCACAGCCCGACCGCCTTGTGGCCGGCCTGGAGCAGGGCGCGGGTCACGATCCCCACCGGGTTGGTGAAGTCGATGATCCAGGCGTTCGGGTTGGTGCGGCGGACGCGTTCGGCGATGTCCAGGACGACGGGGACCGTGCGCAGGGCCTTCGCCAGGCCGCCGGCGCCGGTGGTCTCCTGGCCGATGCAGCCGCACTCCAGCGGCCAGGTCTCGTCCTGCTGCCGGGCGGCCTGGCCGCCGACGCGCAGCTGGAGCAGCACCGCGTCGGCGCCCTCGACGCCCGCGTCCAGGTCCGAGGTGGTGACGATACGGCCGTTGTGGCCCTGCTTGGCGAAGATCCGGCGGGCCAGTCCGCCCACCAGTTCCAGGCGTTCGGCGGCCGGGTCCACGAGGACCAGTTCCTCGATGGGCAGGGTGTCCCGCAGCCGCGCGAAGCCGTCGATGAGTTCGGGGGTGTAGGTCGAGCCTCCGCCGACCACGGTGAGTTTCATGCTTGGTTAACCCTTCACTCCGGTGAGCGTGACGCCCTCGACGAACGCCTTCTGGGCGAAGAAGAAGACGAGGATCACGGGGGCCATGACCAGCACGGTCGCGGCCATGGTCAGGTTCCAGTCGGTGTGGTGCATGCCCTTGAACGACTCCAGGCCGTAGGAGAGGGTCCAGGCGCCCGGGTTCTCCGAGGCGTAGATCTGGGGGCCGAAGTAGTCGTTCCAGGCGTAGAAGAACTGGAAGAGAGCGACGGCGGCGATGCCCGGCTTCGCCATCGGGATGACCACCCTGAGCAGCGTCCTGAGGTCGCCGCAGCCGTCCACCTTCGCCGCGTCCAGGTACTCGTTCGGGATCGTCATCAGGAACTGGCGCAGCAGGAAGATGGAGAACGCGTCGCCGAACGCCATCGGCACGATCAGCGGCCACAGGGTGCCGGACAGGTCCAGCTGCTTCGCCCAGAACAGGTACATCGGGATGATGACCACCTGCGGCGGCAGCATCATCATCGAGATCACCAGCATGAGCGACAGGTTGCGGCCCCGGAAGCGGAACTTGGCGAGCGCGTACGCCACCGGCAGCGAGGACACGACGGTCAGGACGGTGCCGAGGCCCGCGTAGATCAGGGTGTTCTTCCACCAGGTCAGGAAGCCCGGGGTGTCGAACACCTTCCTGTAGTTGCCCCACTCCCAGGTGTGCGGGATCAGGTCCCGGCTCAGCGCCTGGCTGTCGCTCATCAGCGAGGTCAGGAACACGAACACGAAGGGGAGGGTGAAGAACAGGGCGGCGGCGACGCCGAGGGAGTGGACCGCCACCCAGTTCAGCAACGCCTTGCGGCGGGCGGTGCGTTCGGCCTCCGACACCGGGGCCTTCAGCTCCGCCGGCCGGTCCAGTACTTGGGTCATCGTCAGTCACCTGCCTGGATGAGACCGCCCCGGCGCCGCATCAGGAACGCGGTGAACACCATGGACAGGGCGAAGAGCACGAGGGCGACGACACACGCGGAGCCGTAGTCGAAGCGCTGGAAGCCGAGGTTGTAGACCAGCTGGGGGAGGGTCAGCGTCGACTTCTCGGGATAGCCGGGCTCGAACTGCGTGCCCGCGCCCTGGATGACACCCGAGGCGACCTTTCCGGCGATGAGCGGCTGTGTGTAGTACTGCATCGTCTGGATGACACCCGTCACGACCGCGAACATCACGATCGGCGAGATGTTGGGCAGCGTGACGAACCGGAACCGCTGCCAGGCCGACGCGCCGTCCAGTTCCGCCGCCTCGTACTGCTCCTTCGGCACGTCGAGCAGCGCGGCCATGAAGATGACCATCAGGTCGCCGACGCCCCACAGCGCCAGCAGGGTCAGGGCCGGCTTGGACCAGGACGGGTCGTTGAACCAGCCCGGGGCCGGGATGCCGACCTTCTCCAGGATCGAGTTGACCGGCCCGGTACCGGGGTTGAGGAGGAACGCGAAGGCCATGGTCGCCGCGACCGGCGGGGCCAGGTAGGGCAGGTAGAAGAGGGTGCGGAAGACCCCCGTACCCGTCTTGATCTTCGTGATGAGCATGCCGACGCCGAGGCCGAAGACGACCCGGAGCGACACCATCACGATCACCAGCCACAGGGTGTTGCGCAGCGCGGGCCAGAAGTACGGGTAGTGCTCGAAGACGTACGTCCAGTTCTTCGTGCCGGTCCACGTCGGCGCCTTGAAGCCGTCGTAGTGCATGAAGGAGAAATAGACCGTGGAGATCAGCGGGTACGCGAAGAACACCGCGAACCCGATCAGCCAGGGCGACATGAAAGCGACCGTGCGAAGCGCCGACCGGCGGCGCTTCGACGCCAACGTGATGGTGCTCATCGCTACTTGGCCTGCGCGATGTCCGTGTCGATCTGCTTGGCCGTGGCCGCCAGACCGGACTTCAGGTCCTTGACCTTGCCGCTCTCGTAGTCGTATCCGAAGTTCTGGATCGTCGCCAGGTACACACCGCCGTTGATGGAGGCGGGAGACGTCGTGGAGTTCGGGTTGGCGGCGATGTCCAGGAAGGTCTTGAAGCGCGGGTCGTACGTCAGCTTCGGGGACTTCAGGGCGGCCAGCGTGGACGGCACGTTGTGGATGGCGTTGGAGAAGTTCACCACCGCGTCCGTGTCCGTGGTGATGTACTTGACGAACTCCCAGGCCGCGTTCTGCTTCTTGCTGTTGGCGGCGATACCGGCGATCGTGCCGGTGATGTAGCCCTTGCCGTACTGCGCGACCTGGTCGTCCGGCACGGGCAGCGGGGCGACGCCGATGTCGAACTTCGGCTTGGCCGCGAGCGCCATGCCGAGCCGCCACTCGCCGTCGAGCTGCATGGCGACCTGGCCGGTCTGGAAGGGGTGCTTGTCGCCCCACTCGTCGCCGAGCGTCGCCCGGTACTTCTCCAGCTTCTGGAATCCGCCGAGTTCGTCGACCAGGTTCTTCTGCAGCGTGAACGCCTCGGTGAAGGCGGGGTCCTTGGCGATGTTCGACTTGCCGTCGGAGGTGAAGTACGCCGGCGAGAACTGCGCCGCGTAGTGCTCGGTCGTGGTCTCCCAGCCGTGGTAGTCCGGCATGAAACCGAGCTGCTTGTAGCTGTCGCCCTGGCTGATCGTCAGCTTCTTGGCGTCCGCCTGGAATTCGGTCCACGTCTTCGGCGGGCTGGTGATGCCGGCCTTCTTGAACGCCGTCTTGTTGTAGTAGAGGCCGTACGCGTCACCGAGCAGCGGAACCGAGCAGCGGTTGCCGTCGTACTGGGTGTACTCGTTCATCGCCTTCGGGAACGTCGTCGCCGGGTCGATGCCGGACTTCTTGAAGAACGGGTTCAGGTCGACCAGCGCGCCCGAGGAACAGAACTTGCCGACGTTGTTGGTGGTGAACGACGAGATGACGTCGGGGGCCTTGTCACCGCCGCTGCGCAGCGCCTGGTTGATCTTGTCGTCGGTCATGTTGCTGACGACGTTGACGTGGATGTTGGGGTGCGCCTTCTCGAAGCCGGCGATCAGCGCGTTGACCGCCTTCACCTCGTTCGGGGCGCTCCAGGCGTGCCAGAAGTTGATGGTGGTGTTCGCGGAGGCGTCGTCGTCGGCTCCGGAGGACGACTGGCCGGTGCAGGCGGTGAGCAGGGCCAGTGAACTGGCCGCCGCGGTCAGGGCAAAAGCCGTCTTTCGGGCAGCGGAGGGTATGGGCATGGCGAGATCTCCCGGGGCGGGCGGTGTGCGTGGGAAGGGGCTGGCTGTGCGGGGGTGTGCGGGGGCTCAGCGCGAGGTGTCGAAGACCTCGTCGCGGGTGGCCGCGAGCGCGCTCTCCAGCGCGCCGCGGAGCACGGGGTGTTCACGGACGTCGCCGACGACGAGCCGCGGCCGGGCGGCCGCCAGCTCCTCCAGTTCGGCCTGGACGAGGGCGCGCAGCACCTCGCCGCCGGCGGTCAGGGCGGTGCCGCTGAGGACGACGAGTTCGGGGTCGAGGACGGAGACGAGGGAGGCGAGACCGGTGGCGAGCCGGGTCGCGTAGGTCCGCAGCAACTGGTGGTAGGGCCCGGTGGCGTGGTCGGCGGCGCGCGCGACGAGTTCGGCGGCCACCTCGTCGTACGGCCCGGCCGGCAGGTCCTCGATGCCCAGCTCGCGGGCCAGCCGGGGCACGGCCTGCGAACCGGCGAGTTCCTGGTAACCGCCGCTGTTGGCCTTGGTGACCTGGCGGACCAGCGGGGTGCCCGGCACCGGCAGGAAGCCGACCTCGCCGGCGCCGCCGGTCCAGCCGCGGTGCAGCCGGCCGCCGAGGACCAGGGCGGCGCCGAGGCCCTCCTGGTTCCACAGCAGCACGAAGTCGCCGTGGCCGCGGGCCGCGCCGAGCCGTTGCTCGGCGATGGCGGCGAGGTTGACGTCGTTCTCGTACTCGACCGGCATCGGCAGCGCGGCGGCGAGCTCGTCGAGCAGCGTGGGGGAGTGCCAGCCGGGCAGGTGCGAGGCGTACCGGAGCCGGCCGGTGTTCGGGTCGAAGGCGCCCGGCGTGCCGACGACGACCCGGTGGACGTCGTCCCGGGCCAGCCCGGCCGCCTTCACGGCGCCGTCCAGGGCGTCGGTGACCTGCCGTACGACGGACTGCGCGGGGCGCCGGCCCGGGGTCGGCAGCTCGTACTCGCCGACGGTGCGGCCGGTGACGTCGGCGACGGCGGCCCGGATCCGGCCCGGGTTGACGTCGAGGCCGGCGGCATGGGCGGCGCGCGGGTTCACCGAGTACAGCTGGGCGTTGGGGCCCGGCCGGCCCTCGCTGGTGCCGGTCGCCAGCACCAGCCCGGCCGCCTCCAGGCGGGCCAGCAGCTGGGAGGCGGTCGGCTTGGAGAGGCCGGTGAGCTTGCCGATCCGGGTGCGCGAGAGCGGGCCGTGCTCCAGCAGCAGGTCCAGTGCGGCGCGGTCGTTCATGGCGCGCAGCACGCGAGGGGTGCCCGGCGTACCGGCGGTTCCTGCCATGGGGTTCGACACCTGCCTTTCCAGCCGCTCAGTTTCCCAGTGATCGGGACGTTCGGTCCACCCGGGTGACCCGCTCGAACCGTCCATCCGTTGATCACTGTTAGGAAAGTTTCCTGTTGGCTGGAAAACGTAGGCCGCCGGAAGGAGAGCGTCAATAGCCCGCCGGGGCGGCAACCCAGTCGTTACCTGGGCTTGGACATGCGAAGGGGCAGGCGAAGGGCCCGCCCGGAAGATCCGGACGGGCCCTTCGGTGGGTGGGCGGCGCTAGTGGAGGACCGTTACTTCACCTTGACGTAGTCACCGGTCGCGGTCGCCGCCGCGGTGGTCGTCGTACCCGCGAAGACGTACCGGTAGTAGCCGCTCTTCGACGCCTTCACCGTGGTGGACAGGGAGCCGCCGGTGCCGGAGGTGATCGCCTTCACGTTCGTGTAAGTCCTGCTGCCCTCGGCACGGAACTGCAGGACGGCCTTCTGCCCCGAGTAGCCCTTGTAGGTCGAGGAGTCCCAGTTCGCCCGGGTGAGCTTGCCCTTGACGGTGATCGTCCTGCCCTTCACCACCGGCTCGGGCGAGGCGTCGGCCGTCAGCCTGGCCGCGCGCTGCACCTTCGCGGTGGCGAGGTTGCCCCAGATCGCGGTGCCGGAGTTGTAGCTCAGGAAGTCGTCCGAGCTGGTGCCGTCGGCGTAGGTGTAGAAGCCGCCGGCCTTCCAGGTGGTGGCGTCGGCGGCCTCGAACAGGCCGTAGGTCGGGTCGACGACGATCTTCTCGGAGCAGCTCTCGGTGACGGTCGTGTCCGTCGTCGCCGTCGTCGTGCAGGTGGGGTCGTCGTCCGGTCCCACCATGTTCTGCATCGTCTTCAGGGTGCCGCGGTACAGGATCACCCCGGCGAACGACTTGGTGCCTTCGATGTCCACGTCGACGGGCCGGGTCAGGGTGTACGTCGCCGGCACGCTCATCGTCTTGGTGCCGACGACGATGGCCTTGCCGTGGTTCACCGTCACGTCGGTGAACTTCAGGTCGGGCGTGCTGGTGGCCGCGGAGGCGGCGGGCGCCGCGAGACCCGCGAGGGCCAGGGCACCGGACAGGGCGGTGCCTATGGCGAGCTTTCTCATCTTCCCCACCTTCGAGACGGTCCCCCGGGCGGCGTCGCGCTCCAGAACAAGGGCCCGTAGTGGGGCGACCATAGATCATCACGGACGCGGGGAGAACGCGGGGGGCCTGTGAAGGCCTTCTGAATCCGGCCGTGGCCGGTTTGCGATCACGGCTGCGTCACGATCTTCGTCCGCGCTGGTGGGGACGGCCCTTCTCGCAGTTTCCTGCCTTGTGTTCCGGGCACCGACCAGGAGAGGGGGGAGCGCGTGGCTCACCGGAGACGGCTGTTCGCCCGGCTGCTGCGGCGCAGCCTCGCCGACTTCGTGCCCCTGATGCTGGGGATGTACGTCATCGGCTTCATCGACCGCGGCCTCGCCTGGTCGGCCGTGCGCGAGGCCACCGGGGTCGCGGTGGTGTGGACCCTGGCCTCGCTGCTCTGGGCGGTCTGGCGGATCCGTTCGCTGGCGCGGCGTGCGCACGGCCTGGGCATCGAGGTCACCGAGAAGATCCTGGACGACACCCAGACCCACACCGTCACCGGCATCCCGTTCGACCGCGTCCGCGCCCGGCTGGAGGCGGCCCGGCGGGCCACGGACCTCACCGGTGGCAATCCGCTCCGCTTCCGCTGGCACCCGTACCGCACCCGGGTGTCCGTCCAGGGCGAGGTCGCCTACGACGTCATCGCGGGCGAGGCCCACGTGGAGGTCCGCACCTCCGGAAACCTGGAGAACGGCTTCTTCCGGGGCGCCGGGTTCACCGTGCTGTGCCAGATAGTGCGCACGCTCGAAGGCCGCTGAGCCGAGGGCCGCTCAGTCGGCGAGGAAGGGGGCCGTGTCGAGGGTGGGGTAGGGGGCAGGGAGGGGGAGCGGGTCGCCGAGGCTCACCTTCTCGTCGGTCTTGTAGTAGGCCTCGGTGGCGTCGTCGCCGGGGAGGACGGGGTCGGTGTAGCAGTGCGCGGTATTGGTGTGGCGGTCGATGAGGACGTAGACCGGGATGCCTGCGGCTGCGTAGGTGCGGAACTTGGGGCCGGTGTCGGTCTCGTGGTTGGTGAAAGTGACCTCGCCGACGAGGGTGATCATGTCGGCCGGATACCAGCCTTTATGCGCTTTGCGGTACGACTCGTCGAGTTCGGTCGCCTTGCGGCGGCGGACGTAGAAGTCGGGGATGAACAGCGCCATGGTCTTGCCGTCCTTGTGGGCGGCCCGGTAGCCGTTTCCCATGCCCACGAGTCGGATACCGGCTGCGCGGAACTGGAAGCCCAGCTCGAATGCGCCGTGGTTGTGGTTGTCGTTCGCCGTCGGCGGCACGATGGCCATCCCCTCGATGTATTCGGGTCGAATCGGCGCTACCGACGCCTCCTCGATCGCGATCAGCAGATCGATGGGGTCCTGCTCCGTCATGATCATCTCCATGATCGGCTCGGCGCTCATCCCTGGTTCTCCTCACGCTGACGCCAGGCTAAGCCCGCCATGGGTGCCCCGGCAGAACGATGGGGCACCCCGGACGTCATAAGACGCCGGAATGCCCCGCCGTTCACTCGAACGAGTGTGCTGAACCGTTCCGCTACTTCCCGGGCGTCGCCGAGCGCTGCGAAGAGATCGGTGCCGTCGCCGCCACCTGCGGCGAGTCCGAGTCGGCGAACACCGCCGGCGCCGCCACCCCTGCCGTGCGGTCCGGGGTCTCCTCGTCCAGGAGTACGGCCGTCTCGCCGCCCACGATGCGGATGTGCGCCGCGTCGAACGCCCGCTTGATCCGCCAGCGCAGCTCGCGCTCGACGGTCAGCGCCTTGCCCGGCATGGTCTTCGCGGAGACGCGGACCACCATCGAGTCGATGAGCACGGAGTCCAGGCCGAGCACCTCGATGGGGCTCCACAGGACCTCGTTCCAGGGCTCTTCCTTGGCCATCTTCTCGGCGACCTCGTCGAGGGTGGCCCGGACCCGGTCCAGGTCCTCGCCGGCCCGCACGGTGACGTCGACGCCCGCCGTGGCCCAGCCCTGCGAGAGGTTCCCGATGCGCTTGATCTCGCCGTTGCGGACGTACCAGATCTCGCCGCTCGCGCCGCGCAGCTTGGTCACGCGCAGGCCCACCTCGACCACCTCGCCGGAGGCGACGCCCGAGTCGATCGAGTCGCCGACGCCGTACTGGTCCTCCAGGATCATGAACACGCCGGACAGGAAGTCCGTGACCAGGTTCCGGGCGCCGAAACCGATCGCGACACCGGCGACACCGGCGGAGGCCAGCAGCGGCGCCAGGTCGATCTGGAAGCTGCTCAGCACCATCAGCGCGGCCGTGCCGAGGATCAGGAAGCTCGCCACCGACCGCAGCACCGACCCGATCGCCTGCGAGCGCTGCCGCCGCCGCTCGGCGTTGACCAGCAGCCCGCCGAGGGTGGTGCCCTCCGCCGACTCGGCCGTCCGGTTCATCCGGTCGATGAACTTGGTTATCGCCCGCAGCACGACCTTTCTGAGCACCACCGCGATCACCACGACCAGCAGCACCTTCAGCCCGATCGCCAGCCACGTCGACCAGTTCTGCTCGACCCAGCTGGCCGTGTGCGCGGCGCTCTCCTGGGCGTCCTGGAGCGTGGGCACGGTCGCTGTCTCCGACTCCGAGGGGGTCGGCGACGGCGACGGACCGGCGGCCAGTAGGACGGCGGGCAAGGACACGGCGGGTACCTCCAGGCGGTGCGGTACTGCCCTCCGGCACGGCGAACAAGGTCAGGTACGGCGTTCAAGGTCACGGAAAGGTCACCGGACGGACAGGAACACCACACTAACGGGGCATTGTGTGTGGGCCGGGCCGATACGAGAAGGAGAGACCGTGCTCACGCCCGCTTCTCACCACCGCTTGAACAGGCCCGCTTGAAACGGGGTGCGACCGGGGGATGAATGCGGTGTGGTCGAAAACACTCCCAGCCCGTTACCGGGAGATGGTGGCGCGTCCACCAGGCAGGAGGGGAGACTGGCCACAGATCGTCCCGGCGCGAGCCACGCGCCGCCGACGCCCAAGGAGGCCCCCGTGCCGCATGTCCTGGTCCTCAACGCGTCGTACGAGCCGCTCGGCGTCGTACCGCTCCGCCGCGCGCTCGTCCTCGTCCTGGAGAACAAGGCTGTCGCCTTGGAGGAATCGGGCGCCTATATGCACAGCGCAACCGTCACAGTCCCCGCACCCAGCGTGGTCCGGCTCAAGCGATTCGTACGGGTTCCCTACCGGGGGCCCGTTCCTCTCACCCGAAGGGCGCTCTTCGCGCGCGACGGGGGCCGGTGCATGTACTGCGGTGGCGTCGCAACCAGCGTCGACCACGTCATCCCGCGCAGTCGCGGGGGTCAGCACGTCTGGGACAACGTGGTGGCGTCCTGCCGCCGCTGCAACCACGTCAAGGCCGACCGCCATCTCTTCGAGATCGGCTGGCGGCTGCGGCACAAACCAGCCCCACCCACCGGCCTGGCCTGGCGCATCATCGGGACCGGCCATAGGGACCCGCGCTGGCTGCCCTACTTGCAGCCGTACGGCGCGGACGACGCCCTGGCCCGGATCGACGGCATCTCCGCCTGACGATCCGGGCCTTCGCACACCCGGGCACGCGTGTGCTCCGGCCTTCGGAGGTCCCCGTGCCCCCGGAGGCCGGACACCCGTGCGGCGGTCATGCGTAGCGCAGCTCCGCCGGACGCACCGAGCGGTGCAGCAGCGGGAGCGCGGTGGCCGCCGCCAGCAGACAGGCGCCGTAGACCGCGAGCGGAACCAGCAGGGGCGGGTACGGCACCGCCGGCACGGCGTACCTCACGGCGGCGGAGGCGTACCAGACGCCGATCGCCATGCCGCCCGTGCCCGCCACCAGGACCGCCGGGGCCAGCGGCAGCGCGGTCTCCAGGAGCAGCGCCCGGGCCAGCACACCGCGAGGCACTCCGGCGGCGGTCTGCGCGGCCAGGCCCCGGCGCCGGGTGGCCAGCGACTCGGCGGTGCCGACGGCGAGACCGGACAGGACGATCGCCAGGGCGACGAGGATCGCGGCGGCCGTGAGGTCAAGACCCGTCGTGTAGTACGTGAGGCCCGTGCCCAGGTGGCCTGCCCGGTCCATGGCGTGCAGATCCGCGAGCAGCACCTGCCGCACCCCCACGAACCCCGTGCCCACGACGGTCACCAGCAGGACCGCCGCGTGCGTGCGCGCCGCCGACCACGGGTCATCGTGCAGCCTTTCCGCAGCGATCAGCAGCGCCGGGCTCTGTGCACGGGCGGCGAGCACCCGGCCCAGCCACCGGGACGACCAGCCCGCCAGCCACACCGCCGAGGCGCCGACCAGCAGACAGCCGGCGAAGACCGCCGACGGGCCGAGGGCGGCCCCGACGAGGGGGAACGCGAAGCGACCGCCGGCGAACGCGGCCGCCGCGACCAGCACCGTCGGGACGGCCAGCAACCCGGTCGCCACCAGGGACAGCCGCCCAGGACCCCGGGCCGGACGCACCCGCCGGAGCCGGCCCAGCGGCGAGGCCACCACCCGGCGCAGTGCCAGAGCGCTGACGGCCGCGCCCAGCACCGGCACCAGCACGGCCACCAGGGCGATGCCGGCCCACGCCGCCGGGTCGGGCCGGTGCCACAGGCGCAGCAGCGACGGCACGGAGATCACGGTGGCCACGGCCGAACCGGCCAGGCAGGCGAGCCCCGACTCCAGCGCCGCGATCCGCCGCACCTGCCCGGGCGTGGCACCCGCCAGCCGCAGCGCGGCCAGCCGCCGGTCGCGGTGCACCGCGCCGACCCGCGCGCACTGCCCGAGGAACCCGAACACCGGGATGAACAGCAGCAACAGCGCGGTGATCACCCCGTCGCGTGTTCCGGGCTCGTCGAGCAGCCCGGCGCCGACCGGGACGCTGTACTGCCCGTCCATCGGGACGAGGACCGCTATCACCAGCCCGATGCCCGTCGCCGTGGCCGCCCCGATCGCCGTCAGCAGGGCCCGCCACCACTCCCGCCGGTCCGAACCCCGGGTGAGCAGCAGCGCCAGTCGCAGGTCGGCCCTCACGCCGCCACCCCCAGCGGCGCCACGATCCCGTCGCTCAGCCGCACCTCGCGGTCCGCGTACGCCGCGACCTGGGCGTCGTGGGTGATCAGCAGCACGGCCGTGCCCGACTCGCGGGCCGTGTGCGCCAGCGACGTCATCACCTGCTCGCTCGCCAGCGAGTCCAGCGCCCCCGTCGGCTCGTCCGCGAAGACCACCCTCGGGCCGGTCACCAGCGCCCGTGCCAGGGCGGCCCGCTGGGCCTGGCCGCCGCTCATCTCGCCCGGCCGCAGCTCCTCCTGACCGCGCACCCCGAACCGCTCCAGCCACTCGCCGGCCCGCGCCCGGGCCTCGGTGCGGGCCGCTCCGCCCAGCATCAGCGGCAGCGCCACGTTGTCCAGGGCGGTCAGTTCCGGGATCAGCTGCCCGAACTGGAAGACCACACCGAAGTCGGAGCGCCGCAGTTCGCTCAGCCGCTTCTCCGGCAGCCGGTCGAGCCGCAGTCCGTCGTAGGCCACCGAGCCGGCGTCCGGTCGCACGATCCCGGCCAGGCAGTGCAGCAGCGTGGACTTGCCACTGCCGCTGGCCCCGGTCACGGCGAGGATCTCGCCGGGGCGCAGTTCGACGGACGCGCCGCGCAGTGCCGCTGTCCTGCCGTGCGCCTTGACGAGGTCACGGCCCGCCAGAAGCGGCACCGAGGAGTCCCCCTTGTTGCTCATGCTGCGTCGACCTCCGCGGTCAGAGTGGTCAGCCGGGCCGCCGTGGTGTTCATCCAGCGGAGGTCGGCATCGAGGTGGTTGAGCGCATAGTCCGCCGAGAGCACGGTCGCCAGATCGGCGCCCCGGGCCGTCTTCACGGCCGTGAGTTCCCGCATCCGCTCCATGTGCGCGGCACGCTGGGCGTCCAGATAGGCGGCCGGATCGCCGCCGGCCAGGATCGAGACGACGACCTTGGCGAAGATCTCGTTCGCCACGAAGGGCGCGGGCGGCGCGATCTCCCCGGCCCAGCGGGCCAGTTCACGGGCCCCGTCGTCCGTCGACCGGTACAGCGTCCGCTCCGGCCCCCCGTCGGCGCCGGTCCCCTCGACCTCGGCCAGACCGTCACGGACCAGGCGTTGCAGGGTCGTGTACACCTGTCCGTAGGCCAGCGGACGGGCCTGCGGAAAGCGTTCGTCGTGGCGCCGTTTGAGGTCGTAGCCATGGCTCGGCCCTGCCTCCAGCAGCCCCAGAAGGATGTGCCGGGTGCTCATGGGCACCAGTATACACTGGATACATGTACTGAGTGAATAGTGGGACGTGGCCTGGGCGGAGCCCGTCGCGTCGCCCCGCTGATCGCCGTCCGCGGGACGGTCGCGGGGAGTGCCCTCGCATCGACTGGGTAGGCCTGCTCTGACCCGGCTTCACGCCGCCGTACCCGACGTCATGACGAGGAGGCCGCCGTGGCCGCAACGGTTCATCATCCGATCCCGGCCCAGTTCAAACCCCCGGTGCAGACCGCGGAGGAGCCCCACCTGTGCGTGTTCAGCGCCGAGAGCGCCTGCGCGCAGGCCCCGCTGACCAGTGAGCCGCCGCTGCCCGACGCCGAGCCCCTCACCAGCGAACCGCCGCTGGCCGACGCGGTCCCGCTGACCAGCGAGCCGGGGTTGTAGATGAACGAAGCCCTGGACCCGGGGCTGTGCCGGCTCGCGGAGCTGCACGGCGTCGCCACCTCCTACAGCCCCGCCCCGGACCGCACGGTCGCCGCCTCCGCCGGTGCCGTGACCGCCGCGCTGGGCGCGCTGGGCGTCGACGCGAGCGGCCCGGAGGCCGTCCGCACCGCCCTCGCCGACCGGGAGCGGGAACTCGCCGGACGGCTGCTGCCGCCGACGGTCGTCCACTGGGCGGGCACCGGCGAGATCGCCCTCGGCCTGCCCGCGGGCACCCGCCTGGAGGTGCGGACGGAGGACGGGGAGAACCGGGACGACGTGCGGGGCCTGCCGCCCGGGGTGCATCTGCTGACCGCCGCCGCCCCCGACGGCCGCACCGCCCGCGCCCACCTGGTCGTCGCCCCCGACCGGCTGCCCACCCCCGCCGGCCGCTCGTACGGAATCCTCGTCCAGCTCTACTCGCTCCTGTCCCGCCGCTCCTGGGGCATGGGCGACCTCGGCGACCTCGCCGAGCTGGCCGGCTGGGCCGGACGCACCGCCGGCGCGGGATTCGTGCAGGTCAACCCGTTGCACGCGGCGGTACCCGGAGTCCCGACCGACCCGTCCCCCTACCGGCCCTCCTCCCGCCGCTTCCCCGACCCGGTGCACCTGCGGCCGGAGGCCGTCCCCGAGTACACCGCGGACGACAGTGCCGGCCTGCGTGCCGGGCGCCTGCGCTCCGCCGTCCTCGACCAGGGCGCCCTCATCGACCGGGACGCCGTGTGGGAGCTGAAGCGGGAGGCGCTGGAGAAGGCGGCCGCCGCCCCGCTCGCCGCCGACCGGCAGGCTGCCTACGACGCCTTCCGCGCCGAGGAGGGGCAGGCCCTGGAGGACCACGCCACCTGGTACGCGCTCGCCGAGCGGCACGGCTCCGACTGGCACCGGTGGCCCGAGGCCCTGCGCGACCCCCGTTCGCCGGAGACCGCCCGCGCCCGCGCCGAACTGGCCGGCCGCGTCGGCTTCCACGCCCGCCTCGCCTGGCTCACCGTCACCCAGCTCACCGCGGCCCAGCGCGCCGCCCGCGAGGCCGGGATGCCGGTCGGGATCGTGCACGACCTCGCCGTCGGCGTGCACCCCGCGGGCGCCGACGCCTGGGCCCAGCAGGACCACTTCGCCGCCGGGATGTCCGTCGGCGCCCCGCCCGACGCCTTCAACGCCCGCGGCCAGGACTGGGGCCTGCCGCCCTGGCGCCCCGACCGCCTCGCCGCCTCCGGCCACGCCCCCTTCCGCGAACTCCTGCGCGCCCTCTTCCGCTACGCCGGGGCCCTGCGCATCGACCATGTGATGGGCCTGTTCCGGCTGTGGTGGGTACCGCAGGGCAGCCCGCCCACCGAGGGCACCTACGTCCGCTACGACGCCGAGGCCATGCTCGCCCTGCTGGCGCTGGAGGCGACCCGTGCCGGAGCGGTGGTGATCGGGGAGGACCTGGGCACGGTGGAGCCGGGGGTGCGCGAGACGCTCCAGCGGCACGGGGTGCTCGGCACGTCCGTGCTCTGGTTCGAACGGGACTGGGAGGGCGACGGCCGCCCGCTGCCCCCGGAACGCTGGCGCGCCGACTGCCTCGCCACCGCCACCACCCACGACCTGCCGCCCACCGCCGCCCGCCTCACCGGTGAACACGTCGAACTCCGCGACCGCCTCGGCCTGCTCACCCGCCCCCTGGCGGAGGAACGGGCCGAAGCGGCGGCCGACACCGCGGAATGGCTGGCCCTGCTGACCCGGCTGGGCCTGCTCGCCGCGTCCGAGTCCGGCGACGAGGAGGCCGAGATCCGGGCCGTCCACCGCTTCCTGCTCCGCACCCCGGCCCGCATGATCGGCGTCTGGCTCCCGGACGCCGTCGGCGACCGCCGCCCCCAGAACCTCCCCGGCACCTGGGACCAGTACCCGAACTGGCGGCTTCCGATCGCCGACGCCAAGGGCCGCCCGGTGACACTGGAGGAGCTGACGGCCTCGGAGCGGGTACGGGCGTTGTTCCGGACCCTGCACACGGACCGCCCGTCCGCGGCACCCTGACGACGACCCGGTCCCCGGCGTGAGCCGGCCGGTCCCCGGCAGCCGTTCGGGGGCCGGGAGCCGTCCGGGGCGCCGGTCCACGATCCTTGAGTCATGCGTGCCGCCCGCCTGATCCGCATGGCGCTTCTCGTCCAGTCCAGCCCCGGCCTGACCGCCGACGCCCTCGCCCGCGAGCTGGACGTCTCCCGGCGCACGGTGATCCGTGACGTCCAGGCCCTGCAGGAGGCGGGCGTTCCCATCCGGTCCGAGCGCGGCCGAGCGGGCGGCTACCGCCTGGCGCCGGGCCACCGGACCCGGCTCACCACGCTGCATCCCACCGAGGCGGAGACGCTCTACCTCTCCGGCCTGCCCACGGCCCTGCGCGACCTGGGACTGTCGGACGCGGCGGACACCGCCCGGCTGAAGCTGTCGGCCACCCTGCTCCCTTCGCTGCGCGCGGCGGCCGAGGCGTCGGTGCGCCGCTTCCACCTGGACGCCCCGGCCTGGTTCCGCGAGCCGTCCGCACCGGAGCTGCTCCCGGAGCTGGCCCGCGCCGTGTGGTCCGACCGCACCGTCGAGCTGGACTACGCCCGGCCGGGCCGGGACGGCGCGCCGCCCCACACGGTGACCCGCCTGCTGGAGCCGTACGGGCTCGTCCTGAAAGCGGGGGTCTGGTACGTCGTGGGCCGGGTCCCGGCCGAGCGGCCTGGCCGGGACAGCACCTGGCGTACCTACCGCGTCGACCGCGTCACGGCACTCGCCCCCGCTTCCGGCGCCGGCGACCCCTTCGTCCGCGACCCGTCCTTCGACCTGGCCGCGCACTGGCAGGCCCACGCCGCAGGGTTCGCCCGGGCGCTGCTGCGCACGACCGTCACCGTGCGGCTGACCGGGCGCGGCGTGCGTCGCCTGCCCGCCGTGGCGGACCCGGCCGGCGTGGCCGGAGCGCTGGCGTCCGCGACCGCGCCGGACGCCGCCGGGCAGGTCACGCTGGACCTGCCGGTGGAGTCGGAGGACGTCGCCTTCGGGCAGCTGACCGGGCTGGGCGCGGACGTGGAGGTGCTGGCCCCGGCGGGCCTGCGCGCCCGCTTCCGCGAGCACGCGCGGGCCCTGGCCGCGCTGTACGACGCGGCGCCGGGGGACCAGCGGGGTGCGTCGGACGATCAGCGGGGTGCGTCGGACGATCAGCGGTAGTCGTCCGGCGAGCCGTCCTTCCCGCCGTGGAAGACGTCCTCGAAGTACGCCAGGGCGTCCGGCCGGCTGCCGTCCACGTCCCGTACGCCGTAGGTCCTGGCGAGCTCGGCGCTGGAGGTGGACCTGCCGTTCCAGCGGGCGGCCCGGTCCGGGTCGGCGGCGAGCGCGGCGACCGCGCGGGCGAGGTAGTGCGGCGACTCGGCGACGGCGAAGTGCGGATCCTGGGCGACGGCGTCGCGCCAGTTCTCCTCGGTCACGCCGAAATGGGCGAGCATCTGCTCCGAGCGCAGGAAGCCCGGCGTGACGGCGACCGCCGTGCCCCCGTACTCCGCCAGCTCCTGGCCCAGTCCGAAGGCGATGCGGATCGGGGCGTTCTTCGCGAGGTCGTAGTAGAGGTTCTCGCGGTAACGGCGGTTGGAGACCGCCGTGCCGTCGGTGACCTCCACGTGCAGTGGCGCGTCCGAGCGGACCAGGAGCGGGAGGGCGAGGGCCGCGGTGATCACGTGCGAGCGCACCCCGAGGTCCAGGATCCGCAGGCCGTCGGCGAGCGGTGTCTCCCAGCTCTTCCTGCCGAAGACGGAGCCGGCGAGCAGGTGCTCGCCGCCCCAGAGGTCGTTGACGAGGATGTCGAGCCGCCCCTGTTCACGGCCGATCCGCTCGACGAGGACCCGGACCCGGTCCGGGTCCAGGTGGTCGGTGGGGACGGCGATGCCGGTGCCGCCCGCCGCGGTGACCAGCTCCGCGGTCTCCTCGATGGTCTCCGTGGTCCGGCCGACCTCGCTGGCGCGCTCGCGGGTGGTGCGGCCGGTGACGTAGGCGGTGGCGCCGGCGCGGCCGAGTTCGACGGCGAGGGCCCGTCCGGCGCCGCGGGTGGCCCCGGCGACGAGCGCGATCCGGCCGGCGAGCCGGGTGCTGACGTCCCGGGCGTCCTGGGTGCTGACGTCCTGGGTGCTGAGGTCGTGGGTGCTGAGGTCCTGGTCCATGTCACCACGGTGCCTGCCAAAGGTGACAGTTCACGTCACCTTTCTCCGGGGATCCACCCGCGCCCCGGGCCACGGCGGCTTACGGGTACCCCCGGGCGCGCGCCCCCCAGGTCGGCCCGCTAACTTTGGCTTCGTGGACAAGAAGAACGCCCTGCGCGCCGGCGCCCTGGCTGCCGGTACGACGCTGATGATGCTGCTCATGTCGTCGCCCGCCCTCGCGCTTGCGCGCGACGACGGTGACGACCCCGGCAACGGCCTGAGCGTCGTCCAGACGCTGGGTCTGTACGTCCTGATCCCGCTCGTGCTCTTCGCGGTCATCGCCGGTCTGGTGATGGTGCTGGACAAGTCCAAGGTCCGGGTCACCAAGCCGAAGGCCAAGGCGTAGGCCCGAAGCTCCCTACTCCACCGAGGGCGCCGGTCGCCTCCCGTACGTACCGCACGTACGGGAGCCGACCGGCGCCCTCGGCGCTTCGCTCAGGGGCTCGGCGCGGTCAGGTACCGCTGCACGGTCGGCCCGAGCCACGCCACGATCTCCTCCCGGACCAGCGCCGCGACCGGCGGCAGCCGCACCACGTAACGGGTCAGGGCGAGCCCCATCAGCTGCGCCGCGCACAGCCCCGCCCGCGTCGCCACCTGCTCGGGATCCGGGCACAGCCGCTGCGCCACCGGCACCACCTGCTCCCGGAAGATGCCCTGCAGGCGCTCGGCGCCCGCCTTGTTGGTGACGGCGACCCGCAGCACCGCGGTGAGCTCCTCGTTCGCCTCCCAGATGTCCAGGAAGTGGCCCACCAGCGCGTGTCCGACCTCGGTGCGCGGTACCTGGGACACGTCGGGCATCCGCAGGTCGAGCGTGACGGCGGCCGCGAAGAGGCCGTCCTTGCTGCCGAAGTAGCGCATGACCATCGAGGGGTCGATACGGGCGTCCTTGGCGATGGCGCGGATGGTGGCGCGCTCGTAGCCGTCGGCGGCGAAGCGTTCGCGGGCGGCGGCCAGGATGGCGGAGCGGCTGGCGTCGGAGCGGCGCGCCGCCGGGCCGTTCCCGGAAACTGTGCTTCTGCTGGGGGTGCCGGTCATGCCAACGAGCGTAGGCCAACAAATGTGGGCCAACAAGTGTTGACTGCGGATCGGGCCCGCCTTAGGTTGGTCAACAAGCGTTGGTCAACAAGTGTTGGTCAACGTCTGTTGGTCGACGCCCGTTGGTCAACAAATGTTGGCAAACGGGCGTGGGTATAGGCATCCAGGAGGCCCTCATGAACGGCACGACTGGCACCCCCGAAACCTCCCGTGTGATCGTCGTGGGCTCCGGCCCCACCGGCCTGCTCCTCGCCGGTGACCTCGCCGCCGCCGGCATCCCGGTCACGCTCCTCGAAAAGCGCCCCCACAAGATCAGCAACCTCTCCCGCGCCTTCGTCCTGCACGCCCGCGCCCTGGAGCAGCTCGACGCCCGGGGTCTCGCCGACCCGCTCGAAGCCGTCGGCCAACCCCTCGGCCGGCTCAACCTCTTCAACGGGCTCACCCTCGACCTCGGCACCCTGCCCTCCCGCTTCCGGCACGTCCTCGTCCTCCCGCAGTACGAGGTCGAGAAGGTGCTGGAGCGCCGGGCGGCCGAGGCGGGCGTCGACTTCCGCAACGAGTGCGAGGTGACCGGCCTGACCCAGGACGCCGCCGGGGTCACCGTGCGCGTCAAGGGTGGTGAGAGCCTGCGGGCCGCGTACGTGGTCGGCACCGACGGCATGCACAGCGCGGTGCGGGAGGCGGTCGGGCTGCCGTTCCCGGGCAGGTCGGCGATCCGGTCCGTGGTCCTCGCCGACGTGCTGCTCGCCGAGAAGCCCGAGACGCTGCTGACGGCCGCCGCGGTCGGCGACGCGTTCGCGTTCCTGGCGCCCTTCGGCGACGGCTACTACCGCGTCATCTGCTGGCACCGCGGCCGGGACGTCCCCGACCACGAGCCGGTCGGCCTCGACGAGGTCAGGGAGATCACCCGGCTCGCCCTGGGCAAGGACTACGGGATGCACGACGCCCGCTGGATGTCCCGCTTCCACAGCGACGAGCGCCAGGTGCCCAGCTACCGGGTCGGCCGGGTCTTCCTGGCCGGCGACGCGGCGCACGTGCACACCCCGGCCGGCGGTCAGGGGATGAACACCGGACTGCAGGACGCGGCCAACCTGAGCTGGAAGCTCGCCGCCGTGCTGCACGGCCACGCGGATCCCGGCCTGCTCGACACCTACCAGAGCGAACGCCACCCGGTCGGCAGGTCGGTCCTGCGCAGCAGCGGCGCCATCGTCCGCCTCGCCATGGCCAAGGGCCCCATGCTGGCGGTGCGCGGCCTGCTCATCCGCGCGCTCGGCCATGCCGCCCCGGTCCGCCGCAGGATCATGGCCCAGGTCACCGGCATCGGCTACGACTACCCCGCACCGCGAGGCGCCCACCGCCTCACCGGCACCCGGGTCCCCGACCTCGCCCTGGCCGCCGCCCCCGGCGGCGGCCGCCTGTACGAGGCCCTGCGCGGCGGCCGGTTCGTGCTGGTCACCCCCGCCGCGGGTCCGTACGGCACGGGCGCGGCCACCCCGTACGGCGACCGGCTGGCCGTGGCGCACTGGCGGAGCGGCCGCCGTACGGCCGTTCTGGTGCGCCCCGACGGATACGTGGCCTGGGCGGGCGAGGACGCCCGGCTGCCGGACATCGAGAAGGCGCTGGCCACCCACGTCGGGTGACCGGTTCAGGCGAGGGTGAAGTCCGCGGCCTTGGTGTCGAGGGTGGTGTGCCCGTCCTTCGCCGTGGCGAGCACGGCGATGTGCCAGGCGCCGTGCGCGGACCCCGCGGCGTCGGCGTCGGACACCGCGGCCTTGTACACGCACCGGACGGTGTTACCGCCGGCCGGCGTGCAGGTCGCCGACTCCACTTCGGCCATGTCCTTGGCGGTCAGCGGCTCCGTCGCGAACCCGGACTTCTCCGGCCAGGCCAGCACCTTCAGGTTCTTGACGCCGGAGGGCGCGGTGACCTCGGTGGTGAAGGAGAGCGAGCCCTTGTGGCCGCCCTCGGGAGCGGTGTAGCGGACGGTGCTGTGCGCCAGGGCGGGCGACGGCTTCTGGTCGCCGGCGTAGGCGAGGGCGAAGGCCCCGGCACCTCCGAGCACGACGACACCGGCGACCACGGACAGGGCGATACGACGGGACATGGCGAGTTCTCCGTGACTGGCTCAGGGCGGCTCAGGCTGTCTGAGCCGGACGACCCGGCGCTCTCTGCCGCGCCGTTGCGTCGATCCTCGCAACGCGCGGGCGCCCCCGGCGTGAGCACGGATACTCAACTCGTCCTGGGTGATGGGTACTTCGCGCATAGGGTGGGGCGCCCGGTGGAGATCCCACCGGGCGCCCCGACGACGTACCGCCTACTGGGCGGCCGCGTCCGCCGCCTGGGCCTTCAGGGCGCGCTCGACGCCCGCGCGGGACTCCGAGACGAGCCGGGCCAGGGCCGCGTTCGGCTGGGCCGTGGCCAGCCAGGTGTCCGTCTTGGCCAGGGTCTCCTGGGAGACCTGGAGGGACGGGTAGAGGCCGACCGCGATCTGCTGGGCGATCTCGTGCGAGCGGGAGTCCCACACCGACTTCAGGATCTCGAAGTACTTGTCGGTATACGGCGCCAGCAGCTCGCGCTGGTCGGTCTGGACGAAGCCGCCGATCACCGCCTCCTGCACGGCGTTGGGCAGCTTGTCGGAGTCGATGACCGACGCCCAGGCCTCCGCCTTCGCCTCCTCGGTCGGGCGGGCGGCGCGGGCGGTGGCCGCGTGCCGCTCACCGGCGGCCGTCCGGTCCCGCTCGTACTCGCCCGCGATCTCCGCCTCGTCGAAGCGGCCGACCGCCGCCAGCCGCTCCACGAACGCCCAGCGCAGCTCGGTGTCGACGGCCAGGCCCTCGATGGTGTGGGTGCCCTCCAGCAGGCTGTCCAGGAGGTCCAGCTGCTCCGGGGTGCGGGCGGTGGCCGCGAAGGCGCGGGCCCAGGCCAGCTGATGGTCGCTCGCCGGCGCGGCGGACCGCAGGTGGGCCAGCGTGGCGTCGGTCCAGCGGGTGAGCAGGGCCTCGCGGGCGGTCGGGTCGGCGTACAGCTCGATGGCGAGCTTCACCTGGCGGTGCAGGGACTGGACGACACCGATGTCCGACTCCTTGCCGATGCCGGACAGCACGAGGGACAGGTACTCGCGGGTGGGGAGTTCCGCGTCCCGGGTCATGTCCCAGGCCGAGGCCCAGCACAGCGCACGGGGCAGCGAGGACTCGAAGTCGCCGAGGTGCTCGGTGACGAAGTGCAGCGACTGCTCGTCCAGGCGCACCTTGGCGTACGACAGGTCGTCGTCGTTGAGCAGGAACACCGCAGGCCGGCGGCGGCCGGACAGCTGCGGTACGGCGGTCAGCTCGCCGTCCACGTCCAGCTCGATCCGGTCGGTGCGCACCAGCTTGCCGGTCGCCTCGTCGAGGTCGTACAGGCCGATCGCGATCCGGTGCGGACGCAGCGTCGGCTCGCCCTTCGCGCCGGCCGGCAGTGCCGGGGCCTCCTGGCGGATGGCGAAGGAGGTGACGACACCGTCGGCGTCCGTCTCCACCTCCGGGCGCAGGATGTTGATCCCGGCGGTCTGCAGCCACTTCTTCGACCAGGTGCTCAGGTCACGCCCGGAGGTCTCCTCCAGGGCGCCCAGCAGGTCGGACAGGCGCGTGTTGCCGAACGCGTGCCGCTTGAAGTACGCCTGCACGCCCTTGAAGAACTCGTCCATGCCGACGTACGCGACCAGCTGCTTCAGGACCGAGGCGCCCTTGGCGTAGGTGATGCCGTCGAAGTTCACCAGCACATCGTCGAGATCCCGGATCTCGGCCATGATCGGGTGGGTGGAGGGCAGCTGGTCCTGCCGGTACGCCCAGGTCTTCATGGAGTTGGCGAACGTTGTCCACGAGTGCGGCCAGCGCGAGCCGGGGGCGTACGCCTGGCAGGCGATGGAGGTGTAGGTGGCGAACGACTCGTTCAGCCACAGGTCGTTCCACCACTCCATGGTGACCAGGTCGCCGAACCACATGTGGGCCAGCTCGTGCAGGATGGTCTCGGCCCGCGTCTCGTACGCCGCGTCGGTCACCTTGGACCGGAAGACGTACTGGTCGCGGATGGTCACCGCGCCCGCGTTCTCCATCGCGCCCGCGTTGAACTCCGGCACGAACAGCTGGTCGTACTTGGTGAACGGGTACGCGTAGTCGAACTTCTCCTGGAACCAGTCGAAGCCCTGCCGGGTCACCTCGAAGATCGCGTCCGAGTCGAGGAACTCGGCGAGGGACGGCCGGCAGTAGATGCCGAGCGGGACGCTCTGGCCGTCCTTCTCGTACACGCTGTGCACCGAGTGGTACGGGCCGACGATCAGGGCGGTGATGTACGACGAGATGCGCGGCGTCGGCTCGAAGACCCAGGTGTCGTCCTTGGGCTCGGGCGTCGGAGAGTTCGAGACGACCGTCCAGCCCGTCGGCGCCTTCACGGTGAACTGGAAGGTCGCCTTCAGGTCCGGCTGCTCGAAGGAGGCGAAGACCCGGCGGGCGTCCGGCACCTCGAACTGGGTGTAGAGGTACGCCTGCTCGTCGACCGGGTCGACGAACCGGTGCAGGCCCTCGCCCGTGTTGGTGTACGCGCAGTCGGCGACCACCCGGAGGATGTTGCGGCCCCGGAGCAGGCCGGGCAGCGCGATCCGGGAGTCCGCGAAGACGTCCGCGGGGTCGAGGGCGTCGCCGTTCAGGGTGACCTCGTGGACCGCGGGGGCCACCAGGTCGATGAAGGATTCGGCGCCGGATTCGGCGACGTCGAAGCGCACCGTGGTCGCGGACCGGTAGGTACCGCCCTCCTGCGCGCCGGAGAGGTCGAGATCGATCTCGTACGAGTCAACGGTGAGCAGCTTCGCCCGCTGCTGTGCCTCTTCGCGAGTCAGGTTTGTGCCAGGCACGCGGTCATCTCCTCGTTATGTGTGGGTTGCGCCATCCTTCCACGGGAGCGGGGAGGAGGGCGACGAGGGAAAACCCCAGAGATCGCTCGGTCAGGGCCTCAGGCCGCCTCCCGGTGCCGGGCCGGCCGGGACAGCCGACCGTAGGCGTAGGCGGCCGAGACCAGGGTCATGTGCCGGTGCCAGCCGGGGAACGAGCGGCCCTCGAAGTCGAGCAGCCCGTAGTGCTCGCCCAGGGCGGACACGGTGGCGAGCGTGCCGGTGTGCAGGGCGGCGAGGGCGAGCAGGTCGGCCATCCGGCGCTCGGGCAGGTTGGTCAGCCAGACCCGGCCCAGCCGCTGGCGGGCGGTGTCCCACTCGGCGAAGACCCGGCCCGCCGAGGCGACCCGGCCGCCGCCCGGCCTGAGGCCCGGGATCTCGGCCGGGCCGGAGATCACCTGGATCCGGCGCGGGCGGCCGTCGGGTCCGGCCGTCACGGCCGCGTCGGGGTGCCGGGTGCCGCCCCGCAGCAGCAGCTGACGGGCCGAGAGCGGCGCGGCCGGTTCCCGCCGGCCGTGCCCGGCCTGCGGCTCGGGGGCCAGCGGCAGCTGACCGCTCACCGCGAGCACGAAGTCGTGCCCCCGCCCGTGCAGCCGCTCGACCAGCGGCCGTACGTCGGTGACGCTCGTCAGGTCGGCGACCACCGGTGCCCGCACCACACCGGGCTGCGCGGCCAGCGCGTCGACGAGGTCCAGGGCGTGCGCCCACAGGGCCAGCGGCCGGGTCTCCTCGGGGACCCGGGCCCGGCGCCGTACCTCCTCGTCGCCCGTCCAGCGCTCGGGCAGGTGCAGCCGCCAGTCGACCGGTACGTGGCCCTCCTCGCCGGAGAGGAACAGGGCGAGGCCGAGCTGGCAGTTGACGGTCCGGCCCTGCTCGCGGACGAACCGGCGGTGCACGCCCACCGAATGCGCGCCGCGCTTGGGCAGCACGGTGGGCGCGAGCGTCCAGGCGCGGGTGGCCAGCCGTTCGCCGGTCCAGCGGACCAGTTCCTGGCGGGTGGCGTCCCACTCCCAGGGACTCGCGTTCACGAACTGCTGGAGCGACTGGGAGGCGGTCGGCGACGACGTCACCGTCTCGGCCATCCGGCGTACGGACTTCTTGCCCGGGGTCGCCAGCAGGCCGTGCAGGTACACCTGCCCCCACCGCTGCTGGTCGGCCCGGGGCAGATGCCCGAACAGCCGCCGGCCGAACCGGACGAGGTCGGCGTGGCCGCCGTTGGCCCGCCCCCGGCCGCCCGTCTTCCGTGTCTCCCTCGCGTCCCGGGCCTCTCGCATGTCCCGGACTTCTCGAATCGCTGACACTCCATCCCCCTCGGCGCGGTGCGATCCAGTCGAACACCCAAAGCATAAAGAACGTTTGCTTTGTTTCGCGCCAAGTCTCCGCGACTTTGGCGAGTCCGTGCCACCGCACCCCCCTCACCAGGGGCAATGTCAGGACCGGCCTATGGAGGAGTGCATGCAGAAGAGAGCCGCACGGACGTACGACGCTCTGATCCGCGCCGCCGCGGCGGAGTTCGACAGCCGGGGGTACGAGGGCGCCTCGCTGTCCCGGATCAGCAAGGGGGCGAGCGCCTCGATGGGGGCGCTGACCTTCCACTTCCCCACCAAACGGCACCTCGCCGACGCCGTGCGGGCGGTCGGCCGGGACGCCGTCGCCGTCGTGACGGACGGCGCCGAGGCCGATCGCCGGGCCCCACTGGAGGCCCTCGAGGGCCTGACCCTCGCCCTGGTACGGCTGCTGGAGCAGGACGTGGTGGCCCGGGCGGCGGCCCGGCTGGAGCGGGACGGCCCCTGCGGCGATCCGCGGGCCTGCCCCGCCGGGGAGTGGACCCACGGGGTGCGGGTCCTGCTGGAACGGGCGGCCGTGGCCGGCGAACTGCGGCCGGGCGTGCCGCCGGACACCGTCGTGGCGCTGCTGACCTGGCTCGTGGCGGGCAGCGGGGCGGCGTGCCGGGCACCGGCCGAGGAGGTCTGGCAGGTGCTGCTGCACGGGATGAGCGCGATACCGCCACCGCCGCCACCGCCGGCATGACAAAGGGCCCCGGCGCTCGGACGGCCGGGGCCCTTCGCGGTCTCCGCGGCGGCTAGGGCCGGGCCGCCGCGAGCTCCCGCTGGACGTCGGCGAGGGAGCGGTTCCTGGTCTCCGGGACGGTCCGGGCGACGAACACCACCGCACCCGCGGACACCGCGGCGAAGAACCAGAACACCGCGCTCTCGCCCAGCAGGTCGGCGGCCGGCAGGAACATCTGCCCGACCACGAAGTTGGCCGCCCAGTTCACCAGCGCGCACACCGCGCCGCCGCGCGCCCGCGCCTCGGGCGGGAACAGCTCCGCCGCCAGGATCCAGAACACCGGGCCGAGCCCGACCGCGAACGACGCCACGTACGTGACCATGCACACCAGCGCCGTGACATCGGCGACCGGCCCTGACGGCAGGCCGAGCACCACACCCAGGGCGACCAGCGAGACCGCCATCCCGGTGAGCGAGAACAGCAGCAGCGGCCGCCGCCCGGCCCGGTCGACCAGCGGCACCGCGGCGACGGTCGCGGCCACGTTCACGGCACCGATCACCACCGAGTACGTGATCGAGTCGGCGGCCGGCAGCCCGGCCCGGGCCATGATGCTCGGGGCGTAGTAGATGACGCTGTTGATGCCGCCGAACTGCTGCACGGCCGCCAGCGTCACCCCGATCACCAGCGCCGCCCGCGCCCCCGGCGCCCGCAGCGCACCCCCGGCCGGGGCGCGCGCCGCCGTCCGGCCGCGCAGCCACTCGGGGCTCTCCGGGATCGCCAGGGTGCCCAGCAGCATGGCCACGGACGGGACCAGCCCGACGGCGAACATGGCCCGCCAGTCCGCGCTGCCCGCGTACCAGAGGTTGATCAGGTACGACACCAGGATGCCGACGGTGAGCAGGATCTGGTTGGCCGTCACCAGACGGCCGCGCAGCCGGGGCGGGGCGATCTCGGCGAGATAGAGCGGTACGACCGTGGACGCGCCGCCCACCGCGAGGCCGAGCACCGCGCGGGCGGCGATCAGCGTCCAGAAGCCGCCGGCCAGCACCGCCGCGAGCAGCCCGAGCGTGAAGGTCGCCGCGACCGCCACCAGGACCCTCTTGCGCCCGAACCGGTCGGCGGGCCGCCCGCTGCCCAGCGCGCCCACGGCGGCGCCCAGCAGCAGCGCCGAGATGACGGCGCCCTCCTCGAAGGAGTCGAGCCCGAAGTCGGCCCGGATGAACAGCAGCGCACCCGAGATCACCCCCGTGTCGAAGCCGAACAGCAGGCCGCCGAGCGCGACCACCGCCGTGCACAGACCGAGCCGGGCGGGGGAGGTGGCGGGCCCGGCCGCGGGGACCGGGGCGGCGGTGGCCGGCGGCCGGGGTGCGTCGAGCATGGTTGTCGTCCTCTCGATCGGGCTCTCGTCGGGCTCTCGTAGGGCTCTCGTCGGGCCGGTGCCGGGGTCAGGCGCGGGTGAGCAGCAGGTCGGGGTCGTGCAGCAGGGCCGCGGTGTCGGCGAGGACCCGGGAGCCGAGTTCGCCGTCGACGAGCCGGTGGTCGAAGGAGAGGGCCAGCGTGGTGACCTGGCGTGGGACGACCCTGCCCCGGTGCACCCAGGGGCGTTCCGCGACGGCGCCGAGGGCGAGGATCGCGGACTCCCCGGGGTTGAGGATCGGGGTGCCGGTGTCGATGCCGAACACGCCGATGTTGGTGAGCGTCACCGTGCCGCCGCGCAGCGCCGCCGGCGGGGTCCGGCCCTCCTTCGCGGTGGTCGTCAGCTCCTCGAGCGCGGCGGCCAGTTCGGGCAGCGTCATCCGGTCGGCGTCGGCGACCGTAGGGACCAGCAGACCGCGCGGGGTGGCGGCGGCGACGCCGAGGCTGATCCGGTGCTTGAGCACGATCTCCTGGCGCTCCTCGTCCCAGGAGGCGTTGATCCCGGGGTTGCGGCGCACCGCGACCAGGAACGCCCTGGCCGCCAGCAGCAGCGGCCCGACCCGCAGGCCCGCCATGTCCGGGTGCCCCTTGAGCCGCCGGACCAGCTTCATCGTGCGGGTGACGTCCACCGTGACGAACTCGGTGACGTGCGGCGCGGTGAAGGCGCTGGCCACCATCGCCCGTGCGGTGGCCCGGCGGACTCCGGTGACGGGGACGCGGGTCTCGTCGGCGCCGGAGCCGGCCGGGGCGACCGGGACGACGGTGGCGGGGGCGACCGGGGCGACCGGGGCGACGGTGGCGGGGGCGCCGGTGACGGTGTCCTGGCCGGCCACGGCCTGTACGTCCGCGCGCGTGACGTCCCCACGGGGCCCGCTCGGCACGACGGCCCTCAGGTCCACGCCCAGTTCCCTGGCGAGCTTGCGCACCGGGGGCTTGGCGAGGGGGAGTGCGGTGGCGGGGGACGCCACCGGACCGGTGCCGTCGCGGCGCCGGGGGCGGCGGCCGGCGGGCGCGGGGGCGGCGCCGTACCCGACCAGGACCGGGGTGCGGGCCGCCGCCTCCGGGACGGCTTCGGCCTCGGTCGCCGCCACCCTGATGATGGGCGTGCCCACGTCCACCGTGGCGCCCTCGGGGAAGCACAGCTCGCGGACCACCCCGTCGTAGGGGACGGGCAGTTCGACCGCCGCCTTCGCCGTCTCGACCTCGCACACCACCTGCCCGTCGGTGACGCGGTCGCCGGGGGCGACGAGCCAGCGCACGATCTCGGCGTCCTGAAGGCCCTCGCCCACGTCGGGCATCCGGAACTCCCGGAGGGCGTTGTCGGTCATCGTCTGCCTCTCTCAGTGCGCGAACGCGCGGTCGACGGCGTCGAGCACGCGGTCGATCCCGGGGAGGTACTCCTCCTCCAGCCGGGACGGCGGATACGGGGTGTGGTAGCCGCCGACCCGGAGGACCGGCGCCTGAAGGTGGTAGAAGCACTGCTCCGTGAGGTGAGCGGCGATCTCCGCGCCCGCGCCGAAGAACACCGGCGCCTCGTGGGCGATCACCAGCCGTCCGGTGCGGCGCACGGAGTCCCGCAGGGTGTCGAAGTCGACCGGCGACAGGGACCGCAGGTCGACGACCTCCAGCTCCCGGCCCTCCTCCGCGGCGGCCACCGCGGCCGCGTCCAGGCAGACCCGCACCATCGGGCCGTAGGCGGCCAGGGTCAGGTCCGTGCCCGCGCGCGCGATCCGTGCCCGGTCCAGCGGCGGACCCGAGCGGACCCGGGTGTCGACCTCGCCCTTCTCGTAGTACCGCCGCTTGGGTTCGAGGAAGATCACCGGGTCGTCGCTCGCGACGGCGTCCCGGAGCATCCGGTACGCGTCCGCCGGCGTCGACGGACTGACCACCCGGAGCCCCGCCACATGCGCGAACAGCGCCTCCGGGGACTCCGAGTGGTGCTCGACCGCGCCGATGCCGCCGCCGTAGGGAATGCGGATCACGACCGGCAGCCGCACCAGCCCGCGGGAGCGGGCGTGCATCTTGGCGAGCTGGGTGACGATCTGGTCGTACGCCGGGAAGACGAAACCGTCGAACTGGATCTCCACCACCGGCCGGTAGCCGCGCAGCGCGAGGCCGATCGCGGTGCCGACGATGCCGGACTCCGCGAGCGGGGCGTCGATGACCCGGCCCTCGCCGAAGTCCTTCTGCAGCCCGTCGGTCACCCGGAACACCCCGCCGAGCCGGCCCACGTCCTCGCCCATGACCAGCGTCTTCGGGTCCTCGGCGAGCACGTCACGCAAGGCCGCGTTCAGCGCGGCCACCAACGTCATGCCGGGCATCAGACCTCCCCGTCGAAGGACGACGCCCCGGAGGGCGCCTCGAAGGCCGCCTGGTAGGCGGCGAACTCGGCGCGCTCCCGGTCCACCACCGCGTGCGCACCGGCGTACACGTGGTCGAAGAGCGCCTCGGGCGCGGGCGACGGCATGGTCCGCACGCCCTCCCGGACCCGGGCGGCCAGCGCCTCGCCCGCCGCCGCCGTCTCCGCGAAGAACGCGTCGCCGGCGAGGCCCTCGCGGCGCAGCAGCCGTTCCAGGCGCAGCAGCGGGTCCTTGGCACGCCAGCTCTCCACCTCGGCCGCGTCCCGGTAGCGGGCCGGGTCGTCGGAGGTGGTGTGGGCGCCCATCCGGTAGGTGAACGCCTCGACCAGGAACGGCCCCCGGCCCGAACGCACATGCTCCAGGGCGGCCCGGGTCACGGCGAGCACGGCCAGCACGTCGTTGCCGTCGACCCGCACCCCGGGGAAGCCGAAGCCCTGGGCCCGCTGGTACAGCGGCACCCGGGTCTGCCGTTCGTTGGGCTCGGAGATCGCCCACTGGTTGTTCTGGCAGAAGAACACGACCGGCGCGTCGTACACGGCGGCGAAGTTGAACGCCTCGGAGACATCGCCCTGGCTGGTGGCGCCGTCCCCGAAGTAGGCGACGACCGCGTGGTCGGTGCCGTCCTTCGCCATCCCCCACGCGTAACCGGTGGCGTGCAGCGTCTGCGCACCGATGACCAGCGTGTAGAGGTGGAAGCCGTGCGCGTCCGGGTCCCAGGCGCCGTGGTCCACGCCCCGGAACAGCCGCAGCAGCGCCAGCGGATCCACCCCGCGCCCGAGCGCCACCGCGTGCTCCCGGTAGCTCGGGAAGACCCGGTCCCCGTCGGCCAGCGCCCGCACCGACCCGACCTGCGCCGCCTCCTGCCCCAGCAGCGAGGGCCACAGGCCGAGCTCACCCTGCCGCTGCAGCGTGACACCCTCGGCGTCCAAGCGCCGGGCGAGCGCCATGTCCCGGTACAGCGAACGGAGTTGACCGGGATCGGGGTCGATCCCGTACTCGGGATGCGGGACGCGCTCCCCCTCGGGCGTCAGCAGCCGTATCCCGTCACCGCTCCGGCCCGCCCTCATCGGCCGTCCCCGATCCCCAGCTCGGCCATCGCCGTCGCCACGGCCCTGACCAGGGAGGAGGCCCGCTTGTCGTCGGGGCCGAGGGCGATCAGCCGGTTCATGACGTACGACACCCCGGCCCGGGCGCGCGGCCAGGCCTGGTTGGCGGAGCCGCCCGCGCCGTCGTGCCCGAAGGAGTCACCGTCCACCGTCGGACGCGGGTTGGTGCGCAGCCGGTAGCCGCCGCCCCCATACACCATCGGTACGTCGATGAGCTGGTCGACCTTGCTGACATAGGGGGCGCGGGCCTCGTCCAGCAGCCGGCGCGACAGCAGCGCGGGCGGCTCGTCGGCGGGACGGGCGGCGTCCTGGGCGAGGATGCCGTAGAGCTTGGCGAAGCCGCGTGCGGAGCCGTAGGCGTTGGCGGCCGGGATCAGGGCGAAGCGGCGCTCGGGCCGGTTCCAGATCTCCTCGTCCTGCGGGAAGGGGACCGGGTTCTGCCAGATGCGCCGGGTGAGCGGGTCCTCGCTGGTGAAGTAGCCGGTGAACTGGTCGCGGAAGCCCGTGCCGTACTCGGTGCGGGCCACCCGGGCCTCCTGCTCCGGGGTGATGCCGAAGGAGACGTCGACCCCGAGCGGCCCGGCGACCTCCTCGGCGAAGAACCGGTCGAGGCGGCGCCCGTCGGCCCGCCGGATCACCTCGCCGACGATCCATCCGGTGGCCCACGGCCCGTACAGGATCCCCTCGGCCCGCGGGTCCGCCTCCGGCTCCTGGTCGGCGAGCAGCTTCGCCATCGCCTCCGGGTCGCCGAGGTCGTCCTGGGAGAGCGGGACGGCCACGGCGGGCATCCGCCCGGTGAACGTCACCACCTCGCGCACGGTGATCCCGGCCTTGCCCTTCGCGGCGAACTCCGGCCAGTAGTGGGCGACCGGCTTGTCCAGCTCGACCACACCCCGGTCGACCAGCACGAGCAGCGCGGTGGCGAGGATGCCCTTGCTGCCGGAGAACACGAGCTGAAGGGTGTCGCCGTCCCAGGCCCGCCCGGTGGTGGGGTCGGCGGGGCCGCCCTGGAGATCGACGACGAGTTCCCCGTCGAGGGTGACGGCGAGGGCGGCACCCTGCTCGTCGCGCTCGGCGAAGTTGCGGACGAACTCCGTACGGACGGCTTCGAATCCGGGGGCCACGTGGCCGCGGACGGCGGGGGCGGGGGCCGTTTCGGAGGTGGGCGCTTGGGTGGACATGGACATGGTGGCACTCCGATCGATGGGTGGGTGGCGAGCAACGCGAGACCGGGGTCTGAGGGCGAGGGCCGGTTTGTGGCTGGTCCGCACCTCATCCAGCCCGTCTGGGGGTACCCCCTCTGGGGGAGTTCGAGGACGAGGCCTTCAGGCCGAAGCGGGGGTCCGGGGGCGGCAGCCCCCGGTGACGGTCAGACGGACACCGGGGAGCGTGCCGGAAGCGTGAGCCGCAGCCCGTCGCCCGCGTCGACGCACACCGCTCCCCGGAAGTCCGGGATCCGCGGCCGGCCCTGCGCGGCAGCGCCCCCGTGCGGGCCGACGACCACCGTGTAACCACCGGCCGCCCGGCCCGCGAGCAGCCCCAGTTCCGCGTCCTCGAAGACGATCGACGCCCGCGGGTCGACCCCGAGCCGGCCGGCGGCGGTCCGGTAGCCCTCCGGGTCCGGCTTTCCGCGCCGCACGTCGTCCGCGCTGACCAGGACCTCCGGCAGCGGCAGCCCCGCCGCGGCCATCCGCCGCTGCGCCAGCTCCCGGCCCGCCGACGTCACCAGCGCCCAGCGGTGCCGGGGCAGAGCGGCCAGCAGCTCCGCCGCGCCCGGCAGGGCCACCGTGCCCCGGGTGTCGGCCACGTCCTGCGCGACCAGCCAGGCCGTCTCCGCGGCCACGTCCGTGCCCGGCGGGGCGTGCTCGGCGACGGTCTCCGCCGTGCGCTGCCCGTGGGCGCCGGCCAGGATCACGGCCGGGTCGAGGCCGTGGCGGCCGGCGAACCGCCGCCAGGTGCGCTCCACCGCGGCGGTGGAGTCGACGAGCGTGCCGTCCATGTCGAACAACAGCGCCTGCGCGGTCACTACGAGGGTCATGTTCCTGCCGTTTCTGCCGTACGTACCGTTTCTGCCGACGCGGTCGTCGTGGTTGCCGCGGTCGTCGCCGCCAGGCGCTCCGCGAACGCCCGCAGCCGGTCGAGGTCGTCGGCGAGCCGCTCCCGGTCGCCGCCCCGGTGGTCGTTCTCGAGCACCAACGCCCCGACGGGTACGGCGTGTTCGGCCAGCGCGTCGAGCGTGGCGCCGATGCCGCCGTCGCCGTCCCCGAGCGGCGCGGTGCCGTCGGGGCCGTCCTTCACATGCACCTGGCCGGCCAGGTGACCGGCGGTCCCCGCGACCAGCGCCACCGGATCGACGCCCGCCGCGACCGGGTTGTAGGTGTCCAGCAGCAGCCGGAAGGCGGGCGATGCGACCTCCTCCGCGAGCCGCAGCGCCGCCCGCGGCGCGAGGGTGTTCTCACTGGCCAGCAACAGCCCGCGGGCCGCCGCCTCCCCGGCCGCCGCGCGCAGCACCGCCACGGTGCGGACGAACGCCCCCTCACCGTCGATCGCGCTGCGCCGGAAGCTCGGCACGAACACCAGCGGCGCCCCCAGCTCCCCGGCCGCGTCCAGCAGCCGGGCCAGCACGTCACGGACCCGGCCGGCGTCGAGGCTGCCCTCGGGGGCGGTCAGCCCGAGGTCGTTGAGCACGTTGCCGGCGACCGCGAGCGGGGCGACCCCGGCACACCGGGCGGTCCGCGCCAGCCGGGCCGGCTGCCCGGCCGCGTCGAGCCACGGGCCCCGCCCGGGCCCGCCGAGGTCGAACTGGATCCCCCGCACCCGGTGCTGGAAGGCGAGATCGAGGGCCGCCTCACCGCGCCCCGGCAACCGCCAGTCGGCGAGCGCGATCAGCGGCGCGTCCGGTGCGGCGCTCCGGCCGGCGTCCATGACGGAGCTCATGACGGTTCGCCCATCCGTACGGCCAGTTTGACGAGCCGTCGCCCGGAGACGACCCGGTCCGCCGACGCGGCCAGCCGGGCCAGGACCGGTACCGCGCCCGGCAGGTCGACGACGTGCGTCACCAGGTCCCGGTAGCGCTCCGGCGCCCGGCACAACTCGTCCGCCGCGTACCGCAGATGCTCGCCGGCGACCCCCCGGTGCCCGAGGATCCGCACCTTGTGCCCGCTCGCCGTACCGAACCGGGCGACGTACGGCGGCTCCGGGCGCCCCGCACGGTTCGCGGCGCGCACCTCGGCGAGGTCGGCGCCGGGCAGGTGCGGGCTGGCCGCCGGCCGCGGCAGGCCGCCGACCAGATCGACCACCGTGTCCCGGCCGGCGGCCGCGTCCAGCGCGAGGTCCAGGCAGGGGAGGGTGGCCGGGGCCGGGGTGGCGATCAGCACGGCGAGGGGACCGTCGCCGAGGCTCGCCGCGAGGCGCCCGGCCGACAGCTCCCCGGACAGCAGCCGTACGTCGGCCTGGTGCGGGGCGCGGTTGCTCCAGACCAGGCCGGTGGGGGTGTGGTGGACGTGCACGGTCCTGATGCCGGGGCCGTACCAGCGCCTCGCCGTACGCACGGCCAGATGGCCGACCGTACCGTCGCCGAACACCAGGAGGGTGCGGGGGCGGTGCTCCGACAGCGCGAGGGCCGCGTAACGGGCGACCGCGAGGGGTTCGACGAGCGCGCCGAGTACGCCCGGGGGGACCTCGGGGAGCGGCAGCACGAGCCCGGCGTCGACGGCCGTCGCCGGGATGAGCGTGCGTTCCTGGAGGAGGCCGTCGACGTTGTGGCCGAGGAGGAAACTGTCGTCCTCGGGGTGGGTGGGGTTGACGACGACGGGGGTGCCGGGGCGCAGGGCCGGGTCCTGGATGTCCCGGCCCACGGCCACGATGCGGGCGATGCCCTCGTGACCGATGACCGGGGCACCGTCGTCGCGGATGCCGCGGAGCATCTGGAGGTCGGTGCCGCAGACGCCGGCGATGACGGGGGCGAGGAGCAGTTCGCCGGGGGCCGGGGCCGGGGTGGGCCGGGGGGAGTAGTGCAGGCCGGTTTCGGTGCGGAGGATCGCGTAGTGGGTCGCTGCGGGCCGGTGGGGGCCGGTCGCGCCCACGCGGCGGAGCCGCACCATGTCACTCCCGGCGCCCCCGACGGGGCGCTTCAGTGCCGCTATTCCTGCACCGATCAGGCCGTTTGCCTCGCCCGGCGCGCAGATCGTGAGGCGGCCGGTCAGCCAGGTCGGCTGCAGTTCACTCGTCAGGTACAGGCCTTCTGCCCCGAAGTGCCTTTCCAGCGAGGCCCGGTAGTGGTGGCCCAGGCCCGTCGCCACGCCTCCTGTGATCGCGAGGTCGTCGAGTTCCGGGTCCAGGGCCAGAGCCGTGCGCAGGACGTCGGCCACCGGGGCCGTCGACGCGTCGAGGAGTTCGGCGGCGAGGGGGTCGGAGGCGTCGAGGGACGCGGGCAGGGCCTTCTCGAACGGGACCCCGGATTCCATGGCGCGGCCCAGTTCCGAGCGCTGCCACCGGTACGGGTCCCGGTCCCGCAGGACGTCCGCCATACGGCGCAGGCCGGGCCCCGAGGCGTACGACGAGACATGGCCGGGGCGGCCGCAGTCACATGCCAGTTCGACGGGGGAGCCGGTCAGTTCCGCGTGGGACGGGAGGTGGCCGACCTCGCCCTGGAGGCCGCAGGGGTCGGTGGCGATCGTTCCCGTGCGCAGGTCGATCGTGCGACAGGCGATGCCCGAACTGACCGTCAGGAGCAGCACCTTGCGGTGGTCGCGGTGGCGGGGGGAGGCGGCGTAGTGGAGGAGGGCCGCGGTGACGTCGTTCAGGACGTGCCACTCGACGTCCGGGCGCAGGGCGCGGAGCGCGGCCGGCAGGTCCAGGGGGGCCGTCTCGTCGCCGAACAGCGGTGCCGAGCCGTAGACCGTGCCGGTGCGCTGGTCCAGCGCCGCGCCGAAGGAGAGCGCGGCCACGGGTGTGGTGACGGCCTCGCAGATCGTGGCGAGCAGACGGCCCCGGAGCTCCTCCACGGGGGCGTCGGGGTGGCGGAGCCGGCTGGGGGAGGGGAGGTCGGTGACCTCGCCCAGCCCCGCCTCCGGCGACCACAGGGCGTGCCGCACATGGGTCCCGCCCACGTCGAGGACGGCGATCGGGCCCGGTGCGCTCACTGGTCCGACCCGTCCGTCCGGTCCGTGTGGGCGTGCACGAACTCCAGGGCGCGGGTCAGTTCGGCCGGCGTCACGTCGTTGGCGAAGACGCAGGAGCCGATGCCGTCGGTGAGGGGGAGGCGCTGGCGGCCGTCGCGGTGCTTCACGGCGTCGGCCAGGCCGACCTGGAGCAGTTCGGGGGTGAACACCGGGTGGGTGAGCGGGAGTCCGGCGGCGGCGATCAGGGCGAGGGCGCGGTGCGCGTCGGCCTCCGAGAGGTACTGGCGGCCGGCCGCGAGGGCCACGCACACCGCCATGTCGACGGCGACGGCCTCGCCGTGCAGCAGCGGCGGGTCGGCGCGCAGCTCCAGCGAGGGGCTGAAGGTGTGGCCGTAGTCCACCGAGCGCTCCAGCACGCTCTCCCACAGGTTGGGCTCCAGCTCGTCGAGCATGCCGGCGATGGCCCGGGAGACGACCTCGCTCATGTCCGCGCCGCAGTCGGCGAGGGTGTCGGCGGTGATGTGCGCGACGGTCTCCTCCAGGAGGCGGAAGAGGTCGGCGTCCTTGACGAGCGCCATCTTGATGATCTCGGCGAGGCCGTTGGCGATGTGCCGGTGCGGCACGGTCCGCAGGAACTCCGGGTCGATGAGGGTGACTTCGGGGGCGAAGTAGGTGCCGAGGCGGTTCTTGTGGGTGCCGTGGTTGACGCCGGTCTTCACGCCGACGCCGGCGTCCACCTGGCCGACGAGGGTGGTGGGGACGCGGACGTAGGGGGCGCCGCGGCGGTAGAGGCTGGCCGCCATGCCGACGACGTCCATCAGGACCCCGCCGCCGACCACGACGACGCGCTCGGTACGGCGCAGGATGCCCATCTCGGTCATGGCCCGGGTCACCTCGACGACCTGCTCCAGGGCCTTGGTCTCCTCGTCACCGGGCATCACCAGCCAGGTCGCGTCGGTCTGCCAGGCGGTGAAGTAGTCGCGCAGGGCGGTGCCGTACAGGTCGTCGACGACCTTGTCGACCACGACCAGGGCGCGTACGCCGGTACGGCCGTCGGCACCGACCGCCTTGGCGAGGGCGGGGTTGGCGGGGCCGAGCAGTCCCCGGGTGAGGGACACCTCGTAGCCGACGGGCTGCTGCGCCTGCACGTACCAGGTGAGGCCGGGCGGGCGGGGTATGTCGAAGGCGGTCGTCATACGGGTCGCACGAGCGGCCGTGGTCTCGGTCATGGGTGGGTCTCTCCCTTTGCGGGGTCGGGCATGGGTGAGGTCGGCTGCCGCCGGCTGGGCCGAGAGGTGCGGCCACGCCGCTTCCTCCGCCGGGTCTTCTGGACCGGCGCTCTGTCACGACGGCACGTTTTCCAGGGGCGCTCGTCTTTGCCGCCACGTCTCGGTCGGCGCTCCTTCTCCGGTCGGCACCTCTTTCTGGTCGGCACTTTTTCCCGCCGCTCCGTTCTCTCCGCCGCGACGGCGCTCAGCCGCGACGGTGGAATTCGGCGGTGCCGTGCCGGGCGGTGGTCGCCGTGTCAGGTGGCGATGGTTCGGCGGGTGCGGCGCCGTCGTGGCTGGGCGCGCAGTTCCCCGCGCCCCTGGGTTGGCTGCGGTTGGCTTGGCCGAGAGGCCAGGTTGGTCGCGCCCGCGCGGTGGAGCCGCATATCGGGTACAGCCCCGCGCCCCTGGGTTGGCTGCGGTTGGCTTGGCCGAGAGGCCAGGTTGGTCGCGCCCGCGCGGTGGAGCCGCATATCGGGTACAGCCCCGCGCCCCTGGGTTGGCTGCGGTTGGCTTGGCCGAGAG